>JAEUHK010000113.1 GCA_016795465.1 Verrucomicrobiaceae bacterium | reverse complement strand
GACATCATCAACATCCACACGCTCAGCGTCATGGTGAACAACCAGCCCGGCGTCCTCGGCCGCATCTGCGCCGTCTTCAGCCGTCGCGGGTTCAACATCGAGTCCCTCGTCGTCTCGCAGACGCGTGATCCGCGCTTCAGCCGCATGACCATCGGCATCAGCGGCCATCCCGAGGGCCTTCACCAGATCATCATGCAGGTGAACAAGCTCATCGACGTCATCAGTTGCATCGAGCACACCGACCGCGACGCCGTCGCCAAGGAAATGGTCCTCATCAAGATCGCCGCCAGCGCCGCCGACCGCACCGAGATCCTGCAAATCATTGAGCACTACGCCGGCAAAACTGTCGATCTGCAAGATGACAGCCTCATCGCCATGATCACCGGCAACACCGACAAACTCGACGCCGCCGTCCGCCTCCTCAGCAAGTTCGACATCGTCGAAACCGTCCGCACCGGCAAAGTCGTCATGGCGCGGGGTTTGGCGGATACTTGACCAATTTACGGTTTGGCCTCCTTGAACACCATGAGCGCACAACAGATAAGTTTTTGCGTCTTCTCGGCTTTATTGTGCTTATGCAGTTCATGCGGGGTTCCCAAGAGATTTGAACATGGTGTGATCACGACAGCGTGTGTAGGGAGCGTCACGGTTCCTTCCAAAATGATGTATCCAGAAGCAAGCCATGAGGGACAGTTTGGAAAACAGATGCTGGGGGCGATTCTGACAGGGGCTGCCTTAGGCGTGATCGGACCTCCTTCGGGTGGCTCGGCATTCATCGCAGGTCAAGCAATCGGCGGGCACGGCCAAAATGATCGCGGCTATGTAACCGATGAACCTCTACGGACATTCTTCGCTGCAGAACTCAAACGATGTTTCGAGCGGCGCATCAAAGAATCAGGATTGATCTCGATGACCAACCAAAGCCAAGCTCAGGGCAACATTAGCATTGATGTGTTCCAATGGGGATTCGTCGAAGGCAAAGCTGGATCACCTTTGTCCATCTTCGAGGAGAGCAGGGCTATGCCATCAGGTTGGATAACCATTGAAATGAAACATGTCGACGGGCGCGTCTTGTGGAGAAAAGATATCGACAGCATGAAGTTTCTGTCATCCCATCCAGAAATGATCCCGCGAAGAAACGTAGGGGATTACGAGAGGAATCCCGCGCTAAGGCGGCAAGACCTGCAAACGCTGGCAGACAGCCTCGCTAGATTAGCTGCCAAAAACCTTGCCTCGAATCGAAGGTAGGAGCGATCACCCGAAAGAATAAAACCGCTCCCCCTCATGCGCCTCCTCCACCTCACCCCCGGCACTGGCACCTTCCATTGTGGATCGTGTTTGAGGGATCACGCCTTGATCAAGGCGTTGCGGGTGCGCGGGCATGATGCGCTGATGGCGCCGCTGTATCTGCCGCTGGTCACGGACCGCGAATTTGGAGCACAGGAGCTTCCGGTGCAGATCGGCGGCATCTCGTTGTATTTGCAGCAGAAGTTCACCTGGTTCCATAAGCTGCCGAAATTCATCCACAACTGGCTCAACAAGCCCGACCGCCTCCGCAAGGCGGCGAAGCGCATGGGCATGACCAGCGCCAAATCGCTCGGCGAGATGACTTTGGGCTCACTTTTGGGCACCGAAGGCCGCCAGTGGGGCGAGTGGAAGAAGCTTCTCACCTGGATTCGCGGCGAAGGGAAGTTTGACGTCGTTTCGCTCTCGAACAGCCTCCTCACCGGTCTTGCGCCCGCGATTGAAAAGGAGCTCGGAATCCCCGTCGTGTGCTCTCTGCAAGGCGAGGACAGCTTCCTCGACACGCTGCCTGATCCGTATCGCGAGCAGTGCTGGGAAGCCATGCAGCGCAATGCCCGCAGCGTGCGCCGCTTCATCTCGCCGAGCGAGTTTTATGCCCGCCACATGCGCCAGCGACTCGACGCGGCCGAGGGACAGATCAAAGTGCTCTTCAACGGCATCGACGCCACCAGCTTCACCACGGCCTCGCCTGATCCGAACTGGCCCACCATCGGCTATTTCGCCCGCATGATCCATGGCAAGGGCCTCACCACGCTGATCGACGCCTACATCGCCCTCGTGAAACGCGGCAGCGTGCCCCGCCTGAAGCTCCTCATCGGCGGTGCGGCCACACCGGTGGATGACAAGTACATCGCCGAGCAGAAGGCGAAGCTCAAAGCCGCTGGTTGCGAGGCCCGCGTCGAATGGCGACCGAACCTCGACTTCAAAGAAAAGGTCCACTTCTTCCGCGACCTCACCGTCTTCAGTGTCCCCGCCACCTACGGCGAAGCCTTTGGCCTGTATGTCATCGAAGCCATCGCCAGCGGCGTGCCAGTCGTCGAGCCTCGCCACGGGGCCTTCCCCGAGCTCATCGAAGCCACCGGCGGCGGCATCCTCTGCGAACCCGACAACGTCGAATCCCTCGCGGACGCCCTCGAAAGCCTTCTGCTCGATGGTGAACGCTGCGATCAGCTCATCAAAAACGGCATCGCGAATGTCCGCGCCCGTTTCAGTGCCACGAAGATGGCCGAAGACTTCGAAAGCATCCTCCGCGAGGCGGCTGCCTGAACGCGAAGCCCAAAATCAACGCAGGTTTCCCGCTTGAAGCGCCCCGCGTGCGTCGTTTAAACACGCACGTCACATGCCCCTCGCCGCCCTCCCTGCCCCCAGCCCCACGGGTGACATCTTTGTCGCCTTCCTCAGCATCGTTTTCGAGGGGGCACCCTACATCCTGCTCGGCACATTGCTTTCCGGGTTCATTGACGCCTTCCTGCCGGCACGCTTGCTGGAGCGAGTGCTGCCAAAGAGCCGCGTGATCTCCACCTTCCTGGCCGGTTTTCTCGGCCTCGTGTTCCCGGTGTGCGAATGCGCCATCGTGCCGGTGATCCGCCGCCTCGTGCAGAAAGGCCTGCCGGTGTCCTGCGCCGTCACCTACATGCTTTCGGCCCCGATTGTGAACCCCATCGTGGCGGTCAGCACGCTCACGGCCTTCAAAGAGTTCCAAACGTGGTCCTGGGACACGCCTGGCAATGCCACGATGACCATCGCCCGTCTCTCGCTCGGCTATGTGGTGGCCGTGATTGTCGGTTTGATCTTCATCCGCCTCAAACCGTCGCAAATCCTGCGTGAGAAGATCACCGCGCAAATCGAGTCCGCGGGCACCGCAGCGGCTGAAACAGATCACGCGGCCCCGAAAGCCTCCTTCAATGGCAAGCTCGTGCACGCCATGCGCACGGCCATGCGGGACTTTTTGGACACCGGCATGTATTTCGCCATCGGCGTGGTCATCACCTCCATCTTCAACACCCGCGTCGATCAGGCCATCCTCGACACCATTGCGAAGAGCGACGTGCTGGCCCTGCCGTCCATCATGGGCCTGGCGATGGTGCTGAGCCTCTGCTCGACCTCGGATGCCTTCATCGCCGCGCCGATGGCCTCCTTCAGCATGGCCGCCAAGCTCGCCTTCCTCGTCTTCGGCCCGATGATGGACATCAAGCTGCTCTTCATGTACTCCGGCGTCTTCAAGCGAAAGGTCGTCCTCGGCTTCCTCATCGGCCTCTTCGTGCTCATCGGCGTGCTCGCCGTGCCGTGGATCGATCTCATTTCGAAACTGGCCGTCAAATAACCCCTTTCACCCCTCACCGCCATGTCAGGCACACGCACTCTCATCCACCTCCTCAGCGTCGCCACGCTCCTCGTCTGGGGCGGTGTGATGCTCTTCTTCCACGTCTCCGGCCGCATCACGGCCTACCTGCCGCCGGACGGCATCTTCCGCCCGATGGTGGTGGCCGCCGGCATCGGCCTCGCGGTGCTCGCTTTGTTCAATCTGCTCACGATGAATGCCGAGGACATCGGCTGCGAAGGTCACGATCACTCGCACGACGACCACGATCATGCTCACAACCACGACGGCTGCTGCGGTCATGACCACGGTCACGAGCACAAGCACGATCACGCCCACAAAGAAGGCTGCTGCGGTCACGATCATCATCACCATGACCACGATCACTCGAAGTGCGGTCACGATCATGGTCATGAGCACAAACACGAGCACGGCTGCTGCGGTCACGATCACTCGCACGACCATGGCGACCACGGTCATGCGCACGGCATCCTCGAAGAAAGCGGCTGGGGCGGCCGTCTTGTGGCGCTTTTCATCCTCATCGTGCCTCTCACGCTCGCCGCGACACTCACGCCGGACCGTTACAGCCCGAACGCGGTAATGAACAAAGGCCTCTACAATCCGAACTACGCCGACACCTCCCGCGCCGACCAGTTCTCGCTGAAAAACAAGTCCACCGCTCCTGCCACACCGAAGCGTGCCGAGCCCAAAGTAACGCCGATGGACCTTCCGCCGGCCACCGTGGCTGCCGCACCTTCCACTGATTCGAAAGCGCCGCCCATCCCCGGTGCACCACCGCCTCCCAGCAAGCCCGGCGAGCCTCCAAATGCTGCCAACGCCCCCAAACCACCGCAGGAGGCCAAAAGCTACGGCACCTTCAGTTTGGACGATTTGAAGGCCCAAGTGCCGCAAAACAAGGAAGGCCATTTCCTGCTCGAAGTGCCCGAGATCTACTACACCGGCGGAGACCTCGAAGTGCAGAAGGTGCTCACCGGTCAGATGATCGAAACGACCGCGCAAGTGCTGCCGGAGAAGGTCAACAACGCCGACGGCCATCGCATGCGCATCTTCCGCATGCTCGTGCAGTGCTGCGCCGCTGATGCACGCCCCTTCTCCGTGCCGATCGACTTCGGCAAGAAGGCTCCTGACTTCAAAGACATGACCTGGGTGAAGGTCACCGGCAGAGTCAGCTACAAGAAGGAAGGCGATCAAACCGTCCCGCTCATCGAAGTCAGCAAAGTCGAGGAAACCACTGCGCCTGACAACGCGATGATCTACTGAGCCGCGCTGCTCACGCGAAATCGAGGATCACCTTGCCTCCGCGGCTGCTCTCCTGCGCCCGCTTGATCGCAAGGGCGTGCTCGCGGAAAGGCACAATCTCATCGATGGCCGTCACCAGCTCGTTCGCGAGGATCATCTCGGTGAGCGGCTCCAGCACATCGTAAAGCTCCTCACGCGTGGCCTTTTCGAACCACTTCGTCACCCACAGGCCGCGGAGGTTGAGGTTTTTGAAGATGAGGAACTTGTTTGGCACCTTCAGGCTCCTTCGGCTCATCGCACCGTAGGTCACCATCGTGCCTTCGCTGGACAGCAAATCCATCAACCGGATCGCACTGTCACCGCCGACGGCATTCGCGGCCAGTTTCACCGGCTCCTTGCCGAGGATGGCCTTCGCTTGAGCCACACCCTCATCGGTATCGAGCACCACCTCGTCCGCTCCGAGCCCCTTCAGCTCGACAAACAGCTCCTCGCGGCGCACGAAGTTCAGCGTGCGAAAACCGAGCTTGCGGGCGATTTGGATCCAAGCGCGGCCCACGCCGGAGTTCGCAGCGTTTTGCACCACCCACGAGCCGGGCTCGAGCTCGGCAAACTCCTTCAGCATGACCCAGGCCGTCACGGGATTCACCCGTAGCATGCTCGCTTGCACTGGGTCGATACGCTCAGGCACCTTGGCAAAGGCATGCTCGGGTGCGGTCACATGCTGAGCCCAGCAGCCGGTGCCGAGCAGCGGGATGACCACGTCTCCTTTTTGCAGCGATTGCACCTCCGGCCCCACCGCCTCGACCTCGCCACAGCCTTCGTGCCCCGGAATACAGGGTGGCGTGGCAGCACGGCCGTAAGTGCCCTCCATGAAATTCAGGTCCGCCGGGTTCACCGGCGCATAGCGCATGCTCACACGGACCTCATGCCCCGTCGGCGAGGGGATGTCCCGCTCCGCCAGTTCGAGCACCTCGGCAGGGTTTCCTGTCTTCGTAAACTGCAAAAAGGAGGATTTCATGGCTGGAGAGAGGTGAGAAAAGGGCAGCGGGCGTCGGCTGGCAAGAAATCGCGGCGGGCAGGCCGGATTTTCCACCTTTTCAGCCTGCCACCGCCTTGCGTTTCGGACTTCCAAAACAAGTCTCGCAAAATTCATCTCGCATCTGGCACGCGGCATGCTCAGATGAGCTACCGCCTAAGCTGAAAGGGTGAAATTCACCCCGCCGCGAAGCATTCATCATCCCAAACTCAACCATGGCCAAATACAAACTCGAATACATCTGGTTGGACGGTTACGAGCCCGTCCGCAACCTTCGTAGCAAGACCCAGCTCAAGGACTTCGACAGCTTCCCGAAGCTTGAGCAGCTTCCCAACTGGGGCTTTGACGGCTCCTCCACCCAGCAGGCCCCCGGCGGTTCCTCTGATTGCGTGCTGAAGCCTGTGGCCGTGTTCCCGGACAGCACTCGCATCAACGGCGTGCTCGTCATGTGTGAAGTTTACAACGCCGATGGCACTCCTCACGCCTCGAACGACCGTGCCACCATCCTCGACGATCCGGACGCTTGGTTCGGCTTTGAGCAGGAATACTTCCTTTACCAGGACGGCCGCCCCCTCGGCTTCCCCGAGAACGGCTATCCTGCCCCGCAGGGCCCCTACTACACCGGCGTCGGCTACAAGAACGTCGGCGACATCGCCCGTCAGATCGTTGAGGAGCACCTCGACATCTGCCTTGCGGCCGGCATCAACCACGAAGGCATCAACGCCGAAGTGGCCAAGGGTCAGTGGGAATTCCAGATCTTCGGCAAAGGCTCCAAGACCTGCGCCGACCAAGTCTGGGTGGCCCGTTACATCCTGAACCGTCTCTGCGAAAAGTATGCCGTGGACGTCGAATACCACTGCAAACCCCTCGGCGCGACCGACTGGAATGGCTCCGGCATGCACGCCAACTTCTCCACGAAGTTCATGCGTGAGACCGGCGGTGAGAAATACTTCCTCGCCCTCATGGCCGCCTTCGACAAATACAAGGAAGAGCACATCGCCGTCTATGGTCCGGACAATCACATGCGCCTCACTGGCCTGCACGAGACCCAGAGCATCGACAAGTTCTCCTGGGGCATCGCCGACCGTGGCGCGTCCATTCGCGTGCCGCACAGCTTCAAGAACAATGGCTGGAAAGGCTACCTGGAAGACCGTCGTCCGAACTCCCAGGGCAATCCTTACCAGATCGCCAGCCGTATCCTCAAGACCATCTCGACCGTTCCCACGGCCTGATCGTCCTGAAGCATCAGCTTCCCACAAACGCCGCCTGTCTCCAGGCGGCGTTTTTTTGGCCCAAACGACGACCATCATGCAAAGACCTGCTTCACCACCTTCGGGTTCTCCACGCCCGTGAGGCGCTGGTCGAGACCTTGGAATTTGAAGGTGAGGCGTTCATGATCGAGCCCCGCGGCCGCCAGTATCGTGGCATGCAGATCGTGTACGCTCACTTTGTCGATCACCGCCTTGAAGCCGATCTCGTCGGTTTCACCGTGGTGATAGCCGCCTTTCACCCCACCGCCGCACATCCACACGGTGAAGGCATGTGGATTGTGATCGCGACCCGGCTGCGCACCTTTTTGAGCGATGGGCAGACGACCAAACTCGCCGCCCCAGATGATCAGCGTTTGATCGAGCAGTCCGCGCTGCTCCAGATCGCTGATGAGCGCGGCCACAGGTTGGTCGCTTTCCGCCGCGAAGCCGCTGTGATTGCCGAGGATGTCCTTGTGGCCATCCCAGCTCTGCTGGTTTTCCATGCCGCCACTGTAAATCTGGATGAAGCGAACGCCCCGCTCGACCATGCGTCGCGCCGTGAGGCACTGCTTCGCAAAGTGACCGCAGTGTTTCTCATTCACGCCGTAAAGCTTTTGGATGTGCTCCGGCTCGTCCTTGAGCGCAAAAGCCTCCGGCGCGGCGGTTTGCATGCGGTAAGCCAGCTCAAAGCTCTCGATGCGAGCGTTGAGTTCGCTCTCGATGGCTGATCCGGTGAGCGATTGCCGATTCAGCCTCGCCATGAGATCGAGTTGTGCTCGTTGACGTTGTGGCGTGAGCGAGGCTGGCACCGTGAGGTTGTCAATCGGAGCACCGCTCGGCTTCAGCCAGGTGCCTTGATACACACTCGGGAGGAAACCCGCGCCCCAGTTCGCTGCGCTGCCTTTCGGCAGACCGCGATTCATCGGATCACTCATGACGACAAAGCTGGGCAGCGAATCGCTCTCGCTGCCGAGGCCGTAGTTCACCCACGAGCCCACGCATGGATAGCCCATGCGGGTGGTGCCCGTGTTCATCATGAAAAGGGCGGGCGAATGGTTATTTGAGCCCGTCCAGCAACTGTGAATGAAGCACATCTTATCGACATGCATCGCTGTTTTGGGAAACAGGTCGCTGCACCACGTCCCGCTCACGCCGTATTGCTTGAAGCCGAAGGGCGATTTCATCAAACCGCCCACGGAACCGGGAAAGAAGCCCGTTTTCGGATCAAAGCCTTCGAGCGTCTGTCCATCGCGCTTCGCGAGCTCCGGCTTGTAGTCCCATGTATCGACCTGAGAAGGACCACCGTTGGTAAAAATCCAGATGATCGACTTCGCCTTGCCACCGACCTGCATCGGCACTTTCGGCGCGAAAGGATTCTTTGCCGCCTCCAGCATCGAAGCGAAGGCCAGCATGCCAAAACCACCGCCCGCACGGGCGAGCATGTCACGACGGGAATAGCCAAGTTTCGTGTCTTTCATGCGGCTTTATACGGTCCGCCCCTGTGTGTCATCGTGCGAAACTTGTGTCCGATCCTGCGCTCACACTGCCTCCACCACGATGCGACCACCACTGGCTTCGCGGACACGCACGGCACGACCGGGTTCCAGGTAGGCGTTCGCATCGGCGACGGCTTCGATGATTTTGCCGCCGATCTCGACGCTGCCGTAGGGGCGCAAGGCACTGCGGGTGATGCCGGTTTCGCCGACATGCGCTTTTGCGGCGTCGCGCTGCGACGGGGTGTCGGCGGCGCTGCCTCCGGCGGCGGTTTCGAGGACGAGAGCGCGGAAGGGACGAAGCTCCGGCAGCCACAAAATCATGAGCGTGATGAGGATGCCTGCGCCGGTGACACCGAGGGCGAAGTTCCGCAAGCCCACAGCATACTGCGCGAGATTGAAGCCGCTGCTCTCCACCGGTGTCGTGGCGCCATCAGCAGGCATCGCGGGGGCGATTTCCCAGCCGCTCATGGTGTAAACAAGCGCCACCATCACGCAGAGGAAGCCAACGAGACCCGGCAGAATCGTTCCCGGCGCGGCGAGCAGTTCGACGCCGATCAAGACGATGCCGACGATGAAAATCAGCGTCATGATCATGGTCTCGTGGCCGACCAGACTGCCTGCGACGTAGTGCCCAAAGAAGAAAATCGAGAAGGCGATCAAGGCCACGAAGCCCGCGAGACCGAAGCCGGGCGTCTGCATCTCCAAATAACCCGAGGCGAGACCGACGAGGATGAGCAGCCACGCGAATTGCGTCACCCAGATGGCAATCCATTCAAACATCGTTGGCTCGGCGACAAGCGTCTCGCCTTTCAGCAACTCGCTCTTCTTGATGTCGTCGATAGTCTTCACGATGGATTTGGCCAGCAAGGGCTTCCCATCGACGAGCATCGTAGCCTGATCGGCATCGAGCGTGACGATCTGGCCCTTCGGAACGATGACGCGGCCGTTGATCACGAGGCCGGCATCCTTGTCGATCATGCCTTCGAGGATGCGAACATCGTGGCCTTTGGCACGGACGGCGGCGCGGGCCATGCCGAGGAAGGCGGAGTTGTATTTCGCACGCTCGGCCTCGCCCATCGACTCGCCGCTGCCGGTGACGGGCGTCGCGGCACCGATGCTGCTGGCTGGTGCCATGTAAATCGCATCCGTCGCCATCGCGGTGAGGGCACCGGCGGAGATCGCGCGGGTGTTCACATAGGCGAGTGACTTGATGGCGAGCTTTTGAAGGTCCTGCATCATCAGCGTCGTCGTTTCCCAGGCCATGCCGCCGGGTGTGTCGAGATCGAAAAGCACGGCTTCGGCACCTTGCTCATCGCAGAGGCGCAGCGTACGCTTCATGAATTCGAACCGCGCCGGGATGATGAGGTCTTCCTCGCCCACGGTGATGACGACGACTTTCCCGGTGTAAGGGCCTTTGGAGCTCTTTTTCTCCGTTTTGACCTCTGCGACAGCTTTCGGAGCTTCGGCGGGCTTTTGCTCAAACCAGGCCGCGTTGAGCGTGACAAGCTTCGAGTCCTTCGCGATGGCCTTCAGGTCCGGAGCGATGCCTTTGGCGAGCAGCGGCACAGCCGTGTCCGCATCGAGCAACAGCAACTCGCCCTTCGCCGCGTGCGGTTCGAGGCCCTTTTCACGATCCACGAAGGCCTCGGCGATCTCCGGCTTGTGGCCTTTGAGCTTCGCGAGGCTGCGGGCGCCTGCTTTCAGCACGGCGAGCGATTCCGCGAGCTTCGTATCCTGCACTTTTTGGGACAAATCCTCACCATCCGGCACGATGGGCGGTGCCGCGCCGATGCGTGAACCGGGAGCCATCCAGATTTCATCGCAAGCGAGTGCCATCAAGGCGCCGCCAGCCACGGCGGAGGTATTCACGTAGGCGATCGTGTGCAGCTTCAGTCTCGCGATTTCCTCGGCGAGCGGCAGCGTGGTCTGCGCAGTGCCTTGGGTGACATTGATTTCGAGAATCAGCGTCTTCGCGCCTCGCGTGGCGGCCTCGCCGGTCCAGCGGCGGATCTCATCCCAGCGGCTGGCGTTCTCGATCTCCGACTGCGTGATGGTGAGATGCGCCACCTCCTTGTCCATCGTGCCGCAGAAGGCGGTGGAAGCGAGCAGGGCGATACCAAGCAGGAGCTTTTTCATGCGGCGAAGCTACGTCGCCCGCCGCGGCGTGCAATCACCGGCTCAGGCGAGCGCGGCACGCACGGCAGCCTCGTCAATGCCGCGAAGCTGGAAGACACGCAGGACGGTGTCCTCGATCAGGTTGTTCGGGCAGGAAGCCCCCGCGGTGATACCGAGAGTGACCGGACCATCGCCCGCGAGCTTGGTGGAGTAGCTTTCCTTCTCCGCTTTGAGGTGAAGATCGAAGTGCACGATCTGCTCGAGCGACTTCAAACAGTCCGCCGTGCGGATGAAGAAGGTCGGAAGCTGCTGCTCGCCGATCTCGACGAGATGCGTGGTGTTCGAGCTGTTGTAGCCACCGACGACAAGGAGCACATCGAGCGGATGCTTCAGCAGGCCAAAGAGCGAATCCTGACGCTCCTGCGTGGCACCGCAGATGGTGTCAAAGACTTGGAAGTTCTGTTTTTCAGCATCGGGGCCATCGCGATCGAGCACGGCCTGCTTGAGGCGGCGCTGAATCTCTTCAGTTTCCGATTTGAGCATCGTGGTCTGGTTGGCCACACCAACGCGAATGAGGTGCTGATCCGGATCAAAGCCCACCGAATGGGATTCCTTCGGGAAGCGCTTCAGGAATGCTTCCTTGTCACCGCCTTTGCGGATGTAGTCGCAAACATAATCGACATCCGCCAGCGTGAGCACAACGAGGAAGTGGCCGGTGCCATCGTCGCCGAGAGCACGCGAGGAAGTGGCGCGAGTCTCCTCATGCGTGGCTTTGCCATGAATGATCGAGGTGAAACTGGTCTTTGCATACTGGCGAACGCGTTTCCACACGCTCATCACATCGCCGCAGGTGGTATCGACAATCATGCAGCCGCGGCTGGAGATGAGTTTCATGAGATTCGTCTCCGCTCCAAAGGCCGGCACGATGACGACGTCTTCGTTCGTGAGCTTTGAAACTTCTTCTTCATGCTTCCCGACCGGGATGCTCACGATTCCCATCTCCGTGAGCTGGCGGTTCACCTCTTGGTTGTGGATGATCTCGCCGAGCAGGAAGACGCGTTTGTCCGCAAAGACCTTCCGCGCCGCGTAGGCGAGGTCAATGGCACGCTCGACGCCGTAGCAGAAGCCGAAATCGCGGGCGAGGCGGATGGTGGTATTGCCCACGGTGATCTCGGAGCCACGGGCACGGATCTGCTCGACGATCTGGCTGCGGTAATGCGTCTCTACCTGAGCCTGCACACGCTCCATGACCTCCGGGGTGCGGACGTTCACGCGGCGGGCGGCGGGGGCAGGTGCGGACATGGCGGGCAAAAAAGCGGGCTTTAAAAACGACAGGGCGGCCATGTGAGGGCCGCCCTGCGATGATTGGTGGAATTAGAAGGTGTAGAGCTTGCCGCGGGCAGCGTCCTCAAAGACCTTCGGGCTGAGCATGTAGCTCTCGGGCGGGTCAGGCAGCGTGCTGTCATCGAGCACCGGCAGCGTCTTGCCGATGGTGGCGTCCTCGGGATGCGAGGGGGCGATGATGAGCGGCGTGCCGGTTTTCACCATGCTGAAGATCTTCTGCGCGGAGGCGATGGGCAGGCGCACGCAGCCGTGAGTGCAGGGATAAGGCTTCACAAAGCCCCAGTGCATGCCGTAGGCGCTCTTGAACTCCATCCAGAAGGTCATCGGGTAGCCGGCGCCGGGGCTGCTGACACGGCGGCGGTTGGCCACTTTGCTATAAATGGTGAAGGTGCCGTGCGGCGTGGGCGTGCTGGCGGTGCCGACGGAGCAGGGCGTGGCGAGGAGGACCTCATTGCCTTCCATCACATACACACGCTGGGCACCCGTGCTGAGCTTCACCTTCACCGCGGAGGGGTTTTTCACCGGCTTGGCGGTTGGAACGAAGGAGGTGGAGTAATTGCCTTTCTTTTTGGCGGTGACGCAGCTCGAAACCGAGGCCGCGATGCAGATCAGGAGGAGGGAACGGAGGATTTGCTTCATAGCGGCCGGGAGATACCGGCTCACCGGGAAAGTTCAAGGGTCAATCCGCCGCCGCGTCAGGCGATCCACGGCTTAATGACCTTCCCCGCCACGTCTGTGAGCCGGAAATCGCGGCCCTGGAAGCGATGTGTGAGGCGCAGGTGGTCGAAACCGAACTGGTGCAGCATCGTGGCGTGGAAGTCGTGCAGGTCGACGGGGTCCTTCGTGATGCTCCAGCCGATCTCATCGGTCTCGCCGTAGATTTGACCTCCTTTGATTCCACCGCCCGCGGCCAGCATGGTGAAGGCAAACGGATGGTGGTCGCGGCCCGTCGCGTTCGGATTGCCACCGCGATTCTCACCGAGCGGTGTGCGGCCGAACTCACTGCCCCACACGATCATCGTGTCATCCAGCATGCCGCGTTGTTTGAGGTCCTTGATGAGGGCGGCGATGGGCTGGTCGGCCATGCCGGCGTTGTAGCTGAGCTCGTCGTTGAGGTTGCTGTGATGATCCCAGCTCGCGTGCATGATGCTGACAAAGCGCACGCCACGCTCAACCAGCCGACGTGCGAGAAGGCAGTTCGTGGCGAAGGATTTGTATTGGCCGGGACCACCGCCGCGTGAGGCTTTGATCGGCGGATCAGGACGATCCACGCCATACATTTCGAGTGTCTTGGCGTCCTCGCCCTTCAGGTCGATCAGCTCCGGCGCGGAGGACTGCATGCGAAACGCCAGTTCATACGCGGCGATGCGGCTGGCGATCTCCGGATCGCGGATTTGATCGTAGCGGCTCTGATTGAGCTCCATCAGCGTGTCGAGACCTTTGCGCTGGAGATTCATCGGAATGCCTGGCGGGTTCTTCAGGTTCAAAACGGGTTCACCTTGATTTCGAAAGAGCACGCCAGCGTAAGTGCTCGGCAGGAAGCCGCTTTGCCACAGCGAGGCTCCGCCGCTGGTGCCGCGGCCGCTGTTGAGCACGACGTAGCCGGGCAAATTCCGCGACATGCTGCCGAGGCCGTAATTGAGCCACGAGCCGACCGTCGGCAGGCCGAACTGTGCCCGACCGCAATGCAGCACGAGCTGGCCGGGATGGTGGTTGAATTGATCCGTGTGCAGGCTGCGGATCATGAGCCAGTCATCGGCCTGTTTGGCCATGTGCGGCAGCAGATCGCTGAAATCCATGCCGCATTGGCCGTGCTTCGCGAACTTCCGTGGGCTGCCCATGAGCTTCGCGGTCTCTTTGCGGATGAAGGCGAAGCGCACGTTCTTCGTCATGCTGTCCGGCAGGCTCTGACCGTTTAGTTCGTTGAGCTTCGGTTTCGGGTCAAAGAGATCCATCTGGCTGGGGCCGCCCTCGAAGAAGATGAAGATGCAGTTCTTGGCCTTCGCGGGAAAATGCGGTGTCTTTGGCTGCAGCGGATCGGCGACGGTTTCAGCACTGAGCAGGCCTTCCTGCGTGAGCAGCGAGCCCAAAGCGAGAGCCCCCAAGCCGCTGGCGGTCGTGTTGAAGAACTCGCGGCGTGTCTGCTGGATCTGATGCTCGACGGGATGCATGCCAGTCAAACGCGGCTCGGGGCCGGACTTTGCGCCCGAGCATGCCCGGACCGCGCCCAAGGCCGCCGAAGGGGGAAAATCCTTTTGCAGCCGGATGGCCCGCGCAGCATACTGCGCACCCGGCTTTCGCCGGAAAACCTCCCAAAACACCCTCTTCTCCCCATGCCAACCTACGACTACGAATGCCAGACCTGTGGCCATCAATTCGAGGCCAAGCAATCCATGAAGGACCCGCACCTCACCGACTGCCCCGTCGAGGCCTGCGCCGGTCCGGTGAAACGCAAAATCGGCGTCGGAGCCGGCTTCATCTTCAAAGGAACCGGCTTCTACATCACCGACTACCGCAGTGATTCCTACAAAGCGGCCGCGAAGCAGGATGCGCAAAGCTCTTCATCCTCCAGCAGCTCGTCATCGGGCTCGTCGTCCTCATCTTCATCCGCTCCGGCGGCTCCAGCATCGGCGGCCTGATCGCCGCCCGCACCCTTTCCCTGCCCTGCACCCGCGCCGCTGTGAAACGCATCCTCCTCCAAACTCTGCGGCTGCTGCTCCTCAGCGCCCTCGGAGGTGCTGCATGGGTGGCTCACCGCCCGGAGGACCTGCCCGCGGCAGCGCCACCGGTGCAGAAGGGCAAGGACCCGGACCTGCTCGACGATTTGCGGCAGGCCTCGATCAAACGCGCCTCACTCATCGAGATCCGTGAGCCGGAGCTGAATCGTTACCTCTCCGCCACCCTGCCCGGCAGGCTCGGCAGCAAGCTGGACGGCTGGATGCGCCTCACCGATGCGCGGGTGGACCTCGAGCCCGGCAAAGCGCACGTCATCATCGTGTGGGACATCCTCGGCCACCGCCGCACCGCCAGCGTGGATCTGGTCATCCAGCGTGTGGGCGAGCACTTTCACGTCGAGATGCTCGGCGGTGCCCTCGGTCACCTGAAACTCCCGCGTGGCATGATGCGCCCGCTGGAGCCCGCCCTCCGCGTCGTGGGCGAGGCACTCGATCCGGAGGTCCGCGCCCTGTTTCAAATGACCCAGATCACCGTGGCGAAAGACAAGCTCGTGCTCGATTCCCGTTTCACCTCCACATGATTCCGCGCCCCACCACCCTCCGCCATCTGGCCTGCGCGATGCTTTCCAGCATCGCGTCCGTTCACGCGCAGAATCCGGTGCCCACCGCACCTCCGCCACCCCAACTCAGCAAAGAAAGAGCTGCCGAGGCTGCCGCTGCCGTGCAGGCACCGATAATCCCGTCCGCTCCCAAGGTCCTCAAGCCCGTCAAGCCGGAAAACATTCCGACCATCCCGGACATCCGTGCGCGTCCCTCCGTGCCCGTTGGCTCGCCTCCGGCCATCTTGCAGCCACCGCCCTCGACGCGCCCCGCCCCACCTCAGCTCCCGCCTGTCATTCGCGGTCCCGAATCCGACACGAAAGCCACGCCGCCTCCCGCCCAGCCTCTTCCCACTCCGCCGCCCATCGGCAGCATGAGCAAGGAGCAGGCGCTCGATGCTGCCACGAAGCCGCGCATGGAAGGCAAGGAGGCCCCGCGCATCCCCCTGCCCTCGGACAAACTGCCCGTCACCACCTCCACCAGCAGCAGCGGCCAGTTCCGCGTCAGCAATCCCGACTTTGAGCTGCGCAGCCGCATGTCCTCGCATCTCGACCAGGTGGCCAAAGAACTGCGTGATGTCCTGCACGATGCCGAGCCGCACGTGATTCCGATCAATGTGCGCCTCACCCGCGGCGAGGAGGCCGCCAGGGCCATCAACGCCGGCACACCGCCCGTCACCGTCGGCATCACCGAAGTCGAGGGCGGTGGCTTCCACCTTCAGCTCGACATCCACGAGGCCCCTGCCCTCACGCTCACCCTGATCCGCCAGGAAACCGTGCGCCTCCTGCTCGCCGAGCGCATCCTGCGCGGCCAAACCAAGATCACCCAGCCGCAAAACCGCCTGCTCCTTCCCGACTGGGTCTTCACCGGCGTGCTGCAGGCCATGGACTTCCGCGCTGCCGCACGTCCGCCCACGATGTTCGCCGCCATTTTCCAAAGCGGCAAAATCTACGGCATCGAGGAGATCATCGCCGTCTCGCCCACGCAGATGGACAGCCTCTCGCGCGGCATTTACGAGACCTCCTGCGGCGCCCTCGTAATGGCCCTCGTCGATCAACCGGATGGCGGCCGCCGCTTCAACAAGTTCCTCAACTCGCTCAACGGCTCCTCCGCCTCCGAGCGCGATCTGCTCACCAGTTCGTATCCCGGTTTCGCCGCCTCAGCCTCCAGTCTGAACAAATGGTGGGCGCTGCAAATGGCCACACTCGCCAAGCGCAGCCTCTCCGATCCCCTCACGGCCGATGAAAGCCTCGCCGTGCTCGAAAAAGCCATCACCATCAGCTACCCCGCCAAGCCTGAGGACGTGCCGAAAGACCTCAAGAAGCGCCCCTTCGTCCAGCCAGCCACCCTCTTCAGCGCACCGGCAGTCACCGCCAAAAAACCGCATCCCGATGACATCGCGGAAGCCACTGGCTCCGTCCGCGTCCCGGAGAAAACATCCTCATCCAAGCCCAAAGACAGCGCCAAGCCTCCCACCACCGCGGAAACCAAAGAAGCCGAAGAAGAAACCGATACCGCCGATGCCTCCGTCAGCAAAAAGGCCGGCAGTCCATGGCTGCGCTACGTCACTTTCGGCCTCATGGGCAGCAAGAAGGAGGGCGACACGGAAGACGAGCCCAAAGAAGACAAGACCGACAAGCCAAAGGAAGAGAAAGCCAGTGCCGAAGTGACCTCGGCAGACATGCCGCCAAAGGAAGAAAAGACCGAAACCGGTCCCGAAGAGGACAGCAAGCCCGGGTTCTTCAATCGTGTCTTTGGCCTCAAGAAGGACCCCGCGGCCGAATCCCGCCAAAAAGCCGTCGATGAGGCCGCTCGTGCCGAAAAGGCAAAGCTCGCCGCAGAGACCAAAGCCAAGGAAGAGGCTGAAAAAGAAGCCGCTGCGAAAGCGAAAGCCGAGGCAGATGCCAAAGCCAAGGCCGGCGCTGAAGAGGCCATGAAGCCCGCTGAAGGCGAAAAAGTCGCTGAAGAGAAACCCAAGGAAGAGCCGAAGCCCGGTTTCTTCTCCCGTCTGCGTTCGTCGAAGAAGCCCGAAGCCGAAAAGCCTGCCGAAGAACCCGCCAACACCGACGCCGAGCAAATGGCCGACGAAGCCGCTGCGAAAGCAAAAGCCGAGGCAGATGCCAAAGCCAAGGCCCTCGCTGAAAAAGAAGCCCAAGCAAAGGCCGATGCCGAAAAGAAAGCTGCCGCCGAGAAGAAAGCTGAAGCAGACAAGAAAGCCGCCGCCGAGAAAGAGTCCAAAAAGCCCGCCAAAGACGAGCCGAAGGAAGAAGCCAAAGAAAAAGCTCCCGCGAAGCCTTCCGGCCTCAACCCCCTGAACTGGTTCCGCGGCAAAAAGGCCTCCGAAGAGCCCGAGAAGACCGAGAAGGATGCCAAGGACAGCGAAAAGCCCAAAGACGAGGAACAAGCCTCATGGATCGACTTGCTGCCCTCGCCGCTCGCCGTGGTGCATTTCCACGTGCAGCCTGTGATGGAGCTTTGGAACCACTTTTTCCCGTCCACCACGCCGCGTTTTGCCATTCTCGATTTCTTGAAGCGCAAGAAGCCCGACGAGGAGAAGGCCAAGCCCACCGAGCCTGAGACACCGAAGCCGGCCGCCCCTCCGGCACCGGCTCCCGCCAAAAAGAAGAAGTCCACGCCCAAGTCTTCCACACCGCCGAAGACCACGAACCCCAACTCACGGCCCGCCGCACGCCCCGTGCAGCCTGCCGATGGCTCGCGCCGCACCACCAACCCGAACGCCAAGCCGCTCGAACTCCCCAAAGTGCCCACGGCCACCACGCCAACAGCTTCCGATGACAACATCTCGACCCTTCCTGCCGGCACGGTGCTCGTCGAGTTGCACGTCGAGGACTACAAGCACCTCCTCAAGAACCCGGATCGCGCCAAGATCCTCCAGCACAACATTGTTTCCCTGCGAGCCCTTGAGAACCGCGTGAGCGTGCTCATGCGTCCCGTCGTGATCGGTTACCTCGATGTCATGCTCGCCCTCCAGGCCGGAAAATCCGGTGACGAGATCGACAAACGCCTCGCCCAGCTTCGAGCAGCCGCCGTCATCGCCGCCCAGAAGACGAAGACCGTTCGTGACTACCTCGATTTCTACGAGGCAAACGAGACCGACAAGCTCTCCGGCAAGTTCGAGGACTTCCTCAACCTCCCGAGCATCATCCAAAACGAGCTCCCGCCCCGCGAAGACCCCATCGCCCGCTACCTCGACGCCATCGACAAGGAGTTCTCGAAGTAGTCATCAATGCGCCCGCGTCTGAAACGTTCGCGAGTGCTTCTGTGAAGGCACCTCGACGGTGTAGCTCTTCGCATCAGCATGCACCACGCAATGAATCGGATGCGCGGCACAGCCTTCGCCGAGATCCGCATGGTTGGCGATCATCGATTTGTCCGCGGTGTTTTCGGCATCCTCGCGGATGTTTTCATGCACTTGATACATGGCCTGGATGGTGGGCGTCGATTTTAAAGCGTCCATGGCACTCTTGCTCGTGCCTTTCTTCGGCCCGTTGTTCATCACCGAAACCGTCGGCTGCAGGCTGCGCACCAAGAGCGGGTTGTTGCTCACGTCGAGGCCGTGGTGGTTCACTTGATACAGGTCCACCGTGCCCGCCAGATTGAAGGGCGAGACAAGCTTCTCCTCCACATTCCACGTCAGATCTCCACCATCGAAGAAACGGAAGCCGCCAAACTCCAGCAGCATGACCACGCTGTTCGCATTGTCCGTGGGATCGGCGGCCTTCGGTGGCACGGAGCCATTAAGCGGGTTCTCCGGCTGATCGGGATAGGGCGGGATGAACTTCTGATTCGCACCCAGGCAGCGCAAAACGAGCTTCGGCGAGCCTTCCGCCTGCTTCAGTGGCACTTTGGAGCCTGCGGCCAGCGTCACACGCTTCTCCACCTTCGCATCCCGATACGGACGGCTCATCAAAGTCCAGCGCATGTCCTGCGGCTTGCCATCCGGACTGCCCTCCGGGATGCCTTTGTCATACAACGCTCCCACCGGCATCAGCGTCGCCAGCTCGGCGAGTCCGCCAAAGTGATCCGCGTGAAAGTGCGTGATGATCACATGATCGATCCGCGTCACTCCCGCCACCTCCGTGGCCACTTTTTGAATGCGCTGCGGATCACGCCCGCCCGGATTGCCGGTATCAATGAGCACCGATTCACCCGCCGGTGTCACGATCAGTGTCGAGCCGCCGCCTTCGGAGTCGATCCAGTAAATGTCGAGCGTCTTCTCGCGAGCGGCGCAGGCGAGCGTGAGGGCAAACAGGGCGGTGAGGATGGCTTTCATGCGGGTGCGCCCTATCACCACGCCAGCAGTGCGGAACTTTCACCTCGATGCGCTTTTCTCATCGACCGCAGCCACAGCCACCACCGCAGCCCGGCTTCTTCGGCGGCCGCATCGCACGCACGATGAAGATCACGATGGTCACGAGCACGATGGCGATGGCGGCGAGGGATTGCCAGTTCATGCCCGCATGATGGACGCGCACGCGGCATGGTCAATCCGGGAGCGAGCAAGTCGGACCGCCATGCCGTCGTTCTACCGCTCACATGCGCTACGTCCCTTTGGTCTTTTTTGTCCCTTCCGTCTTTTGCTCTGCGGCAGACTTTTCGAGAGAAGTCTATCCCGTGCTGCAAAGCGCCTGCTTCGAATGCCATGGAGCCGAGGTCCAAAAAGGCGATCTGCGCCTCGACACCGCCTCCCCCAAGCACACGGAGATCGGCCAGGAGCTCCTCCGCCGGGTGCAACTCCCGCGTGAGGACAAAGAAGCCATGCCCAAACGAGGTGAGCGCCTCAAACCCGAGCAGATCGCCGCTTTGAAAGCATGGATCGACGACGGCGCCAAGTGGCCGGAGAAGATCGAGAGCCTCACGCACTGGAGCTACGTCCCGCCCGTGCGGCCCCAAGTGCCCGCGGGAGCAAAAGGTCCCATCGATGCCTTCATTCGGGAGAAACTCACCACAAACGGACTCAAGCCCGCAGATCCCGCCGCACCGGAGATCCTGATTCGCAGGCTCTCACTCGATTTAACAGGCCTGCCACCTTCGCCGTCCGACTTGTCAGACCTGTCCGACTGGTCCGACAAAAAATACGAGGCGCTGGTGGATCGTCTTTTGGCCTCGAAGCAATTCGGCGTGCGTTGGGCACGTCCTTGGCTCGATCTCGCCCGCTATGCGGACTCGCATGGTTTTCAGCGCGATGACCTTCGGGACATCTGGGCGTATCGGGATTGGGTGGTGGATGCGCTCAATGCGAACATGCCGTTTGATCAGTTCACGCTGGAGCAGATCGCCGGAGACCTGCTGCCCAATGCGAAGCCCTCGCAGATCATCGCCACGGGCTTCCATCGCTGCACACCGACGAATGTGGAAGCCGGCACCGAGCCCGAGGAGAGCCGCATCAACCAAGTGATCGACCGCGTGAACACCACCGGTGCCGTCTGGCTCGGCACCACGCTCGAATGTGCCCAGTGCCACAACCACAAATACGATCCCATCACGCAAAAGGACTTCTACAGCCTGCTCGCCTACTACAACAACACCGAGAAGGAGGCCGAGCGTGCCCGCCCAAACGTGCCGGGCTCCATCGCCTTCAACGGCAGCCCCTTCACCATTCCCGATCCGAAGCGTGATCAGCAGCGGCGTGACCTTGCGAAGCAGATCAAGGCCATCGGCACACAGATCACCACGGCGATGAAGAAACCCGAAAAGGCCGCACAGCCCCCCGCCAATCTCGTCGTGCTCAAGCCGGAGGCCTTCATCACCGAAAGCGATGCCGAAGCGGAGGCGCAACCGGATGGCAGCACGCTGGTCACCGGTCCCGTGCCGGACACCGACACCTACACGATCGAGGTCACGCTCCCTTCGACTCCGGTCACAGGCCTGCTCGTCGAGGCTCTCCTGCACGACAGCATTCCCGGTGGTGGCGGGCCTGGTCGTCGCGGCGGCGAACGGCCCAACTTTGTCGTGAACCGCTTCGTCGCCACGCTCACGCATGCCGATGGCAAGAGCGAGCCGCTGAGCTTCAAAGGCATCCACACCAGCCACACGCAGAAAAACTTCAACGCGCTTGATGCTATCACCGCAAACACCAACGGGAACAAAGGCTGGGCCATCAATCCCCGCTTCCACGAGGCACACTGGGCTGCCCTTGAGTTCGCCAAACCCATCACCACCGCCGCGAAGCTCACGCTGCGCATCGAGCAGTTCTACGGCCAGCAGCTCGTGATCGGCCGCGTGAAGCTCTCCGCCATCCAGGGCGATGTACTCGCCAGCCTGCCCGAGGCCGCCACCGATGAAGAAGCCGCCACAAAGCCCGCCGAGGTTTTGAAGCTTGAAAAACAGCGTGCCGCGCTTCAGAAGCAGCTCGCCGCTTTAAAGCCATTGAGCACTGAAGTGATGAAGGAACTGCCGCAGCCACGCATGACGGCCATTTTCAAACGCGGCGTCTATACCGATCCCACCACGCCCGTCACCGCCACTACGCCTGCCGTTTTCAAAAACGCCGCCAAAGGCCCGCCGAACCGCCTCACGCTCGCCAAATGGCTCGCCAGCCGCGACAACCCGCTCGCCGCCCGCGTGACCGTGAACCGCTGGTGGGCGGAGCTGTTTGGCCAGGGCATCGTGACCACGCTGGAGGACTTTGGCATCAAAGGTGCCCCGCCGAGCCATCCTGAGCTGCTCGATTGGCTCGCCGTTGAGTTTATGGAAAGCGGCTGGAACATGAAGCATGTGCTCAAGCTGATCGTGATGAGTGAAACCTACCGCCAGTCGTCCGACAGGTCCGACTCGTCAGACAAGTCAGATCCCGCCAACACTCTCCTTTCGTATTTTCCGCGCACTCGCCTCGATGCCGAGACCATCCGTGACAACGCGTTGAGCATCGCCGGCCTCATCGACCTCTCCCAAGGCGGCGAACCCATCCGCCCGCCGCAGCCGGACGGTCTTTGGAAGAAAGTCGGCGGGCAGCAATACGACTATCAGGTCAGCCCCGGCACGGCGAAGTATCGTCGCGGACTTTATGTCGTGCTCAAACGCGGCTCGCCGTATCCCAGCTTTGTGAACTTCGATGCCAGCGCCCGCATGGCCTGCGTGGTGCGCCGCTCCCGCTCGAACACGCCGCTGCAAGCTCTCACGCTGCTCAACGACCCCGTCTATGTCGAAGCAGCGAAGCACTTCGCCCTGCGCATCGCGAAGGAATCTCCCAGCAGCGATCTCGATGCGCAAATAGCACACGCGTTCCGTGTGGCGCTGGCACGTTCACCTTCGGAGAACGAGGCGGAGGTGCTCAAAAACCTGTGGGAAGCCCAATTCGCCGCCGCGGAAGCCGATGCAAAAACCACGAAGGAACTCATCACGGACGTCGCTCTGCCCAAAGAACTCTCGCCCGCCCAGTTCAGCGCCTTTTACTCGCTCGCCACCGCCTTGCTGAACCTCGACGAATGCATCACGAAGCCTTGAGGATTACTCAGGGCCGGCGCCCCTCGTCCACATCGATGTAATGGGCGATCGTCTGGATGTCATCGCGATCCGCGAGGCCGCTCTCCGCCTTCCGCTTCACCAAGATGGCGCTGATGTGGTCATTCCAGCCCAACGTCGTGACGTAGTGGTTCCAAACCAGCTTGTCCGTGGCATTCAGCGGACGCGTCTGCTGCTCGCACCATTGCAGGATCTCCTCATCCGTGCCGCCTTGCAGCACACGCTGCTTCAATGCCTCGTAGTCGATGCGCATCAGGTCCAGCAGCGCACCATCGCTGCCCTTGCCTAGGTTCGCGTGCAAATCCTCCCAGAGCTGACCGGCAGCATGCAGGCGAATTTTGCCGATCATGCGGGGGAAGTATTTCAGGCCGGATGTCTCATCAAACGGACTGCACGGCAGCGTGGCGGGATCGGGCTTGGCGTTCATGGCGTTTTCTCACCTCACGCTCCCTCTTTGGCAAATTGAATCCCGGCCCGGAAGTTGCGGCTTCCCAGTCCTGCGATAACACTCAGCCACCGTGACCCGACGCCTTTCCATTCTGCTTTGCCTGCTCGCTTATGCCGCCCTCGCGCAAGAGGCCTCCACGCCAGTCCTGCCCAAGGCTCCGGAACCCATCGAGCCCATCCTGCGCCTCCAGCTCTTCCTCGATTCGAAGCTCTTTGGCCCCGGCAAGGTCGATGGACGGCCCGGCGAGTTCACCACGAAGGCACTCAAGCGCTATCAAATGGCCAACGACCTGCCGCAAACCGAGATCGACGCCCACTCGCTCGATCTCTCCTCCGTCGGCGAGCTCTACACCACCTACACCATCCGGCCTGACGACCTCAAATTCGTCGGCGAACTGCCCCTCAAACCCTCGCTGCAGAGCAAGAAGAAGTACCTGCCCTACGATTCGGTGATCGAATTCCTCACCGAGCGCTTTCACACATCACCCGAACTCATTGAGTGGCTGAACCAGCCCATGAAGATGAGCCAGCTCAAGCCAGGTGATACCGTGAAAGTCCCGAACGTGGCCGAGCCCTTTCAGCTTGAGTTGCTCGAACCCATTCCCCGCCTGCCTGAAGTGCCCGCCTTCCTCACACGCATCATCAAGATCGACACACGTGAGAAGCTGCTCGGCCTCTATGAAGGCGAAAAACTCCTCGCCAGCCTGCCCATCACGCCAGGCAGCGGTCACCTCGCCACACCTCCAGGCACGTGGCGCATCCTTGGCATCACGCAGATGCCCACCTTCCGCTGGGACGAGGGCG
This sequence comes from Verrucomicrobiaceae bacterium, assembly GCA_016795465.1. Lineage (GTDB taxonomy): Bacteria > Verrucomicrobiota > Verrucomicrobiia > Verrucomicrobiales > Verrucomicrobiaceae > Prosthecobacter. The sequence continues at coordinate 17,106 of JAEUHK010000113.1, read as the reverse complement.
TGCTGAACTACGGCGTGCGCACCAGCACCGCCTACAACCTGCCCATCGGCCCGAACAATCCTGTCGGTGTGATGTGGATCGGCCTCAGCAAACCTGGCATCGGTATTCATGGCACGAACTCGCCGCAGACCATCGGCCGCAGCTCCAGCCACGGCTGCATGCGCACCGCGAACTGGGACGTCGTCCGCTTCGTCAAAATGATCACCAAGGGCATGACCGTCATCATCGAGGGCCCAGCGCCCGAGCCGCGCCCCGTGATCGCGAAGAAGGACACACCCAAGGCCATCCCCGTCGCGGAAAACGAGGAGCCGAAGAAGAAATGGTTTCAATTCTGGAAGAAGTGACGGCATGGTCGGTGCCCATGCCCCACCCTCGCCTTCTTTCCGCCTTTCTGGTCTCGTTGCTGACGTTCAGCATGCCTTCTCTCGGCCTGGGCCAGGAGCCGGAGGCTCTCTTTGACAAGAAACTCGCCGATGACTTTGAGCCGGCCGCATTGATCGAGGACAGCTCGGCCGAAGATGGCAGCCTCGCGGTCATCTTTGTCGCCCGCAAAAAGAACCTCAAGCCCGCCAAGTGGCCCTCCATCATTCCCGGCGTGTCCATCAACGCCACCTCGCTCATGGAGGAGGATGACAAATACACCGTCGAGAACTGGATCGTCTCCCCCAAGGACAAAAAGCGCCTCGGCGTGGTCAAGAGCAGCGAGGAATACTTCCGGCCTTATTACAACGGACAGAACCACCAGTCACTCGCTGTGCTCTGGGGTCCCGAGCAGGAGGGCTGGCGCTATGGCGTGCTCAACTACTGCGGACGCTGGGGCTGTGACGAGATCTTCTTCGTCAACTGCGATGGCGAAAGCGCCAAGACCACCAGCATGCACGCCCTGCTCGACCGCTTCTCGAAGAAGTCCATCGTGGCGCAGAAGAAGGACCCGGAGCACTACGTCATCGGTTACGAACTCCTCGGCTTCGTAAACCCGGAGGCCAGCGTCACCGTTTCGGATTCGATCAAGCTTCGCATCGCCTATTTTGGCCAGATCCCGAAGGCCGATGACGACGGCGTCGAGGGAGTGATCACGCTCGAGCTCTCCCGCGATTCAAAAGGTCTCTCCACCGCCACCGTGCTCAGCGTGAAAGACGGCCCGCGGGAGTAAGCCGCTCCGTCATCCACGCGGCAAACAGATGCGCATCCCAGATCATCGTGCGCCAGCCGTGCTTTTCGCCGGGGCGCACGGTCAGCAGCACCTCGCGGCCGAGTTTCGAAGCGGTGTCACGAAAGCGCGTCGATTGCTCCAGCGGCACCAGCATATCCGCATCGCCATGCGCGATGAACACCGGCGGTAGCGACTCCGTGACATGGAAAATCGGCGAGAGCTCATGCCCGATCTTCTTCCACTCATTCAAATCAGCCGCCTTCGGCCCGAAGGACTTCACGAAACTCTTCGGCGGGCCTCCATCATGCAGGTTCTCCGTCGAGGGACCCAGGTTCAGCAGATCCGTCACCGGATAAAACACCGTGGCCGCCTGCACCGCGCTGCTTTCACGGTCCACCGGATCAGCCGCCATCGGATCACCCGGCCCGCCACGCGTCGCCAGCATCAGGCTCAAATGCCCGCCGGAACTGCCGCCGAAGACACCGAGGCGATCTGGATCAATGCCAAACTCCTTCGCATGATGCCTCACATACCGCGCCGCGCGATGCACATCCTCCACGATCTCCTGCACGCTCGCCTCCGGCTGCGACAGATGCGACACCGCGATCAGCGTGTGCCCGTGGCGCAGAAACGACGCGCCCAGCCACGGCTGAAACTTCCTCGGGTCCGACTTCCACCGCCCGCTCACCATCACGAGGATGCCGCTCCCGCTCGGATGCGCCGGTTTCACCACGTCCAGGGTCAGCTCTTGCCCGTTTCGCTTCGTGTAAACGATCCCTTCCGTCACCGTGAAGGCCGGATGAAACCACCACCAGCCCGCGCCAACCACCACCACGCCCAGCACGATCAAAGCGAGCAGCAGACGGAGAGACCAACGGAGAAGACGACGCATGGGTTATCGGCGGATGATTTTCGACACGATCACTTCCTTCGTCTTCCGGTCGATGGAGTAGAGGAGTGATGGAGTGCTACGATCCCACGCAAAGGCTTGTCCATGGGCCGAGATCGGGATGGCTGTCTTCCAGGTCCATGCATCGCCTTCGACAGGCAAATCGAGCACATACAGCTCCTGCGCATCGTGCCCGGTGATGAAGAGACGACGATCAGGCCCAAAACTGCCGCCAGAGCTGCTGTTCTTGCCAAACTTGGCCACCATCTCCGCCGGGAAGCGAATCTCCGCCGCCGGCTTCCAGTTCGAATCAAAGCGCACCACGCGTGTGCGGGCTGGATCACCCGTTTTCGCATATTGGGCAAAGCAGGCATACCACCATCCATCGCGACGATCCACCCAGGTGAGCGAACCACCCACACTCGTCAGATCGATGCTTTCAAGATGTTGCATCGTCTTCGGATCGAAGACCTCCACGGAGCTCTTCATCGGCATCTCCGGGTAGTTGGAGTGCGCACACCACAGTTTGCCGTCGATCACGACACCGGCATTCAGATGCTTGATGCGGCCCTGCGTCTCCTTCCAGCCTCCGACGCGTTCGCCGCTGGCTTTGCGGTATTTGCCGATCGCCGCGTTCGTGATCGCATAAAAGTACTCTGCATCCACGGCGACACCTTGGTGCGCTTCCTCCGCCTTGAAGCGTTTCATCTCATCGTGCTTCCATGTACCCTTTTGACCCGTGAGCATCTTGTCGATGCGTGCCTGCTCCTTTCGCAAAGCCTCGTCGGGAATCGGCATGGGCGTCACATTCTCGCTCACGAGCTTCTCCGAGGCCGGAAGGGCCCTCCATCGCAGATTTTTGAACCACACATCCGCCCCATGGTCCTGCAGCGAGAGATTCGCACCTCGCTTGGTCAGATCACCACCACGAATGCGCAGCACCTCCAGTTCGTGAAACCAGCGCGGGTCACTGTAATCGAAGTCGATGACCTTCTCACCGTTCAGCCAGTGCTGGATGACCGTTCCCTGGCACACGATGCGGCCTTCATTCCACTCGCCATGCGGCTTCACCACGTCCTTCGTCGGTGCCATGCCAAAAAACAGCGATGCTGCCGCCTGTCGCGGATTCTCGCCGTAAGGGCTGTTCGCGTTGTCGAGCAATTGATACTCATACTGCCCCGGCCGGTAGTAGATGCCGCTGTTGCAGCCCTGCGCGACCTTCCACTCAAACCGCAGCTCAAAGTCATCCGGCACCTTCGCCTTCTCATACACCAACGATCCGCCCTTCTTCACGCGGGCGATCTCGCCATCCACCACAGCCCAGTTGCCGTCGTGTTTCCAGCCATCGAGCGTTTTGCCGTCAAACAACGCCACAAACCCCGGCTCCACCGCCCGGACCATCGCCACCACCATGAGAAACAACAAACAACGCATGTCTCTCAGACGCACCCCGCCCCTGCCATCTTCCACCCGCTTTATCACGGAGACCCGGAGGGCGGCGATTCCATTCCCGCCGTAGCCGGTGAGACGTGGAGTGGTGAGATGTTAGAGGTCAGAAGTCAGAGGCTCTGAAGCTCTGCCGCTCCGTGGCTCTGTGGCTCAGCGGCCCTGCCGCTCCGTTCGTAGTTCGGGCTTTAGCCCGTGCCTTGGGTTCTGTAGTCCCGCCTTCAGGCGGAAGGAAGGGAGCGTGCGCGGCCTTGCGGCTGAAACAGCCCGTAAATGCGGCCCGGACTGCCCATTCTTTGACCCCACATGCACCCTTCTTCGGGAGGGAAACCGGTATCTGTTGGACTCCGCGCACCGCTAACGCTGAAATGACGCTGCTGTCTGAGTTTGGGGATCAGTGTCATGTCAGCGGTTCAAAACTTCTGCCCCAGAGTTGAGGCTAAAGATGTTCGGCTAAAAATGACGGAATCCGAGGCTTGGGAATATTTTGCCGCCCCTGTTTTTGCCAGCCTCAAGCAGCATCGGGCGATTTTCGGGTAGCAAAATTTGGGGCAGGAAGATTTCAGCCACTCTGAGCTTCGGATCGGGAAAAGGTTTCTACCCGTAATCCTTCTACCAGATGCCTTGGCTTGTTTCGTTGCCGGATGGAAACCGTTGATAGGAACGACGCACGGAGCAGGCTGCGATCGGATTTATTGGCAGGAGAATGAAGGCAGAAGAATGGCCCATAGAAACATTCTCCTGCCTTCATTCTCCTGCCAATCTCAGCCTTCCGTGTCTTCGGTGTCTTCCGTGGTTGTTGTCAGGCGCCAAGCAGGGCGACGGTATCGCCGTCTTGCTCCTGCTCTTGATCTTGCTCTCGCTCTCTCCGGGCTCCGGACCGCAGAGGGGAGATGAAGAGCCAGAGCGAGAGCAAGAAGGCGGGGCGTCTCATCCGCAGTTGATCATCGTCGAGCCTCGCGTCCCATGAGCCGCCGGGACGCCCAGGAAACGGCTGGAGGGTGCTTTCGGGGCTCGATTCAGGCTCCGCAGTCTCCCGGTAGGAGGGACGAGAGAGGTGAAGCCTTTGTCAGAATGGGGCACCCGGACCGCGTTTCACCCTTCTGGAATGCTGAAAACAGCGTGTCCGTCGCGCCCGAGATCGAAGGTATTTCGGATAACTTCGAAGGTATTGCCAAAAAGATCGAAGGTATTGGAAATACCCTCGATGTTTTTTCGGATAACCTCGAAGGTATCGCCAAAAAGATCGAAAGTATTGGGAATACTCTCGAAGGTATTCTGGATAACTTCGAAGGTATTGCCGAAAAGATCGAAGGTATTGGAAATACCCTCGAAGGTATTTTGGATAACCTCGAAGGTATTGCCAAAAAGATCGAAGGTATTGGGAATACCCTCGAAGGTATTTCGAATACTTGGGAAGGTATCGCCCAAAAGACCGGGGGTATGGGCGCTGCCTTCGAGGGTAGCGCCTGGCAGCACCGCTTTGACAACCTCACCGCCGCACGCACGACGGTCGCCAGATCCATCGAGCACTACAACACCCAACGCACCCACTCCGCCCTCAAATACAACACCCCACGCCAACCCTACCTCTCCCTATGCAACACACCCCATCAACAAGCCGCCTGAACATCACTGGCACTTGTCCAACTTTGAGGGGAGCACTACAGCTGGGCAACAAGGGCTTCCCTGTTCCGCAGGAACAGGGCAACTTAGGGGGCTGACCCGTCCTACATCACCTCTTTCATGGCGGCGAGAAGCTCGGCGTAGTCATCGAAGGGCTGGAACTGCGGTAACTGGGTCTGGATGGACTCGGTCTTCCGAATGACGACGGAGTCCGTTCTAATTCTTTTTTGCCTCATGTTTCGCCAGTCGCTTTTTTCGCCAGTCGCTTTAATAGCCAAGCTGAGCCCTCTTCGGTAAGAAAGAAATCACCTTGCGCAGCCACAGGCACTTCGGTTCGAATTCGAAAAGCCACTCGATTATTAAACACCTCCATTTCGATCGAATCTTCAGGGGTAGTTGGACAATCCTTGAGCAAAGGCAAGCATTGCAGCGAAAACCCTGCTTCAAGCACGTCCACAAACTCAGGGTGCTCAAGATACTTGATAAAGGTGGATGCGTCTTCTTCGTCAATACGGCCCACAACTGTGTCAGATACTACAGGATGACCGTCAAAGTTGGTTTTGACGCCGGGAAAGACGAACCAAGTGCTGACCCGCATTGATTTGAGCCGCTTGATGTACCGTGCATGTGCCTTGAGCAAAGCAGCTTGCTGCCCCGGTGTTCGGCTAATGCACTCAGAAATCCTTATGGCCACGGTCTGCCCGAAAGTGACACAACAACCAAACAGGATGAGCAAAAGAGTGTGTTTCATGGGCATGTCTGACACTGGCAGAAACGGTGTCCGGAGGACAAATTGGCCAAATGGAGGCCTTTGATCAAGGCAGCTCTGTTCCAATGTCGCGCAGGTCCAGATCACATCACCGCCTTCATGGCGGCGAGCAGCTCGGCGTAGTCATCGAAGGGCTGGAACTGCGGGAACTGGGCTTGGATGGACTCGGGGGCGTGGAAGAAGAAGCCCACGTCGGCTTCGCCGAGCATCGTCGTGTCGTTGAAGGAGTCGCCAGCAGCGAGGACGCGGTAGTTGAGGGCTTTGAAGGCGGCGACGGCCTTCTGCTTCTGGTTGGGCTGGCGGAGCTTGTAGTTCACGATGCGGCCATCCGCGGCCACTTCGAGCTGGTGGCAGAAGATGGTGGGCCAGGCCAGTTGGCGCATGAGCGGCTGGGCAAACTCCGCAAAGGTATCACTCAAGATAATGACCTGCGTGATGGAGCGGAGTTCATCGAGAAAGGCCTTCGCGCCCTCCAACGGCGAGAGGGTGCCGATCACCTGCTGGATGTCCGGCAGCTTCAGGCCGTGCTGGTCGAGAATGTTGAGGCGGCCCTGCATGAGCTTGTCGTAGTCCGGCTCGTCCCGCGTGGTGCGGCGCAGCTCGGCGATGCCGGTCTTTTCGGCAAACGCGATCCAGATTTCCGGCACGAGGACGCCTTCGAGGTCGAGGGTGACAATGGTTTGGGGCTTCATCAAAAGTGGGAGGGGCTGCGTTTCTGGTTAGCGGTTCACCGGATGAATTCAAGGCCCCAATCACGCCGGCACCTCGATCGCCTCGCACTTCTCCCGCCATCCGGGGAACTGCCAGTCATTCGGGAACCCCTGGCATTGGAAAGGCTTCACCGGCTGGATGCGGCAAACGTTCAGCCCTTCCAGAAAGACACACTCCCCCTGGCCTCCCGGTCGGTCGATGATGCTCAGCCCCGTGCGGTTCGCGTTGAGCCGCGTGTAGGTCTCGGTGAACGCCGCCTCGCTCATGTTCAAGAAGCCGGCGATGGCCGTCACCTCCTCATCGGTGATGCGCACGTCCCCCGGCCAGCGGCAGCAGTTGCCGCAGCGCTGGCAGAGATAGCGTGTCGAGGGAGTTTCATTGCTCATCGCGGGAGATTGTCCTATGTGCCGCAAAAATGAAGTCCCAATTCCCTGTCACGCTCACTCTTTTGCCCCCGCCGGAGGACCGGCGTGGCGAGGTGGAAATCGTGGAGGAATGGGCCCGCGGGCTCGACTGGGTGCACTGGCTGCTCGGCAGCGTGCGGGCACGCACGGAGAAGCTCTCGATGAATGGCGGCGGCTGGCAAAGCTTCACCGATGGCGTCTTCCGCGAAAAGATCGCTCCTGCGCTGGAGCAAGCCTGGGAAGCTGCGCATGCCGGTGATCTCGAGGCGCTACTCGCCGCCGATGAAGCACTCGGTGCCCGTTTCACCACGGATGAAAACGAACGCAGCCGCCATGCCGGCGCCGTGCTGCTCAAATCGACCCGCAAGGCACGCTACCAAGGTGTGCTCGGCCATTTCCGCGATCAAATCGCCGCCGGACGCAGCGACGGGCATCTCGCGGTCGTTTGGGCCACCGTCGGCTGCTTCTTCCACCTCAGCCTCGCGAATGTGATCGCGGAATACCTGCGCCTCGAATGGGACATCGGCACCCGCGATGACTTGAAACGCCGCGAGCCAAACTTTGGCCTGATCACGCGTGACACGCTGTTTGGCCGGATGAGGGAGCCGAGAGCTCTGTGAGGCCCTTCGAATCGAACAGGTTGAAAACCTGTTCCACTTTGCTCACGCCAGCACTGGCTTCACCACCTCACCGTGGACGTCCGTGAGGCGGAACTGGCGGCCTTGGAAGCGGAAGGTGAAGCGTTCGTGGTCGATGCCCATCAAATGCATGATGGTGGCCTGGAGGTCGTGGATGTGGACTTTGTCCTTCACGGCGTTGAAGCCGAATTCATCGCTCTCGCCATGGGTGACGCCCGGTTTGATGCCGCCGCCGGCCATCCAGATGGTGAAGGCATAGGGATGATGGTCGCGGCCCCACTGCTTGGTGTTGGTGATATCGCCTTGCAGGAAGGGCGTGCGGCCGAATTCACCGCCCCAGATGACGAGCGTGTCCTCCAGCAGGCCACGCTGCTTGAGGTCTTTGATGAGGGCGGCGCTGGGCGCATCGACATCGGTGCACTGGATCTTGAGCTGCGTGTTCAAATTGCGATGCTGGTCCCAGCCAGCGTGCATGAGCTGCACAAAGCGCACACCGCGTTCGGCGAGTCGGCGGGCCATGAGGCAGTTGTAGGCGTAGCTGCCCTGGCGGAGCACATCGGGGCCGTACATGTCGAGGATGTGCTTCGGCTCGTTCGAGAGGTCGGTGAGTTCTGGCACGCTGCTTTGCATGCGGTAGGCCATTTCATACTGCGCGATGCGTGTGGCGGTCTCGGGATCGCCGTGATCGCGGAGTTTGATGGCGTTTAGCTCACCGAGGCCGTCGAGCATGGTGCGGCGCAGCTCGCGGCTCATGCCGTCGGGATTGCTGAGATACAAAACGGGATCGCCGCTACCGCGAAACTTCACGCCTTGATACTTCGAAGGCAGGAAGCCGCTGCCCCAGTAGAAGTCATAAAAAATCTGGCCGCAGGAGGCTTCCTTGTCTCGACTCGTCATCACGACAAAGGCCGGCAGGTCCTCCGAATCGCTGCCGAGGCCGTAGCTGAGCCATGCACCCATCGCGGGGCGACCGGCCTGCTCCGCGCCGGTCATGAGGAAGGTGATGGCCGGGGCGTGGTTCACCTGCGTGGTGTGCATCGACTTGATGAAGCACAACTCGTCCGCAATCTCGCCAATGTGCGGCAAAAACGAGCTCACGGTGGCTCCGCTTTGCCCGTGGCGGCTGAATTGCGTGATCTCGCCGAGCACCGGTCGCGCGGTCTGGCCGCCGGTCATGGTGCTGAAGCGCTTTCCGCCCACCACACTGTCCGGGATCTGCGTGCCGTGCATCTTTTTGAGCATCGGCTTGTGATCAAAGAGATCGACATGCGAGGGCGCGCCGTTTTGCAGCAGGTAAATCACGCGCTTGGCCTTCGGCGCAAAGTGCGGCAGCGCCGGCGCGAGCGGATCAGGAGGCTGCGAAGCCATCAGCGAACCTAATGCCAGCGAGCCGATGCCCGCCGCGCCGTGGCCAAACAAGGCGCGACGCGTGAGATGCAGGCGATGGAGATCGGACGCGTTCATACAACAAACGAAAGAAGGCTGAGATAAGGGGCGGACACCCGACTCTGCTCCACGTCGGTGAATCTGAATGAGGTCTCACGCAAAGGCGCAAAGGCGCAAAGGTTCCCAGAGGCTCTCAGGACTTTGCGCCTTTGCGCCTTTGCGTGAGACAAAACGAAAGCACCCGCTTCGCTCATCATGGTGAAGAAGCTGTGTGGAGCGTCTCTTCGAGTTTGTCGGGGCAAGGAATTCATTCTTTGGAGACGACTTCGTCGAGGTTGAGCAGCATGAGGCAGAGACTGGTCCACGCGGCATGCTCCGCGGGTTTCAGAGCGGGATCAGCCTTCGCTTCGCCGACCTTGAGCAGCTTCGCGGCACCCTCGGCGGCTTGAGGTCGCAAGTCGGCGAGTTGTCGGCGCAGGATGACGAGTTCATCGGCTTTCGGCGTGCGATGCGTGACGATTTGGAAGGCGTGTTTGAGGCGAGCGTCGTCATCGCCGGGTGTGTTCAGCACCTTCTCCGCGAGCACGCGGGCGGCTTCGACGAAGGTGGTGTCATTCAGCGTGACGAGGGCGTGCAGCGGTGTGTTGGTGCGCGTGGCCTTCACCGCGCAGACCTGACGGGTGCTGTTGTCGAACAGCAACGTCGGGCCGACGATGCGACGCCAGAACACATACAGCGTGCGGCGATACAGGGCATCGCCATGATCCTGCTGGTAGGTCTTCTTGCCAAACGTGGCCTCCTCCCAGATGCCCTCGGGTTGGTAAGGCTTCACGCTCGGCCCACCGAGCAGAGGATTCAGCAAACCTGAAAGAGCCAGCGCCTGATCCCGCAGCATCCACGAAGGCATGCGAAAGCGCGGCCCACGGGCGAAGAGCCTGTTTTCCGGGTCCAACTGAGAACTGCGAACCGAGAACTGCGAACTCCGCTGATACGTCTCGCTCGTCACAATCAGTCGCAGCAGATGCTTCACATCCCAGCCGCTCTCCATGAACTCAGCAGCAAGCCAATCCAACAACTCGCGATGCGGCGGCACCTCGCCTTGCACGCCGAAGTCTTCCGCGGTCTTCACGAGGCCCACGCCGAAGATCGACTGCCAGAAGCGATTCACGGTCACGCGGGCGGTGAGCGGATTTTCGCGGCTCACGAGCCACTGCGCGAGGCCGAGACGGTTGCGCGGAGCGTCCTTGGCCATGGCTGGCAAAACGGCGGGCGTGGTGAAGCTGACCTTCGTCGTGGTGGGCTTGTCGTAGGCACCTTTGTCGAGCTGGAAGGTCTCACGCGGCTTTGGCAGCGTATCCATGATCATCACCTTCGTCACGGCGTTGCTGGCAGCCACTTTCTCACGCTGCGCGGCGAGCAGACGCTGCAGTAGCTTGGTGTAGTCGCGGTCCTTGTCCTTGAAGTAGCCGATGGCCTCCAGCAGCGGATCGACGCCGCGATTGCGCGGGATCGTTTTGGCGATGTAGGCCGGTAAATTGCCCGGCAAATCAAACGCGGCCGATTCGGTGAGCGGTTTGCCCGCCGGACGCGGGAACTTTTTCAGCTCAAAGGCATCCACCTCGTCGGCGATGGCATTCACGGCGGCATTCGCCTTCTTGCTGCGCTCCAGCTCGGCGGGCGTGCTCAGATCCATCGCGGGCGCGGCCTGTCCGCTGCGGCCTTTGCCGTCCTCGCTGGTCTGGTTGAAGACATCGTAGAGCGCGTAGTAGTCGCGCATCGTCAGCGGGTCGAATTTGTGATCGTGGCACTTCGTGCACTGCATCGTGAGGCCCAACCAGACGGTGCCGGTGGTCTCGACGCGGTCCATGACGTTCTCGACGCGGGTCTCCTCCGCGATGCGTCCGCCCTCGCCATTGATCATGTGGTTGCGGTTGAAGCCGGTGGCGAGTTTTTGATCGCGTGAGGCATTCGGTAAAAGATCGCCCGCGAGCTGCCACACGGTGAATTGGTCGTAAGGCATGTTCGCGTTGATCGCGCTGACCACCCAGTCACGCCAAGGCCACATGGTGCGCTCGGGATCGCCCTGGTAGCCATTCGTGTCGGCATAGCGTGCCGCATCCAGCCAGTCCCAAGCCCAGCGCTCGCCGAAGTGCGGGCTGGAGAGCAACTTTTCGATCAAAGCGGCCGGTTCGGCCTTCTCCGCCGGATCCGGCGGCAAACCGGTCAAATCGAGCGAAAGCCTCCGAACGAGCGTTTCTCGCGTCGCAGGCGGATTCGGCTCCAAACCGGCCGCGGCGAGCTTTTGGCGCACAAACGCGTCGATGGGATGTTTGGCCCCAGCGGGCACTTTCGGCCGAATCACCGGCTCAAAGGCCCAATGCTTGCCCCACTTCGCACCTTCCGCGATCCATTGCTTCAAGAGCTGCTTCTGCGTGTCCGTGAGCTTGCGATTGCTCTTCGGCGTCGGCATCACCTCATCCGGATCGTGCGAGAAGATGCGCTGGATGAGCTCGCTCTCGTCCGCTTTGCCCGGCAGGATGATTTGGCCGGTCTTTGCGGCCTTTTCGTCATCGAGCCGCAGGTCAGCTTTGCGATGATTCGCGTCCGGCCCGTGGCAGTGATAGCAGTTCTCACTGAGGATCGGCTGGATGTCGCGACTGAACTCCACCGCCGCCCGGCAAGGCAGGGCGCACGCGACAGCGAAGATGAGGACGGAACATTTCAAGCGTGCCCTAAACGCAAAGAATCCCGCCCTTTTGTCCCAGGGCGGGATTCTTCATGCAGTCAGCACATTCGGCGTGGCTCACGCTTCGAGCTTCCAGGAGCCGCGATACTCGCGGGTGAGGAGTTTGGACGCCTCAGCATCGCCGATGATCTCTTCCTTGGCGGGGTCCCACTTGATGGAACGGTTCACCATCATGGCTATGAGGGCCAGGTGGCCGGGGATGGCACTGTGATGAGCCGTTTCCACCGGCGTGACGGTGGGCTGGCGGCTCTTCACGCAGTCGAGGAAGTTCCGCCAGTGGCCCGGCGTCTCGTAAAGGCGTGTCTTGATGACATCATCGCCGAGCTTCGGCGCGGTGGAGCCTTCGACGACGGGGCTGTTGGGGTCTTTTTCGTCTTTGCGCTTCTTGATGATCTTCTTGAAGGCAGGATTCGAGCAGTCGTAGGTGCCACCGCGGTTCACATAGACCCAGCCGTCGCTGCCGATCCATTTCGTGCCCATCTGGATGTCGCCATGACCACCAGCGATGGTCATGGTGATGTCACCGGCATACTTCGCCTCGGCGCGGTATTTGGTGGCGGTGTTCCAGATGTCGGTGCGCGGCGGCATGTCCACCTGGATGGGCGTGACCTCGACGGGGCCGTTGTTGTCGCAATCCATGCCCCAGTGCGCGATGTCGCAGTGGTGGCCGATCCAGTCGAGAAGCTGGCCGCCGCCGATGTTGTAGTCCCAGCGCCAGTTTTTATGCACGCGGCACTCGATGTAGTCCTGCATCGTGGCAGGCCCGATCCACGTTTCGTAGTCGAGCTCCGCCGGAGGAGGTGTGACGCTGCGTTTGTCACCCGTCTTGGCAAAGTCATTGTGCCCGGCGGGCAGGCCGACATGCACTTCACGCAGTTTGCCAATGAGCCCGTTGCGCACGACCTCGGCACCGATACGGAAATTAGCCTCGCTGCGCTGCCACGAGCCCGTCTGCCAGATGCGGCCATGCTTTTGCACGGCCTTCACGATGGCCTGCTGCTCCGCGATGGTGCGGGCGAGCGGTTTCTCGCCGTAGATGTCCTTGCCGTTCTTCGCCGCCTCGATGGCGGTGAGGGCGTGCCAGTTGTCCGGCACGGCGAGCATGACGGTGTCGATGTCCTTGCGGGCCATCACCTCGCGGTAGTCGTGGTAGCCTTTGCAGTCCTGGTTCTTGTAGGCGCCGTTCACGGTATCGAGCGCCTTTTGCAGCGCCCGCTTGTCGATGTCACAAGCCGCCACGATCTGGCAGTCGGACTCGCCAAGGAATTTGCCCGTGTTCGATGGTCCCATCATGCCCCAACCGATCACGGCCATGGTGATCTTCTTCGAGGGGGCGTTTTCGCCAAACACGCTCGCTGGCACGATGGTGGGAAAGCCGATGGCAGCAGCCGATTGCGTGAGGAAGCGACGACGAGAGGTGAATGGAACGCGTTTCATGGTGGGGAAAGGTGCGGTGCGGTTTAATCGGAAATCGCGCCTTCTGTCCATCATGAAATCATCGCGGCCGGCGCTTGCCACCGCGTGGCTCCTTCATCAAAGCCTGAACACGCGGGCCTTTGGCGTGCATGACCTTGAACCCGTTCTGCTCCACGAGGGTCTCACGATGCTCAAACGCCTCGCCGAGGAAGTTTTCATACGGGAGCTGGCGGTTCGCCACGAGCCAGAGCTGGCCATTGGGCTTCAATCCGGCCGCGGCGGCGGCGAGGAAGCGCAGACCGATCGTGGGATCAGTCGTCTTGCCATCGTGGAAAGGCGGATTCGTGACGATGACATCGTAACGAGCCGTTTCGATGCCCGCCGTGACATCCCGCCACAGCGGCCGCGTTTTCACCCGCGTGGGAATGATGCCCAAATTCCGCCGGATGGGCTCGAACGCGTCTCCATCGGCATCGTAAAGGTCGATCGAGTCGATGTCAGGACACTCGCGCAGCAGGTGTGCGCTGAGAAAGCCCCAGCCGCAGCCGAGATCGGCCGCGTGACCGCGGAGGTCCTTAGGCAGATGCTTCACCAGCAAGGCCGAACCCACATCCACACGATCCCAACTGAACAAGCCCGGCTGCGACCACCATTTGCCCTCCATGACGCGGCGCATCGCGCCGCGTTGACGCCAGGTGTCGAGCACGTCCTCACGCCATGGCTTGCCAGCTTCCTTGACGGTCCAAAATGCACGCGAGTGATGCTTCGACAGCGTCTCGACGGCACCTGCGGCCTCTTTGAGATGCTGCTCGGTCTTCTTCGCGCCGGCGTCATTGTGTTGCGCCGCCATGAGCACGCCTCCATCCGCCAGATGATCATACGCCCGGGCCAGATCAGCCACCGCGAGGTCCCGCTGCGGGTCCGGCAGGACGATAACGAGCGGGAATTTCCCCTGCGCCTCCCGCTCCACGCGATAGGCAGCGGCCTCGAGCTGCGCCGCACGGGGCTTCCACGTCTGCTGACACGTCAATCGCGAGCGGAAATGCTCCAACGCCGGATGCTCCTGCGCCCGCAAAAAGAGGACACGGCCCTCCGCGCCGATATCCGGGTTTAAATCGAGAGCGTACATCAAAGCATCTACCGCGCGGGCCATAAGTGGCCGCGATGATGCCGCAGAAACCCGCGAAGCAAAGCCCGCGAAAGAATTTCCTCCCGCCGTTTGACAAATCCGTCTCAAAGTCTAGTCTCCGCGCCCGCCTCCCACGAGGCGAACGGCTTTTCAACAAGCCATGCACCCGTAGCTCAACGGATTAGAGCATCTGACTACGGATCAGAAGGTTTCAGGTTCGAATCCTGACGGGTGCGCCACACAGGGTCTGCTTTCACAACGGAAGCGGTTACCCGATGTGATTCCGACTTCAAAACCTGGAAAACAGAACTGGGAGCACATGCGAAACTCTGGCGACCCGTTGCGGCGCAACAAGGCTACTTCAGAGTCAGCAGCCACGCCACGAGATCGGCCAGGCCTTGTGCGCCGATCGTGGCGGCAAGGCCTGGAGGCATCAGCGAATCTTTCAGTTTCTCTCGCCTGACCACACTGACCTTTTTGACGGTGGTGGAGGCACCGCCGGCCATGCGGAGGGTGAGTTCGGTGTCGGTTTCACTGATCACATAGCCCATGACCATCTGACCTTCCTTCGTCGTCACGTTTTGGCCGACGAAGCTGTGCTCGATGGCGGCGCTGGGGTAGAGGATGGCGGTGAAGAGACCGTCCTGGCTGAGCTTCGCGCCGATTTGCGTGAGATCGGGGCCGAAGTCGATGAACTGGCCTTTGACGCGATGGCATGCCACGCATCCGGCCTGCAGGAACATCGCCTGACCTTTGCTCGCATCGCCCTTCAGCTTCATGAGTTCGGGCAGTTTGGGGAAATTGGCCAAACCCTGCGCTGCAGGCAGCGGCAGTTCCTTGGAGGCTTGATCGCGAATGCCGGCATCGGTGCTGCGGCTGAGCGCGAGCGCGGCCTGATCTTTGAGTTCGGGCGGCAGTTTGCCTTCACTCTGCCATTTCAGGATCACGCGGCCGCCTTCGTTGCTGAGCGCGAGGGCGTTGATGATTTCACGGCGCACGTCCTCGCGCTTCTCCGGCCAGAAATGCTGGTTCATCACCGCCACCGCCGCGCGATCACTCACGCGACCGAGCGCCGCGACGAGCGCCTTCGCCGATTTCGCGTCCGCGTCCTTCAAAAAGCGCAGCGCGCCATCCCGGTTCGCCGCGATAAGCCGCGCCGCGTTCACCGATTCCGGCGCGTTCGGATTCGCGCTGATGAAATCGAATAGTTCCTTCTCAAACCCCGTCAGATTCAGCCGCTCGACGAGCGCAACAAACTCCGGTTTGCCGATGACTGGCTTTAGTAGTGCATCCAGCCGCGCCTTGGCCTCCGGATTCGACGCGATGGCATTGCGGTCGAGCAACGCGGTGGCAGCGAGCGCCGTTTCAGCATCGGCTTTGAGGAAGATGGTCAGAGCGGCTTTCGAGACTTCGGCGGGGTATTTGTGGGAGAGAAGCTGAAGCATTCGAAGAGATTCTATTCCATGACGCTTAACTGCGATCACCACAGCTTCATCTTCTTCGCCACGGTAGGCGGCTGTCATCATCTCAGCTACTTCAGGGAAACGTGAACGCAGCAACACTTCAACACGAGGCTCCAGTTCTGTTTTCTCTGCCAGCGAAAGGATCTCTTCGTTATCCGAAGACTCGACACGTTCAGGCCAAAAATTATCAGCTCCGATTCCGATGGCTTCTACACTCCATTTGTCTCCCTGATGATGCTGCAAGCCCAGCTTTGACCAAAGAGTGCTTGCTTCATTGCTTCCATCAAATCTCAACGCAATCGCCGCTTCACGACGCACTGCGGGTGATTTGTCGGTGACGACCTTCGCGATGACTTCGCGGAGCTTTTCGGGCTGTCTTTGCTGCCAGAGCTGGCGGGCGGCGCGGATGGCGGTGATACGGATGTTGGGATCGTCGTCGGTGAGGAGTGAAGGCAAGAGCTTCGCAAACACTTCCGAAAGTGTCGTCAGGCTTGCTCGAATTGCCTGAGCGACTCTTTTTTCATCGAGGGACATCTTCGAATTGGCGACTTCCTCATTGATAACCTGTCCGACGCTGAGTGACGCAAGCAGCCAAATGGCTCGAGCGCGGTGTTGGGGTTCTGCCTTCAGGTCTTCAACAACGTTCTGCAGGTGCTCGCCGGAATGGAAACCATGCGCCTTCAATGCTTCCCAGCCCAAGTAGCGCCGGGCTTCATTGGGCGACTTCAATGATTCAATGCCAGAGAGAATGCCCTTTGGTTGAGTTTGATCACAAACATATTTTTCTTTCGCCTTCGTCGTCACGCGGAACAACCTTCCGCGCGTCACATCGCCCATGCCGTGGCCGCCGACGCCGGGGTCATACCAGTCGGCGACGATCAAGGAGCCATCGGGGGCGACGGCGACGTCGCTGGGGCGGAACCAGCGGTTGTGGGTGCTGTCGAGGAGGTTGACGATCTCGGCTTTGTAGCCGGCGCCATCGGGCTGGGTGATGTAACCGCGGACGACGTTCGGGCCGGCGTCGCAGTGGAGGGGCTGGCCGTGGAAGATGCTGGGTAGCAGATCGCCTTCATAGACTTGCATGCCGGTGGGGCTGCCTGCGCCGGTCATTAGCATGTTCGGGACGACGCCGGGATCGTTTTGATGCCAGTGACGCTGCGGGATCTCGCTTTCCCAGCCGATGCGCGGTGTCTGCCAGCCTGCGCCGGTCATTTCGTCGGCGTAGCCGTAGTTGCCGAACTCCATGACGTAGTTGATGCGCACGCCTTTGTTGCCGTCGTCGTCGTTGTCGCTCTGCCACATCGTGCCGAAGCTATCGACGGCGACTTCC
>JAEUHK010000089.1 GCA_016795465.1 Verrucomicrobiaceae bacterium | reverse complement strand
GGTCTTTTTTGACACTCACGCTCGCAGGTTTAGGAAGAGAGCATGCCAGCACCTTTACTCGCCGATCTTCCCGCCACTTCGCAAGACGCGGTGGCTTCGACAGGCTATCGGCTGGCCCGCTGGCAGTCCGCCCGCGAGGTGTTGGCGCATCGCGTGGCGAAAAAACGGCTGCCGGAGGCCTTGCAGGCGTTTTTGGAGAAGTGGATGCCGAAGCTCGAAACAGCCGCGGAAGGTCTCGAAGTGCGCTTTGAGGGTCGCGATGATGAAATTTGGCTCGTCGAAGGCGGGCTGGCCTCGTTCGCGGCGGAGCGGGCCTTGCTGCATCTGCCAGCACTGCGGTCGTTTTGGATGCAGGAGCTTCGTCTGGCGCATTTTGAGGCGTTGAAGCAGATCGTGCCGCAGGCGTGGTTCGCGGATGAGTCGGTGATTCCACCGGGAGCGGTCATCGCGGGACTTGGAACCGCGGATTGGAGCAAAGCGCGAAACTTGGTGCGGCAGGAGAACCTTTTTCTTCGCCTGAAGGAAGCCTCATGGACCGCGAAAGCCGTTTTTCATCGCGATGCGAAGGGACAGATCGTGCTGCGAGATTGGCAAGCCATGCCTTGACGATGGGGAGGCGTGCGTGCGATGATTCAGCGCCCCTCTCCCCCACCCAAAAACCTTCATGGCACGCGGCTCCAACGTCACCCTCTGCTCCTTTTGCGGCAAAAGCCATGCGGAGGTGCGCAAACTGATCGCCGGACCCGGTGTGTACATTTGCGACAACTGCATCAACGTCTGCAAAAACATCCTCGACCGCGAATCGAACAAGGAGCAGGACAATCCCGCCGGCATGCTCGTCCCACGCCCTGCCGACATCATGGCGCTGCTCGACCAGCATGTGATCGGCCAGCCGCAGGCAAAGAAGGTGCTCAGCGTGGCCGTGCACAATCACTACAAACGCATCCTGCACGCCCAGCAGCAGGCCGCCCGCAACGGCGGTGCCGCCAAGACGAAGATCGCCGCCACGCTCGACCCGAACGATGTCGATATCGAAAAGAGCAACGTGTTGCTCATCGGCCCCACCGGCTGCGGCAAGACGCTTCTGGCCAAGACGCTCGCGAAGCTGCTCAACGTTCCCTTCTCCATCGCCGATGCTACCACGCTCACGGAGGCCGGTTATGTGGGCGAAGACGTCGAAAACATCATCCTGCGCCTGCTTCAAGCCGCCGATTACGACGTGGCCCGCGCCGAGGTAGGCATCGTTTACATCGACGAGATCGACAAGATCGGCCGCAAGACTGAAAACGTGAGCATCACCCGCGATGTCTCCGGCGAGGGCGTGCAGCAGGCGCTGCTCAAAATCATCGAGGGCACCGTTTGCAACGTGCCGCCGCAGGGCGGACGCAAGCATCCGCAGCAGGAGTACATCCAGGTGAACACGGAGAACATCCTCTTCATCTGCGGCGGGGCCTTTGTGGGCCTCGAACAGATGATCAAGCGCCGCCGCGGCAAGAAAACACTCGGCTTTGCCAGCATCGAATCCCACATCGCCGCCGAGGCCGATCCGAAGAAGATCACCGTCGAGCCCGAGGACCTGCTCGGCTACGGCCTCATCCCCGAATTCATTGGCCGCCTGCCGATCATCTGCCCGCTGGAGGCC
>JAEUHK010000045.1 GCA_016795465.1 Verrucomicrobiaceae bacterium | reverse complement strand
GATATAGGCGCGGTCACCGAGGAATTCGACCGTTTTGAGGTTCTTGGCCAGCTCATCCATCGACACGGGTGGTGGCGGTGTGATGTCGAGCAGGTGTTGTCCCGAATTGGGCACCTTGCTGGTCTTTTTCTTCAACAGCCCGAAAACCTCCCGGTCCGCCCAGTTCTTGTACATGGAGGTCTTGCATCCAGACACCGCCAGCAACATCACGCCAAGGAGCGCGAGACGTGGAGACGATGAAAGACGAGCCTGGTGGACCATGCGGGAAGAGTGACCGTCAGGCGGGGGGGATGGGTTGCCGGACGGAGGTTGGTTTTTGGGGGTGTTGTTTTTACGGAACTGCTAACCAATTTCTATCGGCAAGTTATGCCTGCCCGAGATGCGAAGGTCCCGTGAGGCGATCGGATTCTAGCGAAGCGCGTGGCTGCCTGCCGCCCTAAGCGCCTGCCCGCGTGGGTTTTTCATGGCGACAAAGACGGCGCCGTGCCCGTGGAGAACAGCCACAAGATCCACGACGCCCTCCAAAAGCTCGGCGCCCCCGTGAAGCTCACCATCTACCCCGGCGTGGGCCACGACTCCTGGACGCAGACCTATGACAATCCCGAGTTCTGGGCCTGGCTCTTCGCCCAAAAACGCGATGCCTGAGCTCCGGTGAGGCCTTGGAGGCATCTGAACACCCTGGCAGGGTCACCCATCGAAGTTCGAGGGGTGACCCACTGAAGTTCGAGGGGTGACCCATCAAAGCGCGAGGGGTGACCCACTGAAGTTCGAGGGGTGACCCACTGAAACGCGAGGGGTGACCCATCGAAGCGCGAGGGGTGACCCATCGAAGCGCGAGGGGTGACCCACCGAAACGCGAGGGTTGACCCACCGAAACGCGAGGGGTGACCCATCGAAACGTGAGGGGTGACCCACTGAAACGCTAGGGGTGACCCATCGAAACGCGAGGGGTGACCCACTGAAGCGCGAGGGGTGACCCACCGGAATGCCGTGGGTCAGGGGTGGAACGGCCGCCCCTGACCCTCCGGAGGGCTGCCGGTGACTCAGCCGTCACCAGGCAGTCGGGCCTACAAAGTCGCGGCAGCGTCCTGGAGTGCTCCAGTCCTCTGGAGCTTTTCGCAGGCCAAACGACGCTCGAAAGCGCCGGAGGCCCGGCGCAGTCCAGAACGCTGCCGCGAACCTTCACCCACGGGTGTTGTCGGATTCCTTGGCGAATCCTCTCCAACCTGGATTCCAAAGTTCTCCGTAGCCGGGGCATTCTTGCCCCGATGAACTTCGGGATTCGAGTTCAACGACAGAGTTACGGCTCAGGTGATGGGCGTGATGGCGTCCATGTAGGTGAAGGAGCGGACGCTGCCGTTGATTTTGTTCGCCACGCGGACATTCAGCGGCCCGCTGAGCGTGGCTGGCACGAGGACGGAGAGGGAGGTGGGGGTTATGGTGCCATACACGGTGGCCCGCACCTCGGGATTGCTGCCGCTGCGGAAGAAAACGCCCTGGGCGAGGTCGCTCTTGTCGAGGTCGAGGCGATGGCCGGAGAGCTCGATCATGGTGCCGGGGCTGTATTTGCCGGGGGCACCGTTTTCCTGGCTGAGGATGCTGTCGATGTCCGGGCTCACTTTGCCTACTTCACCCATGCTTTCGAGGGTGAGGGTGCCGCGCCAGGCATCGCGGGTCTCGGCGGTGATGCTGAGGGCCACATCGCAGTTCATTTCATCGGGGTTGTTGAAGTCCGAGGGGCCGGGCTGGCTGCCGCCGCTGGTGGGGCGGAAGCGCAGTTTGCCGAGCAGGCCGATGGAGAAGGCACAGCCGCTGCTGCACTCCAGGATGGTGTCCAAAACGGCGGTGAGGCCTGTTTTGACCTGATCGGCGGTGAGACCGCCGCTTTTGCTGGCGGCGATGTTGAAGAAGGTCTCGTCCGTCACGGGCTCGCCGAGGACAGGACGGGTGGTGAAGCCTCCCTTGGGATTGGGAGCGACGTGGTATTGGAACGTGGGCATGATGGTGGGTGTGTTAGGTGTTGCATGTGGGTGTGAGGCCGCCTGACGGCGGAAAGGTTTCTTCTTCTTGGGCTCAGGCTTCGGAGCCGGTGCGGGGTAGGGCACAAAGCCGGGATCCCCGGGCTCGAGGTAATAAGAGGGCTCCCCCCATCGTAAATTCGGGTCATCCCAGGTAAATGGGGTTCCCGTGAAGGGGTTGATCGCGTCCCAATGAAGTGGTTTCATCTTCGGAGGCGGGTTGGTAAGGTGAATTGCACCAAAAACCGGGATCAAAGGCAAGAGGAAAAATAGCCATGCTACCTCAGCCAGACCCGAGCACCTCGGCGGGGAAAGGTGAGTTGTGATGAAATTGACCCAACCCAAGGGATTCACCGGTGACGAAAACGACACGCTGAACCCACTAACGAACAGGGACTCCAAGGCCGATTCCGAACGAAGGGAAACACCTAACCATGCCCCGCAAGGCGCAACGATGGTGGTTGAGTGAAGGAATGCCGTTGGGGCAATGACAAAATGCCTTATCAGAAGGAGAATATCTTGCTGGAGACCGCAGACGATGGTAGGTTTCTTGCTCACTTTCTGCCCATGCGATCATCGCATTCTTCATGCGGGTTCTCTGTGCAGCCACCCGCACGCTTTTTTCTCTCATCTAGCCCCCGAAGTTCCAAATGAGGCAGAGTTTCATTCACTCCTCCGCAGCTAAAGCCGCAGGCCAAAACACCTCCGCCGCGAGCATGACCTATTCGGATCCCGTGACACTCGTCCCCCACAAGCCTCGCACTTCTAGATCGTGCCCGTCAACGGCGGCACCTTTACTGGCACCGGGGCCACCCGCGATGTGACCGTGAACATCACCGGTGGGATGGGAGAGTGCCGCCTGCGTGTGATCGCCTATTGAATCGTCTTTCCGCACCTCAAGAATCCCTTCGCTTACTAGTTTCTAACGATATGAATCGCCCATCAAACATGACCACTCCGCTTTCCCAAAGGCTCCTGCGCGCCTCGAACTGCTCGCTCTTGGCACGACTGTGCCTCCTGTTCACAAGCCTTTCGCTTGTGGCCCATGCGGCCAGCATCTCCGGTTCTTATACCGGTAATGGCTCCAGCCAAAACATCACCACCGTAGGCTTCCAGCCAGACATCGTGATCATCAAGGACGAGATTGCGCCTGCGGCGGGAACGTCAGCAGGGATGCAAATCCGGACGTCCACGATGTCCTTCACCAAGCACTTTGGCCAGACAGCGGCAGGTTCCACCTCGACCAATCGGATCACGGGTTTCCTTTCAAACGGTTTCTCCGTGGGGTCTGATTCCACGGTGAATGCCACGGGGATCAAATACAACTATCTAGCCATTAAGACGGTGAGCGGGGAGAGCACAGTGGGTACTTATTCAGGAGATAGCGTGGACAATCGCACCATCAGCGGGTTGGGTTTCCAGCCGGATTTTGTCATGACGATGGACAGCAATGGCACCTCGAGCGGCTGGACCACCAATTTGATGCCAGCAGACACGACTTTTACCTGGGATTTTAGCCCATTTGCCAATGGCATCCAGGCTCTGTCAGCCGGAGGCTTCGAATTGGGCAATGATGCGAAGGTGAACACAACGGGCAACACCTACCATTACATCGCCTTGAAGAACGTCGCCGGGAAGTTCAAGACCGGAAGCTATGTGGGCACGGGAGCCAATCAAAGCTTCACCGGAATGGGATTTCGTCCGGAGGCCCTTTTCGTCAAGCGTGACAGCACGACGAATGGCAACCTGCGATTTGCCTCAACCGGGGCTTCCACAACGGCTGATGTAACCCTTCAGCCCAACTCCTCCACTTATGCGGTCAATGCGATCCTGAGCCTCGATAACGATGGCTTTTCGATTGGCACCGCAGGGAATCGCATCAACGGCACCACGCCCCCAAACACCTACCATTACATCGCATTTGCCAACGTAGCAGCAGCCGCCGCCCCCGTCGTCACCAGTGTCACCTCCTCCACCGCAAACGGAGCCTACAACGCCCCTGCCCCTATCTCCATCCAGGTCACCTTTGACGCCAGCGTCACCGTCACCGGCAATCCCACCCTGGCGTTGAACTCCGGCGGCTCAGCCACGTATGCCTCGGGCAGCCCCGGCACCACTTTGACCTTCAACTACACCGTCGGTGCGGGACAAACCGCTGCCGATCTGGATTACTCGGCAACCAACTCCCTGGCTCTCGCGGGTGGCACGATCAATGCCACCACCGGCGGCACTGCGGCCACGCTCACTCTGCCGACTCCGGGAGCCGCAGGCTCGCTGGGGGCGAATAAGGCCATCGTCATCGACACCACCGCCCCCACCATCGGCATTGGTTCCCCTTCGCAAAGCAGCATCGTGGCAGGCTCTGGTTCGGTCACTTACACGGTGACCTACGCCGATACGAACTTCAACGCCAGCACCTTGGCCAATGGCAACATCACGCTGAACACCACGGGCACGGCCAGCGGCACCGTCGGCGTTTCTGGCAGCGGTCTCACCCGCACCGTGACGATCAGCAGCATCACCGGCGCAGGCACCATCGGCATCAGCATCGCCTCTGGCACCGCCAGCGATACGGCGGGGAATGTGGCTCCTGCAGCGGGACCGAGCGGGACCTTTACGGTGACAGCGCCTGTTGCCACGGTGCAGTCTCTTAACGGCACCGCCAACGGACCGCAGAACGGTGCGTTCATCAGTTGGCAGGTCATCTTTGACGTGCCTGTCTCGGGCCTCTCGCCCTCGAACTTCACCACCGTTCCCACCGGCCTTGGTGGCAGCCCGGCCGTCATTAGCGTCAACCCACCCGGTTCCTCGCCCAGCACCACCTGGAACATCAGCGTCAGCACCGGCACGGGAGACGGCACCTTGGGCGTGAATTTGGTCAATGACACGGGCCTCAGCCACGACGTCACCAATGTGCCCTTCACGGGCGTTGTGCGCACGATTGACAAAACCGCGCCCACCATCGGCATTGGCGCACCCTCCGTCAGCACCATCGCCGCAGGCGCAGGTTCGGTCACTTACACCGTCACTTACGCGGACACGAACTTCAATGCTAGCACCCTGGCTAATGGCAACATCACGCTGAACACCACCGGCACCGCCAGCGGCACCGTCGGCGTCTCCGGCAGCGGTCTCACCCGTACGGTCACCATCAGCAGCATCACCGGCGCAGGCACCCTCGGCATCAGCATCGCCGCAAGCACGGCCAACGATATGGCGGGGAATGTGGCTCCTGCGGCAGGGCCGAGCGGGACTTTCACGGTGACGGCTCCGCCGTCGGCGGACATCCCGGTGAGCCTGACCGGCGGCGCATTGAACTTGGATGCGAGCGGTTCGGGTGGGGCGGCAGATACGATTCTGCGCGTGGTCACCGGTCCTGGCGGGCCGTTTTTGGAGATTTATGACGCCGGGCGCACGGTGGGAGCACCAGCGGGCGGCATTCAGGTGGATGCCAACACGGTGCGCATTCCGCTGGCCTCGGTGACGGGCCTGACGCTGACGGGCTCGGCACTGGCGGATAGGTTCACCTTTGACTTCACCGCTGGTGATCCGCTGCCGGCGGGCGGCATCACGGTGGCTGGCGGGCTGCCCACGACCACTCCGGGTGACAGCCTGGTCATCACCGGCGGCACCTTCACCGATGGCGAGTATGGCCCCGGCAGCGGCGGCAGCGGCACGGTCGATGTGGATGGCAAGGTCATCAACTTCACCGGTCTGGAGCCGGTGGACCTCAGCGGCAGCACCTTTGTGAACTACACGGTCACCATCGACCCAGGCTCCACTTTCGCGGGCAATATCATCACCACGATCTCGGCGGTGGATGCGGGGGTGAACACGAATTTCGACTTTGGCAGCAGCGGTCTGGAAAGCATCAAGCTGGGCACGGTGAGCGGCACACTGACGGTCAATGGCGACAATGTGGACAATGACTACTTTGTGCTCCAGGGCCTGGGCAGCGCCATGACGGGTGCCTTCACCCTGGACGGCCTTGGCGGCGACTCCGACGTGATCGAGATCAATAACACCGCCGTCACCGTGGCGGGCGTTGACAAAGCCGTCATCCTCCGGGCGGACTTCGTCGGCGTCGGGCGTGCTGCTTCGGATGCCAATACCGGCGTGCTGAACTTCAAAGGCCCGCTGACCATCGAGGCGAATGGTGATTTCACGGTCGCAACACCGCTCTGGGGTGCCGGCGGCGTCTGGGGAGCGAGTGCCCCGGCTTATTTCCCGAGCACCGCCCAGTTGATTGCCCGCGGCAATGTCATCCTCCGGGGTGAGCTCAACAAGATCGCCGGCGCGGATGCCACCGTGCTGCTGAAAGGCACGGCATCCGTCACCACCACCGTCACCACCACGGTGCCGCCGACCACGGGCGGGCGGATCATCTCCACCAGCAACAAGGCGAACATCATTCTCAATGCCGACTCGGACGCCAACAGCCTCGGCAATGTGAACGTGGGCATCAACTCCACGCTCACCAGCAATGGCGGGGACATCACCATCGGCGGCGGGGCCAATCCGGCCACCACGCCCGCCTTCGGCCTCGGCAGCGGCGGCAGCGCCCTGACTCCAGGGGTCGTTTTGCAGCAATGCACGATCACCTCCGGCGGCGGGGCCATCTCCATCCGCGGCAACGGCTCTGCGGCCTCCGGTGGTCACGGCATCATCCTCGTCTCGACCAACAGCACGAATGCCAGCATCAGCAGCGGAGCGGGCAATATCACGATGGTCGGCACCGGCGGGGCGCTGACGGGGCTGCACGGCATCACGCAGAGCAACTCCGCCACTACCAGCACCCTCATCAGCACCACCACGGGCGATATCAGCCTCACGGGTGCGGCCTCGCTGGCCAATGGCGACGGCATCCGCCTGGTCGGCAGGACCAGCGTCACCAGCAGCGGCACGGGGGCGATCTGGCTCACCGGCACCGGCCTGGGCACCGGTTTTGGCGTGAACCTCGTCAATCCAACGGTAGCAAACACGACCACCGTGGAAAATACAGGCGGCAATATCCTCCTCATCGCCGACACCATGAACCTCGATGGCGGTGCCGGCACGGAAAGCATCAGCACCGGCAGCGCCACGGCGGGCATCGTCACCCTGCGGCCCTTCACCAGTGGCCGTGCGGTCGAGCTGGGCAGCGGCGCGGCCGATAGCCCCACGCTGCTGGCCATTGATGCGAGCACCGAGCTGCCAAACATCACCGCCGGCCAGGTCAACATCGGCTCGAACGTGGCCGCCGGAACGGTGACGGTGAGCAGCGTCATCTCCCCCTCCACCTTCACCACCCTGGGGCTTTATTCCTCCACGGGGGCCATCTTCTCCGCCACCTCCGGCTTCACAGCGGACGTGACCACCTCGGGCAACTACGAGAAGATCACCGTCATCGGCACCATCGACATCACCGCCGGAGCCGCCTTCACCGCGAACGCCGCCGGCGGCTATGTGTGGAACGGCACGGACACCTTCACCTTCCTCGACAACGATGGCATCGACGCCATCACCGGCACCTTCACCGGCCCCACGCTGACCAATTTCCTCGGCAGCACGCTTACCGCCACGCAGAGCTACACCACAGGCACCGGCAATGACTTTGGCACCGGCATCGCGGTGGCGAACAACGCCAATCTGGCCAATCTGCAGCTCAAGAGCGGCTCCACCACGCATGTGCTCACGCCCGTGTTTGCCGCGGGCACGACGAGCTACACGCTGGACCTGCCGAACCAGACCATCTCCGCGCAGATCAATGCGGCGGTGGCAGACTCGGCGGCGACTCTGGAGCTCAGCATCAACGGCCGCCCCTTCACCACACTGACCTCCGGCTCGTTCACGGGTGCCATCAGCCTCAACACCGGCGGCAACACCTTCGCGGTGCGTGTGACCGCGCCAGACATGGTCACGCAGAAAACCTACACCGTGACCATCACGCGGGCTCCGCTGCCACCGCTGGTCCTGGGCCAAACCGCCAGCGCTGGCGGAGGCACGGGCGGAGGCGCGATTGATGCCCCCAACGGCGATGCCACCAGCTCGCTGGGCAAGTGGGAGTCCATCCGGCAGGGAGCGGTCATGTCCAACAGCGGTGCGCTGGCCTTCCGGGGGCATATGGAAGTGGGCTCCGGCACCCCGCCCGTCACCGTGAATGATTTCCAGGGCATCTGGAAGTATGACACCGTGGACACGCGTCTGAAGGCACGCAGCGGCTCAGCCGCCCCTGAGACCGGCGGTGCGCTGTTTGACATGCTCCCGCTGAATCCCGCCATCAGCCCGAGTGGCTTCATCAGCTTCTATGGCAGCCTGCGGATGGGCACAGGCATCCCCGAGGTCACCGCCGCGGACAATCAGGGGCTGTGGAGCGAGCTTGGCGGAGGCACCTTGCGCCTCGTTCTTCGCGAAGGAGACAACGTGCCCGGCACGAGCGTGGCCAAAACCTTCCGCAGCGGTTTCGCCGTGACATCCTCATCCGCAAACACCCTCGCCATCAACGCCCGCCTCAGCAGCGGAACCGCACTGCTCCATCTGGATGTCAGCGCCCCGGCCACGGTCGTCACCGTGGTGGCCGAAGAAGGTCAGGCGGCACCTGGTGGTGGCACCTGGGTGGCGCTCGACGGCAATTCCAGCGATCCACGCCTCAGCCCTTCCGGCGGCCTCGGCTTCATCGGCTGGGAGCTGGTGGGCACCGCCCACATCCAGGGCATCTATAGCCGCTCAGGAGGGACTCCTCCCGGCACGCCGGGTGTCGTCCTCGATGCGCGAGTGGGCAGCAGCGCCCCCGGCACCGGTGGTGCCACCTTCCGTGCCTTTGAACGCCCCACCGTGTTCGATGGCGGCATTGCCTTCCGCGGCTTCCTCAACCAGGACGGCGACAACGCAGGCGGGACCAGGGGCCAGGGCATCTGGTATAGAGACGGCGGAGCCCTGGCACCTGTGATCCGCACGGGCGACGGCAATGCCGAGGTCAGTTCCATCCCGGTCGGCAGCACCGTGACGAGCGTTTGGAGCCCCTTCAGCAACTCTCAGAGCACCATCGCCTACCGCGTTGGCCTCTCGAATGGTGTCACGGAGACACGTGCCATCATGACCACCAGCTCCACGAGCACCGACATCGTGGCCATGGTGGGTGATGCTGCTCCTGGTCTCCCCGGAGAGACGTTCACCAACTTCGATCACCCTGTGATCGGTGATCGCGATCACGTGGCCTTCACTGCGTCCACCAATGCGGGCAGCTACGGCCTGTGGCGGAGCCACTTCGACAGCGGAGCCTTCCGCCTTGTCTTGAAGGTGGGAGACAGCATCAACACCAGCCAAGGAGTCAAGACCATCGCTGGCATCTCCCTGCCCGGCGCGACCACGGATGACCGCAAGTTTGAATCCGTCTGCCTTGACGACAACGGCAACATTCTCGTGCACATCACCTTCTCAGACGGCTCGACGAGCCTGCTGCTGGGGCAGTAAATAAGATCGATAACCAAAGAGAGAGGTGGGTGATGAACCCACCTCTTTTTTTTACCGCATGGCAGGTTGTGGTTCATCGCCTTTGACGCGGGGCAAAAATGACCGAACACTGCGATGGCAGTATTGTCTGTCGTGATTCGACTGTTCCATCCCCCAAACGTGTTTTCGACTGGTCATGCATACTCGTCCGAGCGTCCTACGTCACCCCCTGAGCCTCCTAGTCCTGTTGTTTGGCATGCTAGTCTCTGCTGTCCATGCAGCGCCGCCTGCCAATGACATGTTCGCAAACTGGCAGATTGTTTATGAGAGTTCGGGAGTGTTCTGGCCGGGCACCAACGTGGATGCCACCACGCAAACGAACGAGCAGGTGCCGTCTGGATTTACCGCCGCCAGCCATCAGGCCTCGATTTGGTACAGGTGGGAACCTGAGTTCGGCGGCTGGTATGAGATCACCACCGCTGGCAGTGGCATTGACACCGTTCTGTCCATCTGGACGGGGCCTGGTATCGGGAGCCTGACGTTGGTACACGCGAACGATGATGCGAATGGACTGCCGACGAGCCGTATCTGGATGAATGCGACTGGTGGCAACACCTACTTTATCTGCATCGCTGGGAAAGCGGGGAAGCCGCGCGGTAGCACGCAGATGATGATCGGAGCCGTCCCAGACCCGCTGATGACCTCTGTGTCGTCCATCAGTTTCAGCCCCAACCCTGTAAATGTGACTTCGGCGGCTGCTGTTGTGACCTGTGATGTGATCATGCAGGGGAATGCGACCCCTGATCTCGGCTATTTTCGGCTGTATGATCCTTTCACAAGCGCGTTTGTGGAAACATCGCTCAGCGTGGCAAACCGGACGAGTGGCAACAACACGAGCGGCACCTATCGGGTGACGCTTCCCATCCCGGCACGCGCTCAAGGCGGGAGCTATCGCTGGGCTCTTCGAGTGCAAAACACATCGGGCAGCAAGGTGGGCTCCTTTGGCTGGGAGGAGCTTTCCAGCCATCCCTTGGTCTCGTCTATGACGGTGCAGAACACAGGGCCTGTGGACACCTACTTGCACTGGCAGAAGCTCCACCAGTTGTCCGGAACGGGTTCAGGTCAGACGGATGACTACGACGGAGACGGCATCAACAACCTCCTTGAGTTCACTTTTGGTTCGAATCCCAAGCTTGGCAGTCGTTCGACCGTTGCCACCAGCGGAGCCACCATCCTCAACCTCGGACTGCCTGATTTGCAGGTGGTTGGCACGGGGGACCAGCGGCGCATCAAGGCCACTTTTGTGCGCCGTGTGTCCGACGCCTCCGGCATGACTTGCGTAGCCCACTTTGGTGCAGCGCCGCTCACCTTGTCACCGGCTGCCGCCAGCGTAAACGTGGTCGCCACGGACGGCACTTACCAAGTGGTCACGGTGGAAGATCAGATTGCCGTTCCAGCAAGCACGATGCGTTTCGGGGCAATCAAGGTGACTTATCCATTCCCGTGATGCCAAGCGTGAGGCTAAGGCAAAGCGGCTCGCAGAGGTGCTCGACGGCAGAGACTTCGACCATGTCCAGCAGCTATCTTTCAGCATGGTATCACAAGCCCGCGTGATGAGATCGCGGTCGATCGAGCCGGTGATGCGTCGGAGGCTTTGAGGGGTGCATTCGTTTTAATCACTCGCCTTCACGGCATTCTGCGCTGAAATGCACGGCATGAGCGAGCCAGCCAGTCCTGCCTGTGTTTTCGCGCCGGTGGCGCGGAAGGTGCAGGGGCGTGTGGTGCTGCGGAGATGGTTGGCATGGCTGCAAAAGACCGTCTGGCCGGTGAGCATCGTGCTCGCGCTGATGATGCTGTGGGCTTTGCGCGGTGGCGCGAGCATTGTGGCCGCGTTGTGGTGCACGCTGGCGCTTTGGAAGATTGGTGGCCTCGTGTTTGCGTGGCTGCGCCGGCCCGGAGCCTTCAGCGCACTCGCTTTGTGGGATTCCGCCGCGGGACGACGCGAGGCCTTTGCGAACGCGTGGTGGTTTGAAGATCGTCGCGAAGCCTCCGAGGCGGCTCAACGACATGTCGAGGCTCAAAAGGCCGCCCTCACACCCGCGATGAGCAAGCTCTCGAGCGATCTGCCGCTGCGTCCGGCGCGTTCATTGCTGCTGCCGCTGCTGCTCGTGATGCTCGGCAGCCTCATCAGTGCCGTGCGGACGCCCACGGAGGAGATTCTCGTGCTCGATGATGTGATGGCTGCAAAGGCCGCTGAAGCCGCGAAAGAGCTGGCGAAGCTCGATTTGGATAAAAAGAAGCTCGCCGGTCTCAAAGCGGAGGAGCAGAAGCAGGTCGAAGATTTGAAGGCAAAGCTCGAACAGACCGCCGCCGAGCTCGCGGATGCGGGCGGCAAGGATGCGAAGCAGGTGCTGGCCGAACTTGAGCGTCGTGCACGCGATGCTGAAAAGCTCGCCGAGGACTTGGCGAAGGGAAAAGACGACTGGGCCAGCGACAAGCTTGTCGAGGAACTCCGCAAGCATGCCGACACCGCCGATCTCGGCGATGCCGTGGCCGCGAAGAACTCTCCCGCTGCCGCAAAGGCCGCTGAAAAGCTCGGCGACGAGTTGAAGAGCCCGCAAATCTCCGCGGAGACCAAGCAGCGGCTCAACAACACGCTGAAGGAAGTGCAGGACAACGCGGAGGAGCAGGATCGCAAACGCATGGTGGGCCAGCATGTGCTCGGCGCAGGCGATCAGATGCAAAAAGGCGATCTCAAGGCCGCTGGAGCCGAGTTTGAACAACTCGCCGAAAAGATGCGAGATGCCGCTTTGCGTGAGGAAGCCCAAAAACAGCTTCAACAACTCGCCGAGCAGCTTCGTCAGGCAGGCAGCGGCATCACCGGAGAGAATCAAACCGGCGCGATGCAGGAACTCGGGCAAAACAGCCAGCAAGGTCCGCAGGGGCAAAACCAGCAAAGCGTGCCGCAAATGGGCCAGCAGCAAGGCGGTCCGCAAAATCAACAGCAGCAGCAAATGCTCGCGCCGCCCGGCATTGGCCAGCAGCAGCAACAGAACCAGATGCAGCAGCCGCAAAACAATCAGGGGCAGGGGCAGCAACAGCAGATGATGATGGCACAGCCCGGGCAGCAAGGTCAGCCGAACCAGCAGGGGCAGCCCGGACCTCCGATGCTCGTCGCACCCGTGCCGGGGCAGACGCCGATGAACCCAACGAAGAACAACATGGTCATCGTGCCGGGGAACGCACCGAACGATCCGAACAAGCCCGGTTTCATGACTCAATCGCCATCGAGCGGCGACAAGCCCGGCGTCGGCAAATCAGATCTGAACAACGCACCGACCACGAAGCAGGAGACCGCGAAGAGTGACATGGTGCAGGCGCAGCAAAACGCCGAAGGCCAGGCCACGGTGCGCAGTGTGGAAGGTGGTGCGCGAAAGGAAGATGCCGCTCGCTCGGCCACGCAGACCACGCTCGAAGCCATCCAGGCCGAGGAAGCCGCGCTCGATGAAGCCGCGTTGCCGCCCGCACGTCGCGAGCAGGTGCGCCGCTACTTCAACGAGCTTCGCAAACGCTTCGAGCCGTCGCAAAAGTAATGCGCCTCACAGCTGCAGCTCGTAGCAAACTGCCTCGCGATCATTGCGCAGCAGCAGCCAGCGTCCGGCAAGCGTGGGCGGATTCCACGTCTTCGATTTGAGCGCCTCGATGCGGCCCAGTTCGATGAGTTTTTCCGGCGAAAGCTGCACGAGTGCCACAAAACCCTTCTCGGCCTGCACGAGCAGCAGGTCCTCACCGACTCGAATCTGCTGCCCAAAGCCGTAGCGACCTTCACGCCAGACCCGCTCGCCGTTTTCGAGCTTCACGCAGCACAGCGTGCCTTCATCGAGCGCATACGCGTGACCGCCGCTGACGCTCGCGCTGCTAAATTTCGTCCGCGGATTGCTCTCCGCCCAGATGACTTTCGGCTGCGGTGCATCGCTGACTTCGAGCAGATGGCTTTTCAATCCGTAGCTGGAGGTGATGAGCACTCGATTCGTGCCTGCGGCCACCGGCTGGCCTACTTTCGGGAAGCCGCCGGGCCATTCAAAGGTCCATCGAATGTTCCCATCCGCCGGATCATGCCCGGTGACACTGCCGCGGTTCACCGTGACGATTTGTTCGCGTCCGGCGAGGTTCATCAAAACAGGCGAGGCATAGCTCCCACCATCCGTTCCGGCCTTCCACGCGAGTTTTCCTGTGCTGCGATCATAAGCGATGAGTGACGCACCATTGTCTCCGCCTGAGCAAATGACGTGCTGCGGTGTGAGCAGCGGTGCCGCGCTCTTTCCCCATTCGAGGTTCTTCGAGGCTCCGCCATCTTTGAGCACATCCGCATGCCACTTCGGCGTGCCGGTGACGAGGTCGAGACAGTTCAGGATGCCCGTGCCGCCGAGCGTGAAGACTGTGCTGGTGCCGATGTCGATCGTGGGAGTGGCACGTGGGCCATCGCCGCCGAGCAGCTCGGTGAAGAGCGCTTTGTCCGTGTGAGACCACAGCAGCTTTCCATCGCGGATGTCGTAGCAGGTCACGCATTCGAGGTCGTCACGCTGCTCCTGGGTGATCGCACGATGTCCCGCGACGGCAAAGCCGGACCAGCCTGCGCCCATCGCGATGCGCCAGACCTCGCGCGGTGGTTTCGCGGCCAAAGGCACGGCAGGAAGGATGCCATCGCCTTTCTCTCCAAGGAAGCGTGGCATGTCCTTCAAGCCCGCGGGCAGTGTAATGATCTCCGCGGTGGCCGCGGCCTGCTTTTCCGCGAGCTTCGGGACGACAGGCATGTCCTTGGCCTGCCAGCGAAACGCGAGCTGCGGCCACGCTGAGCCATCGGCGGAGCCTTCGTATCGAATGGCAAAGCGGAAGAAGAGCGCGATGACGATCATCACGAGCACCAAAGCTCCGAAACGAGGCAAACGGCGGCCGCGGGCCTTCCATGCCCACCACAGACCGTTCATCACGAACCACACAAAGCCCAGCAGCACCACCGCGAGGGAGCGCATGACATTGTCCGTTAGCCAGAGCCAGGCAAGAAGAGCACCGATGAGCAGCGTCGAGATGAGATGAAAGCGCATGCGTGATCATGCGCGAGAGCGTGCGCCCGTCACTTCAATTCTTCGTCACTCAACCACGCGAACGTTCGAGCAGGATCATCATCAAAAACGACATCACCAGCGCCGCCTGCTCGCCCTCATCCGCGGGTGAAAGCAGATCGATGGTGAAGCGACGCTCCAAAAGCGATGCCTGTTTCGTCAAACGCATGACCGGCGTGCCATCCGGACGCGTGGCGATGTATTTCGGGTGAATCATGTAGCCGGTGAAAAGGCCGACGATGGGAATCTCGCCCAGCAAAGCATCGACGATCTTCGCCATCGGATTCTCCTCACGGATGGTGAAGGCCGGTGCACCGCCCGCGGGCGGAAAGACCTCGTAATGCGCACGCCAGATCGATTTCATGCCGCGGCGGCCCACCGAGCCGAAGCTGCCGCCGGCGGGGCTTTTGAAGGTGTACTTCGCCGACCAGTCGATGATGCGGTCTGCCTCGATGGTGGCCAGCATCTCCGTGCGGGAGGAGTCTTTGAAGAGCTCGATCTTCTCGCGCAGCCGGAAGAGTTTTTGCTTCACATAGCACACCGGACCTCCGGCGGGATCATTGACGAAAATCTGCGGGCTGAGGGCGAAAAACTTGAAGGTGAGGGTGAGCGGGAAGTTCATGCGGGAGGCAGGACAGCGGAAAATATGCCTCCTTGAGCCACTTTGTGAAGGGCACGCTTGCTTCTCGGAGCAGTTTCCGGTTTCATTACGGCACCCAGCCATCATGAAAATCTCCTTTTGCGGTGCCGCGGGCACCACCACCGGTTCGAAACACCTCCTCGAAGTCAACGGCCAGCGCATCCTACTCGATTGCGGCCTCTACCAGGGACGCCGGAAGGACACCATCGAGCGGAACAAGCACTTTCCCTTCGATCCGAAGACCATCGACCACGTCATCCTTTCCCACGCGCACATCGACCACTGCGG
Source organism: Verrucomicrobiaceae bacterium (assembly GCA_016795465.1). Classification (GTDB taxonomy): domain Bacteria; phylum Verrucomicrobiota; class Verrucomicrobiia; order Verrucomicrobiales; family Verrucomicrobiaceae; genus Prosthecobacter. Next base: position 96,005 of record JAEUHK010000045.1, on the reverse strand, counting down.
TGCGCTGCCGCATCTGTGCAAGCTGGGCTTCACGGGAAACATCTACGCCACGCCTGCCACGCGGGACCTGTGCAGCATCATGCTGCCGGACGCGGCCCATATTCATGTGAACGACATCCTGTGGCTGAACAAGCACCGGCAGGACAACGAGCCCGAGCTGGAGCCCAGCTACACGGTGGTGGACGCGGAGAAGTCCATGCGGCAGTTCGTCACGGTCTCCTACCACCGCCCGCTTCCCGTGGCCGACGGAGTGACGCTCACCTTTATCGATGCCGGGCACGTGCTCGGCTCCGCGCAGGTGGTGCTCGATATCGATGACCGGGCCACCAAGCGCAAATCACGCCTGCTTTTCTCCGGTGACATCGGCCGCCCTGGCAATGAGCTGCTCAACTCCGCCGAGCCCTGCGAAAACGTGGACCATGTGATCATGGAGAGCACTTATGGCGGCCGCCGGCATGAGATGGCCACCGTGGCGGATGAGCACCTCGCCGCGATCATTCGCCGCACGGCGCAACAAAAGGGAAAGCTGATCATTCCCGCCTTTGCCGTCGAGCGCACGCAGCAGCTCCTGTGTGCTATCGACCGCATGCGCCATCACAACACCGTGGCAGAGATACCCACCTTTGTGGACAGCCCGCTCGCGGTGCGTGCCACGGAGATCTTCCGCCTGCACATCGATGATCTGCGTCCGGAGATCCGTGACGCCGTTTTCATGCGGAATGACCCGTTTGGCTTTGAGGGGCTGCAACTCATCCGCACGGTCGATGACTCGAAGAAGCTCAACCGCCTCAAAGGAGCGGCCATCATCATCTCCGCCTCCGGCATGGCAGAGAGCGGACGCATCCTGCACCATCTGCGCAACAACGTGGGCAACCCGAAGAACATCATCCTCTTCGTGGGCTACTGCGCCGAAAACACTCTCGGCTGGAGGCTTCGTGAAGGTCACGAAAGGGTACACATCCTGGGCGAGGAGTTTGAGGTGAAGGCGGAGATCGAGACGCTCGATTCCTTTTCCGGTCACGCGGACCACGACGAGCTTATCGAGTGGTATGGCAAGGTCACCGGACCGAAGAAAAAGGTCTTCCTCGTCCATGGCGAGCCCGAGCGGTCCGGTATCCTGCAAACCGCGCTTCAGATGAAGCACCCTGAATCCAACTTCACGGTCGCAGCGTTCAAGCAGACAGTCGAACTTTGATCCACTCTCCCACATGAAAACCCTCTTTGCCCTTCTTGCCATGACCATCACCTCCTTTGCGGCCGATTCCGTCCACGAGATCACGCTCAAGGATATCGACGGTAAAGACCTTTCTTTGAAAACCTATGCCGGAAAAGCCGTGCTGGTGATCAATGTGGCTTCACAGTGCGGTTACACGCCGCAGTATGCCGGGTTGCAGGAGCTGCATGAGAAGATGGCAGCGAAGGGCTTGGTGGTGCTCGGCGTGCCTTGCAATGATTTCGGCGGCCAGGAGCCGGATGATGAGAAGGCCATCAAGGTCTTCTGCACCGAAAACTACAAGGCCACCTTTCCGATGACTTCGAAAGTGAGCATCAAAGGCGATGCCAAGCACCCGCTGTTTGCCCTTCTCACGCAAAATGGCGGTGATGTGGGCTGGAACTTCGAAAAGTTCCTCATCGGCAAGGATGGTAAGGTCCTGAAGCGCTTCGGTTCGGACGTCGAGCCAAATTCGCCCGAGCTGCTGCAAGCCATCGAACAGGCGCTGAAGTAGCCTCAAGGCAGCTCGAACACGAATGGCAGCCCTTGCTGCTTCATCATTTCGCGTTCCTTCGCCATGAATTGCTCCGCCAGCCGCGTGAAGGAGCCGTCTTTGCGCATGCGGGCCAGTGTTTCATTCACCAGCGTCTTCTTTGCTTCATCGCCCTGACGCAGCCCGACGGCCCATGACTCCTCCCGCAGCGGCGCGAGCAAGGCGCGTGTCTTCTCTGGATGTTTCGCCTGATAGTTCATGATCGAGAGCTGGTCATACACCCAGGCATCGACATTGCCATTCACGACTTCCAACACGCATGAGGTATCGAGATCGAGGGCCTTGATGTCAGCCTTTGGCAGGTTTTGACGTGCCCAGCTCTCGCCCGTGGTGCCGAGCCGCACGACGACCTTGCGACCGGGTGTCTGCAAATCAGCCACGGACTGCACGGGGGCATCTTTCGCCGCCAGGATGGCGAGGCCGGTCTTCACATACGGCTCGGAGAAGTCGATGGACTTCCGTCGCTCGTCGTTGGCGGTCATGGATGAGATCACGAAGTCGATCGAGCCCGTGCGTAAAGCGGTGATGAGGCCGTCGAAGTTGATGTTTCGGAACTCGACCTCCTTCCCGGCGGCTTTGCCGATTTCACGGCCGATCTCGACGCTCACGCCGCTGATCTGGCCTTTTTCGTCCACGAACTCGAATGGCGGATAAGTGGCATCCATGCCGATGACGATCACGTCCCGCTTCGAGCAGGCGGTGAGCAGGAGAAGAAGGGCGAGAAAGTAGCGCATGAGGATTCGAGGAGGTTACAGAGCCATCGCCCACAGCACCTTCAGGTAGCGGCCATCGGGGCAATTCGACATGACGGGATGATCGCCACCGGCACCGGTGCGGTCGAGGATCTGGAGGCGGCGTTTGCTGCGGTGGGCGGCACGCATGACGATCTCTTCAAACTCCGCAACATCAAGCAGGCCGGAGCAGGAGCAGCTCACGAAGAGCCCGCCACGCTTCAGCAGGCTCAGGGCGACCACGTTCATGTCATAATATTTGTTTCGGCCAAGCTGGGCCTCCTCGGGTTCGCGGGTGTGGATAAGCTTCGGAGGATCGAGCACCACGGCGTCCCACGTCTGGCCGTTTTGCTGCATCTGGCGGCCCCAGGTGAAGGTATCGCCATGCGTCCAGGTGACACGCGTTTGATTGAGATCGGCGTTCTTCTTCGCCTGCGCGATGGCTTTCTCATCCAAATCGACACCGGTGACATCCTCGCAACCTCCGAGCACCTTCGCCGAAAGCGCGAAACCGCCGGTGTAAGTGCACAAATCGAGCACGCGGCGGCCACGAGCCAGCTTGGCAAAGCGCACGCGATTTTCGCGTTGGTCGCAGAAGAAGCCGGTCTTGTGCCCGTCGTCGAAATTCACGAGGTAGCGCACGCCATGCTCACGCACGCGGACGCTGCGCGGCGAGGGATCTTCGGCCTCCGGCACATCCGCATAGCGCATGCCTTCGATGCGGGCGATGTCGGGATCGATTTGAATGACGTGCTGCTTCGTGCCGAGACGCTCGTGAAGCCTCGGCAGCCAGCGACGGAGGCGCTTCCAGATGCCGAGCGTGGTGACTTCGATGGAGAGCACGTCGTCGTAGCGATCGACGACGAGGCCGCTGAGGCCATCGCCATCGGAATGAATGACTCGCCAGGCATCCGAGATCTCGTTCAGGCGAAGTGTGTCGAGCCGGAGGTCGAGCGCCGCGTCCAGGCGGGCATCGAGGCTGGCCTCGTCAAAGTTCTCCGCGTGATGATCGAGCACGCGGAGAGGCACGCGGGCCTTCGGATTGTAGAAACCGGTGCCAAAAGGCTGGCCTTCCTTGTCATACACATGCACGAGATCGCCTGGGCCTGCATCCGGAGACACGGCGGTGAGCATGTTCGGATACACCGCGGGATTGAAGGAGAAATACTTCATCTGCGCCCAAGGCGTGCGCCATGCCTCGCTGCCCGGTGCGGAAGTGGCAGGACCGGGAGGCGGTGGACGACGAAACGGGCGGTTGGGACGCTGGGGAGGGCGCATGGCCGTCTATCGGGTGGACGAGTCCCGAGGTCAAGGTGGTGGACGAGCATTGACGATGTCGATGGCGTCTTTTGGACTATCAATATCCCGCGGCGACGGTTCGCGGGCAGAGGTGGCGGCGCCATGAACGAACTCATCGCCATCCCACTTCAAGCAGCCGGCGTCATTCTCGCCGCTGATTTCGCCGCCGGTTTCATCCACTGGATCGAGGACGCCTACATCCGCGAGGACACACCGCTGGTCGGCCGCCTCGTCGGAAAGCCAAACACCGTCCACCACCATCTGCCGCGGCACATGACGCGGAACTCGTGGTGGCAGAGCAATTGGGACCTCATGCTCGTCATGGGACTGCTGGTGGGCTGTGCGGCCTTGCTCGGACGGCTCACTTGGCATGTGTGGCTCTTTGCCCTCATCGCCGGCAATGCAAACGAGGTCCACAAGTGGTCCCACCGCACGCGGCGTGAGAACGGCCGCCTGATCTCCTGGCTGCAAGACCTCCGCATCCTGCAAACCCCGCGTCATCATGCCATCCACCACACGAACCCGAAGGAAGTGCGCTACTGCCCGGTCACGAACGTGCTCAATCCGCTGCTCGATGGCATGCATTTGTGGGAAGGTCTCGAGTGGTGCCTCGCGCATGCTTTTGGCCTCCGCCGCCAGCCGGACACCTCGGTGCCGGGGCAGGGGACTGCTCCCGAGTGGATCACCGCCATGCGCCGGGCGGGCTGAGGTGAGAAGAAGGAACGTGAAACTGGACAAGGCACCGGCCCACGCTCCATTCTCGGCCCCTCCACGATGAAGTCCCTCCTCACCCTCCTCCTTTTCTCCACGCTCGCGTTGCACGGGCAGGAAACGACGGCCCCCGCGGACAAAACGACCTTTGAATTCAAAGATGGCGACAAGCTCGTGCTGCTGGGAAACACCGTTTTCGAGCGTGAACAGCGTTACGGTGCCTTCGAGCCCCGCCTGGCTCTCGCCCTCGGTGAAACCAAGGTGAGCGTGCGAAACCTCGCGTGGAGTGGCGACACGGTTTTCGGCACGGCGAGGTCTTACTTCGGCCCTCCGGAGGAAGGCATCCAGCGCCTCTCGGGTCATCTCGATATGCTGAAGCCCACCGTGGCCATGCTTTGCTACGGCTCCGAGCTCGCTTTTGAGCGTCTCCAGGGCCTGCCGGACTTTTTGACGGGCTACCGCAGCCTCATCGACCTCATCCGCGCGAAATCCCCCGGCGTGCGCATCATCGTGGTGGCACCGCCACCGCTCGAAAGCCTCCAGCCGCCGCTTCCAGACCTCAGCACCGAAAACAAAAACCTCTCCAGCCTGCGTGATGCGCTGCGGAAGTTTGCCATGATGCAGAATGCGTTCTTCATCGACTGGTTTGAGCTCATGGGCGGTCTGCCAAAGCCCGGCCTCGCCTCCAAACCGCTCACCGAGAATGGCGTGCACTACACGCAGCTGGGTTATGAAAAACTCGCCGCGAAGCTCGTGCAGGGCCTAGGGCTGAAAATCCCGGAAGCACCTTCGCCGGCCCTCGAAAACCTCCGCCGGGCCGTGATCGCGAAGGACACCCTCTTCTTCAACCGCTGGCGTCCGCAGAACGAGACTTACCTCTTCGGCTTCCGCAAACACGAGCAGGGCCAGAACGCGAAGGAGATCCCCATGTTTGACCCGCTCATCGCCCAAGGCGATGCCTCCATCCAGAAGCTGAAGGCCGAGGCACTGGCGCAGACCCGCCGCCCGTGAGTTTTTTGCTGCGCTGATTTTTGAATCTTTGCCGCGTGGGAGGTTCTAAGCCTCCAACAACCCACGCAGGCCATGAATGCCAATCTTCATCCACCGTTTCGGGGATGGAGCCGTGCTGAAGAAAGCCACCCGCACGGCTCAGGGGGAGAAAACACGCCGCGCCTCGGGCTCGTGCTCAGCAGCGGCGGCTCACGCGGCCTCGCCCATGCGGGCGTGATCCAGGTGCTGGAGGAAAACGCCATCCCCATCGCCGCCGTCGCAGGTTGCAGCATGGGTGCCTATGTCGGTGCCCTGTGGGCCGCGGGACTCGATGGCAAGGCGCTCGAAGAGCGTGCCCGCGAGATCAAAGACCGCGCCACCTTCAAGAAGCTGCTCGATTTCATCGTCCCGCCTTCGGAAGGCCTCATCCGCGGCGAGAAAATCCGCCAGCATCTGGAGCGTGATCTTGGAAAGCGCACCTTCGCCGAGCTCGAACGCGAACTCATCGTCGTCGCCACAGATCTCGACCGCCTGTCGCCACAGGTTTTCAGCAGCGGGCAGGTCTCGCATGCCGTGCATGCCAGCGCCGCGATCCCGGCGATCTGTGCGCCGGTGCAGTTGAACGGCCGACGCTACACCGATGGCGGAGCCACCGAGCCTCTGCCTGTGCGGTTGCTGAAGCAGCATTGCCATGTCGATCATGTCATCGCGGTGAATGTGATGCCCGCGCAGAGTGATTTTGAAAGCGGGCATGACACCACCTTCGGCACGACTTGTGAGGTGCCGCAAAACGCTGCCAGCCGCCTGCTGCGTCGTCTTTGGAGAAAGGTGAACCTCCTCGCGCATGGCAATGTGCTAGACACCTTCCGCCGTTCGCTGATGGCCGCGCAGCTTCGTCTCATCGTGAAGGAGGAGGCTGCAGCGGAGGTCGTGATCCATCCACGCTTCACCGCCTCGAACTGGCACGACTTTGAAAACTTCGGCCACTACCTCCAGGCCGGGCGCGAGGCCGCCATCGCGGCGCTTCCCGCCATCCGTGAGCTTCTTCTTCAACCCACCCCCACACCCCTCGCACGCCATGAAACCCGACTGGAACACCTCGCCTCGTGAAGTTTGGGAACGCTGGCAGCTTGCCAAACTCCGCGACTACCTCGCCCGCCGCGTCCTGCCTTTCTCGAAGCATTACCACGGCCGCTTCGATGCCCGCGACATCCGCTCATGGGCCGACTGGCATCGCGTGCCACTCACCTCGAAGCGTGATCTCACCAACCCGCGTGACTTTGTGCTCGTGCCCGATGCCGCGAAACTGCGCCGAGAGCCCGGTATGATCTTCGATGCCTTGCTGCATGGCAAAAAAGCCGCTCAAGAGCACGCCGAGCACGAATTCCGCCCCATCCTCCTCACCAGCACCACCGGTCGCTCCGCCGATCCCGTGCCCTTCCTTTTCACGAAGCATGATTTGCACAATCTCGACATCGCTGGCGAACGCCTGATGCTCGCCGGAGCCTCGCAGCGGGATTGGCGGCACATCAATCTCTTCCCGTATGCGCCGCATCTCGGCTTCTGGCAGGCGCATCATGCTGGCCTCGGCTTTGGCACCTTCATGCTCAGCACCGGCGGCGGCAAAACACTCGGCACCGATGGCAACATCAAGCTCATCGACAAGATCCAGCCCGATGTCCTCATCGGCATGCCCACCTTCATCTACCATGTGCTGCGTGAGGCCCTCGAAACCGGCAAACGCTGGCCCAACATGAAACGCCTCGTCCTCGGCGGTGAAAAGACCGCCGAAGGCCTGCGAGCACGTTTGCGCGAACTCGCCGCCGCCTTGGGAAGTCCCGAGGTGCATGTGATGGCCACCTACGGCTTCACCGAGGCGAAAATGGCCTTTCCTGAATGCGTCGGCGAATCGCACGAATCCTTCGGCTACCACCTCAGCCCCGATTTGGGCCTCATCGAGCTCATCGACCCGAAAACGGGCCAAATCGTGCCCGACGGCCATCCCGGCGAGATCGTCTTCACCCCGCTCGATTCCCGCGGCACCGTCGTCTTGCGCTATCGCACCGGCGACATCGCCGAAGGCGGCCTGCATTGGGAAAAATGCCCGAACTGCGGCCGCACCTGCCCGCGCCTCGTCGGCCCCATTTCACGCGTCAGCGAGGTCAAAGAGCTGCACATGGACAAGCTCAAAGGCACGCTGGTGAACTTCAATGTCCTCGAACACCTCCTCGATGATCAGCGCGGCATCGCCGCCTGGCAGTTGGAGCTGCGCAAACGCCACGACGACCCGCTCGAGACCGACGAAGTCCACCTCCACCTCGCCCCCGAGCCCGGCATCACCCCCACCGACCTCGAACTCGCCGTCACCCGCCGCTTCCACGAAGCCACCGAGATCACGCCGAACGACATCCACTTCCATACCCTGGCCGAAATGCGCGAGATGCTCGGCATCGGCCGTTTGCTCAAAGAAGAAAAGATCGCGGATCGAAGGCCGAAGGCGGGTTCGGCCAAATACTCGGCCACACCAAGTTCGTAGTTCGGCCTTCAGGCCGCCCGAGGGGCCATGAACCAGAATAAACCCACCGGTAAAATGTTGCTGGTAAAATGATGTCCCCAATCATTCTACCCTTCATCATTTTACCTTTCCGAGCTTCATCATCACTTCGCAAAATACGCGGGTGGGATCAGCGGTTCGTCTTCGGCGAGTTTGAGGCGGGGATCGACTTCATCGAGTTCACCGAGTTCATAGCGGACGAGACCGGAGACGTGCCAGAGGTAGTCTTGCAGATTGCCCACAGCCCGGTAGCGGCCATCGGGTCGCAGTGCGGCCCAAGCATCGCCATGGGCGATGAGGATGCCCAAGCATAGGCCCGCCTCCGCATCCCAGATGCGGATCGTGCCGTCCTCACTAGCCGAGACGAGCAAAGCAGGCCCGCCCACCCGCCCACCCTGCCAGAAGGACACACTCGTGACAGTGCCCGAGTGACCTTGGAGCGTCTGGAGCGGCTTGCCGCCGTGCGCATCCCACAGCCGGACGGTTTTGTCATAAGACCCGCTGGCGAGGAGGCTACCCTCCGCGTTGAAACCCACACTCATCACATAGCCCGAGTGACCTTCGAGCGTCTGGAGCAGCTTACCGCTGCGTGTATCCCACAGCCCGACGGTGTTGTCATACGACCCGCTAGCGAGACGGCTGCCCTCCGCATTGAAGGCCACGCTCAGCACGGTCCCCTTGTGACCTTTGAGAGCTTGCAGACACTTCCCGCTCTGCGCATCCCAAACGCACAGGGTTTGATCAAACGACCCACTGGCGATACGGCTGCCCTCAGCGTTGAAGGCCACGCTTCTGACCCAATGGGAGTGACCTTGGAGCGTTTGCAGACACTGGCCGCTGTGCGCATCCCACACGCGCAATGTTTTGTCATACGATCCGCTGGCGATACGGCTGCCTTCAGCGTTGGAGGCCACGCTCAGGACTGAATTGGAGTGACCTTGGAGCGTTTGCAGACACTGGCCGCTGTGCGCATCCCACACGCGCAGGGTGTTGTCATCCGACCCACTGACGATACGGCTGCCTTCCGCGTTGAAGGCCACGCTTCTGACCCAATGGGAGTGACCTTCGAACGTTTGCAGGCACTGGCCGCTGTGCACATCCCACACGCGCAGGGTGTTGTCATCCGACCCGCTGGCGATACGGCTGCCTTCAGCATTGAAACACACACTCCTGACGTAGCCCGAGTGACCGTGGAGCGTCTGGAGCGACTTGCCGCCGTGCGCATCCCACAGCCGGACGGTGTTGTCATCCGACCCGCTGGCGAGGCGGTTGCCCTCCGCATCGAAACACACACTCATGACCCAGTTCGTGTGACCGTGGAGCGTCTGAAGCGGCTTGCCGCCGTGCGCATCCCACAGCCGGACGGTGTTGTCATACGACCCGCTGGCGAGGCGACTGCCCTCTGCATCGAAACACACACTCATGACAGCCCCCGAGTGACCTTCGAGCGTCTGGAGCAGCTTGCCGCTGTGCGCATCCCACAGCCGGACGGTTTTGTCATCCGACCCGCTTGCAAGGCGACTCCCGTCCGCATCGAAACACACACTCCTAACGGTGCCCAAATGACCTTGGAGCGTCTGGAGCGGCTTGCCGCTGTGCGCATCCCACAGCCGGACGGTTTTGTCATCCGACCCGCTTGCAAGGCGGTTGCCCTCCGCATCGAAACACAGACTCCTGACCCAGTTCGAGTGGGCTTCGAGCGTCTGAAGCGGCTTGCCGCTGTGCGCATCCCACATGCAAATGAGGCCATTGTCGTGCCCCGTCGCTACCACATCCTCCCGGGGGGACCATGCCACCGCATTAACCGCCGAAGCGCTGGACAAAAGGGCGGGCTGGTGGTGCATGTCGGGCAAACCAGCCCCCCAGGACTGCAAACCACTCAACTGCGGATCATCAAGCATCGCTCCAGCCAGCCGAGCCATCTCCCACAGGCTCCCCGTCATCTCAGCCCCCCGCAAATCGGTCCCAATGAGTGTGGCCCGGGTGAAACACGCCGCCATCAGATTTGCCCCACGCAAGTCGGCGTAGGAGAGATCGGCTTCGGTGAGATTGGCACGAATGAGCTTTGCATTACGCAAATCGGCGTGGCACAGACTGGATTGCGAGAGATCGGAATCGGAAAGATCGGCGTGCCCAAAGCTTTGACGGTCCAAGTTTTTTCCACGCAAGTCCTGGCCGGCGAGTGAAAGCTTGGCCTGGTTGATTTTTAGTTCCACCCCGTCCACCACACGTCCGAGCCGCCTTGTCACCAGCACTGCATTTGATTTGCCGAACTTCCCAGTGCTTTCCTCAGTGGCGTTCATCATGCGGAGCGTCCAGTCGAATACCTGCTGCGGTGACTCAAGCAGATCGATCAAGAAGTCCGCCATCAAATGGGTCATCTCCTGCTGGCACAAAACTTCGGGGTTTTGATCGGCCTGGATGCTTCTGGCCGCCACCCGCGCCACCAGCCACTCCAGAATGCTCTGATGGGCGAAGGCAAACCGTCCGTCTCCCTCCCGGCTGAGCAAACTGCCAGAGGCCACCGCCTGTGCCTCCTCACGCGGATGAAGCTGGGTGGCGAGCAACTCGGAGATCACCTGTTTGGCGACTTCGATGCACTCGCTCTCATCCAACACTCGCTCCTGCTTCGGCCAGGCGATGAGAGCCAGCTTTTCCACGGACAGCCAGAGCCTTTTCAAACGGTCCTCGTCTTTCTGGCGGTTGTCCGGGCGGCGTTTGATCTCATTGGCGAGCCATTGATCGAGGATGATCTGATAGAGTGATCCTGCGCTGATCCTGCCATCTTTTTCACGCGTCTGCGCCTCCCGCAGTCTTTCCTCCTCCAGTTCGGCGATGAAGGAAAGCATGCGCGGGTTTTGCGAGAGACCTAGAAGATCCTTCACCTCACGCAGTAGCTCGAGGCGTGCTTTTGCGGCGGCCTCATCCCCTATTTTCGACATGCGGAACTTGTTCACGAGGAACTGGAGAATCTGTTCCTCGGTAAATGGCTCCAGACGGAGGCGCTGGAAGCCTGGAAGCCCGGCCAGATGCTCCACCATCTGGCGGTCATACAGGAAATGCTGCGTGCGAACGGTGAGGACAACTTTGGCCCTGCCGCCGGCGGCTTCGGCCAAGTTCTTTAAATACTGCGCCGCGGTGTCGAAGGTAACGTTTCGTGCCAGCTCATCATAACCATCAAAAAGCAGGAGCAGATGGCCTTGTTCAAGCATGTAGCGAAGAGCCGCTTTCGGGATGACTGGCATGTCCACACCCTGACGGGCAAAGTGTGCCGCCAGATGCTGGTCGAGACTGAAGTCTTTCTCCAGCGAACGCAGCTCGATGAAGATCGGGATGAGTGGATTGCCCGCCTCATGGAACTTCAAGGCGAGCTGACGCAGCAGGAAGGTCTTCCCCGCGCCAAAGTCTCCATGCACCAAGACGAAGGAAGGGGCGGCATGATCCTCCAGCAGCGCCGAGACGGCCGTCAGTGCCTCCTTGCGGCGAGTCAGTCCACTCTCGGGAATCTCGGCATCTCCGCTGCGGTGGTAGTTGCGAGAGTAGATGGAGACCTCCTGATCGACGTAAAGCTCCGGCGGGTAAATCGTATCTGACTGCAAACGCCGGGTCTGGGCCTCCACTGCCTCGGTGAGACTGCAAATGCGCTGAAACTGGTGGTAGCTCCACACCTTGAAACCCGAACCAGCCGCCAAGGTCTGCGCCGTAGTCGGGATGACAGAACCGGCATACACCAGATGATTCTCCACATGGGGGTCTAGCTGCACGAAGGTCTCGTGGACTTTCTTGAAGGCGTTCACTCCTTCCTCCGTCAGCCCCTCGGGCAGTGCGCCAACGGCGAACACACGCTGAAAAGGGCTGCGGGTCACGATGCGAAGGTAGGGCACGGGGCCGTCCGAGCGACGGGAGACATCTGGCTCTTCATAGCGGAGCCGGCAGACGGACTCCAACTGCTCCAGCATCGGCGAATGTCCCCCATGAGACCTCATGACGGCATCCATGAATTCTTCTTCACGCGGAGCCGAAATGCGTTTGCCAGGTTTGAGGCCTGAATCACCTTCATCGCCCTCGATCAGCAGCCGGGCTGGAAAAGTAGCCTGCGCATTTTTCCACGGAACGTCCCTGGTTTTAACTCCCGGCGACTTATTTCCGCCCTTGCTCCCATCGGTGACAAAGCGCCCGTCCTTCATGTTCCAGGCTCGATGGGTGGTGGTGATGCCTTCCGGGTGAAGCTGGATGATCTGATATTGATTTGGCTCGCCCGGCGGCTTCTGCGAATCTCCGAGTGATGGAGTGCCGGTCGAGAGGACTGGGACACCGTTTTTCAGGCTGTCTTCATCGCCTGAGTGCGTATGACCGTGCAGCAGAAGGTTCAAATGCGGTCCCACGATGCTGTTCAAGTCCTGGAGGTCCCCGTGGCGCAGGCATTCTTCATCCTTATCAAAAGCGCGGTTCAGATTGTGATGGATCAAGCCGATCCGCAGCCAACACTGCGTCTCGTAATCTGCCAGTTCCTTGGCGAAGTGCTGCCACTGAGGTTTGCCCCCGTAGCCATGATGGCCGTAGCTGATGCCTTCGATGGTCTCTGGCGTCTCCAGATGGCACTCGGCCAGCGTGGAATTCATGCCCGCAAACATGAGTTTGTGCTCAGGCAGCACAAAACGGCTGTAGGGCCTGTCATTCACAAACTCCGGCCTCAAACCGCCTTCCTTGGGCACCGCGGCATAAAACGCCTCGAACATCTTCGCGAAGTATTCCCAGCGAGTGAATCCGAACGGAGCGCCTTTTTTGCCGCGACGCTTCCAGCCGATCCAGTCCTGCTCAGCCCCCCAGCGGTCAATGTCATGATTCCCAGGAATGATGGCGATTCGATAACGCTCCTCCGGTGCGATGCCCAAATGCGCGGCAAGGCCTTCCAAAAACTCCCTCGCCTGCTCAAACTCGCTTTCCAGGCCCCACTCGGCCAAATCGCCAGTCACTACGACGACATCCGGCTGAAGGCCAAAATCTCTCTTCAAGTCATCCAAGTCCTGAATCAGTCCGGCTAGCAACGTGTCATGTGTCAGCTCCGCCACCGCTTTCCTCTCCGGGCCATAGGTCCCGAAAGAATGATTCTTCCCAAACTGCATGTCCGAGAGGTGCAGGATCGTGATGGCGTCGCGAGGCATGGCCGATGGTGGCGAGAGAGGGGTGGAGGCGCAACCGGGGAGTCAGTCGTGTGGCATGGCGGTCTGAATCCATGGAAAAACAAACGGCTGGGGCCGTTTGAGCTGTCCTCATGCATCGCTCCATACTCGTTCTCGCCTTGTCCGCTGCTGTTTCGATGGCCGCGGAGCCATCCAAAGAAAAGCCGTTCACACCTGGTGGCGTTTATCGAGAGGGGGACATGCAGCGACCGCGGCCCACGGTGATCACGCCGCCTTCGGCGAACACGGCTCCGAGTGATGCGGTGGTATTGTTTGATGGCACAGACCTCTCGCGGTTCATCCGCAAGCCTCGTCGCGATGATCCGGACAAGAGCGAGACACCGAGTTGGAAGATCGAAAACGGTTACGCGGAGATCAAACCGAAGGGCGGCGATATCGACACGCGTGACCAGTTTGGCTCCTGCCAGATTCACATCGAGTGGGCCACGCCTGCGGAAGTCGTCGGCAAGAGTCAAGGTCGCGGGAACAGCGGCGTGCTCATTCACGGCTGGGGCGAGGTGCAGGTGCTCGACTCGCACGAAAACGATACCTATCCCGATGGACAGGCCGCGGCGATCTACCATCGCTATCCGCCGCTGGTGAATGCCTGCCGCAAGCCGGGCGAATGGCAGACCTATGACATCATCTGCGAGTGTGCGAAGCTCGATGCGAAGGGCAAAGTGCTGGAGCCTGCACGCCTGACGGTGATGCACAATGGCGTGGTGGTGCATCATGCGGCGGTGCTGGAGGCGGCGACGCAGAAGTTTGGCTTTGCGCTTCAAGATCATCACAATCCCGTGCGCTATCGAAATATCTGGGTGAGGCCGCTGCATCGCTACGACGAGAACGCGAAGTGATGGCGGGAATATGAATTTGGCACCCGGCGGGTGCCGGTGCATCGTCTGGCCATGGCAGCCTACATGATTCAGAGCGGCGACACGCCGATGGGCATCGCACGGAAGTTCGGGATGAGCTTTGACCAGTTCAAAGCGATGAATCCCGGCCTTTGCGATGCGAACAACAACTGCCGCATCCTTTACCCCGGCCAGGTGGTGCAGGTGGCGGGTGCCGCCCCGCAGGCAGAGCCCGCACGTCCGGTGACTCAAGCGGCTGGCTTTGCCCCGCAGACGCCGCCGTGGATGGAGGTGGCGCTGCGTGAACAAGGCGTGGCCGAGTGGAACCCGGGCGATAATCCGCGGATCGTGGAGTATCTCGCAAGCGTGGGCGTGCGTGGCGGTGATGAGACGAGCTGGTGCGGGGCCTTCGTGAACTGGTGCATCCGCAAGGCGGGCTTTCGCGGTCACAACACCGGCCTCGCAGGCCAGTGGATCAGCTACGGCCGTGCCGTGGGGCCGACGTATGGCTGCGTGGTGGTCACGCAGCCGCTTTCCGCCGGAGCGAGCGGTCATGTGGGCTTCCTCCACGCGATGGACCAGACGAATGTGTGGCTGCTGAGCGGCAATAGCGCCAATCGCGTGCGCATTTCGGCTTATTCGCGGGCGAAACTGGCTGCCGGGCAGTGTTTCCGCTGGCCGGTGTGAGGCTTTGATCTATTCACAGCCATGTCCATCACCACACGCAAAGGCGACGACGGCTCCACCGACCTTCTTTTTGGCGTTCGCGCCGCAAAATCGCATCCTCGCGTGCATGCGCTCGGTGCCGTTGATGAACTCAACGCGGCTCTCGGCCTGCTGCGCATCACCGCGGTGAAGGCGGAGACGCGTGAACTCATCCCGCAAGTGCAGCGCTGGCTCATCGGCCTCATGGGCGAGTTGGCAACGCCGCCCGGACTGGAGGAACGCTACGCCGCTACGCACAAGGAAATCATCGGCGCAGGGCAGGTGGCGCATCTGGATGAGCTCGCGGCGAAACTAGAGGCCGGTGGAGCGATGCAGTTCAAAGGCTGGGCGCTGCCAGGTGAGGCGGGTGTGCTCAGCGGTGCACACGCGGATCTGGCCCGCGTGGCCTGCCGTCGGGCGGAGCGGAACGTGATCGATCTCGATGACACGCCCGAGGCGGTCCCGAATCGCGATGTGGCGCGTTTTTTGAACCGCCTCTCGGATGTGCTGTGGCTGCTCGCACGCTGGGAGGAGCGTGTGTGACCGAGCTTTGGCTTGCCGTTTCACGCGGTGAACCTTAGCGTACTCTCTTCAGCCCCCTTTTTGCCTCTTCATGCTCATCCAAACGAAAGCCTTTGCCCGTGCCGGCCTGGTGGGAAATCCCTCGGACGGCTACTTCGGCAAGACGATCTCTTTCATCATCCGCAACTTCCACGCGGAGGTGACGCTGTATGAGACGCCAGAGCTGCGCATCGAGCCGAATGAGCGCGATCACTCGGTCTTTGGCAGCATCGAGGAGCTGGTGCGGAATGTGAAGCAATTCGGCTACTACGGCGGCATCCGCCTGCTGAAGGCCGGTGTGAAACGTTTCTTCGAATACTGCCACAAGAACAACATTCCGCTGCACGGTCGCAATTTCACGCTGCGGTATCAGAGCAACATTCCACCGCAGGTGGGCATGGCGGGCAGCAGCGCGATCATCACGGCCTGCTGGCGTGCTTTGATGCAGTTTTACAAGGTGGAGATACCGAAGCATCTCGTGCCCAGCCTCGTGCTCGCAGTCGAAAATGAGGAGCTGGGCATCCCGGCGGGCCTTCAAGACCGCGTGATCCAAAGTTACGAGGGTGTGGTGTTCATGGACTTCAATCGGGCGAGCATCGAAAAGCTCGGCTACGGCATTTACGAGGAGCTTGATCCCAAGCTGCTGCCGCCGGTGTATGTCGCTTACACGACGCAGCTCAGCGAGGGCACGGAGGTGTTTCACAATGACATCCGCGGTCGCTGGAAGCGTGGCGAGCGTGAAGTGGTTAGTGCAATGTATCACTGGGCCGGGCTGGCGCATCGCGTGCGTGACATGCTCGTCGAAGGTCGCGGTCGCGAGATCGGGCCGCTGCTGAATGAGAACTTTGACCTGCGCCGTCGCCTTTACCAGATCAGCCAGGGAAACATCGACATGGTCGAGGCGGCCCGCGAGGTGGGTGCGAGCGCCAAGTTCACCGGCTCCGGCGGTGCCATCGTGGGCACTTACGAGGACGATGCGATGTTTGAGAAGCTCAAGGCCGTGCTCGAACCGATGAAGGTGGCGGTGATCAAGCCGCAGATCCTGCCCGCATGATCCTCCGCGCCCGCCAGCATGTGATCGAATTCCCCCGCCGCCCGATGGTGATGGGCATCGTGAACATCAATGACGACTCGTTTTGCGGCGATGGGACGCTCGATCCGACTGCGGCCCTGGCTCAAGCCGAGCAGCAACTCCGCGATGGTGCCGACATCATCGACATTGGCGCCGAAAGCGCCCGCACGAACCGTGAGGCGATCAGCGTGGAGGAGGAGATCGACCGCTTGAAGCCTTTCCTGGCCAAATGGCCGGAGCTGCGAGCCCATCACAACACGCCGCTGCTCTCGATCAATACTTGGCGGTCTGATGTCATCGCCGAGGTGCTGCCGCATGGTGGCGACATCATCAATGACATTAGCGGTCTGCCGGATGCTTTTAACGCGAAACTCTGCGCCGAGCATGGCGCGGCGCTGCTCATCATGCACAGCGTGGGCCAGCCGAAGGTGGCGCACACGCATGTGACCTATGAAAGCATCATGGACACGCTAGAGCGCTTCTTTGAGCAACGGCTCGTGATGGCTGAAAGTGTCGGTTTAAGCCGTGAAAGCATCCTGTTGGACCCCGGCATCGACTTCGCGAAGCAGCGTGATGACAATCTCACGATCTATCGCGAACTGGAGCGGCTGCATCGCTTTGATCGCCCCATCCTGCTGCCGGTGTCACGCAAGACAGTGATCGGTGATGTGCTCAGCGTGCCGGCACTCGAACGTGATGCAGGCACCGTGGCGTGCATTTCGTCGGGGATGACCCGCGGGGCACACATCTTCCGTGTGCACAATGTGAAGGCCGCTGCACAAGCGGTGCGGATGCTGTGGGAGGTGCAGGTGCCGCGGAAGGCAATGTCCTGAGATCACTCAAACACGTCTTCGAGCACTTCGATGACTGGAACGCGGACTTTGCGGGGCTTTTGAGCTTTGGCGGGTTTTTCGGCTTTTTCGGCCTTCGGAGCTTCGGCGTCCTTTTTGACAGGCGCAGGCTCTCCTTGGACACCGAGGAAGATCATGCCGTCGCTGTATTCGATGACGTAACCTTCATTCGTGAGCCAGCGGATGTCCTTGAGGACCTCGATTTGCTGCTGCGTGGGCTTGGGAGCTTCGCCGGGAGCCGGGGCTGGGGCATCTTCATCGCGTGGTGGCGACGGGGCGATGGCCTCGACGAGGGCATGCAGGTGCATGCCACCGGAGTTTTCCTTGAGCAGCTCGACGATCTTCGCCAGAGGCGCGGAAAAGACGACGGAGGGATCGACGGCACGCGGACGCACGCGGCTGACGAACATCTTGCCACTGCGGCGCTTGAACATCTTCAAGCCGCGACGTTCGAGGCCGGAGGCAAGCTTCTGCGAGATGTCGAAGAGGTGCTTGCGAGCGTTTTCGACGGCATTGCGCAGCATGATGAAGAGCACATGCGTGAGCTTGGACTTGTCGATGTTGCCGAGGACGTTCACATCGCGCAGTTCGATGACGGAATCCGCGGCGTGGATGCGGCGGAAGTGGGCCTCGACCTCGGCGCGGGTCGAAAAGGCCTGCGGTTCGGCTCCTTCGGCGACTTCACCTTTGAGATAAACCCAGCGACGACCTTTGCTGGCCTGCTCCTTCCATTTCTCGATGGTCTCCGGCGTGCTGTCGGTCTTCACGCGGCGTTTGAAGTCTTCGAACGCCATGTTCGCAAAGCGCTCGCGATGCAGTCGGATGAGCTTCGTCTGGTAGCTGTGATGGCTGGCAGGGCCGAGGATTACTCCGCTCATGCCACAGACGGCCACGGATTTGAAATCACCCTTCGGCACTTCGAGCTCGATGTCCTCGACGCGGTAGTATTCGTCGATGACGGGACTATTGAGCAGGTGATTGACGGCCTCATCACGCGTGAGGAAGAGCCCGCCATCGGCAGTGGTTTTGAAAAGCGGTGTGGGACGCGTGTCGGCGCATTGATAGCGCACGTTGTAGCGCTCACCACCGGCGAGCACGATGCGGGCGGCGTCAAACATGCTAAAGGCATGGCCGGTGTTGCGCACATGCTGGGCGAGCGTGTCGAGCGTCTCATCCTGCGGATAAATGGTCACCTGGATGTCCTGCGGGATCGGCACCCACTCACGTTGAGGGGGGCGGGAATCACCACCATCACGACGACGATCACGATCACCGAAACGACGAGGGCCTCCGCCAGGACCGTCACGACGGTCGCCACGCGGCGGACCGCCAGGGCCATCACGACGATCTCCACGCGGTGGGCCTCCCGGGCCATCGCGACGCGGGCCTGCGCCTGCACCACCACCGAAACGACGCTCGCCACCACCACCGCCGCCTCCGCGACGATCTCCACCAAAGCCACCGCCATGGCGGTCACCGCGATCTCCACGCTGCGGACGGTCTTCGCGATCTCCAAAGCGCTCGATGATTTTCTCCTCTTTGCCGAAATCAGCGACCCACGCGGGCATCAGGCGCAGGCTGGACAGATCGAGAGAATCGGTCTGGGATGTTTCGGGAGTGCTGGATTCGGCTTCGCTCATAAAATCGGGACTGGGGCGGGAAAGGGCCGCGATGATGAGCAGGACTCTTCGCTTGTCTCCTACTTTGTTCAGGTGGCAAAATTGCTCCAAACGGCCATTTTGGCGGCCCTCCATGCCCTCCCAGCCCATCGAATATCACAACCGTCTCACCGGTCGCCTCGAAACCGAGCAAGTCTATGGCGAGGGCTTCCTGCGCTTTGTGTATGAAAATCCGCTCGGCGCTCTGCCGCTGCACACGCTGGTGAAGCGCCGTCTTTTCTCGTCGTGGTATGGCAGCCGGATGGATGCCTCGGCGAGTCGGGAGAAGGTGGCGCCTTTCATTCAGCAGTATGGCATCAATGTGGGTGAACTGGCCGATGCGCCCGAGAGCTATCAGACCTTCAACGAGTTCTTTTATCGCAAGCTGAAGCCCTCCGCCCGGCCCATCGCCGCAGGAGCGGACGAGGTCGCGTTTCCCGCGGATGGCCGTCATCTCGTGCTGCCGGACATCGCGGCCTGTGACTCCTTTTTCGTCAAAGGCATCCGCTTTGACCTCGCTGCCCTGCTGCAGAACTCCACGCTCGCGGAACGCTTCGCGCATGGCAGCATGCTCATCTCACGTCTCTGCCCGGTGGACTATCACCGCTTTCATTTTCCCTTCGGCGGCACGCCTTCAGCCGCGAAGGTCGTGAACGGCCCGTTCTATTCCGTGAGCCCAATTGCCCTGCGCCGTCGTCCATCGATCCTGTGGGAGAATCAGCGTGAGATCACCACGTTGCACACGGAGGCCCTCGGTGAGGTGTTGCTGCTGGAGATCGGCGCGACGTGTGTGGGCTCGATCGTGCAAAGCTTCACGCCGGGGCAGGCGGTGGCGAAGGGCGATGAGAAGGGCTACTTCCGCTTCGGTGGCTCCTGCTGCATCACGATTTTTGAACCGGGCTGCATTCGCTTCTCCGATGATCTCGTGCAGCACAGTGCCGCCGGTCGGGAGGTGTATGCAAAGATGGGCGATGTGGCTGCGAAGGCCGTTTAGCGGCTCACGGTGCGGGCCCGTTTGATCCGCCAGGCGATGCCGGCGAGCAGGATGAGCATCACGCTGCCAGGCTCCGGAACCGCGTGGGTTTGCAGCGTGAACGCCGCGAGAGGCGCGGTGAAATCGCCGCCGCCCTGAACATTGTGCAGGCCGCCCCAGACGGGATTCAAGGCACTCGAAAGCGGATACTCAAAGGGAAGCGCCTCGCTAGGGGAGGGGAGCAGCCAGTCGTTGGCTGCGTTGCCATCGCTGCTGTCGTTGGTGACGAGTGCCCACTCACCGCCTGGGGAGATGCTGAAGACGTTGTAAACCCACAGGTAAGCCAGTTCGCCGCCGCTGAAGGTGTCTAGCGAGAGGCCTTGGTCCGACATGCCGCTGCCGAGCAGCACGCCGCTTTTGTTGAAATAGGAGATGGCCGAGTTCCAGCCATTGATCGAGGGTGCCTCGGCGCGGGCAAAGGGCTTCCAGTTGGCCGTCCAGTCCGTGATGTTGCTGGTCGTGGGGGTGAAACCGGTCTCAAACGTGCCGAATTCGAATTTGAAGGCATTGTCGAGAGCCGTGACCCCGTCCTCCATCAGCAGGGTGTTACCCGGGACGTTGTAGAAATTCAGTGATCCCCCCTGAGCGGCTACCAAGGGCAGCAACAAGGCTGCAAGAATCCCTGTCACCCATTTGCAGGGTAAAAGTGAGGCAGGCATTGTGAACTGAGTTGGCATGCTAGTGGATTGTTAAGCATACTAAATAGAATTGAGATACTCAATAGAAAAGTCATAATAAACGCGTATCGTCTGAACAGTGCTCGCGGTAGAGTCAATTCTTGGGGTGATGTCTCGCCCTGCCAGCCCGTTCAGGGTTGAAATCAGGTTTCGACATGGAAAGAAAGGCGGGCCGTCAGCGCTCTAATCCGCCCTTGTTCCCGATGCGCCAACCCTTCGTCCTGCTCTCCAGCCTTCTGCTTCTGGTGAACGGTGGAGTATTGCCTGCGGCGGAACACGGGGCTGGACACCGGCTCGTGTGGCAGCCGGTGCAGCGTTACTTTATCCGTCGTCAAAACGATGCTGTGCCGCCTCAGGGCTCGCGACGGCTGAATTCCTTCACCAGCTACACGCACCTCGGCACGGACTTTGGTTTTCATGGTCCGGCGGAGCATGAGATCGAGTGGGTGGATGACAAGGTCGTCGTGCATCTCGGCCAGCAGCCGGATGTGTGGGCGGGCATGTGGCACAGCCTCGCCGGGCAGGCACGCGACAGCCATGAGTTGCTCGATTTCACGCGTGCCTATCCATCGCCGATCGCCGAGGCCTGGCAGCCGCGCATCACGCAGATGATGGTGGATGCGGGGGGACGGGGAAATCTCAAGTTGGAGATCAAGAACGCGGTCGGTGAGATCTTGTGGGAGCGAATGGTGACCTACTACGACGAGCCGGCGCATCCGCATGCCCATCCGCTGCCGAGCCGGAATCTGCGGGATGCGAAGCTGCTCGTGTGGACGGCGGAACCGGGCAGCGAAATCACCATGCGCGGGCTCTTCCTTGGCGTGGAGGTTCCGCGGCTGGAACGTGACCGGCAGGTCTTCACCACCTCGTATGCGAAGCTCTTGCGCAATCACTGCACCACCACCGGGTTCACCCGGGATCGTGCGCATCTCGACTCGGGTGCCTTTGACAGCATCGCGGCCACCGGGTTGATGGTGCTCGCAACTGCCGCGGCTTCGCAAAAAGAGATCGGCGTGGTCACGGTGGATTTTGCCCGTGAGACACTGCGCACCACGCATGCGGCGGTGGGCCGGCTGAAGCGGGCGAGAGGTCTGCTGCCGCACTTTGTGCGCCGTGATGAGACCGGTTTCAGCATTCATCCGCACACGGAGCACAGCACGGTGGATACCGCGCTGTATGCGCAGTGCGCCCTGCTGGCCGCACGCATGCTCGGCGAGTCCGCCATCGAGGACGAAGTCATCGCGATGATCCGGCAAATTGACATCGACGGCTTGCGTTTGCCCTCCGGGCATCTTTCGCATGGCCTTGATGCCGAAGGGCAAACCGTGCTGCCGCATGGCTGGCGTGACTGGGGTGGTGAGACAGCGCTCGTGACGCTGCTGCAACGCATCGCCAGGCCGGGCTGTGCTGTTTCAGCCTCCGATCATCCGGGGCACGCGTGGCAGGGCACCGCCTTCATCACGGAGATCCAAAGCCTGCTGCATCCCGATTTCGCGAGTGATGCACCGGACAAGCTCGATGGCGTGCAATGGCTCTCCGCCCGTCGCGTGATGCTCGGTGCGCAACGCAGCTATTTCACGCGTGCCATGCCGACGAGCCTCGCGGCACGGCTGGGCTTTCACGGCCTTTCCGCGGGTGAGAATGAGTTTGGTAATTCCTACTTCGTCGGCGGTGTGGACCTGCCGGGGCAGACGCTCATTCATCCGCACTACATGCTGATGTGCGGTCTCGTGGCCGAAAAGCCTGCTGAAGTGCTGCAAAGCCTCGAACGGCTCGAAAAGGCCGGTTTCATGCCCCCGTGGGGTCTTGTCGAAAACTTCACCGCGGATGGCAGAAGCTATCTACCGATGAACGGAGCCCTCAACGCGGGTTTTGAAGCCCTCGGCAGCTATCACTTCCTCGCCAAAAACCGTGGCATCCCGAATCGCGTGTATGAAGCGAGCCTGCAAAGCCCGGTGATCCGCGAGGCGATGAGCCTGTTTTATCCTCAAGCTCCCGCCAGCGGCGAGTGAGGCTTCGGTGGCATGCACAGCAGCGCCTCACCGAGCAACGCAATCGCCATCAAGAACAGGAACGTGCGCCAAACCTCGCTGGCGAGACTTGTTTCGTTCTCCACCTGATCTTCGATGATGTGATGATCGAGACCCGCGAAGAGCTCACCGAGGGCTGTTTTGCCGAGAAAGTCCGGCGCATCCTCCCGCAGTGGCCGATTCAGCGCGACGAGCCTGTCACCGCTTTCGACGATTCCGGCTCGCAGAGGCATTTCGGTGCTCAAAAGAGTCTCACCTCGTCTTTTCCATTCACCCGCACCCAACGCATTCGCAGCCGCTTCGCGCTGTTGAGCCTTCCCAAGCCCACGCGAGCCATCCTGAAGCGCACGGTGCAGCATGGCGAACATCACCACGCCATCGCGGGCCAAAGTTGACGAGCCTGAACTTGGAAGCGTGCCGAGGAACCAGACTTGGTTTTCGCCGGTGGTGTTCGCACGCATGAGCAGCGGCTGGTTTTCGCCGAGACGGGCAAGCGGCGTGCCTTCGCCGAGGATGTCGCAGCGGCGCTGCACTTCGAGATCGCCGAGCGGCAGCGCGGTGCCGCTGCGGGTGTTCGCGAGCAGGCCGGCGTCGTTGCGCCACCAGCTCACGGTGGCCGGTTTGCTATCGCCGCTCCACGCGCCCCATTGCAGACCGGCGAAGGCGTTTGTGTTCGGCGTCTCGGGTGGCAAGAAGAGCACGCAGCGGGCATTGGCGAGCTGTTTGGCGATGAGGTCGCCCTCCTTCGGCAGCGGCGCGTGCCAGACGATGAGCGCGGTGTCGTCCCACGCGATCTCGGCGGCACGCGAAGGCGGCAAAACGCTGCAGGCATACTTTCGCGTCGGGTCCGCGGCGGCTTCGAGCGCGGCTTGCAGCGGCGTGAAGGTGGCTTCGTCGTCGCTGACGATCACGCTGCGCAGCACGGGCGGCTCGGCGAAGACGAAGTGGAAGACGTTGTCGCTCGGCGCGGCATCAGCGGGCAATTCGACGCGGCCGTGGCCCTGCTTCATCGTTTTGGCGATGGGGATGGCATGCGCCTGCAAAACGAGCTGCGTGTCCTTCATCTCGGCTTTGAAGGTCGTGCTGACATCGCCCACGACGAAGCGCAGCGGCAGTTCGATCGGCTCTTTGGCCGAATCCGCCCGCGTGACACGCACATCAAGCAGCAGTTCGGCTTTTTCGGCCGTTTCGCGACGCGTGACGCGCTCGACGGCGATGCTCAAATTCTGCGCGGCGGGCTGTGCATACGTCAGCAGATGAAAACGCACACCTTTGAGGCTGGCGAAGCCGCTGCGCAGTGCCTGCCAGCGTCCGCCGCCGGCATCCCAGTCGCTTTGACGCAGGTCGCTGAGCACCCACACGTCGGTGCGGCCGGTTTGATTTGTGGCGATGTAGTCGAGGGCGCTTTGCAGCAGCGCGGGCACGTCCGCGCTCGTGTCCGTGGGGCCGGTGATCGGCAAATCGGTGAGTGATTCCGGCTTTTCGAGCGCCTGCGGCTGGAGATGCGCGTTTTCGATGAGCACGAGCTTCGAGCGCGTGCCCACGGTGTCGCGCAATGCCTGCGAGAGCTTCGCGAGGCCCGCGCTGCGCTTGCTGGTGCCGGTGGCGAGGTTTTGCTGCTCCATGCTCGCCGAACGGTCGAGCAACACGATCACCGTGTCCGGCACACCGCCGGTGAGCCCGAGCAAACCGCCCGCCATCGGCCGCGTGATGACAAACAGGATCGCCGCCACCGCCAGCACGCGAAACGCGAGGATCAAAATCTGCCGCAGCCGCGACAGCCCCTTGTTCATGCGCTGCGCCATGCGCAGAAACATCATCGCCGCCCACTTCACCTGCCGCCGCCGATACAGATGGATCAAATGAATGACCACCGGCAACGCCGCGAGCGGCAGGGCAAAGAGCAGCGCTGGGACGAGGAAGGTCATTAGTGATGAATAAGCCTCAAGGCTTTGATTTTTCGATTTCTGCGGATGCGGCCAGCCACTTGAAGAATGCCGGAGAACAAGAAACCGGCTCCCATCAGGAGTCGCAGCCAGAAGGTCGCGTTGAGCGCTTGTTGTGCCTGGAAGTAGGCGCTGATCAAGCCCGTGACGCCGGCTGTCAACGCCAGCCCTGAGGCGATAGACACCAGCGGTGTTGGCGAGGCCTTTGCTAAACCATCCTGGCCCATCACCAGTCTCCTTTCTCAAGTAGTGGCGTCTTGCCACCGACAGTATGTCTAGGGTCGTCAGCAAACGGAAAAAGTCTCACGCAAAGGCGCAAAGGCGCAAAGATCAGAGGGGTTGGGAACCTTCGCGCCTTTGCGCCTTTGCGTGCGTCATGTTTGGGCGTCCACCGCGAAGAAAAGAGCGGCAGGGCGGAGATCAGCGCTGGGGAGAGGAAGATCATGGAAACGGCGCGTCCTGAATGTCGAAGGGCCAAGAAGGTATGCAATGACCTCCTTGACCCTTCGGTGAGCTTTCTGAATGGCTGGTCTATTTCTGCAGCGGCGCGGTTTCAGCGCCGGCGGGGACTTTGTCGGCGGGAACGAGCTTCCAGAGCGCGCCGCGTTCGCTGGTGTAGGGATCGACGGGGCCGCCGTAGTTCGCAGTGGCGTGGGTGAGGTAAAGATTGCCTTCGGCATCGAAGCCGCTGCCGGTGGGGCGCAGCGGGGTGTCGAGGTCGAGGCACTCCTTCATTTCATAGCCAGCGCCGCCTTTTTTGATGCTCCAGATTTTGCCGCTGCCCCAGTCGGCGCAGAAGTAGGTGCCTTCGAGGCTCGGGTTGGCCTTGCTGCGGCTGACGCCGATGTTGATGACGCAGATGCCTTGATCGACGTGGCTGTATTCAGCGACGGGAAGCACGCCGACAAGAGGATTGTCCTTCTCGGTTTCGAGCGGGAAGGTGTGGGAGCCGCACATGAACTTCCAGCCGTAGTTCTCGCCGCCTTTGCTGCCGGCGGGCTGCATGTTGATCTCTTCCCAGTGATTCTGTCCGATGTCAGCGATCCAGAGGTCGCCGGTCTTCGAGTCAAAGCTGAAGGTCCAGGGATTGCGCAGGCCGTAGGCCCAGATTTCGGGTTTCGCTTTGGGATGAATCTTCGAGAAGGCGAGTTCGGTGACGCCGAAGAGGGTCATCTGCTGCGGCAGGGTGAGGAAGGGATTGTCCTTCGGCACGCTGTAGTTGCGATCAGGCGTGGAGTTGTCCACGTCGATGCGGAGCATCTTGCCCATGTGGGTGTGGAGATCCTGGCCGGCGCTGATGACATCGCCCTCCCAGCCGCCATCACCGACGCCGATGTAGAGATAGCCATCGGGACCAAAGGCGATCTGGCCGCCGTGGTGATTGCAGTAGGGGAAGTCGAGCTGCATGAGCACCTTGATGCTGTCCATGTCGGCCTCATCGGGCTTGTTCTTCTTCGCTTTGACCTCGGCGATCATGGACGCGCCGTTGAACCACAAATCGGAGTAGCAGAAGAAGATGCGGCCGTTCTCTTTGAACTTCGGATGGAAGGCCACGCTGAAGAGACCGAGCTCGAGGAAGGAGCTGATGGTCTTGTCCTTGATGTCGAGGAAGGGCTTCTTGTTCTTTTTGCCGTCTTTGATGATCTGGATGACGCCCGGACGTTCGCAAACGAAGAGGCGGCCGCTGCCATCGGGAGCACCGGCGACGGCGACGGGATCGACGAGGTCACCGGCGACCTTCACGAGGGCGATGGCGACATCGGATTTGCCGCCGGGCTGGATGGTTTGCGCCGGGAGGGCGAGGGGCAGCGCCAAGGCTGCGAGGAGTGCGGTTGGTGTTTTCATGGGAAAAAGCACCGCGAGGCTATGAAATCGGCCCTTGAGCGGCAAGCGTGAAATTCCACGGAAAGTGCCGTCGCGCTGAAAGAGCGGGAAAAGACAGTGCTGAGGGCAGTTTGGGACAGTGCGCCGCCAGACGAACTCACGCGAGCTCGGCGAGCAGAGCTTGATTCAGCCGCACGCCTGCCTCGAAGTTTTCGATGGGGAAGTTTTCATTCGGCGCGTGCGCCTGACAGTCGGGCAAAGCCAGCCCAAGCAACAAGGTGTCCACGCCGAGCACGTCTTTGAACGCCTGCACGATCGGGATGCTGCCGCCTTCGCGGATGAGCGCGAGTTTTTGACCGGGGAAGGCCTTTTGCAGGGCTCGCTGCGCTGCCTGGCCGATGCTTGAATGCGGGTCCATGAGGTAAGGCATGCCCGTGTGGCCCAGTTTGATCTCAAGCCGCACACCTGGAGGCGTGTGCGCTTTTAGATGATCGGCGACGAGGCCGAGGATGCGGTCAGGATTCTGATCGGGAACAAGGCGGCAGGAGAGCTTCACAAAGGCCTCGCGACCGATGACCGTCTTGGATCCTTCGCCTTGATAGCCTCCGCCGATGCCATTGACCTCAATGGTGGGGCGAGCCCAGCGACGTTCGCGCTCGGTGTAGCCCGGCTCGCCAAAAAGCGAAGGAGAACCAGTGAGTGAGAGCATCTCCGCATCGCCATCGCCAAGCGCGGCCCATGCCTCGCGTTCCCACGGCTGGATGTCACGCACACCCTCGTAAAAGCCCTTCACAGCCACTCGTCCCTCGGCGTCGTGCAGTGTCGCAGTGAGACGTGCCACCGCGGTGACCGGATTCGCAATGGCTCCGCCAAAAATGCCGCTGTGCAGATCAATAGACGGGCCGTGAACGCGGGCTTCGAGGCAGGCGATGCCCCGCAAACCGTAAGTGAAGGTGCCAATGCCGGGAGCGACCATGCCGGTGTCTGAAATCGCGACGAGGTCGCATTTCAATTCAGCGGCATGCTGTTGCAAAAACGGCCTTAAATTCGGGCTGCCGATCTCTTCTTCACCCTCGAAGAGCACGATGAGATTCACGGGCAGGTCTGCATGCTTCGCGAGTGTTTCTGCCAAACCTTGTACATGGGCCATGAGCTGGCCTTTGTTGTCCGTGGCTCCGCGGCAGTAGATGCGTCCATCCCGAATGGTGGGCTCAAAGGCCGGAGACTTCCACTCGTTGAGAGGCTCGGCAGGCTGAACGTCGTAATGTCCATAGAGCAGGACGGTGCGGCGACCAGGCAGGTGCTTGTTTTTGGCCAGCAAAATCGGATGTCCCGGCGTCTCGTGCAGGTTCGCGGTGAGGCCCATGCCGCGGAGTTTTGCCTGAAGCCATTCAGCGCAGGCCCGCACATCATCGCGGCGGGTGGAATCGGTCGAAACAGAAGGAAAACGCAGGCAGGTGAGGAGATCGTCGAGGCCGGGGGGATTCATGCGCAGAGGGTAACGAGCCTGCGTGGACGCACAACTGGCTCGTGACGCGAGTCTCAAGCTTCTCGGACGGGTTGCAGCCTCAAAGCTGCGGCCGCACGATGACGATGTCGCCGAGCAGTTGCTCTTGCTCGACTTGGAGGTGGTTGAGCTTGATGAGCTCGAGCATGGCGAGGAAGGTGATGATGACCTCGCCGCGGCTGGAGGCGCTGTTGAAGAGCTCTTCAAAACGGACGCGGCCGCCGATGGGGACGACGTTGAGGAGTTCCTCGATCTTGTCGGCCACAGTGAAGCGGTCGTTGACGATCTCGCGGAAGTCGGAGGCGTTCTCAAAGCGCTTCAGAATGCGCTGGAAGGCGCGGATGAGGTCAAAGATGCCCACCTGGCCGATGCCGACGACGGGGGCATCGAGGTCCGGAAGCTCCGGTGTGGTGGCGAAGAACTCGTCGCTCTTCACTTCCTGCACACCGAGGAAGCTGGCGGCCTCCTTGAACTTCTTGTATTCGACGAGCTGGCGGATCAGCTCCCAGCGTGGATCGTCCTCATCGGCCTCCTCATCGGGCGGCTGCACGTCCTTGGGCAGGAGCTCGCGGCTTTTGATGTACATCAGGTTGGCCGCCATGACGATGAACTCGCTGGCCAGCTCGATGTTGAGCATCTTGAAGGTATCGATGTAGTCGAGATACTGCCTCGTGATGCGCTCAAGGGACACGTCATAGACGTCGATCTCATCCTTCTTGATGAGATAGAGCAGGAGATCGAGGGGGCCCTCGAAGATTTCGAGCTGTACCTTGTAGTCGGAGTCTTCCACGGGGTGGGGCGGTGGGTTGTCGGGTTAAAACTCGCCGCGGAAGACGCAGCGGGCACTCGGGGTCTCATGAATCACGATTTCGCACAGGCCGGGGAGCTGGGGGGCGAGCTTCTTCCAAAGCCAGCCGGCCATGTACTCGATGGTGGGCACTTCGAGGCCCGGGATCTCATTGAGGTAGTTGTGATCGAGCAGGTCGAGCAGGGGCTTCATGGCTTTCGAGATCTCGGCGTGGTCATAGACCCATCCGATCGCCGGGTCCACCTCGCCCTCGATGACGATCTCCACTTTGAAGCTGTGTCCGTGCATCTTCGTGCACTTGTGCGTGCTGGGCAGGGTGGGCAGCGTCTGTGCTGCCTCGAAACGGAATTCTTTGATGATGCGGGCTCGCATGGTGGTCTGGAAAAAGGGGCTGCCTAGTCCGTGGCGAGCCTGCCGCCGATTGCAAAAGGAGAGTTCAGGAGCCTTGTGATGGCGATCTGTGTCCCGCGTGCCGGATGAGGCGGATCAGATCGACAAATGACTCCGAAAGGAATCGGCCCGGCAGCAAGAAGATCAGCAGGAACAGCATAAAGCGGTTCACATCGTCCGTGTAGCGGAACGGATGATCCATCAAGCCACCGAGCCAGCCCATGTTGGACGTGTCCGGCTCCGGGTGGACGAAGTAGGCCACGAACGAGTAGAAAAAGATGCCGACCGCGGTGTTGCGGTAAACGGTCCAGTCCTTGATGCCCATCTCCTGAAACATCAGGTAGCCCACGCCGCCGAGCATGCTCAGGCTGATGCCGGAGCGGATCAGCACATCGGCACGTGAGCGACGGCCGCGGTCGCGAGGGCCAAACTGTGTCTCGCCGGAAGGACCGGGGTCAAAAGATTCACCAAACCATTCGAAGAAGCTCATGAGGAAGGTGCGCGATCTTGCCTTCCCGGCCGGGTGGCCTGCAAGGTGGAATGTGCGCGAAGAATTCCACGGCGCCGCGAGAGCAGGCATTGCATTCGGCCGCGATTTTTGGCAAAACGAGGCGTTTTTCCGCCATGAACCCCAACCTGACCTCCCGTCGCGCCTTCATCACGCAATCCGCCCTCGCCTTCACCGCGCTGTCCGCCAGCCGCGTGCTCGGGGCGAATGAGAAAATCCGCATCGCCAGCATCGGCCTCGGCGGCCAGGGAACCGGCAATGCCGGACGCATGGCCAAAGTGCCCGGCGTGGAGGTGGTAATGCTGTGCGATCCGGACACGGCGCAGCTCGAAAAGGTCAAAAAGCTCTTCCCGAACGCCGCCACCACGCAGGACCTGCGCAAGGTGATGGAGGACAAGACCATCGACGCCGTTGTCGTCTCCACCGGCAATCACTGGCATGTGCTGGCCGCGATTTGGGCCATGCAGTCCGGCAAGGACGTGTATGTCGAAAAGCCCGTGTCGCATAACATCTGGGAAGGCCGCAAGCTCGTCGAGGCCGCCCGCAAATACGGCCGCATCTGCCAGGGCGGCACGCAGCAGCGCAGCGATCCGATGCAGGACGAGATCAAGGCTTACTTCGACGCCGGGACGCTCGGCAAGATCAAGTATGTGCGCTGCAATCACTACAGCATGCGCAAGACCATCGGGAAGCGTGACACGCCGCTTACGCCTCCACCGACGGTGAACTACGACCTCTGGCTCGGCCCGGCCGCGGACGAGCAGCTCTTCCGCGAGAAGTTCCACTACGACTGGCATTGGGACTGGAACACCGGCAACGGCGAAATGGGCAACTGGGGCCCGCACATCCTCGACGACCTGCGCAACGTGGTCTTCCGCGACAAGGTGAAGCTGCCCAAGCGTGTCATCGCCGGCGGTGGACGCTTCGGATGGAATGACGCGGGCGAGACGCCGAACACGCACTTTGCCTACATGGACACGGGCGACATCCCGGTGATCGTCGATTTCCACAACCTGCCGCGCATGAAGGGTGTGAATGCCCCAGACGTGTACATCCGCCGTCGCACGGGCTCCTTCCTCATCATCGAGTGCGAGAACGGCTACTACACCGGCAGCCGCGGTGGCGGCTCCGTCTTCGATCCGGCGGGCAAAAAGATCCACACCTTCAAAGGCGATGGCGGCAAGACCCACGCGGCGAATTTCATCGACGCCATCCGCAGCCGCAAACCGACCGATTTGAAGGCTGAAGTCGAGGACATCCATTTCTCCAGCGCCTGGTGCCATCTCGCAAACATCTCCTACCGCCTCGGCCAGAAGTATGTCCGCGAGCAGGCGGAGGCCGCTGTGAAGGATTTCCAGCCTTGGAACGACGTTATCGGCGATTTCCACGAGCATTTGAAGCGCAACGAACTCGATTCATCGACGCTCGACATCAAGATCGGCCCCATGCTGGAGATCGACGCCGCGAAGGAAAC
This sequence comes from Verrucomicrobiaceae bacterium, assembly GCA_016795465.1. GTDB lineage: Bacteria > Verrucomicrobiota > Verrucomicrobiia > Verrucomicrobiales > Verrucomicrobiaceae > Prosthecobacter. The sequence continues at coordinate 64,873 of JAEUHK010000045.1, read as the reverse complement.
CTTCACCGGTGCCACCGCCACGCCCGAGGCTCTTGCCTTGCTCACCCGCGAGTATCGCAAAGGCTACGAAGTGCCGCAGCAGGTGTAGCATTGTGCTGCGCAGCCCGGCATAGCCGGAGAACGTGAAGGTATGACACAACGCCTGCTTGTGCTCGCGAGGTTTGCGTCTTGAATGAGCGCATGGTCGTGAAAATTTCCTTCGTGCTCCGGCTTTGCCCGCTGCTGCTTCTTGCCACCACGCGTGCGCAGGATGTGACGGCTCCACCGCCGCCGCCTGCCACTGTCGAAGCTGGCTTGGAGCAGGCAGTGAAATGGAAATGGCAGATCGAGCCCGGTGACGCGGGTGCATGGGCCATGGCCGCGGCCACGCCAGCTCCGGGTGTGCCTGCAACGGAGGTCAAGGCGGCTGAGATTCCCAAGCCTGCGCCTCGCACCGCGCCTGAGAAAGCACTCGATCACACCGTGGCGAAAGGTGAGACGCTCACGGTCATCGCGCGGCGCTACGTGGTGACCGTTGATCACATCAAGAACTTCAATTCGCTCAAAAACGACATCATCCGCATCGGGCAGGTGATTCGCATTCCCGGCATCGAGGATATCAAGGCCATGCTGCCGCCTCCACCGCCGAAGGATGAGAAAGGCAATCCATCAGCCGATGTGCCAAAGCCATCCGCCCCCATCCAGCCGACCGTAATGATCGCCAAAAAGCCCAAACGTGCCTTGCCGGGTGCTGCATGGGGAGCCGCGGCTCTGGTGCAGACGCAGGTGTTTCTCGATCGTCAGGGCTTCACCATTGGCCCGATCGACGGCACCACGGGGCCTGTTTACGACGCAGCCTTCCAAGCACATGAAAAAGCGCATCCCGGCCAGCTTTTCACGCCGGATGGTCAGCCATCGGAGGCGATGAAAGCCATCGGCGGTGCTTACACGGAGTATGAACTGCGGCCTGATGACCTCCGGTGGATCTCTCCGGTGCCCGAGGAGAGCAGTCGCAAAAAAGCGGCCACACCTCCAGCGGTCACGTTGACCGATCTCACCTCGCAGGGCTTCCTTGCCTACCGTAGCGGCTGGGAATTCGTCGCCGAGCGTTTTCATGCCTCTGAGGCCTTTTTGCGCCGCATCAACCCGAGCATCAAATCACCCAACACACCCGGCACTACCTTCCTCGTGCCGAATGTGGAGCCTTTTGAGATCGAGAACGGCCTCACCGCTCCGATCCAGCCTGCCGCCGATCCTGCCAAGCCAGTCAAAGCAACCATCGTCGAGTTGAAGCGTCTCGTCATTCGTCGTGGTGACGAAGTCATCGCCAGCATGCCCATCTCCGTGGCGCGTCCGGGACTGCGTGGGCGTGGCACTTGGAAGGTGCTCGACATCATTCCACATCCACGTTTCACCAGCACGGGAGATCCCGCGGCACCTTCTGCTACTCCGCTCGTGCTCGCTCCGGGCCCGAATAACCCCGCGGGCATCGCGTGGATCAATCTCGCCAAGGTCACCGATCCCAAGCCGCTGCCTTACGGCCTGCATGGCACCAGCATTCCGGGATACATGATGAAACAGGAGAGCATCGGAGGCTTCCGCTTAACGAATTGGGATCTCGCCCGCGTCATCCGCCTGCTGCCGCAGGGCACGGATCTGACGTGGGAGTGATCGTCACCCGATCATTTCGCGGAATTCGGCCTCGCTGAGCACCTTCACACCGAGCTTCGTGGCCTTGTCGAGCTTGCTGCCGGCATCGGCTCCGGCGAGGAGGTAGGTCGTTTTGCCGCTCACGCTGCCGCTGACCTTGCCGCCGTGGCTGCGGATGGTGTCGGCGATGGTTTCGCGTTCCTGGCTCAAGGTGCCGGTGATGACCCAGGTGGTGCCCGCGAGCTTGTCGCTGGCGGCTTCGACGGCTTTTTGCACGAAATTGAGACCTGAAGCTCGCAGACGGTCGAGGAGTTGGATGTTCAGTTCATCGCGGAACCAGGCGTGAATGCTCACGGCGACGATTTCGCCGATGTCGGGGCATTGGATGAGTTCCTCGACGCTGGCCTTCGCGACGGCGTCGATGCCGCCAAAGTGCTCCAGTAGCTTGCGGGCACCTCCAGCGCCCACATGCAGGATGCCGAGACCGAAAACGAGCCGCCACGGGTCCTGCTGTTTGCTGGTTTCGATGGCTTTGAGGTAGTTGTCGATGCTCTTCGTGCCGACTCGCTCCAAACGGGCGAGCAGCAGTTCATTCAGCGCATACAAATCGGCCACATCGCCGACGAGTCGCAAATCGACGAGTTGGGCCACAACGCTCTCGCCGAGGCCGCTGATGTCCATGGCGGCACGGCTCACGAAATGCTCGATGCGGCGCTTCACCACCTCCGGGCACTTCGGGTTCGGGCAGCGAATGACGACCTGTTCCTCATCTCGATGCACGCCGGTGCCGCAGATAGGGCAGTGCGTGGGCGGTGCGATGAGCTGCTCGCTGCCATCGCGTTTCTCGGTTTTCACGCTGACGACCGCGGGAATGATCTCGCCGGCTTTTTCGATGATGACGCGATCACCCACACGGATGTCCTTGCGCTCGATCTCCTCAAAGTTGTGTAGCGTGGCATTGCTCACCGTGCTGCCGCTGACGAAGACGGGCTCCAGCCGTGCCACCGGCGTCAACGCGCCCGTGCGGCCCACCTGGATGTCCACGGCGAGGATCTTGGTCTCCGCCTGCTCCGGCTGGTATTTGTAGGCGATGGCCCAGCGCGGCGCCTTGCTCGTCACGCCGAGCTCACGCTGATCGGTAAAGGCATTCACCTTGATCACCGCGCCGTCGGTTTCATACGGCAGGGCTTTACGCTGCTCATCGAGCTCGCGGATGGCCTTCAGCAAACCTTCGGCGCTGTCTGCTTGCCACAGCAGTCCCGATTTCGGCAAGCCAGCGGCTTCGAGGAGCTTTCGCACATCGTTTTGCGACTCAATCGGCAGGCCGCTGGCATCGGCGAGGCCATAAAAAACGATGTCGAGAGGGCGCTTCGCCACGATTTTGGGATCGAGCAGCTTCAGCGTGCCCGCGGTGGAGTTGCGCGGGTTGGCAAAGAGCGATTCACCGGCCTCTTCACGCTCACGGTTGAGCTTCGCGAAGCCCGCCTTCGGCATGAAGACTTCTCCACGCACCTCGAAGGTCTGCGGGCCGTCTTTCGGAAGACGCAGCGGCAGCGTGTTGATGGTCTTGAGGTTGTTCGTCACGTCATCACCCGTGGTGCCATCGCCGCGGGTGACGCCGTGTTTGAGCATGCCATCCTCGTAACGCACGCTGATGGCCACACCGTCCACTTTGGGCTCAATGACACACTCCACCGACTCGCGACTGAGGCCCTTCTGCACACGGGCAAAGAACGCCGTGAGTTCCTCTTCCGAGTAGGTGTTGTCGAGGCTCATCATCGGCACCGCATGGCGGATCTGCGTGAAGCCCTCCAGTGCTGCGCCACCCACGCGTTGCGTCGGCGAATCCGGCGTGAGCAGATCCGGAAACTGCGCTTCGATGTCTTGAAGCTCACGCAGCAGCCCGTCGAACTCCTTGTCCGAGATCACCGGACGCGCCTCGACATAGTAGAGGCGGTTGTGGCGGTGCAGTTCGGCACTGAGAAAGGCGGCGCGGGCGGCGGCTTCGGCGTGGGTCATGAGGTGTTTGATTAGCCGCAAAGGTTCTTGTGCCAATGCAAAATGTCGGTGGCCGGGGGGAATAGGCTGCCATCTTCGTGTTCTCACCAAAAGCCTCCCTTGCGCGTTCTGGCGGCCTCCCCATCTTCGGCGCTCTCTTTCCCCCCCAACCCCACACTTTTGCATCTCATGGAAAACGTCATCATCATCGGCACCGGCTGCGCGGGTTTCACGGCGGCCATCTACACCGGACGCGCCAATTTGAAGCCGCTCATCCTTTCTGGCATGCTTCCGGGCGGCCAGCTCACGACGACGACGGAGGTGGAAAACTTCCCCGGCTTCCCGAATGGCATCATGGGGCCGGAATTGATGATGAACATGCAGGCGCAGGCCGAAAAGTTCGGCGCCCGCATCGAGTATTCGAACGTCAGCAGCGTGAAAAAAGCCGCCGCGGGTCACTTTGAGATCACCACCGAGGACGGCGTCGTCCGTGAGGCTCAAACGGTCATCGTGGCCACGGGGGCCTCGCCGCGCCACCTGGGCCTGCCGAACGAAAAAAGCCTCATCGGGCATGGCCTGACGAGCTGCGCCACCTGCGATGGTGCTTTCTACCGCAACGTGCCCGTTTGCGTGATCGGCGGCGGCGACTCCGCCTGCGAGGAGGCCTCCTTTCTGACCAAATTTGCCTCCAAGGTGTATCTCATCCATCGCCGCGATGTGCTGCGTGCCTCCAAAATCATGGCTGACCGCGCTCTCGCGAACCCGAAGATCGAGCCGGTGTGGAATTCCACCGTCAGTGAATACCTCACCGATGACAAAGGCGAGATGCGGGCCGTGACGCTCGAAAACCTCGTTACCGGTGCGAAGAGCGAGCTGGAGGTGAAGTGCGTCTTTGTCGCCATCGGCCACATTCCGAATGCCGCCTTCCTCGGTGACCTCGTGGACACCGATGAGAACGGCTACATCCTGCAAACGCAGGGCACGCGGACGAAGACCGAGGGCCTCTTCGCCGCGGGCGACGTGGCCGATCACGTCTATCGCCAGGCCATCACGGCCGCGGGGCAGGGATGCGCCGCCGGGCTTGAGGCCGAGCGCTACCTGGCGGACAAGGGCGTGCATTGATCGGCTGGAAAAAGCAGCACAAACCGGTTGCCCATTTTCCGCGAGGCGGTATAAAACCCGCCCCAACGACTTCGCGCGGTTAGCTCAGTGGTAGAGCATTACCTTGACATGGTAGGGGTCACAGGTTCGAACCCTGTACCGCGCACCATCTCCCAGAATGGAGATGATTTGAGGCGAAGGCCAAGACTCGCATGACAGGAGCGATGTGCGGTTCACGTTGTGCCATCACTGCCCATGATGAAACGCCTCGCCCTCCTCCTCGCCGCAGCGTCGCTCGTCGTCGCGATGGCACAGGAGCCTTCGGAAGGTGGTAAGCCGCGCCAATTCGGCGTGCAGGATGGTTCGCTGCCGGAAGATCCGCGTGAATTTCGCCGTGGCGGGCATGGGAACGAGTATCCCACCTGGCCGGTCAGCAAATCGCTGCCGAATGACGTGTTCACCTTTGCCCGCATCCGCTACAACTCCTATGGCGGCCGCGGTGGCTGGGGCCGCGGTGGTCGCCAGTGGTCCACGGACTATCCGGATTCCGATTTGAACATGTCCTACCGCCTCCAGCAGCTCACCTCGCTGCAGGTGAATCCGAACGGCGCGGTGGTGGACATCGACCCCGAGCAAATCCGCCACTATCCCTTCCTCTACATGATTGAGGTGGGAAACATCAGCCTCACCGACGAGGAGGCCAAGACGATGCGCGATTACATGCTCAACGGCGGCTTCGTCATGGTGGATGATTTTTGGGGAACCGATGCCTGGGAGAATTTCGAGATCGCGCTGAAGCAGATCTGGCCGGACCGCAAGATTGAGGAGATCCCGCTCGAGCACGAGATCTTCCACATGGTCTTCCCGCTCAAGGTGAAGCCGCAAATCCCGCACATCCGGTTCGCCGAGTATGTCATCCAGCAGGGCATCACCTATGAGTTCGACAAGCCCGGCTCCGAGCACGTCCACTATCGCGGGGTCTTCGATGACAAGCGCCGCCTGATGATGGTCATCTGCTGGAACACCGACACCGGCGAAGGCTGGGAGCAGGAGGGCACCGATCCGTGGTACTTCCGCGAGTTCAGCGAGAAATACGCCTACCCGCTGGGCATCAACATCATCTTCTACGCGCTCACGCATTGATTTGGGCAGGCTTCTGACAAAGAAGAGCCTCCCGCCGCGTTCACCGCTGCCCGTTTTATTGTTTCACAACCTCTCATGAAAGCCTCCAACCGACTCCTCGGCCTCGCCGCCGCCCTCTCGCTGCTCGTTTCACCCGCTCTTCAGGCTCATGAAGCCGGTGAGCAGATGGCGGACATCGCGGGCACCTTCCTCGCCGCCCTCACGCCGGAGCAGAAGGCGAAGGCCACCTTCGAGTTCGGCAGCGAGGAGCGTGAGAACTGGCACTTCATCCCCCGCGAGCGCAAAGGCCTGCCGATGAAGGAGATGACGCCGCAGCAGCGTCTGCTGGCCCACGCCTTGCTGAACACCGGCCTGAGCTTCCGCGGCTCCGCCAAAGCGGTCACCATCATGAGCCTCGAAGAGGTGCTCTATCAGATCGAAGGTGCGGATGAGTCCAAGCGTGCCGCCGTCCGCGAGAAGCGTGATCCCGAGAAATACTATGTCTCCATCTTTGGCACGCCCGGCGTGAAAGGCTCCTGGGGCTGGCGGGTGGAAGGTCACCACCTCGCGCTGAATTTCACGCTCAAAGACGGCCAGCTCATCCGCAGCTCGCCCGCGTTCATGGGCACCAACCCAGGCGAAATCCGCCAAGGCCCGCTGACCGGCCTTCGCGTGCTCGGCAAGGAAGAAGAGCTCGGTCGCGAGCTGGTGAAGTCGCTCAACGAAGCTCAAATCCAGAAAGCCATCGTGGCGGATGTCGCTCCGAAGGAGATGATCACCGCTGCCGAGCACAAGGTGAACCCGCTGCAGCCCGAAGGCCTGCCGGAGAGCGAGATGAACGACACTCAAAAGGCGCTGCTCCGTCGCATCATCCTCGAATACACCGAGCGCATGCGCCCTGAGCTGGCCGCTGAAACCCTCGCCGAGATCGAAAAGACCGGCGGCGTGCACTTTGGCTGGGCCGGCGGCAAGGAACGTGGCGAGCCGCACTACTACCGCGTGCAGGGGAAGAGCTTCCTCATCGAATACGACAACACGCAAAACGACGCCAACCACGTCCACAGCGTCTTCCGCAGCTTCGACGGCGACTTCGGCCGCGACATCCTCGGCGAGCACCTGAAGCAGGCGCATTGATCCGCACGGAAGTCTGCGAGTCTCTTCAAGCTGGCGGCGTATGGGAAACCATGCGCCGCCTTCTTTTTGCTCTTCTCCTGCCGCTCGCAGCTTTCGCTGAGCATGTTCCGCCGCTTCGCGGGCTCAGCCGGTCTCAGTTGTTGCAAATCGATGCTTCGGGCAAAGAAGCCCAAAGTGCCGCGGAATGGCAAAAGCGCCGCACGGCGGCCCTCGAAGGCTTTCAGGCCATCGCAGGACCTTTGCCCGGAAAAGAGATGCGGTGTGAGCTGGAGCCCAAAGTGATCAGCGAGACCGACTGCGGCTCGTATGTGCGGCGTTTCATCGAATACAGCTCACAGCCCGGCGGACGCGTTCCAGCATGGCTTTGCATCCCGAAGAAGGCTCTCGCGGGCGAAAAGACGCCTGCGGTGCTTTGTCTGCATCCCACGGAAAACAACATCGGCCACAATGTGGTCGTCGGTCTCGGTGGGAAGCCGCACCGGCAGTATGCCTCCGAGCTCGCGGAGCGTGGCTTTGTCACTCTCGCGCCCAGCTATCCGCTGCTGGCAAAGTATCAGCCCGATCTCAATGCGCTGAACATGCCCAGCGGCACCATGAAGGCCATTTGGGACAACATCCGCGGACTCGATTATCTCGAAACACTGCCCTTCGTCGATGCCAGCGTTGGCTTTGCCACCATCGGTCACTCGCTCGGCGGGCATAATTCGATCTTCACCGCCAGCTTTGAGCCACGCATCAAGGTCGTCGTCACGAGCTGTGGCTTTGACTCGCTGCTCGACTACTACGGTGGAAACATCAAAGGCTATGTGCAGGAGCGCTACATGCTGAAGATGGAGAACTATCTCGGCCATCCGCAGGACGTGCCGTGGGATTATTACGAGCTCATCGCCGCTCTCGCGCCGCGGCATCTTTTCATCAATGCGCCGCTGCGGGACGCCAACTTCCGCCACGACAGCGTGGACCGCATCGTCGCCGCCGCGGAACCCGTGTATCGCCTGCATGACGCGGGCGGGCGCATCCTCGTGCGCCATCCGGATTCGGAGCACGACTTCCCGGACGCGGAGCGTTTCGAGGCGTATGCACTGATCGAAAAAGTGCTGCGTGGGAAATGAATCGCTGCTTGGAAGCCGGGCAGGGCAGGGTATGAAAGCGTGCGTGACCACCGACACCTCCTTCGACCTTGTTCTCGCCGCCGGATTGCATCCGGACGATTCGGCGCGGGTGGCTTCGGTGCTGGTCAAACTCGGCGCACCTATCGTCGCCGAGGCCACGGCGAATCTGCACCTCTTTCCCGAACTCCATCCGCTGCTCGTGCAGGGCGGTGAGCAAGCATTGAAGGCCTGTCAGGCCACAAACATCCTCCGCATCGGTGCCGTGCCGAGCTGGCGCTTCTGGCGTGATCTCGAAAACAGACCCGAAGTGGCCGTCACCAGCTATTCGCGTGCTCCTTTTCCCGGACTCGCTCGGAAGGAAAACGTCACGACGCATCCGCTGGAGGCCCTTTCAGATCTCAAACTGACTTCATCGACCTTTTCGCAGCCCAATGCCATCTCGCCCGACTTCGAGGCCTTCCCGCTTTCCGAGCCTGCTTGGATGCGTCACCTGCTAAAAGCTCTGCCAGCAGGCTCGCGAGTCTTTCTCGGCAACAGCCTGCCCATTCGCGAATGGAACCTCGCCATGCAGGTGCCGGCGGAAAATGTCCATTTCTACGCCAACCGCGGCGCGAACGGCATTGACGGTCTCATCTCCACCTTCCTCGGCGTCGTCGCTTCGCACACCGGCGAGTCCTGGCTCATCCTCGGTGATCTCAGCGCCCTCTACGACCTCGCTGCACCATGGATCATCGAGCAGATGGAAAGCCGGAAGCTCCGCATCGTCATCATCAACAATGGTGGCGGGAAGATCTTCTCCCGTGTGGCATCGCTGCGTGACCTGCCGGACAAGGCCCGCGAGGTCATCGAAAACCGCCACGCGATGAGCTTTGAGCCTTTCGCGCAGCTTTGGGGCATGCACTACCGCATTGCATCTGCGCCATCGGAACTGACGGAACTTCCCGCAGAGCCTGTCATCATCGAAATTCGCCCCGATGCGGCCCAAACGGAATCGTTTTGGGCCGCTTGGCAGGGTGTCACGCGGTGATGTAGTCGCGCATCGCATTCACGATGACGACGACGGAGCAGGCACCGGCATCCGGAAAGCCGATGCAGGCCTCGCCAAGCGTTTTGGCACGGCCAAATTTGGCGACCATCGCCTTGCTGGCCTCCTTACCAGCCTCGGTGGCGGCGGCGATGGCGGTGATGGCATCGGCGAGGGCGGCGTTGGCGACTTCAGCGGCCTTTTGAGCGGCGGGCTCCATGGCATCGACGCAGGTTTTGTCACCCACGGCGGCACCACCGCGTTGCTTCACGCCATCGACACCGGCCTGGAAGAACGCGGCGAGGCCGGCGGCATCGAGGGTGTCCTTGCCCGCGAGGGCCTTGCCGCCATTGCGGAAGAAGGTGCCAAAGATCGCGCCGCTGGCGCCGCCCATGCTGCTCATCATGGCCATGCCGACGGTGGAGAAGGCTTTTTCCACGCTGTCCGGCGGGGCGGCGTTGAGCTTGTCCTTGGCGGCGGTCATACCACGCTGCATGCCGAGACCGTGGTCGCCATCGCCGAGATTGCGATCCGCCTCGGAGAGCATGGGCTCGGCGGCGATGATGGCATCGCAGGCCTGGATGAGCATGGCGGTGGTTTCTTCTTTGGAGAGGGTGGTTTTCGGCATGGTGGGCGGATGAGTGCGGGGCTGGGATGCAAAGTCAACGCGAAATCCCCCGCGTGGCGGGCGTAGCTGCTTCCCGATATGATTCGTCTCCTCGCCATGCTCCTGCTGGCCGTGCTGTGCCACGGCGCGGAGGAGGCATTGCCGGATCAGCGGGTGGGGGCTCTGCCGCTGAGTGCCGCGCTGCCGGGTGACACGCCGGAAAAGGTCGCGCTGGGGCGGTTGCTGTTCTTTGATCCGATCCTCTCGGCGACGCACGAGGTGGCCTGCGCGACGTGTCATCATCCGCAGCATGGCTGGGCGGATGGCCGCGCGACCTCGCTCGGCGTGCATGGAATCGGCATCGGGCCAAAGCGTCGGCTGGCGGAGGGGGCCAGCTTTCTGCCGATGCATCGCAATGCGCCGACGGTGCTGAACGCGGCCTTCAATGGTCTTCAACTCGATCAACCGCATCATCCGGCCCAAGCGCCGATGTTTTGGGACAATCGCGTCGAAGGTCTCGAAGAGCAGCTCTTTGGCCCGATCCGTGCCCGCGAGGAAATGCGCGGCGAAGGTGTCGCCGAGGCCGAGGCTGTGCCGCGGATGGTGGAGCGTTTGCGTACGATCCCGGAGTATCAGCGGCGGTTTGAAGGCGAAATCACCGCGGAGAAGGTGGCGCAAGCCATCGCGGCCTACGAACGCACGCTCATCACCACGGAGACGCCATTGGATCGCTTCATGCGAGGAGACAAGACGGCCATGACGGCGATGCAGCAGCGCGGCATGGAGGCCTTTCAGCGGGCAGGCTGCGCCCTTTGCCACAACGGGCCGATGTTTTCAGACTTCAAACTGCACGCGCTCGGCGTGACGGATGCCACAACGAACCGTCGGGAGTTTCGCACGCCCACGCTGCGCGAGCTGCGCCACACTGCGCCCTACATGCACAATGGCAGCGTGCGGACATTGGAGGAGGTAATGCTCTTTTACGACCGCCTCATGGATCATGCCGCCGAGACGCTGGATGGCGGCGATGATGCCTCGCTGCCGCCGCTAGATCCCTTGCTTCGTCGTTTGAACCTGCTGCCGGAGGACCACGAGGCCATCCTGGCCTTTTTGCAGGCACTAAGCAGTGACGACTATGACCACCGTGTGCCTGAGCGCGTGCCGAGTGGCCTGCCGGTGCCTGGTCACAGCGATTGATGCGGCCCTATCGCTTGCCGCCGCCGCCGCACTCGCCACGATGGCCGCATGCGTGAGGCAGCCATCCAGATCATTCAAAAACTCACTACGGCGGGCCACGTGGCCTTGCTGGCGGGTGGTTGCGTGCGTGACATGCTGCTGGGCCGCGATCCGAAAGACTATGATGTGGCCACCAGTGCCCGCCCGGAGCAGGTGGTGAAGTTATTTCCAGGCGCGAAGACCGTCGGGGCGCATTTTGGCGTCGTCGTCGTGAGGGCAGGGGAGCATGATTTTGTCGAAGTGGCCACCTTTCGCAGTGATGGCAGCTACTCCGATGGTCGCCGGCCTGACAGCGTGACCTATTCCACACCGGAGATGGATGCCGAGCGGCGTGATTTCACGGTGAACGGCCTGTTTTACGATCCGCTGGCCAACAAGGTCATCGACCATGTGGGCGGGCAAAACGACCTCAAAATGGGCCTGCTGCGGGCGATTGGCGTTCCAGCGAAGCGTTTTGAAGAGGATCGACTGCGTCTCATGCGGGCCGTGCGTTTCGCCACGGTGCTCGGCTTTGACATCGAGCATGCGACTTGGGAATCCGTGTGCGGTTTGGCGGATAAAATCAGCAGCGTGAGCATCGAGCGCATCCGCGAGGAGTTCATCAAGATCATGCTGCACGAGAATCGCGTGCGTGGTTTCGACCTGCTCGTGAATTCCGGCCTCATGGCGCAAATCCTGCCGGAAATCCTCGCGTTGCAGGGCTGTGAGCAGCCGCCGCAGTTTCATCCAGAGGGAGACGTGTTTGTGCACACCCGCCTGATGCTCAGCCTGCTGCCGGCGCAGGTCAGCCTGCCGTTGGTGATGAGCGTGCTTTTGCACGACATCGCCAAACCGGCCACGCAAACGCGGGATGCGGACACGGGACGTATTCGCTTCAATGGTCACGACAAGCTCGGTGCGGAGATGACGAGCACCATCATGCGCCGCATGAAGTTCCCGAACGACGTGATCGAGCCCACGGTGGTGGCCGTGGAGCATCACATGACCTTCATGGAGGTGAAAAAGATGCGCACAGCCACGCTGAAGCGCATGCTCAGCCGCCCGACGATGGATGACGAGCTGGCCCTGCATCGCGTGGACTGCCTCGGCAGCAACGGGAAGCTCGACAACTACGAGTTCATGCTCGCGAAGAGGGAGGAGTTTGCCAATGCCCCGCTGGTGCCGCCGCGTCTGGTGAATGGTGCTGACCTCATGCAGCTCGGCTGGCCCGCCGGACCGGAGCTGGGCCGGGTGCTCAATGACATCCAGACGCTGCAACTTGAAGGTCAACTGACCACGAAGGAGCAGGCCATCGCCTGGGCGCAAAGCCAGCGTCCGGGCTGAGCGCTTAGACCTGTTGTAGCCTGGCTCATTGAGCCAGGCGGTCCGGGGTCAGTGCCCCCGGCTACAACCCGGAGCGCATCCCACCGTCTGGATGGTGAGAAAGGCGGCTCAAACGTCCACGAGCTCGCGTTCGCGACGCTGCGGCGGATCGACCCAGGCCTCAGCCTCCTCTTCCACATCCTCGGAAAGCATCGGCGCGAAACGTTCACCGCGGAAGCCGAGTTCCTGCCGCACGCTGGAGTGCGGGTCCTCGGGATTGATGAGCTCTTCCAGTAACACGAGCACATCGAAGTCCGCGTCGGTCATTTTGATTTCCGCGTCGTCGTTCACCTGAAACTTCGGATTCGAGCGGCCGATGGCCACGGAGCGGATCGTGTAAGTATGATCTTTCTTGGGCAATGCCCGGTAGAGGTCATAGACCCATGGGGCGAACTCGTCATTGATGCACACGACTTTCTGGCCGGTCTGAAACATGCTGGATGGAGGGTTGTCGAAAGGGGATTCCAGCGCCATGCTAAGCGCGGATGGCCTCCCGGCATCCTCTTTCGCGCTTCATGTTCCATCTTTCCACCTTTCTCGCTGATTTGCTGCCAGAGCCCTCCGAGTTCCTTTCGATGGGCAAGCAGGTCGGCCAGGAGATCACGCTCTCCATCGGCCCCGTTTACACCACCGGCTTCCTGGTCACCGGGCCGCTGCTGATTCTCGGCGGCATCGTGCTGATCATGGTCATGTATAGCCGCGTGAAATACTACGCGATGGAGTATGGTTACGGAACGGGTTGGGGGCGGATCAAGGCCATTTTCCATTTCATCGCCATGGGGGTGATTTTGGCGGTGACCGGGCTCGTGCTGACGCTGATCGGCTGGGGAAATCAAGGTTACTCGGTCATACTGAGCTCTGCCGGACTCACGGAAGTGAGCCATCTGGGGACCACGACCTATCGCTGGGATGATTTGAAAGCCACGTCCGAGCGGGTGAAGTCCACGGACTTCTGGCTGAAGTTCGCGAAGGATGGCAAAAGCTGTCTGGTACACTTCCACCAGCAGGATCTGGGGGAGGCCATGCAGGACCAGGCGATCAAAATCGCCGAAGAGGCCATCCGCTCGCATCCGGGCACGGGCATCAGTCTTTGATCGTCATGCGTGCCGTGCTCTCTGTTGCCTGCTGGCTGCTGCCGCTCGCCACGCTCCATGCGGAGCCCGCGGCGGCGCAGGTCGCGCCAAAGCCTCTGTGGCCGGTCGTTTTCGGCACGACGCTGCTCGTGCAATTCACCGTGCCGTTCATGCTTCGCTCCCTCTGGCCGAGCATGAAGCGGAAAACGGCCTGGCTGATCGCCACCGCGGCCGCTTTGGTCTTTCTGCTGATTCTTTCGCCTGTCGCCGTGTCGATTTCGAACGTTTTGCGCAGTGGACGGACGATGTGAGGCGCTTCATGCTGCCCACCATGCGCTCCATCCACGCTTTCCTGCTGCTGCTATCTGCCATTGCCAGCTCTGCTGCTGAGACTTTGGTCACAGATGCCGCCACCTTCGACTCCGCGGCCAAGGCCGCCAAGGCCGGTGACGTCATCATTTTGAAAAACGGTGAGTGGAAGGACGCGCGGCTTCGCATCAGTGCCGGTGGCAACGAAGACCAGCCGCTGACCATCAAGGCCGAAACGCCCGGCAAGGTCGTGCTGACAGGCGATTCGCGGGTGCAACTCGGCGGCGGCTTCATCCTCGTCGAAGGCCTTTTCTTCAAAGATCCGGCTGGTGAAGAATGCATCGAACTGCGCATCGACTCCGATGAGGTGGCACATGACTGCCGTGTGACCGAGTGTGCCGTAGTGAACACGCTTCCCGCCGGTGGAGCGAAGAAGTCGAGTCGCTTCATCTCGATCTACGGCCACGAGCATCGAGTGGATCATTGCCGCTTCGAAGGCAAAACCACGGAAGGCCCTTCGATGGTCGTTTGGTTGGATGCAGAACAGAAGGCTCCGGCACGTCATCGCATCGATCATAACTACTTCGGACCTCGCGAGCGGCTCGGCAAGAATGGTGGCGAGACCATCCGCCTCGGCGACAGCAAGACCTCGATGCTCGAAGGCCGGTGCGTGGTGGAGCACAACATCTTCGAGAAGTGCAATGGCGAGGCCGAGTGCATCTCGAACAAGTCCTGCGGCAATCTCTACCGCCGCAACACCTTCCTCGAAGTCTCCGGCACGCTCACCCTGCGCCATGGCAATCGCTGCCGTGTCGAGGAGAACGCCTTCCTCGGCAATCACGCCAAAGGCTGCGGCGGCATCCGTTTGATCGGCGAGGACCATGTGGTCTCCGGCAACTACCTCGAAGCTCTCGATGGCGACAAGGAACGCAGCGCGTTTTGCTTCATGCTCGGCATTCCCGACTCGCCGGAGAACGGCTACTTCCAGGTGAAGAACGCCAAATTGGTCAACAACACCGTGGTGGACTGCAAATCGCCCTTCGTCTTCGGTTTCGCTGGCGACAAGAAGGCCACGCTTGTCCCCGAGAACGTCTATGCGGATAACATCCGCTTCACCAACGCACCTTTGGATGGCTATGCCGATCAGAAAGGGTTCCTATGGGATCAAAAAGACCTCAAACGGCCCGCTTGGATCGATCAGCGGGAGGCCGCCGGCCCTTCATGGAAGTGACTAACCGGCGGGACCGACGGCACCACGGCTGCTGTCGAACTGGGTGACACGCAGCGGGATGGTGGCGATGGTTTTGCCTTGGTAATCGACCAGCCAGCGGTAAAGCCCCTGGCGGTCGAACTTCACACGCTGAAGCGTGAAGATGATGTTCCGCGAGACGAAGGGGATGAAAGTAGAGTTGAAGCTCACTTCAACAGGGCCGGGCATGGGGGGCATGCATTCAGCCCCGGTGGGGTCGATGCATCGGACGATGAATTCATGATGACCTGCGTCCTCGGGTTGAAAAACGAGCCGAACGGCAAGGCTGCACTGAGGATGCACCACGGGGAAGGTGGAGGCGCACAGCGTGTCGAAGCAGCCGAGCACGCAGAGCTTGCCGTTGTAGTCGGAGGCAAAGTCCGAAACGGTGGCGGACTGGAGTGTCATGGTTCAGAGGGCTTTGTGGGAGCCATCACAGAAGGGCGGGTTCTTCGTGTGCTTGCAGTTGCAGAGCCAGACCTTCTTCGCTTCGGGCAGCGTGAACTTCTTCGGGCCGAAGCCGGTGCCTTTGTGAGAGCCGTCGCAGTTCGGCTGATGACCGCTGAGGCCGCAGGCGCACCACCAATGGTCTCCGGCTGGGAGTTCGACGGCCACAGGTTGCTTGTCGTGAATCTTCGGGAGTGTTTCCATGCGCGGAGTGTTGGCGAGGGCGTTCCGCTTGCAAGCCGCAATATGCATTCGTGTTTGCACGCGGCGCATGATTCGGGAGGTATGGCCGCCCATGAAGACCGTCGTCGCCGTCCAGCCGTATGAAATCGCCCTTCTCGACACGCCCGAGCCGAAGCCCGGGCCGTATCAGGCGCTCGTGAGGACGGAGGTGGCCTGCATCTGCAATCAAACCGACAGCGAGCTGCTCGCGGGCAAATTTCCCGGCATGGAGGAGGCGTTTCCCTTCGCACTGGGGCATGAGAGCGTCGGCGTCGTCACGCAGGTGGGCGAGAAGGTGAAAAACTTCGCGGTGGGTGATCGCGTGGTCGGCGGGCTGGTCTTTGATCTTCAAAAAGAGGGCGTGGACAGCGGATGGGGTGGCTTTTGCGAGTTCACCCTGGCGAATGACCATCAAGCGATGGTCGCTGATGGCGTGGCGAATGAGGCGAGCGGCTGGATCGAGGTGTATGAAATCCAGACTCGCGTCGATGCGGATATCCCGGCGGAGGAGGCGGTGCTGCTTTGCACCTGGCGAGAGGTGCTCGGAGCGTTTCGCGATTTCCATCTGAAGCCGGGTGATGACGTGCTGATCTATGGCGCCGGGCCGGTGGGGCAGAGTTTTGTGAAATTGGGCCGTTTGTTTGGTCTTGGCTGGATCGGCATCGTGGATCGGCATCCCGAGAAACAGGCGCGTGCGAAGGCTTTTGGAGCCGACGCGGTCTTTGCACCCGGTGATGCCGCTATCGCTCAACTGGCCCAAACACGCGGCAGGAAGCTCGACGCGGTCATTGATGCCGTGGGCAAGGCGGAGATCGCCATGCAGGCGCTGCCGCTGCTGAAGCGTGGAGGCTCTCACTGCATCTACGGCGTGCTCACCGGCGGTCCGTTGCACATCGACCGCAAGCTCGCGGACTTCAATTTCAACCTCTTCGTGCATCAATGGCCCACACGACAGTATGAACGCGAGGCGCAGCCGGCGCTTTGCCAGTGGATTCGCGAAGGGAAGCTAACCTCGAAGGATTTTATCACCCACCGCTTTCCGCTGGAACGCATTGCCGATGGCTTCGCGGCCGTGCGGGAGCGAAAAGTGGTGAAGGCGCTGATCGAGTATCCGGCAGTGTGATGACCAATCAGGGCTTCCACCAGGCGTCGAGCTTGGCTTGGAGTGACTTCACCTTGTCCGCGTGGTCTGCGGCGAGGTTTTTCTCCTCGGTGGGATCGTTTTGCAGGTCGTAGAGCTCGGTGACGTCTTCGGGTTGGTTGGCTTTGGCAGGCACGATGAGCTTGTCGTTGCCATCAATGATCCAGCGCCACTTCAGGCTGGAGGCGGGATTTTGGATGTCCACGAAGTTGTGGGTGAAGCATTCGCCGTAAATCGTGGTGCGGGCATTCACGGCGGCATCGTCGAGCAAATTGAGGCCGGGCATGGGCTTTGGGTTTTCAACGCCCGCGGCCTTGAGCAGCGTCGGCACGAGGTCGATGGATTGGGCGAGAGCGGGATGCATCTCCGGCTTCACTTTGCCGGGCCAGCGAATCATGATCGGCGTGCGCAAACCGCCATCATACTGGCTTTGCTTCGACTTGTCGGCGTAGCGACCGGTTTTCGGGTTCGTGATCCAGCCGTTGTCGGTGATGTAAACGATGATGGTGTTCTCCTTGAGGCCGTTGTCGTCGATGTGCTTCACGAGCTCGCCGCAGGTCTCGTCAAACCAATCGACCATGGCCCAATACTTCGCCACATGCTCGCTCGGTGCTTTGCCGAGATATTTGTCGAGCAGGCGCTTTGGCGGCGTGTGCGGATCATGCGGCATCATCGGCGCATACCAGACGAGGAAAGGCTTTTGCTGCTTCTTGGCCTCGCCGATGAAGTCATAAACGGGCTGCATGGTCTTGCGGCCGATGTCGAGACCCTTGTCACCATGGCGTCCGCCCTCGGTCATGCCGTGGGTGAAGCCGCCGCGGGAGTAATGCTTCTGCCACCACTTTCCGGTTTGGAGGCTCAGGTAGCCCTTTTGCTGGAGCATCTTCGGCAGCGTGCCGGCGCTTTCGAGGAACTGGCTCATCGTCTCGCGTCCGGCCTCAAAAGCGGGGCTCCTTTGAAACTCACGCGGCTTCGCTCCTGCGGGAATGGCGGGATCGTTGCTGGTGACCTTGTGCTGGTGCGGGTAGAGGCCGGTGACGATCGTGGCGAGACTAGGGCAGCACAGGCTGCTGGTCACATAGCCGCGTTTGAAGGTGCGGCTCTCGGCGGCGAGGCGATCAAGGTTTGGTGTTTGCAGGTGCGTATGCCCCATGAAGCCGTAATCGCTCCACAAATGATCGTCAGAGATGATCATGACGATGTTCGGCGGCGTGTCGGCGGCACGCAGCGTGGCGATGGCGAGAAGGCTGAGGAGCAAAAGACGGATCATGGGCCGCCGAGAACGCACGGCGGCTGCTCGTTCTTGCTCTCCTCACAAGCGGCGGAGGCCGTCTTCGGTCATCGGTGTGGGAATCGCAGCGTCGATTTCGTCGATACGGGCGAGCGTTTCGGCATCGAGGATCAAATCGGCGGCCTGCAGGCTCTCCTCGAATTGCTCCAGCGTGGTGGCACCGACAATGGTCGAGGCAACAAAGTCATGCTGACGGCTCCACGCCAGGGCGAGCGCCGTGACGCTCACACCCAAATCCTGGGCGATGACTTGCAGCCGCGCGGTGGTCTCCAGCGTGCGTTCGTTCACAAAGCGTGCCGCCATGCGTTTCTGCCGCGGGCCGCCATTTTGAATGTAATCGGTGAAACGAGCCCCGGAGGGCAGGGCGCCGCCGTTGTATTTCCCGGTGAGCACGCCGCCGCCGAGCGGCGAGTAGGGCAGGAGGCTCACGCCTTCCTTCCGGCACACCTGGGCGAGTTCGCTCTCGCAGCGGCGGTTGATGAGCGAGAAATTATTTTGCACAGATGCCATGCGGGCGAGGCCGTGCTTCTCCGCTTCCCACAGGTTCTTCATCACACCCCAGCAGGTTTCATTGCTGGAGCCCCAGGCGCGGATTTTGCCCTGTTCGATGAGCGTCGTCAGGGCACTGAGCGTCTCCTCGTGCTCCATTCCATGATCCGGCCAATGCGTTTGATAGAGGTCAATGTAATCGGTTTGCAGGCGGCGGAGGCTGTCTTCGCAGGCCTGGAAGATCTGGCGGCGGTCGAGAGCCGTGAAACCGCCACGCACCGGCGGGCGGAACCAGCCGTGGCCTGGGCCGGTGACTTTGGTGGCGAGAATGATTTCGCCGCGGGGCTTTCCTTTGAGCCAGCGGCCCACGATTTCCTCCGTGATGCCGAATTTCTCGGCACTCGGCGGCACGGGATACATTTCTGCCGTGTCAAAGAAGTCGATCCCGGCATCGATCGCCCGATCCATGATGGCAAACGAGGTCTTCTCATCGGCCTGGAGGCCGAAAGTCATGGTTCCCATGCAGATGTCCGTGACGACGATGCCGGTGCGGCCGAGGCGATTGCGTTTCATGAGCGGGTAAAGGGATGTGTGATGGCACAAAAAAGGCGCGGGCCGCTTGCACGGACCGCGCCTGATTCAAAAGAGAGTCTTACCAGCCCTGCGTGCGGGAGTAGCGGGTGTGGGTGAGCTGACCGTTTTCGTTCACGAAATCGGTGTAGCCCCACCAGTTGTCCACGTGCTCACGGCTCGGATACGGCGGGCGGTAGGTCAGCTTCCAAGAGGGAACCGGGCAGGTGGCCACTTCATACACACCGTAGAAAATGCGGACGATGCTGCGATGAGTGCCTTCGACGAGGCCTTCAGCGACACCAGCGGCAGGGCCACGCTCCTTGAGCGCCATGCGCCAGCGGGTGATGTACTCGCCGGGAGCGAAGAGGATGTTGCCCACGCCACGAGTGAGCTTGCCGCTCCAGGTGTAGTGATGTCCAGGAGGGGACTGGATGTCCGCGAAGGCGGAACCAGCGAGGGTAAAGGCGGCGAGGGCGAGGAGAACGAATCGGTTTTTCATGCGACGTGATGGTTATTAGCAAATTTTGGCTCCGTTTGGCAACAACGATTATCAGGAAAGTTTGCGATGGGGAAACCATCCCTTGCCACAGTTCCCTGAGTGCCTACTCTGCGCCCCCCATGAATCCAGAGGTGCAAAATCTTGTGGCCGCCGGCAAGCTCTCCGGCGCAGATGCAGAAAAAGTTTCCAAACTCGAACCCGGAACAGCCGTGCAGCATAAAAGCTGGGGCATCGGCCGGATCACCGAATGGGATTTGCTGGGTGACCGCCTCGGCATCGACTTCGAAAGCAAGCCCGGCCACAGCATGAAGCTGGCCTTTGCCGCCAATTCGCTCGAAATCCTGCCCTCCGACAGCCTCCTTGCTCGCCGCCTGACCGATCTGGAAGGCCTCAAAGCCCTCGCCAAGGACAATGCGCCTGCTTTGGTCGAGCTCGCCTTGAAAAGCAGCGGCAACTCACTCTCCCTCGACGGCCTTGAAGCCCTCCTGAAGGGCAAAATCATTCCAGAGGCCGATTACAAGCGCTGGTGGGAGGCGGCCAAAAAGGCCCTCAAAGCCCATCGTCACGTCGTTGTGCCGACCAAACGGGCTGAGAATCTCATCCTGCGTGATCAGGCCGAGAAGCCCTCGGATGTCATGGTGAAAGGCTTCCTCGCCGCTCGCGACATGAAGAGCAAGCTCGCCGCCCTCGCCAGTATCGCGAAGGACATCGATCTCTTTGGCGATGCCAAGACAGAGCTCGTTCCTGTCTTCCAAGACATTTCCGACACTGTTCGCAAGGCCTTCAAGCTACACCTCAAAGAGAGCCTGCAGCTCCTCCTCGCCCGCGATGAGCTCATCGAGAGCCTCGGCGGATCCGCTCCGCTGGGCAGCATGAAGCTGGCCGACCTCGTTTCCGAGACCCGAGCCACGTTGGCGGATTCCATCAAGACGCTCGCCTCGGCGGCCCTCGCCCGCGTTTATCGCTCCTTCCCCGAGGCCTTTCCGAATCGTGCCTGGGTGCCGGAGATCCTTCAGCAGCTCACCCGCACTGGTGGCAAGGCCGTGGCCGAGATCGCCATCGTGCTCAGCGACAATGACGAGCTCGATGTGCTCGCCGACGCTCTCAAGAAGTGTCTGCGCAACCGCAACCTGAGCGCTGACCTTCTCATTTGGATGGCTCGCGAGCGCAAAGGCCTCGCCGAGTCCTGCTTCGACATCGACTTGGGGCACGCCATCCTTGATGTCATCGATCACGATCAGATGGAAGGTGGTCCAAAGCGCACCGGCCGTCTCCAAAGCCTGCTTTCCGACGAAGCCACGCTGCTCGGTGAAATGGTCGCCGAGGCCGAAGAAGAGGACATCCGCCTGCTCGCCAAGCGCATTTTGGGCAATTCGGCCTTCGACGACCTCACCCGTCGCTCGCTCATGGCTCGCATCATCAAGTCGCGCCCTGAAATGGAGGCCATGATGGCTGACAACGCCGCTGCACGTCAGGATGACCGCCTCATCGTTTCGTGGGAATCCCTCGAACGGAAGAAGAAGGAGCTCGAAGACCTCGTGAACGTGCAAATTCCCGAGAACAAACGAGAGATCCAGATCGCCCGAGCGGAGGGTGACCTTCGCGAGAATGGCGGTTACAAGGCCGCGCGTGACCAGCAGGCTGTGCTCCTCCGCATGCAGGGCAAATACGAGCGTGAAATCCGCCACGCTCACGGCACCGATTTCGCCGGCATGCCCTCCGACAAGGTCGGCATCGGCACCATTGTCGAGCTCGCCGATCTCGGCGATGGCTCGACCGAGACCGTCAGCATCCTCGGTGCCTGGGACAGCGATCTGGAGAAGAACATCATCTCCTACCTCTCCGAAAAAGCGAAGGCCCTCATCGGCCGCGTTCCCGGAGATGAATTGGAGCTTCCCGGCGATGCCGCGCACACCACGCGCCGTGTCCGCATCCAGTCCATCCGCAGCTACAATTAAAACTCTGCCGCTGGCCCGCTCACTGCTTTTTCAACTCACTGATTCATGAATCCTGGTTCCTGATTCATGCTGTCAGTTTCCCGAATCAGGAATCAGAAATCCCAAATCTAAAGACTCAAAGATGCCCGTCGCCACACCTGCCCAATACCGTGCCATGCTTGATGCCGCCCAGAAGGGTGGTTACGCCTATCCTGCCATCAACGTCACCTCCCTGCCCACCATAAACGGGGCGTTGAAAGCCTTCGCCGAGAGCAAGTCCGACGGCATCATCCAGGTTTCCACTGGTGGCGGTGAGTTCGCCTCCGGCACCGCCGTCAAAGACATGGCCCTCGGAGCCATCGTGCTCGCCGAGGCCGTCCACATCCTCGCCGCCAAATACGACGTCCTGGTCGCCCTCCACACGGATCACTGCCATCCGAAGAACGTTGAGAAGTTCCTCAAGCCCCTCCTCGCCGCCACCAAGGCACGTCGTGAGGCCGGCAAAGGCAATCTCTTCAACTCGCACATGTTCGATGGTTCTGAGCTGAGCCTCGAGGAGAACATCAAGGTCTCCAAAGACCTCCTCAAGCAGTGCGCCGAGCTCGACATCATCCTCGAAGTCGAGGCTGGCGTCGTCGGTGGTGAAGAAGACGGTCACGACACCTCCGGCGTCGCCAACGACAAGCTCTACACCACCCCGGAAGACATGGTTGCCGTGTATGAAGCCCTCAATGGCATCGGCCGCTTCATGTTCGCTGCCACGTTTGGTAACGTTCACGGCTCCTACAAGCCCGGCGCCGTCAAACTGAAGCCCACCATCCTTCGCGATGGCCAGAAGGCGGTCATGGACAAGCACGGTGCGGCTGCCGAAATGGACCTCGTTTTCCACGGCGGCTCCGGCACGCCTCTCGAAGAGATTCGCGAAACCCTCGGCTACGGCGTCATCAAGATGAACATCGACACCGACACCCAATACGCCTTCACGCGTCCCATTGTCGGTCACATCATGAAAAATTATGATGGCGTCCTCAAGATCGACGGCGAGATCGGCGACAAGAAAGCCTACGACCCCCGCTCCTACCTCAAGAAGGGCGAGCAGGGTCTCTGCGACCGCATGAAGGAGGCCTGCAACGATCTCCTCAGCACCGGCAAGACCATCTTCGGCACCGTTTGATCGCTTTTGCCGATTTGATTCACGAAAAGGCCATGCTTCACCGCATGGCCTTTTTTTGTGCCAGATGGTTCAAGCCTCAAAACAAACGCTTCATCACCTCTTTGATGACGGCGATGGCGACGCCGAGCCAGAAGAGGGCCCAGAAAGCCAGCACGGTGTAGTCCCAGCAGCGCACGAAGAAACCGCCGAAGCCTTTGTAGCGCTCTTCCAGCATGGCATCCCGCTTTTCTCGCTCCCTTTCCTTCACGGCATACTTGTTGAAGGTGCCAGGCTTCAGCGGCGGACCTGCCGACGGGTTCTCGCTGAGCACCTGCCACGGGATCTGCATCATCGCCCCGGCTGCCCCTGGAAGTGCCATCATCGGCACAAACGGGACCTCTTCCGGTGGCATCCACTCCTTCTTCAGCAGGAGGCAGAGATATAGAAACCGCTGGCCTTGGGTTTCCTCCAGCGGGAAGGCCTCGCGATAGAACAGGCGGAATTCGTCATTCTCCATCATGCGGGCCGTGCCGGGGTATTTGGCGGCGTCCCCGTCACCAACATACAGATCGTAGGCACGTGCCGCAAAGAGCCCGCCCAGCGTGATCGACTCGCTCGTCTGGTCAGGTGCCACGAGCACGCCGCAGGGCAGAAGTGTGTCTGGTTTGGAGTCAAAGGCCGGATTGCTCATCAAAGGCGTGGCAAACCACAACTGGCCCTTCGTGGCGAGCTCCATGTACTGCGCCAGCAAGGCCGGCCTCTGCTTGCCGCGATGCTGTATGCTCGCGATGGTCTTCTGTGCCTCGTCCTTGGGCAGCACGCTTTCCAGTTCCCGCTGGAACTCAGCCGGGAAGTGCGCGTCATCGTAGTAGGTCGTGACGAATTCTGGCGACAAAATCCAGTCGGCCGCACGCTGGCGCATGCTTTCGCGATGCGGCAGCCATTTTTCGAGGCTTTTGAAGACCTCGTCGACGGCGGCTCCCACGGCGATCTGACGTTCATTGGGCTCAGGCGTGGTATCCGCGTCATGCCTGGCACGCAGCACTTCCGGCTCGGGCCCGGCTCCATCCACCAGCCAGTGCAGCACAGCACGCGGAGGCTGCATGCAGGAGCTTTCTCGTTCCTCGGCCCGCCATCGTTTGCCCAGCGGACCATCCGTGGTGTGGCTGCTGCCCACTCGGACTGAGTTTTCCACCTGGTAACGGATCAAACCGAGCATGAAGCTGATTTGCTCCTGGCGCGAAAGGGCGGGGTCTCCCCAGCAAAACTCATGGTC
Source organism: Verrucomicrobiaceae bacterium (assembly GCA_016795465.1). Classification (GTDB taxonomy): domain Bacteria; phylum Verrucomicrobiota; class Verrucomicrobiia; order Verrucomicrobiales; family Verrucomicrobiaceae; genus Prosthecobacter. Next base: position 40,889 of record JAEUHK010000045.1, on the reverse strand, counting down.
CGGCAGGTTGAACTGGCTCAGGCCGATGGAATCGACAAACGACCAAGTCTCGTCCACCGGGCAGCCACGGACGCGGCATACCGGCTCGATCGGGAAGGCTCGGTGCTCCGCGGCGTGTGCGACGCAGCTCGTGAGGCCCTGCGGCGTCAGCAGCAGCTCGCCGGTCGGGTTGAAGAAAGCGGTCGCTTCGGGAGCAGAGACCAGAGTCGCGGCGGCATGCAGTAGGAAAGCCAGTTCGTGGGCCGGTTGCGGCACAGGCGGCGGCGTGTCCGAAGGCGGTCCGCTCGGAGTTTGTTGAAAAAAGGTGCTCATTCTCAGCCTCACAAAGGCTTGGTGGGCTTGTGCTCCTGGCACAGCCTCCTGATAACCAGGGGCTTCCATTGCCCGAGCGAGGGCGCCAGGTTTCACGGAGGGGCCAAACGCCCCCATCGCATGCGCAGCCGTCAGCCGCGTGGGGGGCTCGGAGCAGCCCATGTCATCCGGCCAGCGGAAATCGCAGATGTCCACCCAGCAAACGGCTCCGTTGGAGAGGTTCGTCCCCAGTTTGAGCATCGCTCCCTGCATCTCCGGCCACTCCGATGGTTCTTCCATCGATGAAATGGTGTAGCCCGCACGCTCCAAATGAAGGCGAAGGACTCCGAGGTCCGGAGTTTTGGAGAAGAGAACGGCGACACCTTGGCTGAAGAAAACCTGCATGACGGCAGGTACCTAACAGTCGCTCTTTCTATGTTGAAAGAGGAAAAGCCGCCATCACACAGCCGGAGCCTTCACCACGCAGGCGACTGCCATCGCGGCGATACCTTCTTCGCGGCCGACGAAACCCAAGCGTTCGTTGGTGGTGGCTTTCACGCCGACTTGATCCGGCTGGATGTCGAGGGCTGTGGCGATGTGCTGCTTCATCGCTGGAGCGTGCTTCATCACTTTCGGGGCCTCGGCGATGAGAGAGGCATCGACGTTCTCAATCAGGTAACCGCGGTCCGCGGCGATCTGGGCGCACTTTTCGAGGATTTTGAGGCTGCAGATGCCTTCGATGCTCGCATCGCTGGGAGGGAACCAGTAGCCGATGTCCGGCTCGCCGAGGGCTCCGAGCACGGCGTCGGCGATGGCGTGGCAAAGCACATCCGCATCGCTGTGGCCTTTCAGGCCGCGGGTGTGCGGGATGGTGACCCCGCCAAGCACGAGCGGGCGGCCTTCCTGGAAGGGGTGAACGTCGTAACCGATTCCGACTCGCATTCGGGTAGTTCCAAGTTTCAGGTTTCACGTTTCAAGTTCGGGACACAGGCTCGAAGCGTGCGGCTTGAGACCTGAAACCTGGAACTTGAAACGAATCAGGCGTTGTGATCGGCGGCTTTTTTGAGGCTGGCGAGGACGTCGCTGATCTTCAAATCGATGCGCTGGCGCTTCTGGAAGTAGCTGACGTGCTCGTAACCGGCCTCGGTGAGGTTGTTGAGCGCGGTAACGAAGTGCTCGCCGACTCGCTGGGCACGGTGGGCATCGCTGCCGACGACGATAGGAATCTTTCGCTCGGCCATCATGCGGAGCATTTCATTGCCAGGATTCATCTCCGAGTAGCTCTTGTTGAGGCCGGAGGTGTTCAGTTCCATCGCCACGCCGGTGGCGGCGATGCGGTCGAGGCAGGTGGCGACACTGTTTTTGATGATGGCGAAGCACCAAGAGTCCGGATGGTAGTTCTTCACGAGGTCCGGATGCGCCAGGCAGTCGTAAAGGCCTGTCTCGGCGGACTTGGCAAGGTGATCGAAGTAGATGCGGCGGAAGTTCTCGATGGTGCCGCTCTCGAACTTGGCGAGGTATTCCTTGGCCTGCCAGTGGACGGCGCCGAGGACGTAATCGAATTCTACCCGCTCGTGCAATTGGCGGATGTAGTCCTCGTAACCGGGGAACCACTCACTTTCGATGCCAAGGCAGACGTGTAATTTGCCCTTGTAGGCTGCGGCCGCCCGCTGGACGAGAGCCACGTAGGTGTCGAACTCGCTTTCAGACATGCGCACGGTCGGCCAGAAGCCGTTCGGCATCGGTGCGTGGCAGGTGAAGATGATGCCCTTCAAGCCGGCCTTGATGGCCTGCTGAGCGTATTCTTCGGGCTCGCCCCAAGCGTGTTTGCACAGCGGGGTGTGCATGTGGGAATCGTAAAACAAGGCACCGGACTTGGTCGGGCCGGGGGCTGGTGCACTAGATTTCGCGGCGCTTTTGACCGGTTCCGGCTTCGGTGGAGGCGCAGGGGCCGGAGCGGGAGCCTCGACCACTGGAGCCGGGGCAGGCTGGGGGGCCGGAACTGCAGCCGCGACCGCGGGCTTCGGCGCTGGGGCCTTCGCTGCGGGAGTTGGAGTTGGAGCGGGTTTTGGAAGAGGCTTGGCCGCGGGTTGCGGGGCGGGCTTCACTGCCTTCTTCGCTGGAGCAGGTGCTTTGGCGGCGGTCGGGGCGACTTTCTTTGCGGGGGGCACCGCGGCCTTCTTCACCGGCGCAGGAGCCTTTTTGGCTTGAACAGGTTTCTTGGCGGCTTTGGGAGCTGGCTTGGCTGCCTTTTTGACAGGTTTTGGAGCGGGCTTTTTGACCGGCTTGGGTGCCGCCTTTGGGGGCTGAGGCTTTTTCGAAGCAGGCTTGGAAGCGGCTTTCACAGGCTTTTTGGCCACGTTCTTGGCTTTGGCGCTGCTTTTAGATGGGGCGGCCTTTTTTGGGGGAGTTTTCTTTTTGCTCACGGTTTAGCTCCTGTTTCCTTGCAAGATAAGCCAGCCTTTGCCTTCGATGTTGGCGATTTTCGCCCCCATGGTGCTTCCGCCGGTGCTGGATGTGCCGGGGAAACAAAGACGCAGCGTCAACGGCACATCCTTCCAGTTTCCGCTCTGCAATTGGTCGATCAAGGGCTGGAATTTGGGGTCGTTGCGGTCAAAAAAGGCCAGCACACTACCTTCCTGGGCCGGGTGCTTGATTTCGATAACCTCGGTTCCTTGGGGCGTTTCGCCAGCTGGGGCGAGGGCCGGTTTGGAGGCGATGACTCGCAGCAGGGTGGGTTCGGCGGGACGCACTTTCAGGAATTCCTTCCATTCGAGCTCGCCGTAACTGACGGAACTTTCCCAGTCCACCCGGTATTTGTTGTCTGCGGTCTCTTCAAACACAACGCTGATGGGTTCAGCATCCTCGAAAACGGCCTGGGCATACCCGAAGCGATAGCCCTTCTCGTCCACGCTCATCAGCCAGCCGAGGTTTTTCCAGCGGGGTGGGGTCAGCGGATGGGAGCGGTAGAAATTCTCCATCAGCGGGCGCACACGCATCGAATCACGGGCAAACACGAGTTTCAGGTCGATCGTATTGGCTTCAAAAAAGCCGCGGATGACGGATTCGATCTCCAAGCGCTTGCTCTCGATGTTTTGAATGCCGTTGACGTTGGAAACGGCAGCCGGTGCGAGACCGGCGGGGGGCGCTTCAACCGTTGTCTTGGGGGGATTCAGCTCGCGGGCGACCTTTTCGGCGATTTTCTGGACATCCTTGGTGGAAGGACGTGCGCCATCGTGTTTCACATCGTCAGCCGAGGCGATGAGTGCCTTGTTTTCCTTGATGTTGCCGGACCATCCACGTCCCTGCACATCCTCATAAACCGAGTCCACATAATCGGGATTGATCTGGGTGGACTCCCAAAGCTTGGCTGTAGCCACCCGGAAGACGGTGGCGATCATGATCACCAGTGCCAGGCACCCAAGCACACATGCCAGTGTATTGATGACCGTCTCGCGCCGCCGAAACCGGCTGCGACGGGGCGATTCATTCTCAGCTTGGCTAGGTTGGGACATGAGGATGAAAATGGGGCTCGAACTGGAGCCGAAGGCGGGAATCGAACCCGCGACCCGCGCATTACGAATGCGCTGCTCTACCGCTGAGCTACTTCGGCTTTGTTCAAGGCGATGAGCAGGTGATTATAGGAGGTGCCCCCGCCTTGTCATTCCCTTTTTCCTCTTTCAGCGCAAAAACAGCCCGTGCGTTTCTGTGCCAGAAGACGATGAGCAGGACGTTTTTCACCGCCCGCATGGCTGCCTCCACGAACACCACCAATCCCTACGCCGAGTTCCTTGCTGAGCTCGATGAAATCGAGCGCCATAAATGGCACCTCAGCGAGAGTGAGGGCGTGGATGTGGGCTTCGAAAAGGCTCTCAGTGACTGGGCCACGAATCACCGCACGGCCTGGCGGCATATGAGGAACCAAATCCGCAATCATCTGGCCTCGTCGATCTCATGAAACGCCTGTTTTACAGCTTCTTCGCGGCCGTTTCAGGTCTGGCCGCCGCCCAGCCGCCGAATGTGCTGCTCATCACCGCCGATGACCTTCGTCCGGAGCTCGGCTGCTACGGTTCCACGGCTATCACACCGAATCTTGACGCCCTCGCTGCCCGCGGGACCACCTTCACCCGCGCCTACTGCCAGCAGGCGGTGTGCAATCCCTCCCGCTCCAGCATGCTCACCGGCCTCCGTCCGGGCACGCTCGGGCTTTACACCAACGGCACCCACTTTCGCGAGCTGAAGCCCGATGTGATGACGCTGCCGCTTTGGTTCAAAGAGCACGGCTACGCCACCCGCTGCACGGGCAAGCTCTTCCACAACTGGCACACGAAGGAAAAAGGCGATCCTCGCTCCTGGTCCGCCCCGGAGTTCTTGCACTACGCCAACCATGGCGACGACACACCGCAGGTCACAGGGCCGCTGCCGGAGAATCATGCGAAATACTGCGAGGGCCTGCGCAAATATGGCTCGGTCGGCATGTGCGAGTGCTACGACGTGCCGGATGAGGCTTACTACGACGGCCGAGTGGCTGCCGAAGCCGTGCGCATCCTGCCCGAGCTCAAAAAGAGAGGTCCCTTCTTCCTGGCGCTCGGCTTTTGGAAGCCGCACGCCCCGTTCAATGCTCCCAAAAAGTATTGGGACCTTTATGACCGCGCCAAAATCCCCGCTTTGAACCCCGCGAGGCCAGCTGACGCCCCAGAGATCGCGTTCCACGCCAGCACGGAGATCCTTGGCCCAGTGGACAAGCAGAAGTCACCCACACCCGAGCAGGTCGCCGAGATGCGTCACGGCTACTTTGCCGGCATCAGCTACATGGACGCGCAGGTCGGCAAGGTCATCGCGGCCATGAAAGAGCAGGGCATGCTCGAAAACACCATCATCGTCTTCTGGGGCGATCACGGTTACCACCTCGGCGAGCATGGCCTGTGGGCCAAAACGAGCAATTTCGAGCTCGACGCCCGCGTGCCGTTCATCATCGCCCCGCCGCAGGCGAAACAGCGTGGCGTGCAGACCCAGGCTCTTGTCGAGATGCTCGACATCTTCCCCACGCTGAACGCTCTCTGCGGCCTCCCCGCAGCTCCGGGGCTGGAAGGCTCCAACCTCGTGCCCGTTCTCGAAAACCCGGCCGCCACCGTCAAACCGGCCGCCTTCACCCAGCATCCGCGACCGCCCTATCCCGATCGCACCCCGGACAAGCAGCCCTCGCACATGGGCTACAGCATCCGCACCGCCCGCTGGCGTTACACGGAGTGGCGAAACTGGAAAACCGGCGCCGTCGAGGCACGCGAGCTCTACGACCACAGCTCCGACCAGCCAGAACTCGAAAACGTCATCTCCCATCCACCGGACCAAACGGCCTTTGAAGAGGCTGAGAAGCTCTTGCGGGCTCAGTTTCCGCTGAAACCCTGATCGGCGTTATTTCTCGGAACTGGAGCCTTGCACCCGAATGGTTGCCGAGGGCGGTTCTTGCTCAGCGGGAGCCTGCTGGGCTTGCGTCGCGTGGATCACTTCGAGGGTCATCGAGCCAAAAATGTAGATCAAACCACCTCCGAGGCCGGCGGCGATGGCGATTAGGCGCCGCTGCCACACGTTCGAGCGGTCGATGACATACCAAAAGCGCATGCAAAAGGCGATCCACATCAGGCTCACCACGAGGACAATTGTTTGATCAGTCATGCAGGCAGCTTCTCACGCCGCAGTGAATTGGGCAAGCCTCGTTCCGTCCGGCTTCGTGATGGACGAGGACTAAGCCAGCGAACAAACCGGTTTGAAATCGCGTCAAGAGGCAGCCGGCTGCGGCTGGAGCAGTCCACGGCGGATCATGAATTCCTCGGCGAGCGAGCGGTAGGCTACTGCGCCGCGGCCGCTCGGCTCATACTCGATGATGCTTTTGCCAAAGCTGGGCGCTTCTCCAAGACGCACCGTTCGTGGGATGACGGTGTTGTAAACAACCTCGGCGAAGTAGTTCCGCACATCGTTGACGACTTGGTTGGCGAGGTTCGCGCGGCTGTCGAACATGGTCATGACGATGCCTTCGAGCTGCAAATTGGGGTTCGCGCCGCAATCGCGGATCTGCTGGACGACGTTGACGATCTTCGAAAGGCCTTCGAGGCCGAAGTACTCGCACTGGATGGGCACGAGAAGCTCATCGGCGCAGGCGAGTGAGCCGGTCATGAGCACACCGAGGCTCGGCGGCGTGTCGAGGATCGCGTAATCAAAGTGACCGCTCTGGCGGATGGGCTCCAGCACGTCGCGCAGGCGGGCGAGGTGGTTGCCACTCTGCGCGAGCTCGATCTCGCAACCGGCGAGTTCTTGATGGGAGCGGATGATGCTGAGGTTTGGCAGGCGGGTGCTGCGGATGAATTGCCGCGGGTCCTCACCCTCGACGAGGGCAGGGTAGAGGCTGCCACGCTCTTCTTGAGCCAAACCGAGGCCGCTGGTGGCATTCGCCTGCGGATCGAGATCGACGAGCAGCACCCGCACACCACGCTGGGCGAGGCAGGCGGAGAGATTCACGGCGGTGGTGGTCTTTCCGACCCCGCCTTTCTGATTGGTGATGGCAACGATCCGCATGATGAGAGTGTTCCGTTCGAGAGAGAGCGGAGTTTGGCGAGAAACCTATCTTTGCGCCAGAAAAGAATCACCGGAACTCTCGGGAAGCTTCCCCTATTTAATCCGTGACACGTCTTTGCCTGGCTGATAAAACCGCGCCGCGATGTGGCGACCTCTCCATGCATCTTTCTTCGCGATCTTGTCGGCCGTCTCATCGGGAGTCCTGATGGCACAGTCACCGGTGGTGGTGTCGTTGCAGGATCTAAACACGGGTCAAGTGACGCGTGAGGCCGTGACAGGTGGCGTGGGTATCAGCGGCGGGCGTGTGGTGTTTCGCGGCACGGATTCCGAGCGTGGCGAGGAAGTGTGGATCGTTGACGGGAACGTTGCCAGACCAGCGGCAGAAATACGGCCTGGGCCGGAATCGAGCGTTCCAGACGGATTTGCGGCACTGGGCACGGATCACTTCACCTGCGTGGCGGACGATGGCGTGACGGGGCCGGAGGTGCGTGTGTTGACGGTGGGCGGCAGCTTGTCGCTTTCCGGTTGGGCTGATACGGACCTGCGTCCAGGGGCGGATCATACAGCCCCGGTGCTGCTAGGCAGCGGCAGCAACATTGTGTGGTATGCGATGGATGATTTGAGCACGAGCGGGGAGCTTTCGCAATCGGTGTGGGCGTTTACGCCGGCCAATCCGCCGTTGAGGGTGGGCAGCTACCAAAGAGGCAGCGTGCAGCAGGCCTCGGTGGTGCCAGGCACGTCCCGTTTATGCTTCATCGCACGACCGCACTGGGCCGCGGATTTGCGGTTGTTCACGGCCAGTGGCCTTCAGTTTGCCGTGATGCTTGCTTCCTTGGGCAGCCCGGCGCAGGCGGAGCCGCTGCCGGTGCCTGTTTACGCGGCCACGACAAACTTCGTGTGCTTCCGCTACATGAGCGGTAGCCCACAACTGCTGGCGACGACCTTTTCGAATGGCCAGACGGTCTTGCTGCAGCAGCTCGGCCCCTCGGTGACGCCCTGGCCTGCCTCGAACGGTGTCGATCGCGTGTGCTTTGCTGGCTTTGACAGCACGAACGGGATCGAGTTGTGGGTCACGGCAGGGACGGTGGGCACGACCATGCGGTTGACGGACATCGCCGCCGGGGCGGCGCACAGTTATCCCAGCCGCATCCAGATGGTGCCGGGCTCGAATAAAGGCGTGTTCTTCCAAACCGGGGCGGAAGGCGGGGACCGCAGCCTCCAGTTTGTATCGACGCTCTCGGCTCCTTCAGCGGCCCAGGAGGTGACGAAGCAGTGCGATCTGGCCGAAAACCTCACGCTGGTCTCGGAGCAGGAGATCGCCTTTTCGCGGTCAAACGAGGTGCTGCTGGGAAATGGCACCACCGGGGTGCTGCAAGTGCTCGATGCCGCCCCAGCGGTGCTGCGCCTGTGGCACCCCAGCCAGCCCTCCACGCGGGGGCTGAACTGGCTGATCGATTCCGGCTCGGACTATCGCGTGAAGGTGCTCGGCAGCGGGACCTCCTCCTCCCAGGTGGCGCAGTTCAACCGACCGGCCGCGGGAGGCTCCCAGCCGCAGGTTTTCCAAGGCTCGCCCGTCAACCAGATCCACGTCGTGGGCCGCAATCACTCGGGGCTGCGTGAGCTGCGGCGTTTCGATGGCTTCAGCTTGGCATCCGCTCAAAGCATCCCCTTGCTGCAGTCGTCAGATTATTGGCCGCACACGGCCTCCAGCCATCCCGCGGACTTTTTTGATCTCGACGGGCAGCTCGTGCTCAGTGCCATCGTGGGTGGCAGGCGCGTCCTGTTTTTCTCACACACGGCGGAGCCGAACAGTTTTCAGGTGGTCGAGGCACTGGCCGGCCCCGCCGCGACGCCCGGAGCGTATGATGTGGATCAGGTGGTGAAGCTCGGCTCCCGGCTCTTCCTCACCGGAATGGCTCCCGGGCAGACAAGCGGGGAGCGTCGGCTCTTCACCGCACGCTACGCTCCGCTGGAGTCCTCCTACGGCGGAGTAGTGGTGGATCCAGTGACGAAATTCGGGCAGCCGGTGGAGGTCACGTCTCTCTGCGTGGCCGCGGGGAAGGTCTTCTTTGTCACACCCGGCAGCACCACGGAGGAGCTGCGCTGCGTGGACGAGGCCTTGCAGCTTACGACGGTCGATTTTTTTGACAAAGACAGTGCTGGAACAGGCATCGCCGAGCTGGTGGCAGCACCTGGCCGCTTGTTCTTTTCGGCCATGGCTACGGTGGGACCCATGGCGGGCCAGCGCACGATCTGGAGCAGCACGGGCACCGCGAATGCAGCGGAGTCGCTGCCCGTGCCAGTGGTGTCTCCGCGGCTGCTGGGAGCCTGGGGCAATGACGTGGTCTTTTGGAGTCTGGTCTCCGGTGGCAGTTCCTTCAGCGTTCAACGCTGGACGGGGAGCAGCATGGACTATCCGACGATTGTGTATCAAAATGCCGCACAGGAGCAGCCCATGCTCAGCCGGGACTGGCGGAGACCTTCGGGGCTCGATGCGGGCACGCAGTTTTTCTACGCCAACCAGCTCGGGCAGTTGGTGAATGTAAATAGCACCGGCGGTGCCCAATCCATCGGCAACGACCCGTATCAGGTCATCCCGGAGCATCTCGCCCTCGTCGGAGGAGACGTCTTATATCACCGATTGGTGCGCAATCAGGACTATTGGGGCCTCTTCACGCTGGCCAGTGGCTTTTCCCAGTCACTCACCAACGAAGTGTTTCTGGCGTTGCCGGGTCCGATGATACCGCACGGAGGACGTGTGTGGTATTCACGACTCGTTCCGGGAAATCCTCCGCGCTCCACCGAACTTTGGTCATCGAACGGGACCTTTGGCACCCAGCAGCCAGTGGCCACGCTGTCCCCCAATCGTGCCATGGTGATGAACCAGGCAGCGACTTTCCGCGGCCACCTCGTCTTTGGCGGCGAGTCGTGGTTAGGGAGCGGAGGGATCGAGCCCTGTCTCCTGAACACGCCCCCGACGGTGCCCGCACCTCCGCTGCTCACCGGGGCTCAGAAGGGGCAGCCATACACCTTTACCTATGCGCAGATCGTCACCGGTCCGGCCACGGATGCGGATGGCGACACCGTCTCTGCACCGTCCATCCTTCCGAGTAGCTTCGGGGAGCTCAAGCGAAACGGCAGTGTCATCACCGTTCCGAGCCCCCTTCTGCCGGGCGATACCTTTGAGTGGACGCCCGGCCCGGATTTGACGGGGAACGTGGCGCCTTTTGCGATTGCGGTCAGCGATCCATGGTCCCCAGGCATCACGCCGGTCTTGATTCGGGTGGCCACACCTCTCGATGAATGGATGCAGGGCCATTTTAGCCCGCCAGAGCTGGCCGATCCGGCCATCGGCGGCATCAACGCGGACTCCGATGGCGATGGCGTTACCAATGGCCTCGAATTCCTCTTTGGCCGCCATCCCCGGAACCAGGAATCGGAGGCCGGGACCACGTTCAGCGGCGGGCCGCAGCTTTCCGGCGCACGCCGGGCGGTGTTTTCCTTCATCCGCACCGCCACGCTCACGCCCGGCACCGTGCTGGAAATCGATGAATCGGCCGATTTGAGCTACTGGTGGACCGTGGTCCAAAAAGACACGGACAACCCCTGGAATGCCTTCTACCCCGACGTGACGATTGATGAGCAAACGCAGCCGGATGGCCGCATCAAGACCACCATCACCATCGATGAATGGGTGTCCGAACCGCGTTTCCTGCGGCTGCGCATGACCGTTCCTTAGCGGGCGTCTTTTCAGCATTGAAACCCATCCGGTCTCGGCGCAAAACAGCCGCCCATGGAAATCACGGAAAGCTGGCTGGCACAAATCGGCGGATGGCAGGCAATCAAGGCTGCGAGGTCCCTCGTGGCCGGCGGGCATGTGGCGGTCAGCCAAAACGAAGGCGGCCTCATCCGCGGCACCGCCGGGGCGGGGAAGATGAAATTCGCCAGCGGCCTCCGCATCCGCTCCCGCTCGGACGTGGACAACCTCTGCACCTGCCCCATGGCCCGGCGCAGCGGCATGATCTGCGAGCACTCCCTCGCCGTCGCCCTCGCCACCCTCCAAAAAGCCACGCCCGCACCCCGTCCATCCGGTCACTCCGGTCCCCCCATACCGCCCGCCGCGCCCCACATCCTCACCATCGCCGGCCAATACACCCTTTTCCTCCCCGAGACCCTCCGCGAGCCCCTCGGCGTGCTCGTGAAGCACGACCCCGCCGGCAGCGAGACCTCCCGCCTCGCCGCCTGGCTGGCCGGGCAGGGGATCGCGAAGCCGCAGACCGTCCCGCTCTCCCTCCGCGGACCTCAGGCGGAGGCCTTTCTCGAAGTCCTCGGCGGCCATCCCCGCGTCCTGTGGGGCAAACCCGGCCCCACGGCCAAGCCCCTGCAAATTGCCGCCGATCCGGTGCGCATGCCGCTCGTCATCGAATCCGCCGCGAACGGCCAAATCCTCCCCCGGCTGGCGAATCCCAGCTTCCGGCAGGTCTTCGGCCCCTGGTGGCTTTGCGGGGAGACGATGGTCCTTTTCCGTGTGAAGGCCCCGGCGGGCATCTGGACCGCCTTCGGCCAGCCCCAGCCCCTCCGCTGGCTCGTCGAGCACCGCGAGGCCCTCGACGACGCCTTCCAGGTCGATCTCCGGGGCGAGCTCCTCAGCGGCTTCCACGTCCTGCCGGTCCCGCTCACCTTTGAAATCACCCTCGAAGGCTCCCTCCAGGCCGTCGAGGCCCGGCTCGCCGCCCGGTTTGGCGAAACGACCTGGCCCATCCTGCCTCAGGGCGTCGCCAGCACCGCCAAACCGCCGTCATTCCCCCTCGTCGATCCCCAAAACGCCGCCTGCTTCTACCTCCGGGACGAATCCGCCGAGCGCCGCATGGTCGGCCGGCTGGAATCCCTCGGCTTCCGGGCTTCCGACCGCGGCCACTGGCTCATGCAGGGCGGCGACGCCGTCCTGAAATTCTACGCCTCCGACCTCCCCCGTCTCCGCGACCTCGCCACCATCATCGAGGGCGACCGCTGGCGCACCGTCACCCGCGGCGTGCAGCGCATCCAGCCGAAAACCGTGGTCCACGAAGGCGGCGGCAGCGGCCAGGACTGGCTCAGCATGGAGTTCGCCTACCAGGCCGCCGATGGCTTCCGCCTGCCGCGAAACGACGTCCTGCGCATGATCCGCAGCGGGCAGAAATCGGTGCAGGGCAGGGATGGAAAGCGTTACATTCTGGACGCCGAGGCCGTCGAGGAATTGGAGGAAACCCTGCGCGATGTCCCCCTCCAGCTCACCCCGGAAGGGGCACGTATTCACAGTGCCCACGCCGCCTACTTCCAAGGTGAAAATGTAACGCCCATCAAGCTACCTGATGCCGCGCTGGTAAAGTCCGTGCTGGCTGGCTTAAATGTAACGCTGCGCTCGTATCAAACCGAGGGCTTCGAATGGCTCCTCGCCCGGGCTCAGGCGGGCAGGGGAGGCATTTTGGCCGACGACATGGGCTTGGGGAAAACCCTGCAAGCTATAGCCCTCGTTTCAGCCTGTCGTAACGGTCCCAGCATGGTCGTTTGCCCCAAATCCCTGCTCGGAAACTGGCGATCCGAATTCGAGCGTTTTGCCCCCTCGATCAAGGTCACCGTTGTCAGCGGTTCCGGCCGTGAAAAGGCCTTGGAATCCATGGACGCCAATTCCGTGATAATCACCTCCTATCCTTTGATCAGCAGGGATTTAGCCCACTACCAGAAGCAGGACTTCGAGCTCGTCCTCCTCGATGAAGCCTCCGCCATCAAGAATCCGGACACTGAAGCGGCTAAAGCGTTACGTTCTTTGAAGGCCAAAGCCCGCTTTGCCATCACTGGGACGCCGCTGGAGAACGGCGTGCGTGACCTCTGGTCCGTAATGACCTTTGCGTTACCGGGGTATCTTGGCAGCCGTGACAACTTCAAGGAGCGCTTCGAGCAACCTATCGCCAGCAGCCTCGCCTCCCCCGCCGGTCAGCAGGCCGTCGCCCGGTTGCGAAAACTCATCCGTCCGTGGTTCCTCCGGCGCACGAAAAAGCAGGTCCTCCGCGACCTTCCGGAGAAGATCGAGCAGGTCCTCTGGTGCGACCCCAGCCCCGCCCAGGCGGAGGTCTATCGCCGGGTCCTGGAGGAGGGTCGGGACGAGATCAAGGCCGCCCGCCGCAGGGGTGGTCAGGGTGGTGCCCGCATGACCATGTTCACCGTCCTCCTCCGCCTCCGCCAGGTCTGCTGCGACCTCCGCCTCACCGGCCTGCCGCCTGAAACGCTCAAGGGGTTAGATGCCGACGACCTCTCCGGGAAATGGCCCGCCCTCCAGGAGCGCCTCGATGCCATCCTCGAGACCGGTGGGAAGGTCCTCATCTTCAGCCAGTTCGTCCAGTTCCTGAAACTCCTGCGCAACCACCTCGACGTTACAAACGTCCCCTATTGCTACCTCGACGGCCAGACCCAGGACCGCGAGGGGCAGGTCAAAGCCTTCCAGACCCAGCCGGACAAGCGGGTCTTCCTCATCAGCCTCAAGGCCGGCGGTTACGGCCTCAATTTGACCGCCGCCGACCACGTCATCCTTGCCGACCCCTGGTGGAACCCCGCCGTCGAAGCCCAGGCCATCGACCGAGCGCACCGCCTCGGCCAGCAGCGGGTCGTCCACGCCTTCCGCCTCGCCACGCGTGGCACCGTCGAGGAGCGCATCCTGGCCCTCCAGGCCAAAAAGCGCGGCCTCATCGAAGCCACCGTCGAAGACGACGCCACCGTCATGACCGGCCTCACCGAAACCGACCTCGAAGACCTCCTGGCAGACTAAGACGAGGAGACAGGGAGACGGGGAGAAGAGGAGACTTTGAGACTGGGAGAGCGGCTGCGCCGCGAGACTTGCAGACGGAGGGCGGCATTGCATTGCCGCCGAAAGTTCACCGCGAGAGGGAGGATTACCGCAAGAGGCCAGACTGGGAGACGGAGGGCGGCATTGCATTGCCGCCGAAAGTTCACCGCGAGAGGAAGGATTACCGCAAGAGGCCAGACGGGGAGAAGGAAGCGCGGACATTCGCTTCGCGGCTTCGCAGCTTGTCCGCACGAAGGTCAGGCCTTCGTTCCCGCCGCGGCCAGCAAGGAGCCGGACTTGCCAAGTCCGGTTTGGGGTGCCACCGCCGGCACTTGGCAAGTGCCGCTCCTTGAGTCCGATGCCAATGGAGACGCGCCGCAGCCCGTCCACCACTCCTTGTCTTCGGCGGCAATACAATGCCGCCCTCCGCTCCCCGTCCACCACTCCATTTCTCCACCACTCCTTGTCTTCGGCGGCAATTCAATGCCGCCCTCCGCAGCCCGTCTGGCCCCCTACCGCCTTAGCGCGTTGATCAGCTCGTCGATCTTGTTGATCACCTCCTGCATCTGGGTGGCGTTGTAGCTGCCGTCGGCGGATTGGCTCAAGGTGGCCACGCTGTTGGAGATGTTGCTGCTCTGGCTGAGCATGCTCAGCACGGCGTTGTTGAGGTCCGTCTGCGTTACCTCGCCGGGTGGACCTTGAGGACCGGCAGGACCCATGGGGCCGGGCGGCCCCTCCGGTCCCGGTGGACCACCCGAGGGACCCATCGGCCCCTCGGGACCCTGGGGACCCGGCGCACCGGCCGGTCCTTCGGGACCTGCAGGCCCCCCCGGACCTTCCGCTCCGGCAGGTCCGGGTGGCCCTTCGGGGCCGACGGGTCCTGCCGGGATGGCATCAATGAGCGCCTTCAGGCTGTTGAGCTGCCCCCGCATCGGCGCAGCGTCGATGGGCGTGTTCTCCTGAGGGTAGGTGGGATCGAAGGGCATGGCGTCTTTTGTTCTTAGTTCCTAGTTCGTGGTTCCTTGTTCGTAGTTGGTTTTGGCTCGGTGGCTGGCCTGAACAGAGAACAAAGAACAACGAACCAAGAACCACGCCGGAGGCGTCACGGACTCACCGTGATCTTCGCCACGTCGCACCAGTCGCCGTTGGGCTGGCCGGCGTCCCAGAACATGGCGCGGTATTCGCGGATCTCCGCCTGGGTGGGGTTCAGCAGGGGGCGGCTGTCGGTGTAGGGGCTCTTGGTGCAGATGTTCAGCATCTCCCATGTGCCCGTGCCGCGGCGGCTCTCCAGCCAGATGCCTTCGTGGCCGTCCTTGATGAATTTCACCAGCACCTCCTGCAGCGTCGGCGTCTGGTTCAGGGCCAGGGTGATGCGCGGCGGCTGGTTGCTGCCCGGCGCGGGCGGCGGGATCTCGCTGCCCACCACGCCCAGCAGCAGGCCGATGGCCTCGGTGTAGCCCGGTGCGCCCTTGATCATCTTCACAAACTTGAAGATGCGTGCCAGCGCCCCCGGCAGCACCGCCGTGAGGCCCGCGGGCGGGGGCGGCGGGGTGAAGGTGGGCAGCACAAAGGGATCCGTGCCCGTGCCGTATTTCAGCACCTCCACCTGGCTGGTGGCGGAGGGGCCGCAGTTGCGCACGCTGTTCAGCCACGCGCCCAGCGCATAGCCCAGGTGTCGGGAATCGTTCACGCTGGCCGTCACATCCGCCTGTGCCAGGCCGATGCCCACGCCGAGGTCGGCCAGTTGATCCGCGTAGTTGAAGTGCCAGGCCGGTTGTTCCGCCACGACACGAGGATAGAAATAGTAACGAGGCATAGTCTTTCGATGGGTTGGTGGGTGGGTGTAGGCGGGAACCGGCGGCGGTGGTGCCGCCGGCCCCCAAAGGGTTCCAGCATTCCAAGTGACGCCGCTGCTCCACAGCGCCATCAGCCGAACCTCCGAGACTGGGAGACTTTGAGACGAGGAGACTGGGAGAGAGCGGCTGCGCCGCGGGACTGGGAGACTTTGAGAAGAGGAGACTTTGAGCCGAGCCCGGTGGCGACGGGCGAACCGGAATGAAATGCAGGTAGCCAGCGGCAAACTGCCCGAAGGGCGAACGAAGAGAGGCAAACAGACTGAGCGCAGCGAAGCCCGTAGGGTGAGCCGAGCGTGAGGCGCGAGCGAATCAAAAGAGGAGACTGGGAGAGGAGGGCGGCATTGCATTGCCGCCGTGGCAGTCTCGGCGCTCGAAAACCGCGCCAGCAAAGTAGCCATCTCGCTCCGCGAGATGAGCTTGGGCGTGCAGCGGGGCAGGAATGCCCCGGATACGGGACCCCTGAACGGGAGGCCAACAGGTTGAAAACCTGTTCCACTTTCGGGAGGGCGGCATTGTATTGCCGCCGAAGAAAGAGCCGGGAAGTAACAGGGCCATTCCTGGCCCTTTTCGCGGAGCAGGAATGCCCCGGATACGGTTCCACTTTCCTACGGATAACCACCTGCTTCGGTGGCTTCCCGGTTCGGTCGGCGGGCTGGCGGGGGCATTCGGCGGGCTGGCGGGGTGGGGCTGCGAGGTGGCAGGCGGGGCCGGCCATTTCGCGGGACGATCCTGCGAAGGTGCGGGACGACCCGACGAGCTCGCGGTCCCGGTCTGCGAGGGTGCGGGGCGAGGCGGCGAGCTGGCAGCCCCGGTCTGCGAAGACGTCGGACGAGTCGGCGAGTTGGTCGGCCCGGTCGGCGAGCGTGTGGGGCGAGTCTGCGAGCTCGCGGGCGGAGCCTGCGAAGCCGTTGGACCGGTCTGCCGGCTTGCAGATGCCGCCTGCGAACTCGCCGCCTGAGCCTGCCAGCATGGCCAGAGGGCCAGCCAGGCGGCGGAGGGCGGGAGCGGTCGCGTTCATGGGGGCAGATAGTGCACGGCCGGGCGCGTTCTGGCATCCCCGGTGTTCCGGGCGTTGATTCAGGCCGGCTGCCGCAGGTGCGGCGGCGTGGCGCGGTTCTTGCTCCACGGGTAAGCATACTGCCAGCCGGGCTCCTGCCCGTGCAGTCGCTTCTCCCGCAGGTAATCATGCCACAGGAAATGCTGCAGCAGATCGAGCACGCGTTGCAGGCAGCCGTGCACCGCGCGGGCCATGGCATCCGCGTGCAGGTAGGCGTAGCGGGAAAAGTGCCCTTTCTCGATGTCGCGCACCGTCTGGTCGCCCAGGCCGGTGCGCCGCGCCACCCACGCGGCGGAGAGGCCCTTGCGCCGCCGCAGTTGCTCCAGCATCCAGCCCAGCGCCCGCGGCATATCGTTAAGCGGCACGCCGCAGTGCGCTTCCCGCCAATGCCGTCGCACCACCCGGCTCTTGGTCCGGGGTTTGCCAGAAAAACCGGTTGGCTTCATGACATCGCGCGTTAGGGACGCGGATTAAAACCAAAATCGCTCTTTTTGGCAAGAGGTGTTTGGGATCGGGCACTTGTGCCCGCAGTTGTTTGTTCTTGGTTCTTGGTTCTTGGTTCTTGGTTCTTCGTTCTTCGTTCTTCGTTCTTCGTGGCCATTCGTTACCCTTCGGCTTGGCATTCGCGTTCCAACAAGACCATCAGACCTGCCGTCGCCCCTGACGCACCGCGTGCCTCAAACCATCCGCGAACCGCGAACCGAGCACAGAGAACCGAGAACAACGAACCAAGAACCTCCTCATTCGCCATTCCTCATGCGTCATGGTCTCCTCGTCTTCTCTTCGTCTGTCTTCGGTCCGCCGCTTGCCATCCATGCTATCCCCTGCTTGGATAGGGAAACTCCCGCATGGCCCGAAAAGCATCCAGCAAACCCGCCGACTCCACCGCCAACCTCGGCTTTGAGGCGAAGCTCTGGCTCGCCGCCGACAAGCTCCGCAACAACATGGACGCGGCGGAATACAAGCACGTCGTCCTCGGGCTCATCTTCCTCAAATACATCTCCGACAGCTTCGCGGAGCACCACGCGAAGCTCCAGGCCGGTGAAGGCGAATACGCCGGGGCGAATCCGGAGGACCCGGACGAGTATCGCGCCGAGAATGTCTTCTGGGTGCCCGCCAATGCCCGCTGGTCGCACCTTCAGGCAAACGCGAAGCTCCCCACCATCGGCAAGATCGTGGATGATGCCATGGATGCGCTGGAGCGGGACAATCCCCGCCTCAAAGGCGCGCTGAACAAAAACTACGGCCGCCCGGACCTCGACAAGCACCGCCTCGGCGAGCTGATCGACCTCATCGGCAGCATCCAGTTGGCCGATGTCGCCAGCCGGTCCAAGGACGTGCTGGGCCGCGTGTTCGAATACTTCCTCACCCAGTTCGCCAGCGCGGAGGGGAAGAACGGCGGGCAGTTCTACACGCCCTCCTGCGTCGTGCGCCTGCTGGTCGAGATGCTCGCGCCTTACAAAGGACGCATCTACGACCCCGCCTGCGGCTCCGGCGGCATGTTCGTGCAGTCGGAGAAGTTCGTGGAAAGCCACGGCGGAAAGCTCGGGGACATCTCCATCTACGGTCAGGAGAGCAATCCCACCACCCGCCGTCTCGCCATCATGAACCTCGCCCTGCGCGGCATCGAGGCGGACTTTGGCAAGGAGCATGCCGACACCTTCCGCGTGGACCAGCACCCCGACCTCCGCGCCGACTACGTTCTCGCGAATCCACCCTTCAATGACAGCGACTGGTTCCGGAAGGACGACGACGTGCGCTGGCAGTATGGCGTCCCACCGAAGGGGAATGCCAACTTCGCCTGGGTGCAGCACTTCATCCACCACCTCGCCCCGCAAGGCATGGCCGGCTTCGTCCTCGCCAATGGCAGCATGTCGTCGAACCAGTCCGGCGAGGGAGAGATTCGCAAAGCCCTCATCGAGGCCGATCTCGTGGATTGCATGGTCGCCCTCCCCGGCCAGCTCTTCTACAGCACGCAGATTCCCGTCTGCCTCTGGTTCCTCACGAAGTCGAAGGGAGCGCGGACACTCCTGTCCGCCTCAGGGGAAAAAGAGTTCATCCGCGCCCGCAAACGCGAAACCCTCTTCATCGACGCCCGCAAGATGGGCACGCTCATCGACCGCGTGCATCGCGAGCTCACCGATGCCGACATCGAAAAGATCGTCTCCACCTACCACAACTGGAAGCACGATGAGGAACTCCGCGCCAAGGAAGGCAAGAAGGCGGGCCGGATGTATGAATGCCTCGAATACGCCGACATCCCCGGCTTCTGCAAATCCGCCACCACCGCCGAAATCGCCGCGCACGGCCACGTCCTCACGCCCGGCCGCTACGTCGGCGCCGAGGAAGTCGAAGACGACGGCGAACCCTTCGAGGAAAAGATGCCGCGCCTCGTCGCCGAACTGCACGCCCAGTTCGCCGAGTCCGCGAAACTGGAGCAGGCCATCAAAGCAAACCTGAGGGGGCTGGGTTATGGCGGGTGAATGGCCAACAGCAACGCTTGGTGAAGTCCTCGGCCCAAAAGGATACATTCGTGGTCCGTTTGGCTCGGCCCTGAAACGCGGCGAGCTTTTGTCCGAAGGCGTTCCGGTTTACGAGCAGCAGCACGCTATCTACAGCACGCGAGAATTTCGATTCTTTATCGGCAAAGAGAAATACCGAGAGTTGGCCCGCTTCACGGTCCAACCAAATGACCTCATTATTAGTTGCTCCGGAACTCTCGGCAGAGTTTCGGTCATCCGTGATGGCGACCCGATTGGGGTAATTAGTCAGGCGCTGTTGATACTGCGCCCCGATACGGCGCGCATCGACCCGACATTCTTGTTCTACATCCTGTCTTCGCCAGCAGGGTTCCATTCGCTGGTTTCGGTTTCGACCGGCAGCGTTCAGGTCAACATCGCCAAACGGAGCGTCATCGAGTCCATCGAGATTAACCTCCCACCCCTCGCCGAGCAAAAAGCCATCGCGGCGGTGCTTGGGGCGCTGGACGACAAGATCGAGTTGAACCGGCGGATGAACGCGACGCTGGAGGCGATGGCGCGGGCGCTGTTCCAGAGCTGGTTCGTGGATTTCGACCCCGTCCGCCTTCGCTTGAGCTACGGCGGACAAGTCCGCCCCACAAAGGACAACCCCGCCGGTTTACCCGCCGAAGCCTTGGCGAAGGCGGGCCTCGACCCCGCCACCGCCGCCCTCTTCCCCGACTCGTTCCAAGACTCCGAGGCCGGTCACATCCCGAAAGGCTGGACCGTTCAGCCTGTTGGCGAAGTCGTCGATTGCGTCGGCGGCGGAACGCCGAGCACTGCCGAGCCGAAGTATTGGGAAGGCGGCACGCACCACTGGACGACGCCAAAGGACTTCTCCTCGCTCCAAGCGCCTGTCCTTCTCGACACCGACCGCAAGCTCACCGACGCCGGCATCGCCAAGATTTCCTCCGGCCTGCTTCCCGCCGGAACGCTGCTGCTTTCCTCCCGCGCTCCCGTCGGCTACCTCGCCATCGCCGCGATGCCCGTCGCCATCAATCAGGGCTTCATCGCGCTGAAGTGCAATGACCGTGCCTCAAACTTCTTCATGCTGAACTGGTGCCAGACGAACATGGCCGAGATTGAAAGCCGCGCCACCGGCACCACCTTCGCCGAAATCAGTAAACAGAACTTCCGCCCCATCCCCGTTGTGCTGCCGCCGAAGGAACTCATGGCCGCCTTCACCGCCAAAGTCGCGCCGCTCTACGCCCAAATCACCGCCAACCTCCATCAATCCCGCACCCTCGCCACCCTGCGCGACACGCTTCTGCCGAAGCTGCTGAGCGGGGAGGTGGCTATTGCCCCTACTTTATGAAACTCATTGCATTCAGGCTTGAGAACTATCGCAGCATTCGCCAGTCACATCGGCTTGTGCTCGGGAAAAGCCTGACCACGCTGGTCGGGCCGAACAACGAAGGAAAATCAAACATCCTCAGAGCTCTGGTGGCCGCGCTGAAGATGATTCCGAGGTTCGACCAACGATTCGCCCCACCGGCGAGAGGTGACAGCATTCGATTGAGATCGCTGGGCTCGACCAAACGATTGTTTAGTTGGGAGATGGACTTTCCTTTGGCGTTCCAGGAAGCCAATCCGGATGGAGCGACGGTTTTCGTTACCGAGTTTCAACTGACTGCCAGTGAGGGAAAGAAAATGGCAGCAACGATAGGGCGCAACCTAGAAGGACTGTTGTCTTTCGAAATTCGATGCACCGCCTCAGAATGGAACCTGATCGCTCGTGATGAGGGTCAAACTCCAATTGCTCCGCAACACTTTCGTTATGCCTGCCGATTAGTCGGGCAGACTTTGACTCCGCAATATATCCCATCAGTTCGGACCGCCGAGTCGGCTCAAGAGATAGTCTATGGAATCGTTCGCCGAGAGCTCAAAGCCTTGGAATCGAAAAAGACCTATCGGGATGCGATGAAGGCGATTCAAGCAATCGAGAAACCGGTCTTGTCGCAGCTCTCCAAAGCGGTCACTGAAACTCTCAGCGTTTTCTTACCATCCGTGAAACGCGTGCGGCTTAAACTGGGAGAAAGAGAGCAAGAGGAAGCGATCCGTCAGGCATGTAGCATTATCGTCAACGACGGCACTGAGACAGATTTGAAGCAGAAAGGCGACGGCATCCAAAGCTTGGCTGCGATGAGCCTCATGCGCCATGCCGCCCTTCGCAGTGCAGGCAAACGCCGGATAATCCTTGCTGTTGAAGAACCGGAAACGCATCTCCATTCAAAGGCGATTCATCAGCTGCGAAATGTGCTGAACGAAATTGCGGCAAACAATCAAGTCATCATCACGACGCACAACCCTGTTTTCGTAAATCGAGAACACATCGGAACAAACATTCTGGTTTCGGCTAACAACGCATCCCCCGCTGAGACTACGGAGCAAATTCGTGAAATGCTCGGTGTCCGGCCCTCTGACAATCTTCGTCATGCGGAGATTGTGCTTGTGGTAGAAGGCGAGGACGACCGCCTCGCTTTGGAGTCACTGTTGAAGCATCACTCGAAAACGCTTCGTGGAGCCCTCACCAATGGGGTGCTCGCAATCGACCCGTTGCACGGGAGTTCAAATCTCACTTTCAAACTCAACCTAATTCGCACAGCGCTTTGTTCCGCGTTTGTTTTTGTCGACTATGATGTTGCCGGAAAAACAGCCGTTGAGAAAGCGCTGGCCGACCGAGTCTTGTCCAAAGCCGACGTCAAATATGCAATGTGTCGCGGAAAGGACGAGTCCGAGTTTGAGGACTTTTATTCTTTGACGTTCTGCGAGCCGATTGTGAAGGCGGTGTTCGGCGTTGATTTGGTCAAGCCGCTTATGAGAGGGAGAAGAAAGTGGTCGGATCGGGTTGGCGAATGTTTCAAGGCGCAGGGCCAGGATTGGGATGACGCAACCAAAGCAGCCGTTAAAGCGAAGATCGCCGCGGCAGTGGCCGCTTCACCAAAGCTGGCGCTTCAGAAAGCGACCCGCGACCCTTTCGATGCGCTCGTCAAGGCTCTCGAAGAAAAGGTCAAATTGCTCACCGTTCGTAAAGCGTGATGAACCTCAACGAATCCATCGTCGAAGACGCCGCCCTCGAATGGTTTGGGGAGCTGGGCTATGCGGTCGGGCACGGACCGCATCTCGCGCCCGGTGAACCGGCGGCGGAACGGGATTCGTTTGGCGAGGTGGTGCTGGTGGGCCGCTTGCGCGAGGCCATCCGGCGGCTGAACCCGGCCATTCCCGAGGAGGCGCGGGAGGAGGCATTGCGGAAAGTGCTGCGGGTGGGGACGCCTGCGCTGGTGCAGACGAACCGCGTGTTTCACCGGCTGCTGCGGGACGGCGTGCCGGTGGAGTATCCCCGGCCCGATGGCAGCATCGCAGGCGATCATGTGCGGCTGGTGAATTTCGAAGACGTGCGGGCGAACGACTGGCTGGCGGTGAATCAGTTCACGGTGAACGCTCAGTCCGCCGTAGCCGCGGCGAAGGTGGAAGGGGCACACAACCCCTCCTCCGCCAAGGCTACGGCGGGTGCGCGCCGGCCGGACATCGTGGTCTTCGTCAACGGCCTGCCGCTGGGCCTCATCGAGCTGAAGAATGCGGCGGATGAGGACGCGACGATCTGGAGCGCCTACGCTCAACTGCAAACCTACAAGGCGGAGATTCCCACGCTGCTGCATTACAACGCGGCGCTGGTGGTATCAGATGGCCTTCAAGCGCGGATGGGCTCCGTGACGGCGAACCAGGAGTGGTTCAAGGTCTGGCGCACGATTGACGGGCAGCGTGACGCGGCACCCGGTTCGTTGGAATTGGAGACGCTCATCCGGGGCGTGTTCGAGCGGCAGCGGTTTCTCGATCTGCTGCACCATTTCATCGTCTTCGAGGAAGACCCGGACTCGGGCGCGCTGCACAAGATCATCGCGGGCTATCATCAGTTCCACGCGGTGAATGCGGCGGTGGAGGAAACGGTGCGCGCCAGCGGCATGACCGAGACCGGCAGCGTGTTGCGCGAGGACGCGGGCACCTACTGGGCCGGGCGCCAACGCGGCGGCAAACCGGGCGACCGTCGCGCGGGCGTGGTCTGGCACACGCAGGGCAGCGGCAAGAGTTTCTCCATGCTCTTCTTCGCCGCCCGCGTGGTGCGGCATCCGGCGATGCAGAACCCGACGCTGGTGGTGCTGACCGACCGCAACGATCTCGATGACCAGCTTTTCGGCCAGTTCCAACGCTGCGCGGATATCCTCGGCCAGACGCCGGTGCAGGCCAGTGGGCGCGAGCATCTGCGCGAATTGCTGAACCGGGCCAGCGGCGGCGTGGTGTTCACCACCATCCATAAGTTCATGCCGGAAAAGGGCGAGGCGATGCCCGAGCTGAGCGCGCGGCAGAACATCGTCGTGATCGCGGATGAGGCGCACCGCAGCCAGTATGGCTTCGGCGGCAAGGTGAATGAAAAGACGGGCGAGATGTCCTACGGCTTCGCCAGCAATCTGCGCGATGCCTTGCCGAATGCGTCGTTCATCGGCTTCACCGGCACCCCGATAGAAAAGACGGACGCAAACACGCGGGCGGTCTTCGGCGATTACATCAGCATCTACGACATCCAGCGCGCCGTCGCCGACAAGGCCACGGTGCCGATCTATTACGAGAGCCGCATTTCCAAGCTCGCCCTGAACGCCGCCGAGCTGCCGAAGCTCGACGCGGAGTTTGAGGAAATCACCGAAGGCGAGGAACTGACGAAGAAGGAAAAGCTCAAGACGAAGTGGGCCGCGCTGGAGGCGCTGGTGGGCGATCCGAAACGCATCGCGCTGGTGGCCGCCGATCTGGTGGCGCATTTCGAGAAGCGCGTGGAGGCGATGGACGGCAAGGCGATGATCGTCTGCATGAGCCGCCGCATCTGCGTGGACCTCTACAACGCGCTGATCCAGCTGCGGCCCGAGTGGGAAGCGGAGACGCTGAAGGTCGTGATGACCGGCAGCGCCGAGGATGGCCCCGAGTGGCAGAAGCACATCGGCAACAAGCAGCGGCGGCGGGATCTGGCGAACCAGTTCAAGGACGCCAAGAACCCCTTCAAGATCGTCATCGTGCGCGACATGTGGCTGACCGGTTTCGACGCGCCCTGCCTGCATACGATGTATGCCGACAAGCCGATGCAGGGCCACGGTCTCATGCAGGCCATCGCCCGCGTGAACCGCGTCTTTCGCGACAAACCGGGGGGGCTGGTGGTGGACTATCTTGGCCTCGCCGATCAGCTCAAGAAGGCGCTCGTCACCTACACCGAGAGCGGCGGCCAGGGCGACCCGACCTTCGACACCGCCCAGGCCATCGCCGTGATGCTGGAGAAACACGGCATCGCCTGCGACCTGATGCATGGCTTCAACTGGGACAAGTGGACCAGCGGCACGCCGACCGAACGCCTGCAACTCATCCCCGCCGGACAGGAGCACATCCTCGAACAGGAGGACGGCAAGAAGCGCTGGGTGCAGGTGGTCACGGAGCTTTCCCGCGCCTTTGCCCTCTGCGCCGCCAGCGATGAAGCCACGGCGATCCGCGACGACGTTTCCTTTTTCCAAGCCCTGCAAGCCGCGCTTAACAAGCAGAGCAGCCAGAACCGCAAGACGCCCGAGCAGATCGAGGCCGCCATTCGCCAGCTCGTGAGCAAGGCCATCACCACCGAAGGCCAGGTGATCGACGTCTTTACCGCCGCCGGATTGCCCAAGCCGGACATCAGCATCCTGAGCGACCAATTCCTCGCCGAAGTGCGCGGCCTCAAACACAAGAACGTCGCCGCCGAGCTGCTGGAGAAGTTGCTCAAGGACGAACTCAAGGTCCGCTCCAAGCGCAACCTCGTGCAGAGCCAGGTCTTCAGCGAAAAGCTCAAGAAGACGCTCAACGCCTACCACAACCGCGCCATCAGCACGATGGAGGTCATCGAGGAGCTGATCAAACTCGCCAAGGATCTCGATGCCGCCACCAAGCGCGGCGAGAACATGGGGCTGACCGACGACGAGATCGCCTTCTACGACGCCCTCGCCGCCAACGAGTCTGCCGTGAAAGCCATGGGCGACGACAAGCTGAAGGTCATCGCCGTCGAATTGATCACCAAGGTTCGCCAGAGCGTGACTATCGACTGGAACCTCCGGGAAGGCGCCCGCGCCAAGATTCGCGTCTTGGTAAAGCGGATCCTCAACAAGTACGGGTACCCCCCCGACTTGCAGGACGCCGCCGTCCAAACCGTCCTCCAGCAAGCGGAGCAGCTTTGCGGTGAATGGGCGACGTCAGAGTGACTTGAGAAATGGAGTCGATGAGGGGGAAGTATGGTGCTGCATCAAGAAACCTTGCTCCAACTGGCCACGCCCCGGACGTTTGTTGGGCAATACCTTTGTGCGCTTTTCGGTCCAGACTTTCTGCGATCCATCGATGGCCAATCTCGGCTACAACGTTGGAAGATTCTTAGGGAGCGGGCTTTTGCGAACGACAAAGGAGTTTCCAAGAGGGACTTGAAGGATTTTGAGACGATCACCGGGGTAGCAGAGGCCCAGGAGCGAGCCGAGAAGATCCTCTGGTACATCGGATACGGGTGCCCGCAGAAACTTGCGCGCCGATTTGTCATGGCGAAGTACGGGTTGATTGACGCTCTGACCAAAGTCGAACTTCTGAAGTTCGCTCGATTCCTTTCGAGACTTGGGCCAGATGCTTGCTCGAAGTTGCTCGAAGACAGTCCCGAGGAATGGAGGGAGAAACTAAAGGACAATTTGGAGAGGGAACGACTGTACCGAGTAAAGCAGGGAGGAAGGGTTCCAGCTGGTATTTCAGCTAAGGACGCGGCCGCCCGATATGCAGAGGATCGAACCGACGCGTTCATCGTAAAGCACTGGTTGGAGCTTCCAACCGGCATGGCAGGTCTCGCCTTCCTGTCGGAATCGCAGTCAATGATCGTCTTCGAGTACCTGCGGAAGCACTGCAGAGCTCCATTCGTGCCGACGGACCCTGCGGTCTTCCGGCAGCGGAGGATGCGACTGGGACTTCGCACGGCGAATCCCCGGCATCCCATCTACAAGGAAGTAGCGCTGGAGCGGAGACAGGCGCGGCTTGGGCTCACTTTTGTTGACCAGAGAGGAAACCGGAAGTGGACCTGGTTTCAGCTCAAACCGAGGAATCCGGGCGGCGGAGATTCAGATTAGCCGAAATCGTGTCACAACCTAACGCGAGACGATCTGCAATGGTGCGTCTCGCTATGAATCAAACATTCAAACACCCGAAAGAAATAAAAACGGGAGTAAAGTACGAAACCAAGCTCGAAACCGCCCGTCGGTTACGAGTTTCAATCCGCACCATCGAGAACTGGGTTCAATCGGGCCGCCTGCCCATGGCCAAAATCGGCCGGCGGTGTCTCTTTGATCCTGAGGCCGTGGACCAGGCCATCCAAGGTTGGACCCTCAACCTCGTGACGGCCACCCAACGTTCGAGCGACCTTCTTCACGGAGGCGCTCGATGAAATCCATCAAATTTCCCCTCTGTCTCCTTGGGTTCGGTTCTGACCCGCTGCAACAATTGGAGAGGATAATTGACTGGTATCTCGTCGAAACGGGACGGTACATGGTCGACAATGACAAAGAGGACTTGCTGGAGATCGTCTACTCGGAGGCGGTTGATTCTGAAAAATTCCCTTCCGATGCGCCAGAGTGTTTCGATGAAGCTGACACTGAAACTCTTTGGGTGATTTTGGGACAATCGAGGTGCCATGTCACTGGAGGGACAGTGGCTAAGACCCTTCAAAACTGGCGGTTGGCAGAAGCGTGGATTGAGGACGAAAAACAGCGTTTTGGAGTGGGACCCTTCGTGCAAATTGGGCAGGACTTCGTCTGGGAACAAATTGCGAACCTCAGGGGTGTCGGTAGTGACAGAATGAGCTGTCGGCAGTTCAGGGTCCTCTGTGCCGTCAACTGTGCAATCGGGACAAAGGCGGAGCCGTATATGATCAGCCGGGATTATCTGCGGGCCTTGGCGCTCGGGTTCAAGTCGCCGAGGGGACTCTTTGGGCCGGGTGATCTTGTCACCCCAAAGGGATTGAGTTTCCTGGCATTGAGGCCGGGAATGGAGAAATTCCCGACCGTGAAGCAGCTTCGGAACGACTTGGACTTCCTCGATAAGCGAGGATTGATCGGGAGGATCATGGCTTCACGTCGGCGTGTGGCCTTCTACCTGCCGAGCCGATGTTCCTGGGAGGAAGCCAAGAAGTGGCTCGTACGGAGGCTTGCGAAGGCAAGTTCTACCCTTAGTCGGCGACGTTTCGAAGAGCGGCTCTTGATTGAGAGGATTCGGGCAGGCCAAGCCACCGGAAACGAAAAGCTGGGAAAGGCGCCAAAGAGTCATGCCAGTCAGGTGGATTGAACTCTCTATTTGGTGTGAAAAATCAGGGGCCATGAAACGGGCCACTCGATGGGCCGATGTTGGGGCCAAAAGCGGGGCCACTATCATTCTGCTTCTTTCACTCTGCTTTCTTCTCTCTGCCCTTTCCTAAAGGCCCTTTCATACTTTTTCTTTCGAAAAAGTGTCGTACGAGGGGGAGGGCAGATAGGGGAAGAAGAAAGAGGGAAGAATGGCAGGCAGCCCGGGGGCGGGACCGGAGACTGGGGCAGAATCCACCCTCAACCCGTGTTGAACCCCCTCCTTTACCCGCCCTGTTTCTTTAGTAACATGTTGATGCTCAGGGCTTCGATGTTTCGAAGCAATCGTAACCGGAGTTGAGGAAATGTGCCTTTTCAACCATCAGTTTGGGGTGGCAGGTAAACCTTCCGAATCTCCGAATCCCACGCTTGGCCGGGAAGCCCGAAGGCGCGACCGTTGGCTAGGTGAGAATCCTGGTCGTCGAAGATGAAGCAAAGACCGCGCAGGCCATCCTTCGCGGGCTGGAGGCAGAAGGCTATTCCGCCACCCTGGCTGCCACCGGGGACGAGGGGCTCCGTCACCTCAACGACCGGGCCTTTGACCTGATGGTGCTGGACTGGATGCTTCCTGGACGGGACGGGATCGAGATTCTGGAGGCACTCCGCAATCGCAACACGAAGCCCTTGGTTTTGCTGCTGACGGCTCGGGATACGGTGGAGGATCGTGTGGTGGGACTGGATGCCGGCGCGGACGACTATCTGGTAAAGCCATTCGCTTTTGCAGAATTGCTGGCCCGCATTCGTGCATTGCTGCGAAGAACCATCCCGGAGGAGGTGCTCCGGCGGGAGATCGGCGACCTATCGGTGGACATCCAGTCGAGGCGGGTCTGGCGGGCGGGGCAGGAGATTGTTCTGACTCCCCGGGAGTTTGACCTGCTGGTCCTCTTGATGCGCCATGAAGGGCAGGTCGTCACACGGCCCATGCTCGCTCAAACGATCTGGCGGGAACCGAATCGTGCCACCCCTCTGGACAATGTGATCGACGTGCATCTGGCTCACTTGCGGAAGAAGCTGGACGAAGGACGCCGCTCCAAATTGATCCAGACGGTTCGTGGGGTGGGTTTCATGCTGCGGGAGGAGCGGCACACGTGAGGTCTTGGTGGCAGCGCCGTTCGCTGAAGTTGCGGCTGGCCGTGTGGTTCACGGCGGCCGCCAGCGGCGTTCTCCTGGGATTGACCCCGGTGGTCTACTGGCTCATCGAACACCGTCTGCGTGTTGAGTTGGACCGACAGTTGGAGATTGATTGGAGCCTGGTGGAGGCGCACCTGGAATTGGATGGTTCAGGACGCATCCAGTGGCGAAAGACCAGCCCTGCAACTCCCAACAGCCCGGGATACGCCGCCACCTGGTTCGATGTGTGGTCGGTGGGGGAACTGTCGTTGAGGCACTGGCCGGTCGACGGTGGACCGGTCGCTGAAGCGCCCAATGCCACCGCCGATCCCTTCCATTCGATTCGACTGGAAATGGGCGGGAGCGCACGGGCCTTGGAGAAGGGGGCCCGGGTCGGTGGACGTGAGGTAACCTTGCGTGTTTTTCGCGATGAATCCGGACTGCACCGCACGCTGCGTGAGATTGCCGCGGGGTTCGGCTTGGGGATTCCGCTTGCTGCTCTGCTGGCGTCGTTTGGGGGATATCTCGTGGCGGGGTGGACACTGAGGCCGATCAGCGCCATGACGGAGCAGGCGCGTCGGATTACGTCCGAATCCCTGGGGCAGCGGCTGCCGAATCCGAATCCGCACGATGAACTGGGCCAACTGGCCACCGTTTTCAACCAGACCCTTGAGCGGTTGGAGAATTCCTTTGAATCCCTTCGGCGATTTACGGCGGATGCCTCCCACGAACTGCGCACGCCACTCACTGCCCTGCGTGCCATCGGCGAAGTGGCCCTGCGCAATCCCAGCGATGCGGCTGCGTTACGAGAGACCCTGGGCAGCATGTTGGAGGAGGCGCAGCGTCTTTCCGATCTCACGGATGCCTTGCTCCTGCTCGCCCGCTTTGAGAGTGGCCGGTGGACATTACGTTTTGAGGCCGTGGAACTGGACGGGTTGGTTGCCGACGTCTGCGAGTGTCTGGGAGTCCTGGCGGCGGATAGGCACCAGACCCTTGAGATCAATGCGCCTATGGGATTGGTCGTGCGTGCCGACCGGGTCCCGCTGCGACAGGCGGTGATGAATGTTCTGCACAATGCCATTCGCCACAGTCCGCCGGGAACCCGGGTGACGATTCGGTGTTTTCCCCGGGGCCGCCTCGCGGTGATTGAGATTGGCGACGAAGGTCCGGGCATCGCACCGGAGCACCGGGACAGGATTTTCGACCGGTTCTACCGGGTGGATCCGTCCCGTTCGCGACAGGACGGAGGAGCGGGGCTGGGCCTTGCCATTGCGAAGCTGTCCATCGAGCAATTGGGGGGAGGCATTGAACTGGAGAGCGAATTGGGAAAGGGCAGCCGCTTTCGGATCTCCATGCCGGCCGAGTCCACGCAGTGATGGTGTGCGCCCAGACCCGGCGATTCGTGCCTACGGCCCGATTCTGAAGAAATCTTCAGGATTCCGCAGTGGGGCCTGCCACGGGCTTTCCGCAGAATTCCCGGAACGTGCCTTCCGGTCTTCAGCTCGCCCTGCGCCGCCCCCTGTCGGTGGTTGTGTTGGTGATTGCCATGACGCTTGGGGCCTTGTTCGCGCTCACGCGAATGTCCCGGGATGTGTTTCCTCCGCTGGGTGTCCCGACCATCTACGTGGCGCAGCCCTACGGAGGCATGGATCCGGCCCAGATGGAGGGGTACTTCACCTACTACTACGAGTACCACTTCCTCTACATCACCGGCATCGAGCATGTGGAGTCGAAGTCCATTCAGGGCGCCAGCCTGATGAAGCTCCAGTTCCACCCGGGAACGGACATGGCCGCAGCGATGGCGGAGACGGTGGCCTACGTGAATCGCGCCCGCGCCTTCATGCCGCCGGGTACGCCCGGTCCCTTCGTGACCCGGTTTGATGCGGGCAGTGTGCCGGTGGGGTACCTGGTGTTCTCGACGACCAACGCGAATCGAACCGTGGGGCAGATGCAGGATGCGGCTCTGAACATGGTTCGTCCGCTCTTCGCCACGCTCCCAGGGGTGTCCGCTCCGCCGCCCTTCGGGGGCAGCGCCCGCACCATTCTGATCAACGTGAAGCCCGACCGGATGCTGGCCTACAACCTGTCGCCGGATGAAATCGTCACCGCACTGACCCAGGCGAACCTGGTGAGCCCCTCGGGTAACATGAACCTGGGCTCCAGCTATCCGCTGGTACCGGTCAATGCAGTGGTCAAGAACATCAAGGATCTCGAAGGCATACCGCTGCGGGTGAAGGGGAGCGCTGGGGTCTTTCTCCGCGATGTAGCGTCCGTGGAGGATGGGAGCGATCTGGTGACGAGCTTCGCACTCGTGAATGGCCGGAGGACCGTCTACATGCCGGTCACCAAGCGGGCGGACGCCTCGACGCTTTCGGTGGTGGAGTTGGTGAAGCAGAACCTGGCGCGGTTCAAGGCGGTGGTGCCGGAGGACATCGAGGTGACCTACGAATTCGATCAATCCCCCGTGGTGCGACGATCCATCCGCGACTTGATCAAGGAGGGCGCGGTGGGGGCCGTACTCACGGGGCTCATGGTTTTGCTGTTCCTGCGCGACTGGCGGAGCGCTTTCATTGTGGTGATCAATATTCCCCTCGCGCTGCTCGCGGCGTCGATGGCCTTGTGGATCAGTGGTCAGAGCATCAACTTGATGACCCTGGGTGGGCTCGCCCTCGCGGTGGGAATTCTCGTGGATGAGGCCACGGTGACGGTGGAGAACATCCACACGCATCTGCACCGGGGTGTCTCCGTGGCCCGAGCGGCCCTCGATGCCACCCGGGAAACTGCATTGCCGCGGCTTCTGGCCATGCTGTGTGTTCTGGCCGTGTTCCTCCCCGCCTTCTTCATGCAGGGCGCGGCGCGCTCTCTCTTTATTCCCCTGGCCCTGGCGGTGGGATTCTCGATGGTCGCGTCGTATCTCCTCTCCAGCACGCTGGTCCCGATTCTGAGCGTCTGGCTGCTGCGCCGTCACGGCCACCCGGTGAAGGGGGACGTCAGCTCTCAAGGGCAGGCAGATTCCTCTGAGGAAACCTCCAAAGGGCAACGGGCCTACGGCAAGGTTCTGAGGGGCGTCGTCGGGGCGCGTCGCTGGCTCATGCCCGTCTACCTGATCCTCGCAGTGAGCGTTGTGGGCATTGTGGGACGGCGGTTGGGCTCGGAGATTTTTCCGACCGTGGATTCCGGCCAGCTTGCCCTCCGTCTGCGTGCCCCCACGGGGACGCGGGTGGAGAACACCGAGCAACTTGCCCTGAGGGTTCTCGAATTGATCCGGAGGGAAGCCGGGTCGAACAACGTAGCCCTGTCCCTGGGCCTGGTCGGCGTCCATGCCCCGAACTACCCGGTCAATCTGATCCACCTGTGGAATGGCGGACCCGAGGAGGCTTACCTGTCCATTCAACTGAGGCCGGACGCGGGCGTCCGGGTCCCTGAGTTGCGGGAACGCCTTCGAAAGACGCTTGGGGCGGAATTTCCGGAGCTGCGGGTGTCGTTCGAGCCCAGCGACATTGTCAGCCGGGTCATGAGCTTTGGTTCGCCGACGCCCATCGAAGTCGCGGTGAGTGGACCCAGCCTTCCGGCGAATCGGGAATTTGCGGAGAAGATCGCCGCCAAGCTTCGAGAGCTTCCGGCCCTGCGGGATGTCCACCTCGCGCAGTCCCTGGATTTCCCCACGGTGGACGTCAACGTGAACCGCGAGCGCGCTGGTTTGTTGGGAGTTCACATGAGTGACGTCACCCGATCCCTCGTGGCGGCGACCACTTCCAGCCGCTTCACCGTGCCGGTCTACTGGGCCGATCCCGGATCGGGGATTGCGTTCTCCGTCCAGGTCCAGATTCCGCAGGCGCAAACCACGTCCCTGGAGGATTTGAAGAACATTCCGGTCAACTCGGGCGAGGGGCGGTCCACGCTCCTGCGCAACGTGGCCAGTGTCACCCCGGGGACTGCGGTTGGGCAGTATGAGCGTTACAACATGGCGCGGGTGGTCAGCGTGACCGCGAATCTCCACGGGAGGAGCCTCGGTGAGGTGACCCGGGAGATCACCGCCGCCCTCGCCGAACTCGGCCCGCCACCCGCCCGCACCAAGGTGGAACTGCGGGGCCAGACGGTGCCCCTCCAGGAACTGCTCACCGGTTTTCGCGCCGGACTTGTGCTCGCCATCGTCACGATTTTCCTCCTGCTGGCCGCCAACTTCCAGTCGCTCCGCCTGGCGCTGGCAGTGGTCTCCACCCTTCCAGCGGTCATTGCCGGAGTGGTCCTCATGCTATGGATCACGGGCACGACGCTGAACATTCAGTCCGCCATCGGCGCGATCATGGCCGTCGGCGTCGCTGTGGCGAATGCGATCCTGTTGATCACGTTTGCCGAAAAGGCGCGCAGGGCGGGCAGCGAAAGGGTGGACGCGGCGGTTCAAGGAGCGCAGGGACGCCTGCGGGCCATCGTGATGACGAGTTTCGCGATGATTGCAGGAATGATTCCGCTGGCACTGGGTCTGGGGGAGGGGGGCGACCAGACAGCACCCCTGGGGCGGGCGGTTGTCGGCGGCCTCCTCCTGGCCACGGTCGCCACCTTGTTCGTCCTGCCCGGCGCCTTCGCCCTCCTGGCGGCCAAACCAGTGCGGTCTCCGTCGTTGGATCCGGAGGATCCGGAGAGCGCATACTTTGAACCGGCAACCTCAACGGCTCCCACGGCGGTCTGACCTCCGTTCCAAACGATGCATCCGTTCATGAAACCCTTCCGTTCCCCCGGCCTTGTCCCAGTGGTGGCGGTGCTTCTGGCTTTGGCTGATCCTCAAGAGGCACTCTCGGCGGAGTTCTCCGGGGTTCGGCCTTCGCGGGGACCCACTGTCCGATATGTGACTCTCCCCGGTTCCCTCAAGGCCAACCAACAGGCGACCCTGTACGCCAAGGTTCCGGGTTACCTGAAGTCGATCTCGGTGGATACTGGAGACGGGGTCCAGGCGGGACAGGCCCTCGGAGAGATTGAGGTCCCGGAACTACAGGCCGACCGGACCCGCTTTCGCGCGGAAGTCAAGGTGGCGACGACGGAGGCGTCGCGGATGACTGCTGCGCGCCAGAAGGCGCCGGATTTGGTGACTCCCCAGTCCGTGGACGAAGCAACGGGCCGTCTGGAAGTGGCCCAGGCCAATTTGGAGCGCACGGAATCGCTGCTCGAATTCAGTCAGCTGAAAGCTCCCTTTGCCGGAGTCGTCACCGCCCGCTTTGTCGACCCCGGGGCCTTCATTCCCGCCGCCACCTCAGCGAACACGGCCGGTGGCGCGGCGGTCCTTACCCTGATGGATTTCTCCGTTATCCGGGCTCAGGTTCGAGTTCCCGAGGGCGAGGCGTCGCTCATCCAGCGCGGTCAACCAGTCCGGATCGCGGTGGAGGGCATTCCGGGCCGGTGGTTTGAGACCACGGTGAGCCGACTAAGTTACGCGCTCGATGAGGCCACCCGAACGATGCTGGTGGAGGCGGAGTTGCCGAACCCAAAACTGGAACTTCGACCCGGCATGTATGCGCAGATACGGTTGGGCGTTGAGGAGCACTCCGACGCCCTGCGTATTCCCGTGGGAGCGCTGGTGATGGAGAAGGCGAACGCCTTTGCCTTTGTCGTCGATGGCGGGGTGGCCAGGAAGAAGGCCATCAAGGTCGGTTTCAATGACGGCTCCCTGGTGGAGATCCTCAGCGGGCTTTCCGGGAACGAAACCCTGGTCATACCAGGTAAAGCTTCCTTGGTGGACGGACAGCCCGTCCAAATCGTGGAGGCCAAGTGATGAATGTTTCCTTTCTGACGCTCCTGCGGTGGACAGGTGTCGCGATGGTGTCCGCATTCTTGGTGTGCGGCGGGGCCCTCGGCGAGGGCACCAATGCCGGTCCATTCACCATTGATCTCCCCACCGCCTTGCGCCTGGCGGGTGCGCAGAATCTGGATGTGCAGATTGCCCGGGAGCGCCTGTTGGAGGCGAAGGCGCAGCAGGATCAGGCTATGTTGCGATTCTTTCCCTGGCTGGCGCCCGGGGCCGGTTATCGGCGGCATGACGGGAATATCCAGGATGTCGCGGGTGCCATTTTCGAGGCCAACAAGCAGGCCTATACCGTGGGCGCCGCGCTCACCCTTCAGGTGGATCTTGGGGATGCCATTTACCAGTCTCTGGCCTCGCGCCAAATGACCCGGGCGGCCGAGGAGTCGGTGGAGATCTCGCGACAGGATGAAATTCTGGCTGCCGCCACTGGTTATCTGGAACTCGCCAAGACCGAAGCCTCCATCGAGGTCCTTCAGGATGGTTTGAAAATCGCAGAGGACTACGCCAGTCAGGTGCACCGGGCGATGGAGGTCGGGGTGGCGTACAAGGGAGAGGTTCTTCGGGCGGATTTGCAGACGCGCAGGAATCAGCTCCAGATCCGGCGGGCCACTGAAGATCGACGTTTGGCCGCGGCCCGCCTGGCACAACTGCTTCGACTGGACCCGGCGGTGGATCTCCTGCCAGCTCCCGGAGATTTGGCCCCGATGACCCTCGTAGCCACAAATGCCGCCCTCGACACCCTGGTTGCACAAGCATTGGGCGGGCGCCCTGAACTCCGTAGGGCCTCGGCGTTGGTCCGGAGTGCAGAGGCGGGGCGTGATGGTGCGGTGAAGGGGCCCTGGATTCCGACGGTAGGAGCCATGGCCTATCTGGGGGGACTGGGTGGAGGGATGAACAGCGCATGGAACAACTTCGACGGCACTGCCGATTATCTGCTGGGAGCGACGTGGCGAATCGGACCGGGTGGCATCGGGGATCGAAGCCGGGTTCGCGGTGCGAAAGCCCGCGAGCAGATCTCGCTACTGGAAACACAGAAGGTTTCCGACGAGGTGATTCGGCAGGTGGTTTCGTCCCTGAACCGTGCCCAATCGCTGGCGGACCAGTTGGAGATCGCCCGCCAGACTGTCGAGACCGCAGCGGAATTGCTCCGCCTATCGCGAGACAGGAAGGAATTCAACGTGGGCGCGGTCCTGGAGGCCGTTCAAGCCGAAGCCGATCTGACCCAGGCCCGCCTTGAGTATCTGACGCTGCTGGCATCCCACAATCAGGCCCAGTTTGCCCTTCGCCGCGCCACGGGAGGCGACACCTCGGTCGCCGGGCTGCGCTGACGCGGCAGCGGCCCGAGGCCAGCCGCTACTTTCCCAGGAGCGGCTTTGCGAGCGCCGAGACGACCAATCCGCCCAGCAGATAGGATAGGAGAAGATCACTGGGCCAGTGTCCGCCGAGGACCACTCGGGCAGACCCGCCAAGGACAAGAACGAACAGGGAGATCCCCAGGACCAGCACTCGTGTTCGTCCTGCGGAACTTCGGATAGCCAACCAAGCCACGGTTCCGACGGTTGCTGCGTAGATCAGTCCAAAGGTGGAAGGGCATCCGAATCCGCTGGATGCCCCGACGACGTGAATGAGGTCTGAAGATGGCCTCGGACGCGCGATCCAGGGCTTGAGAATACGGTCCAACCCCAGGACGACCGCGAACGCCGCCGGAGCGAGAAAGGCGGCTCGGAGCCCAGCCAGGCGCCATCCGACGAGGCTGGCGACAATCAGGAGTCCATAGGCGACGGGAGGCTTTGCGGTGTCCGTCAGCGACTTGGCCCAAGGATATCCGAGGGGATTGAAGCGTTGAACTCCCCGAGCCACGCTGAGATCGAGTGGGAAACGCGGTATCCGGGCCGCAGCGACGACGAGGATCAAGACGGCGACGGCCGCAATGAGCCAAACCTGCCAATACGACCACTTGAAGTGGCTAGGCTTGGAGACTGCCTTCTTTTGGGAATTGGATGTCATCAATAGATTGGCAAGACCCCGAAGTTCGGGATCAAATTCAAACGGCTATCCCAACTCCCGGATCTACGAGTTTGGGGACCAGGCAATCCGGGAGACCACCTTCACCGAGACGGAACAGTTCCAAGTCACCCGCGACTTCCTGAATCGTCATGAGCGGATGCTTGAAATCCTCCTCGAAGCCGAGGAAGCCGACCTCCGCTCCCGTAAGCGATGACGGATTGAATCACTGGTGCGCGGGGTGTTCGGTCACGAACAGTTTTTCGGGACAATTCGGGACAGTAAAACTTCGCTTTGGTGCATTTTCGTGCGCGTTTGGGTCTGAGTGACCGATTTTCGAGATGCGCAGAATCGTCAATGAATACGGGCCTGAAACGCATGTTTGCGAATGTAGGCGAAAATTCATTGATGGCTTCAACTCCCCCCGCCTCCACCAGCCTTCGCCCGAGGCTCCGCAAAGGGCGAAGGCTGCCCCGCCGTAGTGCTCCAGCACGAAGGCGGGCTCCATGACAAACTTTCTCCTCGCCTCGTGCTACGGCTGGGTGAACCAGCTTCTTGAAACGGCCCGAGGCTCCTCGCCTTCGCTAAGGCTTCGGCGGGGCGAGCCCGCCGCCGCCTGCGGCTATGGCGGGGCGAGTGCAATGGGCGAAGGCTGCCCTCGACTTCGCCAAGGCTACGTCGGAGCGAGTCTCCTTTCCAAACCACCAGTTTGGATCTCCCCGTTTCCGATTTTGTCTGCTGCCGGATCAAGTCACCCCTCCCCTCAAATCTGGGGATTCCGGGCCGAACGATGGCTTCCCATTCTGGAAGGCATGTCTCGGCATTCCGTGACTTCCGGATTCCGCTACGTGTACCTGCTCGAATCGCGGGCGGCGGAGGGGGGATTCTACACGGGTCTGACGGATGACCTCGCGGCTCGGTTGGCGGCGCACAACGATGGGAAGGTGTCGTCCACGCGGAAGGGACGGCCCTGGGAGATCCGCGTGGCCGTCGCTTTCTGCGATCCGGTCCGGGCGGCGGCCTTTGAGCGCTACCTCAAGTCCGGATCCGGACGCGCCTTCGCGATCCGGCACTTCTGACCGATACCTCCAGACCGATTCGGGACAGATTCGGGACAACGGGGTGGCGGGGGCGTCCACGTGGGAACGTTCGCTGAAAACGCAACGCAATTGGCCGCACCTGAGAGACCCGCAAGGCCTTGCTGACGGGATGGGTTTATGGGAATGTGGGCACATGAAAACAACGGTCGAGATTCCGGATGATTTGTTCCGCGAGGCAAAGGCCACTGCGGCCCGCAATGGTTCCAAGCTTAAGGATTTGGTCGCTGAGGGATTGCGGTTGGCTATGGGGAAGGGTGGTTCTGGGCGACGGCAGGTTCGATTTCCGCTGATTCCGGCGCGTCATGGATCTGCCCGGTTGACGTCGGACCGCGTCAACGAAGTGATCGCAGCCGAGGAGCGGACTGAAGCATCCCGCCATGCGCGCCCTGGCCGACGTTAGCTGGTTGCTGCCGCTCTGCTATGGCGGACACGAGCACCACGCGGCCGCGTTGCGATGGTTGGATGGGATTTCTGCGGGAGACAGGGTGGTTGTGTGCCGGACAGCCCAAATGGGGCTCCTGAGGCTGCTCTCCAACCCCGCGGTGATGGGTGCCGACGTCTGCCCGTCGGACGCGGCCTGGAAACTGAATGACCGGATATTCACCGATAGGCGCTTCACCTTTGAGGACGAGCCTGCCGGTTTGGAGGGCGAGTTGCGCCGATTGACGAGAGGCTTTCCCTACTCCCCAAAATTTTGGCAGGACGCCTATTTGGCGGCATTCGCGGTCGCCTCAGATCTGAGCCTGATCACCTTTGACCAAGGTTTTCGGAAGTTTCAGCGCCTCCGCAGTGTGGTTTTGGCGATGGAATAACTCAAGAGGTGCACGGATGGATCCATCCGCCGCAGCTCCGATCACTTTTCCCAGAAGTTCAACGAGGACCGGAATAGACATCCGCATCTCAGAACTGGGCCACTCCTTGTGATCATTGCGCTTCTTGTGGTGAAGTTCCTCTCGGTGAAAGACCTCCGAATTCGGTTGTTCTTCCCGTCGTCCATCGCCTCCCCCGGGTAAATCGTCGCAGGGAACTCCGTAAGGGTTTCCCCCGAGGAATTTCTCGATCCGTCCCCGGGGCAGTTTGTAACCTCCGTCCCAATGGCCCGTCCCAAACGAGGAACCGAACGTGAATCCACCGCCAACCTCGGCTTCGAAGCCAAGCTCTGGCTCGCCGCCGACAAATTGCGGAACAACATGGACGCGGCGGAATACAAGCACGTCGTCCTCGGCCTCATCTTCCTCAAATACATCTCTGACACGTTCGAGGAACACCGCGCCCAACTCGTCGCTGGAAAAGGCGACTACGCCGGGGCCAATCCCGAGGACCCGGACGAATACAAGGCCGAGAACGTCTTCTGGGTGCCCGCCGATGCCCGCTGGTCGCACCTCCAGGCCAACGCCAAGCAGCCCACCATCGGCAAGACCGTGGACGATGCCATGGTTGCCATCGAGCGCGACAACCCGCGCCTCAAAGGCGTCCTGCCCAAGGATTACGCCCGCCCCGGCCTCGACAAACACCGCCTCGGCGAACTCATCGACCTCATCGCCACCATCAGCCTCACCGCCGCCAGCGAGGGCGAGAAGACGCACCGTTCCGTCGATCTGCTTGGCCGCGTGTATGAGTATTTCCTTACCCGCTTCGCCAGCGCCGAGGGCAAGAACGGCGGCCAGTTCTACACCCCGTCCTGCGTCGTGCGCTGCCTCGTCGAGATGCTCGCCCCCTACAAGGGCCGCATCTACGACCCCGCCTGCGGCTCCGGCGGCATGTTCGTGCAGTCGGAAAAATTCGTCGAATCCCACGGCGGCAAGCTCGGCGACATCTCCATCTACGGCCAGGAGAGCAACGCCACCACCCGCCGCCTCGCCATCATGAACCTCGCCATCCGCGGCATCGAGGCCGACATCGGCAAGGAGCACGCCGACACCTTCCGCAACGTCCAGCACCCCGACCTCCGTGCCGACTACGTGCTCGCCAACCCGCCCTTCAACGACTCCGACTGGTTCCGCAAGGACGACGACGTTCGCTGGCAGTTCGGCATCCCGCCCAAGGGCAACGCCAACTTCGCCTGGGTGCAGCACTTCATCCACCACCTCGCCCCGCACGGCATGGCCGGCTTCGTCCTCGCCAATGGCAGCATGTCTTCGAACCAGTCCGGCGAAGGCGACATCCGCCGCGCCCTCATCGAGGCCGACCTCGTGGACTGCATGGTCGCCCTCCCCGGCCAGCTCTTCTACAGCACGCAGATCCCCGTCTGCCTCTGGTTCCTCGCGAAGGACAAATCAGGAAAGTCCGCGCCTGCCCGCCGTAGCCTTGGCGGAGAGCGGGACCGCCGCCAGCAGACCCTCTTCATCGATGCCCGCAAACTCGGCACCCTCATCGACCGCGTCCATCGCGAGCTGACCGACGCCGACCTGGAGAAAATCACGAACACCTACCACGCCTGGCGCTCTTCCTCTGAAAACTTGAAACTGAAAACTGAAAACACCGGGGTCGCCTACGCGGACGTGCCCGGTTTCTGCTTTTCAGCCACCACGGAGCAAATCGCGTCCCACGGCCATGTGTTGACCCCGGGCCGCTACGTCGGAGCCGAGGAAGTCGAAGACGACGGCGACCCCTTCGAGGAAAAGATGCCGCGCCTCGTCGCCGAACTGCATGCCCAGTTCGCCGAGTCCGCGAAACTGGAGCAGGCCATCAAAGCAAACCTGAGGGGGCTGGGTTATGGCGGGTGAATGGGAAGAGATGTCCGTCGCCGAACTGCAAGCAGCGGGAGCACTGCTGGTGGAAGATGGCAATCACGGCGAGAACCGCCCACGCCCTGACGAGTTTTCCACGGAAGGCATCCAGTTCATCCGCGCTGCGGACATGGATAGTGGTCGCGTGCTATTTGAACGCGCTCAGCGCATCAATGAAGTTGCCCGCCAACGCGTGCGAAAAGGCATCGGAGCTGGAGGCGACGTTCTGCTTTCCCACAAAGGAACAGTCGGCAAGGTCGCCTACGTTCCATTGAACGCGCCCCCGTTTGTTTGCTCACCACAGACAACCTTCTGGCGGGTCAAAGACCCCAAGCAGCTAGACCGCCGCTACATCTACTTCTACCTCTTGTCTCGCGCGTTTCGTGAGCAGTTGGATTCACGCAAAGGCGAGACGGACATGGCTGACTACGTCAGCCTGACCACTCAGCGGACGCTCAAAGTAACCGTCCCACCCCTCGCCGAGCAAAAAGCCATCGCGGCGGTGCTTGGGGCGCTGGACGACAAGATCGAGTTGAACCGGCGGATGAACGCGACGCTGGAGGCGATGGCGCGGGCGCTGTTCCAGAGCTGGTTCGTGGATTTCGAC
>JAEUHK010000015.1 GCA_016795465.1 Verrucomicrobiaceae bacterium | reverse complement strand
AGCCACGGGGATGAGGCCGACCGTGAGGGCCAGCCACGGGTTGGAGACAGACATCATGACGACGCGTGCCATCACCGCCAGCGTAACACCGATCGCGAGCGTGCGCCGAAGGCCGATCGCATCCGTGATCGAGCCTGCGAGCAGCGTGCAACTCGACATCATGAGCCCGAGCAGCAGGTAGCCAAACTGCGCATCCGTGTCGCTCATGCCGCAGTCCTTCATGAGGTAGGACACCATCACCACCATCATGATTTTGTAGCCGGTCACGCTGAGCAGTTTGAGTCCAAACGTTACCCACAGGCCGGCGGGAGCACCGCGCAGATTCGCGATGGCATACAGGCCGATACCGAAGGTGGCCCCGCCGATCACCCAGCCTGCGACGATGCCGAGGCTGAGCTTTGCCATGGCCATCCAGCCGACGGCCCAGCAGAACAAGGCAAGCACAGCACCGCGAAAAACGAGCGGCAGGAGCGGCGGGGCGGCAGGTGAGGAGTCTGACATG
The DNA here is from genome assembly GCA_016795465.1 of Verrucomicrobiaceae bacterium. GTDB lineage: Bacteria > Verrucomicrobiota > Verrucomicrobiia > Verrucomicrobiales > Verrucomicrobiaceae > Prosthecobacter. Next base: position 2,514 of record JAEUHK010000015.1, on the reverse strand, counting down.
GGGAGAGGGAGCCAGCTTTGCATCAATGGTCAAGCGGCATGGCTTTGGAAATAGCAGAAGGCTCGAAAAGGACAGGTGCTAAGGTTCGCATGCTTCGTGGCGTAGATGGAGCATGTCATCCCACCGTTTCAATCGTCGAGCCTTCCTGCGTGGCGCAGGTGTCACCATGGCGTTACCTTGGATGGAGTCGGTAAATGTCTGGGGCGATGAGCCGAAGAAGAACAAGCCGGCCAGCGAAGCTCCCGTGCGCCTCTGCGTGACGTTTTCCGGCAATGGCTTCCAATCGAAGGAATGGTGGGCGAAAGGAGAAGGGAAGGCGATGCAGCTGGGCCGCGTGCTGGAGCCGCTGAAGGACTTCCGCGAGCGGATGTTCTTCGTGCGCGGCCTGTATCACGAGGAGGCGCGAAAGGGGAACATCCACTCCTCGCAGACGGGAAACATGCTCTCCGGGGCTCCCATCGCCTCCGGTGGCGAGATTCGCAGCGGCACCAGCTTTGATCAGTTGCTCGCACAGACCTTCGGACGCTCAACCAAGGTGCCGAGCCTCGTTTTGGCCTGTGAGAAGGCGAATCCGTCGGTGCACAAAAACTACTCGATGCTCTACAGCTCGCACATTTCGTGGAGCTCGCCGACCACGCCGACGCCGCTGGAGTTGTATCCTGCGCTGGCCTTTGACCGGCTCTTCAAAGACGACGCCTCGCCCGCGGACAAAAGCGTGCTGGATGCCGTATTGGCCGATGCGCAGGATCTGCGCCGCGACATCAGCGCCAGCGATCAGCGGAAGCTCGATGAATATCTCGACAGCGTGCGCGAGGTGGAGAAGCGCATCGAAAACGCCGGCAAACGCGGCGAACTGCAAGGCTGGCGTCCCACGCTCGACAAACCGAACATGCAGCGCCCCGCCGACGGCATCCCGCAGGACATTGCCGAGCACATGAAGCTCATGTGCGACATCCTCGTGCTCGGTTTCCAGACCGACACCACGCGCATCACCACCCTGAAGCTCAACAACGACCACAGCGCCCTGCGTTTCCCGAATCTGCCCAGCGTGCAACAGCCCGGCCACGGCATCGACTACATGATCCATCACCTGCTTTCGCACAGCGACGGCGAAGACTACCTCAAGGTGAACCAGCTCTTCATGCAGCAAGTCGCCTACATCGCACGGAAGCTCGACAGCATCCGCGAGGGCGAGCGCACTTTGCTGGACAGCACCATGCTCATGCACTGCTCCAGCATGATGGTTGGCGCGAAGCACAACAACGACGAACTGCCCGTCATCGTCCTCGGCGGCGCGGGCGGTCGTCTCAAAAGCGGCCGCACACTCGACTACAAAGACAAGCCCGAGCGCCAGCTCTGCCGCCTCTTCATGTCGATGATGGACAAGATGGACGTGCGCCCGAAGACCTTCGGCGATGCGAAACTCATGCTGGAGGAAGTGTGATGCGTTTCCTGCTCCCCCTGCTTCTCGCCGCCTCGGCACAAGCCATCGAGACACACGCCATCCTCCAAACCTACTGCCTCAATTGCCACTCGACCGAAAAGCAGAAAGGCGACCTCGATCTCGAAGCCTCCGACATCCAGAAAGAGCCACACGTGTGGGAAAACGTGCTCGACCAGATGCAACTCGGCGAAATGCCGCCGAAGAAGGAAAAGCAGCTTTCCGCCGCAGAGAAAAAGCAACTCACCGACTGGGTGCGCGGCACCTTGGATCAAATCGCGCTCGCGAACGCGGGCGATCCCGGCCCCGTCGTGCTGCGACGGCTGTCGAACATGGAATACACCTACACGCTGCGCGATCTGACCGGCATCGAGTCGCTCGATCCGGCGAAGGAGTTTCCCGTCGATGGGGCGGCAGGCGAGGGATTCACCAATGCAGGTGCGGCGCTTGTCATGTCGCCCGCGCTGCTCACCAAATATCTCGATGCGGCGAAGGAAGTGACGGCGCATGCGGTTTTCACGTCGCACGGCTTACGCTGGTCGGCGAGCACCTCGGCGCAGGATTGGACGGACGAGGCGCTGGCACGCATTCGCGGCATCTATGCGAAACACACGACGTCCGGCGAGTCGGCGCAAACCGTCGCGCAGGGCATCAAGCTGGACACAGGCACCGGCAGCGGCCGTTTACCGCTCGCGAGGTATCTCGATGCAATTCAAGGCCGCGGCAGTGCGGATGGCTTGAGCCCGAAATACCTGCAAATCCTCCGTGAAGCGCTCACGAGCACGAAGCCATCCGTTTTGCTCGATCCGCTGCGGGCGAAGTTTCGCGCGAAGAAGCTCACCGCAGCCGACATCGATCCCTGGCAGCAGGTTTTGTGGCGATTCGCCAACGTCGGCCACATCGGCAAAGAAAACGGCCCGAAGGCCTGGCAAGAGCCGGTGACGCCGCTCACCGCGAACCATGAGATGCGCGTCAAACTCAGCTCCGACCGCGATGTGACGCTTTATTTGACCACCACCGACGCGGGCGATGGCAGCGAGGGCGATAAAGTCATCTGGCAAAACCCGCGCCTC
>JAEUHK010000001.1 GCA_016795465.1 Verrucomicrobiaceae bacterium | reverse complement strand
AAGTCGCTCGACGGCCCCTCGGGCACCGAGGTCGACTTCACCGACCTGCACGCCTGGTGCGAGGTCTACCTGCCCGGTGCCTGATGGGTGGTCCTCGACCCCACCTCGGGGCTGTTTGCCGGCGAAGGCCACCTGCCGCTTGCCTGCACCCCCGATCCCGAAAGCGCCTCGCCGGTCAGCGGCACCATGGACGCCTGCGAGGTCGAGTTCTCCCACACCATGGCGATCGAGCGGATCGTCGAGACGCCCAGGGTCACCAAGCCCTACAGCGATGAGCAATGGCGCGCGGTGGTCTCGCTCGGGCACAGGGTGGACGAGCGGCTGATCGCGGACGACGTGCGCCTCACCGTCGGCGGCGAGCCGACCTTCGTCTCCATCGACGACATGGACGGCGAGGAGTGGAACACCGCCGCGGTGGGCCCGAAGAAGCGCCTCCTGAGCGGCGACCTCATCAAGCGCCTGCGCCATCAATTTGGGCAAGGCGGTTTGCTGCACTACGGCCAGGGCAAATGGTATCCCGGAGAGCAATTGCCACGCTGGGCACTCGGCTGCTACTGGCGCAAGGATGGTGCGCCGGTGTGGACGGATGACTCGCTCATCGCCGATGAGTCGCGCAGCTATGGTCACACCGAGAATGAGGCGTATCGCTTCGGCCTCGCGTTGAGTGCCGCGCTCGGCGTCGATCCAAAATGGCTCAAAGCGGCTTATGAAGATGCCTTCTACTACCTTTGGAAGGAGAAGCGCCTGCCGGTGAACGTCGATCCGCTGAAGTCGAACCTCAAAGATCCCTTCGAGCGCGAGCGTCTCGCCCGCATCTTCGAGCAGGGACTCGACAAGGTGACCGGCTTCGTCTTGCCGCTGGAGCGCAATCAAGTCGGCAACGAGATGCGCTGGCAGAGCGGTCCGTGGTTCGTGCGAGACGACACGATGTATCTCATCCCCGGCGATTCGCCGATGGGTCTGCGCCTGCCGCTCGACAGCCTGCCGTGGGTGGCGAGCACGGACTATCCGTGGATCTATCCCACCGATGCGATGAGCGACTGGCCGGACCTGCCGGAGCGTCCGGAGAACCGCCAGCACTTCCTCCGCGCCGTGGCCGACTGGCTGGACGGCATGGAGGCTCCGCCGAAACCATCCGCCGCGGCTTCCAACTACATCACCGGCCAATACGGCGGCCAGGGCAAGCCCGAGCGCCGCAAGATCGAGCCGCTGCCGCCGGATCTGCGCCGCGATGACGATGCATTCGGCGATTTGAAATCGCGCTTCCCGATGCCGCAGGAGTCCGCGAGCTGGATCATCCGCACCGCGATCTGTTTTGAGCCGCGAAACGGCCGCCTGCATGTCTTCATGCCGCCGGTGGTCTCCACCGAGGACTATCTCGACCTCGTCGCGGCTGTCGAAGATGTCGCGGCCGCTTTGAAAATGCCTGTCATCGTCGAAGGCACACCGCCGCCGTATGATCCGCGCCTTCAGGTGATCAAGGTCACGCCTGACCCCGGGGTGATCGAGGTGAACATGCATCCCGTGAAGCAATGGGACGAGCTCGTGCACAACACAAAGACGCTCTACGAGGAGGCGCGGCTCACGCGGCTCGGCACGGAGAAATTCATGGTCGATGGACGCCACACCGGCACCGGCGGTGGCAATCACATCGTCATCGGTGGCGAGCGACCGAAGGACTCGCCCTTCCTGCGCCGGCCCGATTTGCTCAAATCCCTGCTCGGCTACTGGCACAACCATCCGAGCCTCAGCTACCTCTTCAGCGGTCTCTTCATCGGCCCCACCAGCCAGTGCCCGCGTGTCGATGAGGCACGCAATGACGCGCTGTTCGAGCTCGAGCTGGCCTTCCGCGAGCTGAAGAAGCAGACCGACAAGGCCGGCACGCCGCCGCCCTGGCTCGTCGATCGCATCTTCCGCAACATCCTCTGCGATGCGACCGGCAACACGCACCGCACGGAGTTCTGCATCGACAAGATGTTTGACCCCAGCAGCAGCACCGGACGCCTCGGCCTCGTCGAGCTGCGCTCCTTTGAAATGCCGCCGCATGCCGAGATGAGCCTCGCGCAGCATCTGCTGCTCCGGGCGGCCATCGCGAGATTTTGGAACAAGCCGTATGAGCAGAACCTCGTGCGCTGGGGCACCGATTTGCACGATCGCTTCCTCCTGCCGCACTTTGTGTGGGATGACTTCACCGATGTGATGGAGGACATGACCGCGCACGGCTACGACATGAAGGCCGAATGGTTCGCGCCGCATTTCGAGTTCAAATTCCCCTCCATCGGCCACATCACGCAGCGTGGCGTCCAGCTTGATATCCGCACCGCCATCGAGCCCTGGCATGTGCTGGGAGAAGAAGGTGCCGCGGGCGGCACCGTGCGCTTTGTCGATAGCAGCCTCGAACGCGTCCAGGTGAAGACCAAAGGCCTCGTCAACGGCCGCTACGCCATCGCCTGCAACGGCGTGCAGGTCCCGCTGCATCCCACCGGCACCGTCGGCGAGTATGTCGCCGGCGTGCGCTACCGTGCCTGGCAGCCCGGCGAGTGCCTGCAGCCCACCATCGGCGTGCACAGCCCGCTTGTTTTCGACATCGTGGACCAGTGGAACGGCCGCAGCCTCGGCGGCTGCACCTGCCACGTCGCCCATCCCGGCGGCCGCAGCTACGACACCTTCCCCGTGAACAGCTACGAAGCCGAAAGCCGCCGCCTCGCGCGATTCTTCAGCTACGGCCACACGCCGGGTGCCTTCAAACTGCGCCAAATCGAAGGCGTGCCGGAGTTTCCGCTCACGCTGGATTTGAGGAGGTCGTAGCGGGCGTTGTGAGGTTCAGTCACGCAGCACCGCAAGCGCTTCGATGCTTGGATAGCGACCCGCCATTGCGATAGCTTGGCGTTTCAACAGACGCGGGCGTGTGTTGAAGCCGAGAATGCGGCTGGTCACTTCTCCGGTCTCGGTCAGGGGCATGATGCGCTGTCCTTGAAGGCGGAAGTGCTCCGTCCATCGGTCGCGCCGTGGATGGTAAAACGGAATCAACAGACCGCTGGCCCGGCTGACCGACCCAAGATCCGTTCCCTTCGCCATATTGCAGTCGAGGCAGGCGAGGGCCAGGTTTGAAAGCGTCGTGCGACCACCATGTTTGCGGCTGCGAATGTGCTCGATTTGAAAGCCCACCCAGTCATCGCGTTCATGGAGCAAGCAATACTCGCAAAGACCGGCGGCACGTTCCCAAACCTGCCTGCGAAGGGCGGCTGGAATATGCTGGCTCATGCGGACACGGCTGCCACGCGGGCACGGGCCTTCACCAGAGACATGATCTGGTTGAGCATTTGATATTGTTCGAGCTCCGCCTTCTCGGCCTTGCTGATCTCACCTTCCTTGAGCTTTTGCACGAGCGCTTCGACGCGCTGGGATGTGGACTTCGACGCACGCAAGGAAGTCAGCTTTCTCGGATCAATGGCCTTGGAGAGGGCTTGTGCGGCGTCTTCGAGGATGCTCATGCATGAAGAGTAGGGGGGCGGAGCGTGAAATTCAAGATGGGAGTTGTGCCTCCAAATGAGCGGCATCTTTGACCAAAGCCGTCGCAGGAGACGCGGCACAATTCTCCCTCCACATCGGCTCCAAAGCTGCTATACAGCACCTCCCTTGCCCGTCGCCGAAGCTCCAACCTCTCCCATCGAACGCATCCTGCCTGCCTACCGGCCGGATGCGGACGTTTACGATGAGATGGTGGATGGAAACGGCCAGCTCCGGCCGCATTGGAAGACCTTCGGCAGCTTCCTCGCGAACTGTGGTCCGCAGGACTTCACGCAGCGCACGGAGGCCGTGCAGCGCCTGCTGCGTGACCATGGCGTGACCTACAACATCTACGATGATGCGCTGGGCACCAGCCGGCCGTGGATTCTCGATCTGCTGCCTTTCATCGTCAGCACGGACGATTTTCAAACCGTGTCCGAGGGGCTCGATCAACGAGCCCGGCTCATGAACGCCATCCTGGCGGACATTTACGGCCCGCAGCACCTGCTCAGCGAGGGCTGGATCCCGCCGGCGCTTGTGCATGCGAATCCTGGCTTCCTGCGTCCCGTGGTCGGCGTGCTGCCGGCGGGCGGAAAAATGGCCACCCGCATGGGTTGTGACCTCGTTCGCGGTCCGGATGGCAAGTGGATGGCGCTGGCGGATCGCATCCAGTCCCCGAGCGGCGCAGGCTACACGCTCGAAAACCGCATCATCCTGGCCAGCGTGTTCGCGGAGGAGTTCAATGCCTCGCGAGTGCGGCGTTTGAAGGCCTGGTATGATTTGAAGCGGGACATGCTGCGCAGCCTGCTCCCGCAACGTCGCGGCAATGCGGGCATCCTCATGCTCACGCCGGGGCCTTACAACGAGACCTACTTTGAGCATGCGTTTCAAGCCCGCTACCTCGGCTACCCGCTCGTCGAGGGCGCCGACCTCACGGTGCGGGACCGTCGCCTGTTTTTGAAGACGCTCGAAGGCCTGCGCCGCGTGGACGCGGTGCTGCGGCATGTCGATGATGTGTTCGCCGATCCGCTCGAATTGAACCCCGACTCGATGCTCGGTGCCGCGGGCCTGCTCGAAGCCTGGCGCAGCGGCAGTGTGGCACTCGCGAATGGCCTCGGCTGCGGCGTGGTGGAGACACCGGCCATGCACCCCTTCCTGCCCGGCCTCTGCCGCAAGCTGCTCGGCGAGGAATTGAAGATGGCCTGCGTGCCGACCTGGTGGTGCGGTCAGAAGCGCGAGCTCGACCTCGTGCTGAGCGATCCCGACCGCTGGGTGATCAAGCCCGCCTTCGTCCGCGGTGCTCGCGATCCGGTCTTTGTCCGCGATTTGGACAAGGAGCAAAAAGCTCGGCTGCTCGATGCCATCCGTGCCTCGCCGCATGATTACATCGCCCAGGAGATCCTGCCGCTCTCGACGACACCGACGCTGGTGAATGGCAAGCTGGAGCCGCGGTCGCTGGTGTGGCGTTCGTATGTGCTCGCGAATGGCGACAAGTTCACCGCGATGCCCGGCGGTCTCACCCGCGTGAGCCCCGAGCCACATCGCTGGCTGGTCACGATGCGCAGCGGCGGCATCAGCAAGGACACCTGGGTGCTCGGCGATGCGCCGAGCGAAAACGTGCGGCTCTATCCCGCGCCGATCGTCATCCGTCCGGCGCGACCGCCCGGCGGCGTGCCGAGCCGCGTGGCAGATCATCTGTTCTGGCTCGGCCGCTATGCTGAGCGGCTGGAGCAAACGGTGCGTGTGCTGCGCACCACCCTGCATCGCTTCTCCGGTGAAGGCTGCGCCGAGAGCAATCGTGAGGTCGCCGCCTGCGTGGCGCTCATGACGAAGCTCGGCCTTCTGCCCGCGAAGGCTCCGGACCTCCGCGAGCATCTCTCCGCCCTGCTTCAAGATCCGAAACGCGATGGCAGCGTGCCCGATCTGATGAGCCGCGTGCGCTACAATGCCGCCGCCGCCCGCGACCGCCTCTCCGACGATACCTGGCGGCTCTTCAACCGCATCGAACGCGATGCCCGCATGCCCGCGAGCGGCTTCTCCGTCACCCGAGCCATCGAGCTGCTCGACACGCTCGTGCTCGATCTGGCGGCCTTCAGCGGCATGGAGCAGGAAAACATGACCCGCGGCCATGGCTGGCGCTTCCTCGAAATCGGCCGCCGCATCGAGCGCAGTGATGTGATGCTGACGCTGCTGCAAGCCGGCGTGCTGCATGCCCGCGAGGATGAGATCGTGCTCGGCCCGCTGCTCGAAATTGGTGACAGCACGATGACTTATCGACGCCTCCACTTTGCGCGACCGATGCTCATCCAGACGCTCGACCTGCTTCTGCTGGAGCCGGGCAATCCGCGGAGCTTCAGCTTTCAGCTTCACGCCCTCGACCGCCTCGTCGCGAAGCTGCCGCACGATGCCACGCAGGATGCCGGCAACCGCGAACGCGAGCAGACGGATTCGTTGCTCTCCGACCTGATGGCTCTGAACCTCGAAAAGCTCGCGAATGCCGGCGATCTCGTTTTCGAGGTCGCACCGCACTTTTGCCAAAAAATGTCCAAAGGCATCGAAACCCTCTCCGACATCATCACCGAGCACTTCTTCAGCCACGCCACCGTGCGTGGAAGATAAGGACGAATGACGAAATCCGAATGTCGAATGCCCGACTGAACCTCCCACCACCTCCTGCTCTTCGTCATTCGCCATTCTGAATTCGTCATTTCACCGCATGCGCTACCACATCATCCATCGCACCACCTACACCTACGAAAGTCCGGTGACCGTGGGGCATTACACGGCGCGTTTGGAGCCGCGGGCGCTGCCGCAGCAGGAATGCCCCTGGCATGAGCTGCACATCCGGCCGGAACCGGTGGAGCGGGCGAAGCGGGCCGATTACTTCGGAAACTCGACGGTGTATTTCGAGATCGCCGGAGCCCATCAAAAGCTCGAAGTGATCTCTCGCAGCCTCATCGAGGTGCAAAAAGCCGAGCCGCCTGATCCCGCCAGCACCGCGCCGTGGGAAACCATCCGCGATGGCTGCCGCGGCGATGGCAGCTCGCCCCTCCTGCTGGCCGGTGAGCTCGCTTTTCCATCCTCGCTCATTCCCGTGGGACCCGCGTTTGCCGATTACGCGCGGCCTTCCTTCCCGGCCAAGCGTCCAATTTTGGAAGCTGTATGTGATTTGAACCGCCGCATCCACGAGGACTTCGTCTTCGATCCTGCTGCCACCGATCACACCACGCCCGTGGCGCAGGTTTTGGCCAAACGCCGCGGCGTCTGTCAGGATTTCGCCCAGGTCATGATCGCTTGTTTGAGGTCCATCGGCCTGCCCGCCCGCTACGTCAGCGGCTACCTCGAAACCATGCCACCGCCCGGACAGGTGAAGCTTATCGGTGCGGATGCCTCGCATGCTTGGGTCAGCGTCTATTGCGGCGACGGCATCGGCTGGATGGACGCCGATCCCACCAACAACATCCTCCCCGGCGAACGCCACATCACCGTCGCCTGGGGCCGCGACTTCAGCGACGTCAGCCCCCTCCGTGGCGTTACCATCGGCGCCGGCGAACAACGCCTCCAAGTCGCCGTCGATGTCCTGCCGGATGGCGGGGAGTGAGGCAAGAGCTTGGAAAGACGAGGAACCGTTCGCTCTGCTCCTCCGCGGTGAAAGCAAGCTTCCCTAGGCTGCCTGCCTGCCCTTCATCACCAACGACCCGCCCACCCCGATCACCATGTTCAACCCGAGCGCCCAGATGCCGGGGTGAAAGCCGCTGGTCTTCAGTGTGGCCATGAAGGTGCCGCTCTTGTCGTCGACCCAAAAGAAGGAGATCGCGAAAACGAGGCCCGCTGCCATGCCAGCGAAGACGGGACCGGCCTTGAGCCCCTTCCAATGGATGCCGATGAGGAAGGCGGGCGCGATCTGCAGCAGCAGGTCGAACTTCATCTCCAGCAGCTCGACGAGCGTGAACTTCACGCCGGAGTTGTTCATGTAGATGGCGAGTGAGGCGAGCGACAGGACGATGATCGTCGAGATCCATTTGCCGAGGCTCGTGAGCTTTTCCTGGCTCGCATCGGGTCGCACAAATCCGGCATACAGGTCCTTGGTGATCATGCTGGAGAGGCTGAGCAGGCAGGAATCCGCCGTGGACATGATCGCGCCGAGCACGGCGGCGAAGATGAGCACCACCAGACCGTGCCCGAAGGCGCTGTGCTCCTGCACCTGGCGCATCATCACGCCGAGCACGGCATCCGTGCTGGCCCCGGAAAGCTGGCCGCCGAGGTGCGCGGCCGCCGTCACACCCGCGAGCACGGCGATGAGCGCGGTGGTGAGCGGCATGAAGGCCATCACGGCCATGCTGCGTCGCAACGCTTTGGCGGAACGAGCGGCGTAGATGCGCTGGATGGCCTGCGGATACAGCGCAGCACCCACGCCGAGCAAAAAGACGTAACTGAGCCAGCTCCGGGCTTCCGCAGCCTTCGGCGGCAAGACCTTCGCGGGAGCGATCTCAGCCAGTTTTCGCGTCGTGACCTCCAGCGAGCCGTATTCGATGAAAATGAGCGCCAGCAGCACAAAGAAGCCCACGGCGAGAATGCCGCCCTGAATCACATCCGTCCACGCCACGGCGCGAAAGCCGCCGAGCGTTTCATACAGCAGCATGATCGCCGCCAGCACCGCCACGCCCCATGCGAAGGCCACATCCGGCGGCAGCGTCGTGAGCCCCTCCACCGCGCGACCCATCGCGGTGAGCTGTGCGAGGTAAAAATTCAGCAGCGCGGCCACCATGATCAGCGTGGCGAGCAAATTCAGCCCGCGATGCTGGAAGCGATGCGCCAGGAAATCCGTCGGCGTGATGAAGACATGCTTTTTCGCCAGCGTGAAGAGCTTCGGCGCGAGAATGAGATAGGTCACGACGATGGCCGTCATGAAGTGAACGCTCGCCAGCCATGAAAAGCCGACTCGCGACGCCTTGCCGGAGAAACCGAGGATGGTGTTCCCGCTGTATTGCGTGGCGTAGAGCGTGAGCAGCAGCACCAAGAAACCCACGCCCGAGCCGCCGATGAAATGATCGCGCATCGAGTTCTCCTCGCGTGCCTGGCGGCCGAGCCAGCCGATCCACACCATCGAGAGCAGGTAGATCGCGATGAAAATCATCGCGCCGGTGCCAAAGGGCAGCGCGTTCATGCCTGATCATCCTCCTCATCCGGCCAGCGTTTCAGAAACAGCCACGCGGTGAAGACCGACATCGCCGCAGAGCCCAAAACCGACACCGCCGCCCACAGCGGCATGCCCAGCACGATCGTCCCAACCTCCTGCGGCCAATACCACGGGATGGAAATCGCCAGCAGGACCGCATACACGGCCCAGATCCACGGCGAGAGATAGCTGCGCGTCGGTTTCATCGGAACAACGATGAAGCGTGGACGCACATCAATGCGCCGTGGCCTTCTCAGCACCGAGGCCGGTGTGAGCACGCACTTTCAGCTCGGCGAACTTGGCCTCGGCTTCTTCATCACGGCTGGTGAGGATGGCACCGAGGTAAGCGGCGAGGAAGCCGAGCGGAATGCTGACGATGCCCGGATTCTCGAGCGGGAAGGGGTGCCCCAGGAAGGCGGGGCCGTTTTTGCTCAGAAGGATCAGCACGATGGAGGACAGCAGGCCGAAACCGAGGCCGCAGACAGCGCCGGCGGTATTGAAGCGCTTCCAGAACACGCTCAGCACGATCACCGGCAGATTCGCTGACGCCGCGACGGCAAACGCGAGACCCACCAGGAAGGCCGCGTTCACACTCGGGCCAAGGTAGATGGCGATTCCGATGCTGACCGCGCCCACGCAAAAGGCGGTGATGCGGGCGACCTTCACTTCCTGGCCGGGCTTGGTCTCCTTGCCGTGGTGGATGACGTTCGTGTAGAAGTCGTGCGCAAAGCTGGCACTGGCACTCATCGTGAGGCCGGCGACCACTGCGAGGATCGTGGCAAAGGCCACGGCACTAATGAAGGCGAAGAACAGCTCGCCACCAAGATGTTGAGCGAGTGCCGGAGCAACCATGTTGGGGTTCGGTTTGCCGTCGGAGAGGATTTGAGCCTTCTGCAGGATCGTGGCGGCACCAAAGCCGAAGAAGGTCGTGAGGATGTAAAACAGGCCGATGATGGCCATCGCCCACACGACGCTGGAGCGGGCCGTTTTCGCATCCGGCACGGTGTAGAAGCGAACAAGGATGTGCGGCAGGCCGGCGGTGCCGAGCACAAGCGCCAAGCTCAGCGAAAGGAAGTCGGTGGGCCCCCACGGGCCCTTCACGGCCGTGCCATATTGCAAACCGGGCTGGAGAAGGTTCTTCGGAGCCTCCGTGCCCGCGTAGGTGGCGGCGGCGACGGAGTCAAAGAAGGCACCGAGGCTGTAGCCGTGGTGTTTGAGCACCAACATGCTCAGCATGAAGGCACCG
>JAEUHK010000126.1 GCA_016795465.1 Verrucomicrobiaceae bacterium | reverse complement strand
GAGCGTGAGGGGCTCAAAGTAGAGCTTGTCGCTGGTGTCGTAATCGGTGGAGACGGTCTCGGGGTTGGAGTTGACCATGATGGTCTCGTAGCCCAGCTCGCGCAGGGCGAAGCTGGCATGGACGCAGCAGTAATCGAACTCGATGCCCTGGCCGATGCGGTTCGGGCCGCCGCCGAGGATGATGACCTTTTTCTTGTCGCTGTCGGTGACTTCGTCCTCGATGCCGTAGGTGCTGTAGTAGTAAGGCGTGTAAGCCTCGAACTCCGCCGCGCAGGTGTCCACGAGGCGGTAGGTGGGAATGATGCCCGCGGCTTTACGCGCGGCGCGGGTGTTGGTTGGGTTCGCCTTGGAAAGCTGGACGTCGGAGAAGCCCAGCTTTTTGGCTTGGCGGAGTGACTGATCCGACAGATTGGATGAATCCGACAGATCTTTTGAAGCTATGACAATCTCCTCAATCTGCCGCAAGAACCAACGGTCGATCTTGGTCAGCGAGAACACCTTCTCCACGTCCCAGCCCTTCGCGAAGGCCGCGCCGAGCCAGAAGATACGCTCGGCGTTGGGCACGGTGAGCTTGGTGGTGAGGTCCTCGTCTTCGATGTCCTTGTCCGCGCCGTCGCCGATGAGGCCGAAGCGCTTGATCTCCAGACTGCGCAGCGCCTTTTGCAGAGACTCCTTGAACGTGCGGCCGATGGCCATCGCCTCGCCGACGGATTTCATCTGCGTGGTGAGCGTCTCGTTGGCGCCCGGGAACTTCTCGAAGGTGAAACGCGGGATCTTTGTCACGACGTAGTCGATGGTAGGCTCAAAGGCAGCGGGGGTGTGGCGCGTGATGTCGTTTTTCAACTCATCGAGCGTGTAACCGACCGCGAGCTTCGCGGCGATCTTCGCAATGGGGAAGCCGGTGGCCTTCGACGCGAGCGCGGAGCTGCGGCTCACGCGCGGATTCATCTCGATGACGATCATGCGGCCCGTGTCCGGATGCACGGCGAACTGGATGTTCGACCCGCCCGTCTCCACACCGATCTCGCGGATGCACGCGAAGGAGAAGTCGCGCATGATTTGATACTCGCGATCCGTCAGCGTCTGGATGGGCGCCACGGTGATCGAGTCGCCCGTGTGCACGCCCATGGGGTCGAGGTTCTCGATGGAGCAGATGATGACGCAGTTGTCCGCCTTGTCGCGGATGACCTCCATCTCGAACTCCTTCCAGCCGAGCAGCGATTCCTCGATGAGCACTTCCGTGACGGGCGAGAGATCGAGGCCGCGAGCCGTGATCGATTCAAACTCCTCGCGGTTGTAAGCGATGCCGCCGCCCGTGCCGCCGAGCGTGTAGGCCGGCCGGATAATGAGCGGCAGCGTGCCGATCTCATCCGCGATCTTGCGCGCCTCCTCCATCGTGTGCGCCACGCCCGACTGCGGCAGGTCGAGGCCGATCTTGAGCATGGCGTTTTTGAAAAGCAGACGGTCCTCGCCCTTCTCGATCGCCTCCGGCTTCGCGCCGATCATGCGCACGCCGTGTTTTTCCAGCGTGCCTGCGCGATGCAGTGACATCGCGGTATTCAGCGCCGTCTGACCGCCAAGCGTCGGCAGGAGCACATCCGGCTTTTCCTTGATGATGATCTTCTCCACCATCTCCGGCGTGATCGGCTCGATGTAAGTGCGGAAGGCGAACTCCGGATCAGTCATGATCGTGGCGGGGTTCGAATTGATGAGCACCACCTCGTAGCCTTCCTCGCGCAGGGCCTTGCAGGCCTGGACGCCGGAGTAGTCGAACTCACAGCCCTGGCCGATGACGATAGGGCCGGAACCGATGACGAGAATGCGATGGATGGAGGTGTCTTTGGGCATGGGGGAGGGAAGAAGACGAGGAGACTCGGAGATGGGGAGACTGGGAGAAGGAAAGCGTATGATTTGGGCGCTTTCGAGGGCCGGGGAGAACGAATCTGGAGATTCGTTTTACGATTGGCAGCCGGGAAAGCGCGGCATCTTGCATGGACTGGGGGGGGCGTCAAATGCGGGGGCAAAATTCGTATTCAGAACGCCGGGCGGAGCGTGGCCGGAGCTTGCCTGGCGGGCTGTTTCCGGCGAAAAGCGGTCTGTCATGCCCGCGGCCGCGATTTCACTCGGATTTGGTCACCCACCCGGAAAGGCGGGGAATCAGGTCTTGCTCGATGTGCATCTGCACCCGGACAGCTCCGGGCAGCCGATCTCGATGGGCGAGCAATGGGGCTCCGCGGGCAGCATCGGGGCGGGTTACACGCTGCAGGAGGCGGCCGCGCCGCGACACGAGGCGCAATTGAAGGCCTGCGGCTGTGAATGGCTGATGCTGCTGGCCGCGGCGGAGCGTGAGCAGGGCCGGGTTTTCACGCCGGAGGAGATTTGGGCACGAAAACCGGCCTCTCCGCCGCTGCCACAAACGAAAGAGCCGGCCTCCAAGCCTTCACGCCCGCCCATCGACGACGCGGAGGTGCTGGCGACCGTTCACGCGGCGATCCAGATGGGCGATTTTGAGGTCATCGAGAGCCTGCGGGATCATTTGAACGAAAGGATCGTGCGCGAGGTGGTGGCCACCTGGCATGCGGGTCTGCCTTGGAACACGAAAGACGCCTACGCGGCGCTGCTCATTGACCAGGCGGGCGAGGAGGTGCGACCGCTTTTTCAGGATGCGCTGCATTCGCCCACGGCTGAGACACGGGCGTATGCGCTGTGCGTGCTGATGGAGGATTTTACGTTGTTTGATTCGATCATGACGGCGGGAGGCGTGGATGCGATGAAGGTGGATGCAGCGATTGCCAAAGCAGGCTTGCGTTGAGGGCGACTCGCCCGCACAATCGCGGCCTTATGCTGAAAATCGGACTCATCGGATGCGGAAAAATGGGCGGAGCGCTGCTGCGCGGCATCGAATCAGCCCTCGGGGCGAAAAACGTTAGCGTGACGCTTTGTGACGCGGTGCCCGCCGCGGTGAAAACGTTGCAGGAAGGCCTCAAATGCCGCTCAAAGGCCGAAAATGCCCTCAAAGTGGCCGAAGGCTCCGATGTGGTCATTTTGGCCGTGAAGCCCGGTGACATGGAAAAGCTCTGCGCAAGCCTCGGGAAGGCCAAAAACCGTCCGCTTTACCTCAGCATCGCCGCCGGCATTGCCATCGCGAAGCTCGAAGCCTGGCTCGGTGAAGGCCAGCGTGTCATCCGCACGATGCCGAACACGCCAGCGCTCGTCGGAGCCGGTGCGGCGGGCTTTGCACGCGGCACGCAGGCCACCGCGGCGGATGCGGAACTGGCCGCGAAGCTTCTGGGTGCTGTCGGCACGGCGGATGAAGTCGCTGAAAAGCTGCTCGATGCGGTCACCGGCCTCAGCGGCAGCGGCCCGGCGTATATTTACACGGTCATCGAAGCACTGGCCGATGGTGGTGTTTTGATGGGACTGCCTCGTGCGGCCGCGCTGCGGCTCGCAGCGCAGACGGTGACCGGTGCGGCGCAGATGGTGCTGCAAACGGGCAAGCATCCCGCGGCGCTGCGTGATGAGGTGACGAGCCCCGGCGGCACGACCATCGCGGCGCTGGAGCAGCTCGAAAAGCATGGCCTGCGCAACTCGCTCATCCAGGCGGTGCGTGCATCCACGGAGAAAAGCCAGGCTTTGGGCAAATGAGGTCCGGCGAGGACATGGTCGAAGGCTACGACGCCGAGGTGGTGCGCAACGTTTGGGCGCTGGCACAGACCGTGCCCGGCAACGACCCGGAGGTGTGGCGCAAAGATGAGTTCGGCGCGTGGATTCACCGCCAGGAGTATCGAAACCGCCACTCGGAGTTCGGCTGGGAGATCGCGGACTATGGTTACAGCCGCCGCAGCCTTGGCGTGGCCTCACTGCGGCCGATGCAGTGGCAGAACTACCTCGATTTCATGGTCGCCTCACGCCATCAGGCCGTGATGACGGCCGATGGGCTGAGGAATGCGAGACGGCTGATCTGAGATCAGTGATGAGGGATTAGGGATGCGGGATAAGAAGGGAGTTACCACTTCTTTTTGAAGCCGCCGCCACCACCGCCGAAGCGTTTGGGACCACCGCCGCCGAAGCCGCCTTTTTTGAAGCCGCCTCCGCCGAAGCCACCACCACCGCCAAAGCCGCCACCGGCGTCTTCACGACGAGGACCACCATCGGAATCACCGCCGCCTCCGCCGTAGCCAGAGCCGGGGCCTTCACCTTCACGGTTCATCCAAGGCTTGGGTTTGGGGCCAAAACCGGGCTTTTTGAACCCGCCGCCACCGAAGCCACCACCGCCGCCGAAGCCGGGTTTTTTGAACCCACCACCACCGCCGAAGCCGCCTTTTTTGAAGCCGCCACCACCAAAGCCACCGCCACCGCCGAAGCGTTTCGGACGGAAGCCGGAGGTGTCATCGGGACGATCGGCGTAGTCCATGCGGACTTCGCGATTGCGGACCATCGGTGCCTGCTGGCGGATGGTTTCGAGCACGGATTCCACCGCGGAATCCGGCACTTCGACAAAGCTGCATTTCTCCAGCACGTCGATGGTTCCGATGCTGCCGGGGGCGAGATCCTGCACGGTGTTGTAGAGCATGCCGGCGATGTCGGCCGGGCGGACCATGTCCATGCCGCCGATGTTGATGAAGAGGCGCACCATGCCGGAGCGTGGACCTTTTTGCGCAAAGCTGGTCTGGCGCTTCGGCAGGGAGGGCTCGTCGTCGTGCTGGTCATCGTCAAAGGAAGATGCAGGAGCGGCCTTCGGAGCGGCAGGGGCATCACCGGAGCCCTCAGCAGGCATCTGGGTGGGCACGGGAGCCGTTCCAGGTTCGGCGGTGGCACCTTCGACGGCCATGGGGCGGGCGCGGAACTCCTGCTGCGGCGCTTCTTTGCGCTTCACGGCACGGTCTTCGACGATCTGCTCGCCTTCGCGGGCGCTGTCTTTGATCCACAGGTCCATCAAGGCACTGGAGATCTCCGTGGCGGTGAAACCAGCATCAAGCAGGCGCTGGATGCTGTGCTCGTGCTTTGTGTATTCACCGCTTTCGAGAGCCGCCTTGAGCTTTTCATAGGTCTGATCGACGCGGGTGGCCTCGATCTCCTCCTGGGAGGGCACCTTCGCACGGTTGATGCGAGTGTTGATGAAGCGCTGGATACGCTGAATGAGGTAAATTTCACGCCCGGCCACAAGGCTGACGGCCTTGCCGCTCTTGCCGGCGCGGCCTGTGCGGCCGATGCGGTGCACGTAGTCCTCGCAGTCGTAGGGGAGCTCAAAATTGACGATGAGATCGACGTCGTTCACGTCGAGTCCGCGAGCAGCCACATCGGTGGCGACGAGCACCTCGATGGTGCCATTGCGGAAATTCCGCATCACACGCTCGCGCATGATCTGGTTCAAATCGCCGTGCAGTCGGTCGGCGGCATAGCCACGGCCCACGAGGGCGTCGGTGACGTCATCGACGGCCTTCTTCGTGTTCGCGAAAACGATGGTGAGGCGCGGCGAATCGATGTCGAGCACACGGCAGAGCACTTCGGCCTTCGAGCGGCCATGCACCTCGTAGTAGCGCTGCTCGATGGTGGGCACGGTCATCGCCTTTTGCTCGATGGTGATCGTGGCGGCGTTGCGGGTGTAGTTCTCCACGAGGCGGCGGATGCGCGGCTCGAAGGTGGCGGAGAAGAAAATCGTCTGGCGGTCCTCGGGGACGGCCTCCATGAGGCGCTCGATGTCCTCGGCGAAGCCCATATCGAGCATCTCGTCGGCCTCATCAAAGACGAGCATCTTGAGCTCTTTGACGTTCAAGGTGCCACGCTCGATGAAATCGAGCACACGGCCCGGAGTGCCGACGACGATTTGAGCACCGGCCTGAAGGGCGCGGATCTGGCGGTCATAGGACGAGCCGCCATAGACGGGCGTGGCGCGGACGCCTTCCTTGTGGACGGCGAGCTTGTGAATCTCCGCGCAGACCTGCATGGCCAGCTCGCGGGTGGGGCAGAGAATGAGCGCCTGCACACGGCGGAGGGAGGCATCGACTCGCTGCACCACGGGAATGCCAAAGGCCATCGTCTTGCCGCTGCCGGTGTGGCTCTGGCCGACGACGTCGCGGCCTTCCAATGCCACGGGAATGGCCTGGGCTTGAATGGGAGAGGGCTGTTCGAAACCCAGTTCCTTGACGGCTCCGAGAAGCTCGGGAGCGATTCCCAACTCGGGGAAGGTGTGTTGACTCATAATCTGCTTTCCCTCGCGTTTTGAGGGTCGGCATAGTCCCACCGATAGGGGATATAGCAAGGTGTTTGATGCCTGGAAGGCTCCGCTGGCTGATGTCACCTGCTTTCGGCCGCCGGTTTTTGCGGCACTTCGACAACGAATTCCACGCTCTCGGGCTGGCACTTCTTCAGCCAGCCCACGCGAAACCGTTCTCCTTGCTTCAAGTCCCCTGCCCACTTGGCATCCATGTAAAAAGTCGCTTGGTTGCCTGGGCCCGATGTGCTGCCCGAACTCGGAGACTGGCATTCGCCAATGGCTCTTTGGCCTTCGCCGAAGACCACCAGGGCACGGCCTTCGTGGGCTCTTTGAGCGACTGCCAACTGCTCGGGCGTGCAGGCTCCGCGGATCTTGAAATCCAGCACATAGGGCTTGGCGAACCGCGATGACCGGCTGGTGGGATCTGGCGATTGAAATTCAATCGAGGCACAGCCGAGTTGACGGCCGCTCGCGGTGATCTCGGCCTTCTGCTGATCCACTGCGTCCGCGAGACGGCCCTCGGCGATGAACGTAACATCCTCTTCGCGCCAAGGATAGATCGATTGCTCCCGCTCGACCAAACTGCGCACAAGCAAAACTTGCTCCCCAGGCAGCGGGTCAAAGCCCCACACCTTCTCACCTCGCCGGAGGTATTGATTCCCCGTTTCATCCAGCAGCCAGTTTTTCAGTCTCACGCAGTCCATTGGCAATGCAGGGGCGTCCAGATGAAGCTTGACCTCCAGTAGCGGTGGCAACCCCGAGGCTGTGACCCACTTCAGCCCGTCACAACGCACCTGGAACTCCCCTCCGTCGTGGACGGCCGGCAGTATTTGTGGCTTCACGCTGGCAAAGGAAGGCTTGTAACCCGGATTCGGCACGCTGAATTCGACGGGGGGCCGTTCTGCATGCAAGGCACGCAGCCGGAGAGTCGGCTGCCGCCGAGGGATAGCGTCCCCCACCACGAAGGCCCGGCCATCCTCGGCGGTGAACATGACCGGCCCGAACAGGTCTCGCCAGCCTCCAGCGCCGTCTTCGACCTGCACATGAAGTTCCATCTTGGCTGGGTCGTCCGATCCAGTTCCGCGGTCGATGAACTCCGAGAAAACACCTTTTTCACGTTGGATGGCATGTTCCGAGCCGTTCACGCAGATCACCTCGTTGCGCATGCAGCTTCCATCAGGCTGTCTGGCACGCAGGAGACCGTAAAACACCGGCTCCTCATGGTTTTGCAATTTCATGCTGACCTCGGAAAGCTGTCCGTCGGACACTTTTTGATTCAATTCATAGCCGATGCCTCCGATGACCGATCCATCTGTCCGCGTGGAGCCGCTGCTCCAGAGCCATGCTCCCCGCACGTTGCGGCCAAAAGCCATTTGCGGGGCGAGCTCTGCCCGCAGCAGCTCCACCACAAAGCCGTCTTCAAACCGTCCGGACGCGATTACCTTGTCGGGCGGCACTGGTGGCGGGTTCTTGACGCAGCCCTGGAAAATCAGGACAGCGGCCACAGCCGCGGAAGTGATCGCGAGTCGAATCTTCATGCTGAGCTTCCTATGAGAAAAGCCCAATAATGTCAGCAAAAAAAATCTACGCATCACCGCCAATGAGCAGTGATGAGAGTGTGTGTGATGAATCCGCCCGAGCCACAAGAAGCAGCCGGGGGCAAATCAGCTACTTCCGCACCTCGTTCACAAACTCCTCCATGAGGTCCATCGCCTTCGCGATGAGTTCAGGAGCGGTGGCGTAGCAGCAGCGGACAAAGCCTTCGCCGGCGCTGCTGAAGGCGCTGCCAGGGACGACGGCGACGCTTTTCTTTTGCAAGAGCTGGATGGCGAACTCTTTGCTCGTGAGGCCGGTGCTGCGGATGTCTGGGAAGACGTAGAAGGCTCCGCCAGGATTGAAGCAGTGCAGGCCCATGCCGTTGAGGCGGCTGACGATGAGATTGCGGCGCTGCTCGTAGCTTTGACGCATGTCCTCATACGCGGACGCACCCATCTTGAGCGCCTCGATGCCGGCCATCTGGCTCATGATCGGGGCGCAGAGCATGCAGTATTGATGGATCTTCATCATCGCCTCGCGCAGCGGCGCGGGGGCGCA
This sequence comes from Verrucomicrobiaceae bacterium, assembly GCA_016795465.1. GTDB lineage: Bacteria > Verrucomicrobiota > Verrucomicrobiia > Verrucomicrobiales > Verrucomicrobiaceae > Prosthecobacter. The sequence goes on along the minus strand of JAEUHK010000126.1, from coordinate 263,222 downwards.
GGCATAGCCGAGTCGCCAGCCGGTCATGGCAAAGGCCTTGCTGAAGCCGTGCAGCAGCACGGTGCGCTCACGCATGCCGGGAAATTCGACGATGCTCTTGTGCTGGCGGCCGTCGTAAAGCAGCTCGCTGTAGATCTCGTCGGTGAAGACGAGCAGATCGTGCTTCACGGCGAGCGCGGCGATTTTTTCTAGCTCCTCGTGCGGCATGATGCCGCCGGTGGGATTCGTGGGGAAATTCATCGCGATGACCTTCGTCTTCGGCGTGATGGCCTTTTCGACATCGGCGGCCATGAGCGCGAATTCGTTCTCCTCACGCGTCTGCACGACCACCGGCACGCCGTAGGCCATCTTGATGCTCGGCGAGTAGCTGACGTAGCAGGGCTCGTGGTAGATGACTTCGTCGCCGGGGTTCAAAACGGCGCGGAAGGCCAGGTCGAGCGCCTCGGACACGCCGACGGTGACGAGGATCTCCGTCTTCGGATCGTAGGTGACGCGGAATTGCTTCGTGACGTAATCGCTGATGGCGACACGCAGGGCTTCGAGACCGAGATTCGAGGTGTAACTTGTCTGGCCCTTTTCGAGCGAGCGGATGACTGCCTCGCGGATCGGCCACGGAGTCGGTTTGTCGGGCTCGCCGACGCCGAGGGAGATGACATCGGTGCGGCCGATGACGAGTTCGAAGAAGTCGCGGATGCCCGAGCGCGGCAAATCACGAATCTGGGTACAGAGTTTGCTTTCGTAATCCATGGTTGGTGGGTCCTCGGCAAAAGATTAAGCGCTCACGGGCAGACGAGCTTCGTCATCGCCCGGATTCACGAGGAAACCGCCCTCCTTGTAGGCCTTCAGCTGGAAACGCGTGGCCGTGCTGAGCACGCCGCCGAGCGTCGAGAGCTTTTCGGCCACAAAATTCGCCACATCGAGCAGGTCCTTGCCCTCGACGATCACCGCGAGGTCGTAGCCGCCGCTCATGAGGAAACACTCACGCACCTGATCAAACTTCGCGATGCGTTTCGCGAGACGGTCAAAGCCGCCATCGCGCTCCGGCGTGATGCGCACCTCGATCAGCGCCGTGACGCCGCGATGCCCTGCCTTCAGACGGTCCACGACCGCTGAGTAGCCCAAAATCGTCCCATCCGCCTCGGCGGCGGCGATGCGGGCGGCGACTTCGGATTCTGTGATGCCGAGGAGACGAGCCAGCTCCGCAGGCGAGCGCCGGGAGTTGTTGTGGAGGAGTTCGATGAGTGGGTCCATAAGGATAGGGGCGCGGAGGATAGCAGGCGAAGGCGTTTTGAACAGGAGGAAGTGATGTCTTGCCAACGCCGTCTATGAAGAGCTAAAACCCGAGCATGAGCGCCAATGAACTGCGTGACACACCGGGCCGCCTGCTGCTGGGCTGGGCGGTGCTGTTTTCGGCGCTGGTGGTGCTGGCGTGGCGCATTCATCTGCATCCGGCGGATTACGAGTGGACGGAGTATCCGACGGCGCTGGGTGACACGGCTTTTTACACGCAACTCGGGCCTGATGATGACCGCTACGAGCCGAACTTGAAGTTCACCGGACAGGAAAAAGGTCTGTTTCGTCGCGTGGAAGGCACGGTGGAAATGGATGACGCGGTGATGTTCAAGATCGCGAAGGAGAGCAGCGGACGGTGTTTTGTTTACAAGCCGGTCACGGCAGGCCGTGATCCGGAGCCGCCGGTGTATTTGAAGGCGGCTGATGGGCGCTATGTGGAGTTTGGCCTGAAGAAATACTACAAGCCGTATGCGCCGCCTTCCCGTTGAGGTGCTGTGTTGAGCATTGCATGGCAGGCGGGTTTCCGGTAAACGGGAGCGCCATGGTCCGTCCCCGCAAAAAATACACCGTCCGCGATCTGCAACTGCTCAAAGGCAAACGCGTCCTCACGCACATCCATGTGAAATCACCGCAGGAGGCCGCGGCAGCGGAGGCAGCAGGCGTTGATTTGATGAGCTGCAGCTTTGATTCGCCGGAGGCGCAGGCACGATTGCCCCAGCTCGTGGCCGCAGCACCAAACAGCTTCCTCTCCGGCTCCACGCCGCATGGCATGGCCACGCAGGAGGAGGCCATCCGCACGGGCTTCCGTGCTCTCGAGATGGGCGCGAGCTCGGTTTACTGCTCCGGCAGCCCGTTTCTCATCGAGGCGATGGCCCGCGAGGGCATCCCGGTCGTGGGCCACATCGGCATGGTGCCGCGTCATGTGACGTGGACGAACTACCGCAGCATCGGCAAGACCGTGGACGAGGCGAAGATGCTCTACCAAAAGATGAAGGACCTCGAAAACGCCGGCGCGTATGCCGCCGAGATCGAAATCGTGCCGCACAACCTCGCCAGCTGGCTCTCGAAGCAGACGAAGATGATCCTCATGTCCCTCGGCTCCGGCACCGGATGCGACACGCAGTTCCTTTTCTCCTGCGACATCCTCGGCGACTACGATGAACGCATCCCGCGCCACGCGAAGTCGTATCGCAACTTCGCCGAGGAGCATCGCCGCCTGCAAAATGAGCGCATCGCCGCCTTCAGCGAGTATGTGGCGGATGTGAAGGAGGGCCGCTTCCCCGAGCGCAGCCACCTCACGGAGATGGACGCGCAACTTCTCGACGAGGTCGTGCGCACGCTCACACCTTGAGCCGAGCGATTCTTTGCAAATGCACGCGGTCCGAGCAAACTGCCGCCCCATGAACGAAGAAGCCCTCCAGAAAGCCCTGAGCGAAACGCAAAACCTCGGCGAGATGCCGGACGCGGATGCCGTGGGCACCGTGGGCAGCCCGGACTGCGGCGACATGGTGCGCCTGTGGATCAAATACCGCGAGAAGGACGGCCGGAAGGTCATCGACAAAGCTAGTTTCCAGAGCTTTGGCTGCCAGACGGCCATTGCCGTGGCCAGCATCGCCACCGAGCTCATCCGCGGCAAGACGAAGGAAGAAGCCCTCGCGATGAAGGCGGATGATCTGAGCCGCCCGCTCGGTGCGCTGCCCCCGATGAAGATCCACTGCGGCCAGATGGTCGAAGGAGCGCTCAAGGCCGCTCTCGAAGCCGAAGCCGCGGAAAAGAAAGCCGCGCCCATCGAAGCTCCCAGCCAGGCCGGAACGCTCGCCGATGCCCTCAGCGCCGCCGGCAAGACCGCGGGCAAGGTGAAGATCGTGATGCAACCGCCCACCACGGCCAGCTAAGCACCGACTACCACGAACCAAGAACTTCTTCCGCCCCCATGTCCGAAGTCACTGCGATCAAGAAGTTTGCCTGCCCGGCTTGTGGAGCTGAGGCGGTGTGGACACCTTCCAAGAAAGCACTCGTCTGCCCTTACTGCAGCACGGTTTCACCCGCGGAGCTGAAGGCGGACGGCTCGCTCATTGAGGAAAGCGACCTCGTGACGGCGCTGCGATCCATTCCCGATGATCAACGCGGCTGGGCAGCGGTGCGGAAGACGGTGAAATGCCAGAGCTGCCATGCGATCTCGGTTTTCGATGAGAAGCGTGTGGCGCAGCGTTGTGACTTCTGCGGCTCGCCCTCGATCCTCGCGGTGGACGATGTGTCGGCACCGATCCGTCCCAGCAGCCTGCTGCCGTTCAAGATCGCCGAGAGCCAGGTGCGTGAGGACATCCGCCGCTGGTATGGCAGCCACTTCTGGGCTCCAAACGCCCTCGGCGAGAAAGCGCTCACCGACACGCTGCACGGCCTTTACCTGCCCTACTGGACCTTTGATGCCCATGCCGAGTGCCCGTGGGAGGCACAGGCCGGTTACGACTACACGACACGCGATAGCAAAGGCAACACGCAGACCGAGACACGCTGGGAATACGTCACCGGTCACATCTCCAAGGACTACGACGACCTGCTCGTGCCGGCCTCCAAAGGCGTGCATACCAAGCTGCTCGATGACTTGCAGCCCTTCCCCACCACCACGGACCTCGTGCCCTATGACCCCGGCTATCTCTCCGGCTGGGTCGTCGAGCAGTATCAGATCGATCTCGTGCAAGCCGCGGAAGATTCCCGCAGCCGCATGCATCGCGATCTCGAGCGTGACTGCGCCCGCGAAGTGCCCGGCGACCGCCATCGCAACCTGCGCATCGCCCCGCAATACAGCGCCCAGACCTTCAAGCACATCCTCCTGCCCGTCTGGCTGCTCACCTACACCTACGGCACCAAAACCTACCAGGTCACTGTGAACGGCAGCACCGGCAAAATCACCGGCGAATATCCGCTGAGCTGGGTGAAGATCACCATCGCCATCGTGATTGGCCTGATCCTACTCGCGATCTTCTTCGGGATGCAGGATTGAAGCGGAGTTTCAGGTTCCAAGTTTCAGGTTTCACGAACTCCTCATGGAACTTGAAACCTGAAACTTGAAACGAGTCCCCTACTGCCCCGCCGCACGCTGGATTCTCGCCGGCACGTCGTTGATCGAGTAGCCCGCCTCACGAAGCGCGTCCCAGATTTTCACGAGCATGCCGAGGTTGGCATCGGTATCGGCTTCGAGTTCGAGCTTGGCATCGGGTTTGGCCTCTTTGAGGGAGGTGAGGGCGATGGCGAGCTTGTCGAGCTCGACGGGTTTGGCGTCGAGGAAGAGTTTTTGCTCCTTGGTGACGGTGATGGTGGTGCGGGTCTCCGGGGCGCTGGTGGCACCGCCGAGGGCCTTGGACTCGGGAAGCGTGATTTTGACCTCGACCTTCTGTTTTTTGAAGGTGGTAGTGGCGATGAAGAAGATGAGAAGGATCACCATGATGTCGATGAGCGACACGATGGGGATCGTGGGCACCGGACGGCGGCGGGGGCGCAGGTTCATCGGCAGGCGGGGAGATTAGAGGTTGGCCTTTTCGCCGACGTGCTTCACCTCGAAGTGGGCGAAGAACTGGTGGATGGTCTCCTGCAGGATGCCTTCCACTTTCACGGCAATAGCATCGATGCGGCGGGTGAAGTAGGTGTGCGCCAAAACGGACGGCACCGCCACAAACAGGCCCGCGATGGTGCAGCGCAGCGCCACGCCGATCTCCGCGGCGACGGCGGCGGTATCAGGCCCGCCCTCGCCACCAGCTCCGAAGGCGGTGAACATGCCGACCAGCGCGGCGGTGGTGCCGAGCAGGCCGAGAAGAGGTGCCACGGACACCATGACCTCCAGCAGCGGAATGCCACGCTCGAGGTAGTGGATCTCTTCGCGGGCCTTGGAAGTGCAGGCATCGATGCACTCCTGCTTGCTGGTGTAGCTGCCGCTAACGGCCATGCTGCCAAGGCGGGCCATCATGGAGCCGTCACGTTGCAAAAACTCCTGCAAGGGGCGGATGTCACCTTTCGCCGCGTAATTGGGCACAGAGCGGAGCTGGCTGACGACGGCGGGCGGCAGGATGATCTTTTCACGCAGATGCAGCCAGGCGAGGATCATCGCGGTGATGGCCGCCATGGAGCAGAGGACGAGCAGGCCCATGACAAAGCCTCCCGTGGCGAGGAATTCCCAGACGAGTTGCAGGCCGGAGGCCTTTTCAGCGGCAGCGAGGAGGATGGGAGCGGGCATGAATCAGTAAATGAGCACGTTGTATTCGATCTTGAGGCGCTGCTTGTCCATGATGGGCAGCATTTCCTGCACCTCGCGGGGCATGGGCGGGATCTCCGCCGCGCGAATGGCACGCACGGTGAACTCGGAGAGCAGCGCATTGGACTCGCGGTCGTTCACGATGCGCAGGTTTTCGACCTTGCCCTTGGCGTTGACGTAGAACTCCACCTGAAGGCTGCCGGGGCTGACCATGTCGCGGCGCAAAGCGCGGTAGAGATGCCATTTCTTCTCCACCTGGCTGGTGACGGCACGGATGTATTTGCCTTTGGGCGAGCCTTCGGCATCGACGGCATCCTCGGTGCCGCGATTGGAGATGGTGCCTTTGTTCTCGCTGGTGCGGGTGAAGGGCATGAAGGCCTTGTCCTGGGGCTTGGCGGTCGTCTTGAGCACCTCATCGCTGACTGGGATGGCCTTGGGCACGGGCGGTGTGTCAGCCACTTCACGCATTTGTGGCTTCGGTGGCGATGGAGGTGGTGTCGGCGGTGGCGCGTCCTGCGGCTGCATCTGCGGCTCGGGCTTTCGCACCTCCAGAGGCAGGCGGTTCATGTCCACACGGGCGAGGTCTTTGTCCGCCTCTTCCATCATTTTGGCGAGCGGTGACGAGGTGGACGTAGCAACGGTCTGCGGCGGGACGGGCGGAGGAACTGGAGGCGAGGGTGGAGACGGTGGTGTGGGCGGCGTGGCGGCCGTTTGCGGCTTCGGCGGTGTTTGCGGCGTCTTCGGTGCGGCGGCGGACTTCTTGGCGGCGTCGTCCATGATGTCGCCATCGCGGTAATCGCGATTGGCGAGTTCGTTCATTTGAAATTTGAGCCCTTCGGTGGTCGGCATGGGGCTGGTGGCCGTGGGATCGGCGGCCTTGGTGGCGCTGGCCTTGGTGTTGCGATCGGAAATGAATGCCGCGTCCTTCGGTTTCTCGCTGGAGGCCTCATTCTGCGTCGTGCGCATGTAGATCTCCTTCTTCGGCGGCGGCACCGGCGGCTTGGGCAAAGGCGGTGGTGGGATGAGCTGCTCGGGGAAGATGAGCGTGACCTCTTTCTCCTTTGGCTTCGCGGCCACCTTGGCGGCCTCAAACTCCCACTTGGTGGGATTCGCGAACAATCCGGCGAGCAACAAGAACAGCAGCACATGCACCAGCAACGAGCCGGCGATGGCGATGGGCAGCTCTTTGTCTCGGGAGGAGGTCAAGGTTCCAAGTTACTGGTTACACGTTTCAAGTTGAGCGGGTTCGGGGCCAAGGTTGGCTTTTCGCCGGGTGTTTCAACTTGGAACGTGAAACTTGAAACCTGAAACTTTCCATCACGGCAGCGGCTTGCCTTCCGGCACGGTGGCGGCGGTTTTCTTGTCGTCGGGCTTTTTCTTGCCGGCGAGGCCATCGGGCTTGGTCACGCGATTGCCATCGAGGATGCCGATGTTGACCTTGGCGCCGTCGGCGGGGAATGGAATGGGCGTGAGGCAGAGGATTTCACCTTCTTTGGGCGACTTCGCGGCCAGAGCGGAAATGACGAGGTGCTTCTCATTGCCAAAGAGCGGCTCGACGGTCGTGCGCTTCAGCGTGCCCTGCGGGGTGATCAGGATGATCTCATTGCCCGCACGCACCGCTGAACGGGGGATGAGATAGACATCTTCAAGCGTGTTGCCCTCGATCTCCGCCTCGACGAACTGGCCGATCTTCAGCGGCGGCATGCCATCCGGGCGTTTCGCATACGGGTCCATCACCTGCGCGACGGCGGTGGGCTGGCGGGTCTCGGCATCGAGAGAGCTCTCCACGCGGACCACCTGACCTTCCCAGATCACCGGCCTGCCGACGTAGGTGCTGCGCAGATGCACCTTGGTGGGTGTGGCGGCGTTTTGCACATCGCGGAAGGGCTCAGGAAGATGCAGATGCTGGCTCTCCCGCTCGGGCAGCGGCAGGCGGATCTCCACATAGTCCGTGGCAAAGAGCCTGCCGAGGGTCGTCCCCTGCCCCACATACTGCCCCACGTCCGCGGCCTGCTCCAAAACCTGCCCGTCATAGGGGGCGCGGATGATCGTGCGCTCCACATCCCGTCTGGCTTTTACCACACGGGCCTCCGCCGCGGCGAGGTCCGCCTGCGCCCGAGCGACCTGCGGAGCACGCGAGACGAGCTCGCCCGGGTCACCGCTGCGGCCGAGGGCCTTCCAGTTCTCCTTTGCCTGCTCCGCCTTGGCCTGTTCCTCGGCCAGTGTGACCTTCGCGAGGGCCACCGCGGCCTGCGCCACGACCACCGCCGTCTCGTAGTCAATCGAGTCGAGCTTCACGAGCACGTCGTTCTTTTTGAAGAAGCCGCCGGGCCGGAAACTGGGGTTCACTTCGATGATCTTTCCCGCCACCTCCGGCAGCAGCGTGCTCTGCGTGCGCGGCCGCACCGTGCCCTGGGAGGGGACTTTGACCGGGTAGGTGGTCTTTTTCAGCGTGGCGCCCTCGACACTCACGATGACCGGCGGGATCTCCATGGTTTTTTGCTCCGGCTTGTGGGTCAAAAACCAATACCCGCCCCACACACATCCGGCGAGGATGATGAGCGGCAGGAGGGCACGGAGGATTTTCAGCATGGCGGAGAGTGCATCTGATCGGCCTGATGTCGAATGCCAGATCACCCCCGAAAAAGAGAAAGCGCCCCGGGCGGAGCCGGAGCGCTTTCAAAACCCACCTGTGCCGTCCGAGGCAGCGGGCTCACGTATCCCATGAGTCCAGGTGGGCGCCCGCAGGACCCAGAGCGCTGTCTTCCAGTGAAGGCATGACATGACGCACCGGCTGCGCAGCTCCCGATAGGTTTGAAACGGGCCGGGCCACAAAGCTCGATAACGAACACCGCAGGAAAGCCGGTGCACGAGGTGTGCTGGAAAAGATCACGCGGCAGGCCGCAATGGGGCGGAGATAAGCGAGCGAGAAGGAAAGGGCAACCTCCAGCCTCGATGGCGGGATGGTGTGAAGCGTGTCAATTTGGCCACACGCATGCATTTACATGGTAGGCACAAATTTTTTTGGTTGAGAAAAAACGACACTTACTTATAAGCGGGCCGCGTTTCTCAACGTCCCGCTGGCTGGCGAGTTGTTTGGACCCGCCACGACAGCGGCCGCGTTTTGTTTCCCCCACCCACCAGCCTCCAAAAACCAACCACCAAACCTATGATCCAGGTGAAGAACCTCCGAAAAGAGTTCGGCTCGAAGGTCGCCGTCGAAGACGTGTCCTTCAAAGTCGAAAAAGGCGAAGTGCTCGGCTTCCTCGGGCCCAACGGCGCCGGCAAGTCCACCACCATGCGCATGGTCACCGGCTACTTCCGGCCCACCAGCGGTTCCGTCTCCCTTGGCGGCATCGACATGCTGGAGGAGCCGGAAAAGGCGAAGCAGATCCTCGGTTACCTGCCGGAGAATGCCCCTCTCTATTCCGACATGACCGTGGCGAGCTTCCTCGGCTTCTGCGCCGAGATGCGCGGCATCTATGGCGCGGCCAAATCGAAGGCCATCGACCGCGTCCTCGATCTCTGCTTCCTCGACAAGGTGCGCAATCAGAGCGTGGACACCCTTTCCAAAGGTTACCGCCACCGCACCTGCTTTGCCCAGAGCATCATTCATGACCCGGAAGTGCTCATTCTAGACGAGCCGACCGATGGTCTCGACCCGAACCAGAAGCACGAGGTGCGTGGCATGATCAAGCGCATGGGCCAGAACAAGGCCATCATCTTCTCCACGCACATCCTGGAGGAAGTCGATGCCGCCTGCTCCCGCGCCATGATCATCGATCGTGGCAAGGTGGTGGCCGATGGCACGCCCGACCAGCTCAAGAAGCTCGTCCCCGGCTGCAACAGCCTCGACGAGGTCTTCCGCAGCATCACCCGCTCTGAAACCGCGAAGAAGGGCGAATAAGCCTGTCTTCCACTTTTTGAACTCCCAGCTTCCTCAACCGACATGAACAAACGTGACTTCGAAAACACCCTGACCGTCTTCAAACGCGAGTTCCTGGCCTACTTCAACTCCCCGGTGCTCTACGTCATCGTGGTGATCTTCCTGCTCGCCTCGCAGGGCTTCACCTTCTTCTTCTCCCGCATCCTCGACAGCGATGATGTGTCTCTCGCCACCCGCTTCTTCGTCTGGCATCCGTGGATCTACACCGTGCTCGCTCCCGCTGTGGGCATGCGCTTGTGGTCGGAAGAGCACCGCCTCGGCACCATCGAGCTGCTCATGACCATGCCCGTCTCACCGTGGCAGGCCATTTTGGGCAAATTCTTCGCTGCCGCCATCGTGTGGGCCATCGGCCTCGGCCTGACGTTCACCGTCGCGATGACCGTGGGCTACCTCGGCGATCCTGACAGCGGTCCGATTATCAGCGGCTACGTCGCGAGCTACCTCTACGCCATGGCCTGCCTGGCCGTGACCAGCGCCATCAGCGCCCTCACCCGCAGCCAGGTGGTATGCTTCATCATCAGCGTGGCCTTCTGCCTCGTCATCGCCCTCATCGGTGATCCTGGCATCACCCAGGCCATCGTGAACGCCGTGCCGAACGGCTTTGAGTGGCTGGTGCGCTTTGTGAGCTACTTCAGCTTCATGGATCACTTCTTCGAAATGACCAAGGGCATCTTCGTCCTGCGTGACGTGCTCTACTTCGTCTCCGTCATCGCCGCCGCGCTGCTCGTGACCGACCTCGGTCTCCGCTCAAAGCGTGCCTGATCGATCCCACCATCCCTTTTCTCTCATCCTTCATCCCTTCATCCAGCCATGAGTGCTTCCACCAAGACAGCCGCCGTTGGCCTTACCACCCTGCTGACCATTGCCGTCATCGCCGCCGTGAACTTCCTCGTCGGCGGCGTGGGCTTTGGTAACTTCCGCCTCGACCTCACCGAGGACGGTCTCTACACCCTCTCCCCCGGCACCAAGAACATCCTCAGCCGCATCAACGCGGACGAGCCGGTCACCATCAAGTTCTACTCCACGAACGATGACCGTGTGATGCCGAACATCCTCAAGCCGCACGCCCGCACCATCGAGGACCTGCTTCTCGAGTATGAAAAACAGGGCAACGGCAACGTCGCCCTCGAAGTGATCCACCCGAATCCGGACACCGACGAGGAAGACAAGGCCAAGGAGGACGAGGTCCGCGGCATGCAGGTCAATCAAGAGGGCGATAACATCTACCTCGGCATGACCGTGCAGAGCCTCGACCGCAAGGAAGTGCTCCCGTTCCTCAGCCCCGATGACGCCACCTCCCTCGAATACGAGGTCTCCCGTGCCATCGCGAAGGTCATCAAGCCCACGAAGACCGTCATCGGCTACATGAGCGCCATGCAGATCGGCGGCAACCCCATGGCCATGATGCAGCGCCAGCGTGGCGGTGAGGCCTGGGCCATCATCCAGCAACTCCGGGCCGATTATGAGGTTCGTGAAGTGCCCGTCTCCACCGACAAGATCGACAAGGACATCACCGTGCTCCTTGTCATCCACCCGGCCGACATCAGCGAGACCGCCGAATTCGCCATCGACCAGTATCTGCTCGGCGGCGGCAATGTGGTCGCCTTTGTTGATCCGATGAGCCTGCTCGCCCAGGCCATGAGCGGCCAGCAGAACCCCATGACCGGCCAGCCCGGCAACATGATCAACACCAGCTCCGACCTCACCAACCTCTTCAAGGCCTGGGGCATCGACTACAAGAAGGACATGGTCCTCGCCGACATGAACTACCGCGGCCAGCTCCAGGGCCGTGTGATGCCCACCGCGCTGCAATTGCCCTCGAAGGCCATCAATCAGGACAGCCGCTTCACCACCGGTTTGCAGTCCTTCACTCTCATGAATGCCGGTTCCTTCGGCATCGAGAAAAAAGAAGGCCTCGATGTCACCACGCTGGCCTCCAGCTCCGAGGCTTCCGAGATGATCGACACCACCGCCGCGGAAAAACTCCGTCGCGAGCCGATGACGAACTTCACCGCCAGCGGCAAGAAACAGGTCGTGGGCATCCACATCAAAGGCAAATTCAAGAGCGCCTTCCCGAACGGCCGTCCGGCTGCTCCGGGAGCCCCGAAAGAAACCGGCGGCGCTGAACAAGATGCCACCGCACCTGCTGCCACGGCCACCACGCCTCCGGTTTCCGTCACCACCGCGCCAGCTCCCGCGGCCGCTGCTCCGGCACCTGCTGCCGCCCCGGCCGCGACTCCGGCTCCCGCCACACCGAAAAAAGAAGAGAAGAAGGACGACTCGCTCAAGGAGTCCATCGACAGCGAGCGCAACGTGATCGTCTTCTCCGATGCGGACATGCTCTACGATGCCTTCTGCCTCCGTCAGGGCGATCTCGGTGTCGGCCTTGTTACCAACGGCGGCAACCTTCCGATGCTGCTGAATACCATCGAAGTCCTCGCCGGTGGTGGCGACCTCATCCAGGTGCGCAATCGCAAGTCCCCCATCCGCCCCTTCTCCAAGCTCAAGGAGATGCGTGAGGAAGTGGAGGAGAAGTACCGTCCGAAACTCGTCTCCCTCGAAGCCGAGCGTCAAAAGCTCGCCGAGCAGCTCAGCAAGGCCCGGCCTCAGCTCGACCTCAAAAAAGGCGCTCTCATCATCGACCAGGGCACCATGAACAACATCAAGGAGATGGAGAAGAACTCCCTCAAGATCGAGCGTGAGGTGCGTGACATCCGCAAGGAGGTCAACAAGGAGGTCGAGTTCCAGAAGACCCTCCTCAAGAGCCTGAACGTCTTCGGTGTGCCGCTCCTCGTCGGCATCGTCGGCATGCTCCTCGCCATGCGCCGCCGCGCCCTCACCGCCGCCGCCTAATCCTGCATCAACCCACAACAGAGAACTGAGAACAGCGAACTGTTATGAAAAAGATCGTCATCCTCCTCGTGCTCCTCGCCGCCATCGCCGGTGCGGCCTACTACCAAAGCAACCAACGCAACTCCCGCCTCAACCGCGCCAGCAGCGGTGCCACCAAGACGCGAGAGCTTCTTTTGCCTGATTTCGACATCAACGGCATCAAGAAGCTCCGCATCAAGGAAGACAAGCAGGAGACCACCGTCACCGTGCAGGGCGACCAATGGGTCGTCGCCGAACGCGGCGGGTATCCTGCGAACAAGGAAAAGCTCCAGACCGTGCTCATGAGTCTGAAGTATGAAAAAATCAAAGCCGGCCGCCGCATTGGCAAGGACTCGTGGGGCAAGATCGGCGTGAACTCGCCCGGTGATGCCACCGCCTTTGGCGTCGGCACGCTCGTCGAGCTCCTCGATGAGGCCGGCGCGGTGAAGCACTCGTTTGTGCTCGGTGGCAAGGTCACCAGCTCCGGTGGCCAGGACAACCAGATGAGCATGTTTGGCGGCGGCCCGCAGGGCAACCGCTTCATCCGCCTCAAGAACGAAGAGCCTATCTATGAAGTCGCGAACCAGTTCAGCGACCTCGAAAACAAGCCGGAGGCCTGGGTGCTGAAGGACTTCATCGCCGTTTCGAAGCTGAAGAGCATCGAAGTCACCGCGCCGAAGGCCGAGGACTCGTGGAAAGCCTCGAAGAAGGCTGAAAGCGATACCGACTTCGTCCTCGAAGGCACCAAGCCTGATGAAAAGCTCGACGATGCCAAGGTCACGCTCTCCAGCTTCCTCTCCAGCCCTTCGTTTGACGACGTGCTGGCCAAGGACAAGGCCGCTGAAATCTTCAAAGAAGGCGTCAAGGCCGTGCTCACCACTTTCGAAGGCTTCACCTACACAGTGCAGGCCGCGAAGAAGAGCGTCGATGGCAGTGACAAGTGGTACATGACCGTCACCACCACGGCGGCCATCCCGCAGAAGCGTGAGGCCGCGAAGGATGAGAAGCCCGAGGACAAAAAGAAGAAGGACGAGGAGTTCGACGCGCAGAAGAAGACCCTCGAAGAAAAGCTCGCCAAGGAGAAGTCCTGTGATGGCTGGGTGTATCAAGTCACCGAGTACACCATCAACACCCTCTTCAAGAAGCGCAGCGAGATCATCAAGAAGGAAGAGCCCAAGAAAGACGACGCTGCTCCTGCGCCCGCGATTCCAGGCCTCACGCCCGGCACGATCCCCGGCCTGAAGCCCACTACTGGAGCCGCGATGCCCGCGGAGGCAGCGAAGCCCGCTCCCATCACCGTGACCACGCCGCCCATCTCCGTGCCTCCGGCCAATGAGATCAAGGACAAGCCCGTCACGCCTCCTCCGGCTCCCAAGCCCGAGCTGAAGCCCGCCGATGCTCCTGCGCCGGCTCCTGCTCCCGCTGAGCCGAAGAAGTAAGCTGCTTCACAGATCGTTTTCACATCACCGGGTTGGCCTCGCCAGCCCGGTGATTTTTTTATGTGCCGGTGTTTCCGCACAAAAATACCGCGACCTGCCGCAAAGCGAGTAGCAGCAGCCGCAGCGCCTTGGCATCATCGTGCTCATCATGGGCAAAGAATTCAGCACCATCCCGCAAACCGTTCCTCACGTCGAAACCAAGCACCGCCGCATCTGCACGCTGGTGCCGCATCCGGACAGCCTTCCGCTGCTGGAGCGCATGCGCGAGGTGGAGCCGCTGTCCATGCGCGGCATGCCGCCCATCATTTGGGACAAGGCGCAGGACATCTACGTCTTCGACAAGCACGGCAACAAGTGGCTCGACTGGAGCAGCGGCGTGCTCGTCACGAACGCGGGTCACGCCGCGCCTGAAATCTGTAAGGCGATGATCGATCAGATCAACAGCGGCCTCATTCACAACTATGTTTTTCCAAGCGAAGAGCGTCTCGAAACCGAGGAGATCATCGCGTCGGTGTCGCCGGAGGGTTTGAAGAAAGTCTTCCTGCTCAGCAGCGGCAGCGAAGCCACCGAGTGCGCCATCAAGCTCAGCCGTGCGCATGGCATCAAGGTCGGCGGAACATCGAAAATCGGCATCATCGGCTTCGATCGCGGTTATCACGGCCGCACGCTCGCCAGCCAGCAGGCCGGTGGCATGGCCGGGCAGAAGTCGTGGATCGTAAATCTCGACAAGGCCATCATCAATGCCCCCTTCCCCGATGGTTACTGGGAGGGCGACAGCTCCTTCGATGCGTTTTTGAAGGCCATCGAGAACAGCGGCATGAAGCCTGAAAACATCGCCGGTGTCATCATGGAGAGTTATCAAGGCGTCGGCCCCGACTTCGCGCCCGTCGAATACATCCAGAAGCTCCGCAAGTGGTGCGATGAGCATCAGGTCGTGCTCACGTTTGACGAAGTGCAGTCCGGTTTCGGCCGCACGGGCAAGTTCTGGGCCTTTGAGCACTACGGCGTCACGCCGGACCTCATCTGCTGTGGCAAAGGCATCAGCTCCGGCATGCCGCTGAGCGCCGTGATCGGCCGCCAGCACATCATGGATCACTTCCCGCCCGGCAGCATGACCAGCACGCACACCGGCAATCCCGTCTGCTGTGCCGCCGCGACCGCGAACATCAAAAAACTGCTCGCCGAAGACCTCACCGGCAACGCCGCCAAACTCGGAGCGATTTTGCACGAACGCTGCAAAGCCATCCAGAAGCGTCATCCGAGCGTCATCGGCCATGTGACCTGCGCCGGCCTCGTCGCCGGCCTTCAAACCATCGTTCCAGGCAAGAAAGAGCCGAATCACGACCTCGCGCACCGCATCATCGAGCTATGCTACCAGCGTGGCCTGCTCCTCTTCGCCCCCGTCGGAGCCTGGGGCCAGACCGTGAAGATCTGCCCGCCCCTCACCGTCACCGAGGAAGCCCTCCTCGAAGCCTGCGACGTCCTCGACACCGCCGTCGATGATGCCGTGGCTGAGCTGAAGGCGTGATCAATGCGCCTGCAGCCAGTTCGCTCCGGTGCCAGCCTCGACCTCGGCTTCGACACCGGGGAGCTTTAAGGCGTTCTTCATCGCATCGACAATGATGGAGCGGGCTTGTTCGGCTTCGGCGGCGGGCATTTCGAAGAGCAGTTCGTCATGCACCTGGAGGAGCATGCGGGCGTGGAGGCCGGCTTTCGTCAGCGCGGCATCGACGTGGATCATGGCGAGCTTGATCATGTCGGCGGCGGTGCCCTGAATGGGCGTGTTCATGGCCACTCGCTCGGCCTGGCCGCGCACGGTGGCGTTGGCGCTGGTGATGTCGCGGATCATGCGGCGACGCTTGGTGAGGGTCTCGACGTAGCCGTGCTTTTTGGCATCGGCGACAATTTGATCCATGAAGCGTTTGATGCCGGGGAACTGCTTGAAGTAGTTCTCGATGATCGAGGCGGCCTCGGTGCGTGGAATGCCAAGACGCTGACTCAAGCCGAAGGCGCTGATGCCGTAGATGATGCCGAAATTGACCATCTTGGCCGTGCGGCGCATCTCGGGCAGCACGCCGTCGAGTTCGACGCCATAGACACGCGCGGCGGTGGCTTGGTGAATGTCGTGACCTTGCGCAAAGGCCTCAATCATCGCTGCATCGCCGCTGAGCGCGGCCATGACGCGAAGCTCGATTTGTGAGTAGTCGGCGCTCATCAGAATCCAGCCGTCGTGACCGGGAACGAAGGCCTTGCGAATCTCGCGGCCGAGATCGGAGCGAATCGGGATGTTTTGAAGGTTCGGATTGCTGCTCGCCATGCGGCCGGTGGCGGCCATGAGCTGATGGAAGGTGGTGTGGACGCGGCCAGTGACCTTCGAAACGGCGTGTGGCAGCGCTTCGACGTAGGTGCTGTTGAGTTTGGTAACCTCGCGGTAGTCGAGGATGTCCTGAATGATCGGATGCAGGCCCATGAGGGACTGCAGCACCTGCTCGTTGGTTTGATATTGGCCGGTGGCGGTCTTCTTGGGCTTGTCGATGAGCTTCAGGCGGTCAAACAGCACTTCGCCAAGCTGTTTGGGACTGTTCAGATTGAAGGGGCCGCCCGCGTTCTCTTGAATGCGTTTTTGCAGCTCCTGGGCCTTCTTTTCGAGTTCGATGCCGTATTCGCGGAGTGCCTGCACATCGATCTTCACGCCGAAGTTTTCCATCTTCGTCAGCACCGGCAGCAGGGGCGATTCGATGGATTCGAAGACGTAGGTCTGATCCTTCAACTCGGGGCGCATCTTCGCGGCGAGCTGCCAGGTGACATCCGCGTCCTCGGCGGCGTAGTCGGCGACCTTTCGCGCATCCTGCGCGGCGACGTCCGCCATGGTGGCCTGGCTGAAGAGATCGTCCTTCTCGGTGCCGATGAGGCTGGTGATCGGCACGGGCGTGTAGCGCAGGTAGGTCTCTGAGAGGTAATCCATGCCGTGACGCTGATCGGGGTCGATGAGCGAGTGGGCGAGCATCGTGTCGAAGAACGGCCCGCGGACCTCGATGCCGTGCGCGAGCAGCACGCTGAGGTCGAACTTGAGATTGTGCCCGATTTTCTCGGTGCCCTCCCGAGTGAGGATGTCGCGGAATTCTTCGAGCACGGCCTTCGCGGCGGCTTTTTCACGCGGGAAATGCACGAACCAGCCTTCGTGAGCTTTCCATGAGAAGGCGATGCCGACGATCTGCGTGTCGCGAGGATCGAGTCCGGTCGTTTCGAGGTCGAAGCAGTAGCTTTTTTGCTCGGCGAGCAACTGGAGGAGCTTTTGACGTTCTTCGGCGGTTTGGACGAGATGATAGGTGTGCGGCGTGTCGGCGATGGTGGTGAGCTTGGCTTCGACAGGCTTCGTCACCTCCTCCATCGCAAAAAGCTCGCCTGAAGGCGCTTCTGCGGCCGTTTTGCGGCCGCGACCGGCTTTGAAGTCATCGCCGAAGAGACGACGGCCGAGGGCGTTGAACTCGAATTCGGTGAGGAAGGCCTTTAGCGCCTCGTCGTCGTGCGGTTTGACGACGAGATCGGCGAGTTCCGCCTCGAAGGGCGTGTCGGTGAAGATCGTGGCGAGCTTTTTGGAGAGGATGGCGTCGTCGCGGCTGGCTTCGAGCTTCTCCTTCTGCTTGCCTTTGAGCTGGTCGAGGTTGGCGAGGAGATTTTCCACGCTGCCAAACTGCTGGATGAGCGCGGTGGCGGTCTTTTCGCCGAAGCCTTTGACGCCGGGAATGTTGTCCACCGCATCGCCCATGAGTCCTAGGATGTCGATGACCTGCGAGGGGCGCTCGATGCCCCAGCGCTCGCAGACTTCCTTTACGCCGAGGATTTCCACGTCGCTGCCCTGGCGGCCGGGTTTGTAAATCTTGACATGCTCGGTGACGAGCTGGCCGAAGTCCTTGTCCGGCGTGACCATGAAGGTCTCCAGGCCGGCCTTGTCCGCGCGTGCGGCCATGATGCCGATGATGTCATCCGCCTCGTAGCCGTCGCGCACCAGCAGCGGCACGTTCATTGCTTGCAGCAGGCGCTTCACCTGTGGGATCGCCATCGCGATGTCCTCGGGGATCTCCTCGCGCTGCGCCTTGTAGTCGGGGAACATCTCGTGCCTCGGCGTGGGCGCGGAGGTGTCGATGGCCACGGCGAGGTGCGTGGGCTTCTGGTTGTGCAGGATGTCCAGCAGCGTGTTCGCGAAGCCGTAAAGCGCCGACGTGTTGACGCCATCGCTCGTGCGGATGGGGTTTTTGATGAAGGCGAAGTGGGCGCGGTAGATCAGCGCCATCGCGTCGAGGAGGAAAAGCCGGTCGGACATGTGCGGGAGCCTGTAGGCAGGCCAGTAGAAGGCGCAATCCACATGGCAAAGGCGCGTATGCCCCTCGCATGGACACGTCCGAATCGGCAGACGGACTAAAATTTTAAAAAAACATTGCGAAAACCATGCCGTTGATAGAATAATTAAGTTGTCCTAAATATTAACATGACCCGGTTTGCTATGAAACGAACCCTTCTTCCCATCTGGCTAGTTCTCGCCGCCTCCGCCATCACCGTGCAGGCGCAATCTGGGCCGCCACCTGCTGGCTATGGCACCATGGGGATGACGGCTCCCCCCCCGGCAAACTACGGTGCCCCCACAGTCCCTGCCTATCCTAGCTCAATGCCACCTCCCACGGTTGGCTCTGCCGTGGCACCACCTCCGGTCGGCTACACCGATCCTTACGCTGCCCCGCCGCCTCCGACTGGCATGTCAGCCCTTCCTCCGCAAGGGACCTCGCCCTACGGAGCCCCTCCTCCAGCACCCGGGACCTACGGTGGCCCAGCGGACATGAGCTACGGCAATGCCATGGTCCCCGGGATCGTGAACTTCAATTATGTGGAGTTCAACTACCGCTATATCCAGCCCAAAAACAAAGGTCTCGATGGTGCCAACACGATCGGGGGAACCCTGAGTGTGGCCTTGTTTGAGCCGCTCTTCCTCAAATTTGGTGCCTACTGGGGCAGTGGCAAAGGTGCTGGCACGGCAGGAGCCACCAACAGCGACTACGATTTCGCCGCCATTCAGGCCGCAGTGGGCTTCCACACCCAACTGGTGGACCGCCGCCTCCAGTTCACCGGCGAAGCAGGTCTCTTGTATGCGAACCTGAAATCGACCAACAGCTCTGTTAGCTTCAGCAACGGTGCCATTTACGTGCGGCCTGCGCTGCGCTTCACCGCCACCGAGGCCATCGAAATTCAGGCTGGTGTGACTGTGAGCAGCGCTGACAAGTATGACAGCAAGGTGCTGGATCTCAGCGGTTACTTCCGCGTGATGCCGAAGTTCGACGTGGGCATTGGAGCCGACTTCGGCGACGCCACCCGTGGCTTCCGTGGCAACCTCCGCTACCGCTGGTAATTCCTCACTCGACCAAGACCCGGCCTCAATCCCAACCACCCAACCAACGTTCAGGCGCACGGAGCGATCCGTGCGCCTTTTCGTTGAACCAGCGAGAAATATCTCTCGCCAAGACAGCGGCATTTTGTTCTAATCCATTGTGGAAACAGTCCCATCGCGGCTGGTCCTCCCACAACCCAATAACCATACCCGCATAAAAACATGAAAAGCAAAAACAACCGCGGCTTCACGCTCATCGAGCTGCTGGTGGTGATCACGATCATCGCCATCCTCGCGAGCCTCGCCGTCCCCGCGTTCAACAACGTCCAACGTCAGGGCAACCAGATGAAGGGCGTCAGCAACTGCAAACAGATCATCGTGGCCCTCAAGCAGTTCGCCACCAAGCAGAACAGCCAATATCCAGATTCGCTCCCGAATCCCTACACGGGTGGCGTGGCGATGAGCGCCAATGATGCCTTCCGTTACATGATTCAAGATGGCGTGGTGTCCGATGAGCGCATCTTCGGCTGCCCGGCCGGTTACAATCCGAATGGCAGCATCGGTGTCGCCCCCGCTTTCGGCGATGCTTTGCTCAACAATGAAAACCACTGGGCCATGACCCAGGGCCAGACAGATGCCAGCCCCGGCAACATGCCGTTGGTGTTTGAAAACGTGGCCTCGATCAGCTGGCCTCCCGTGTGGAATGCCAATGTCGCCGGTCAGATCCGCCCGGGCCGCACCTGGCCTGGTGGACAGATCATCATCGGACGCAACGACGGTGGTGCCGAGGTCGTGGACCTCAGCGCCAAGACCGGCATGGTGCGCCCAAAGCCCCTCGGTGCTGGCATGGACATCTTCACCCAAGCGTCCCCCGGCCAGCCCCAAAACATCCTAAATGCCATGGTAATGGGCGGCCCACAGAGCAATGCTGGCGGCATGCCCCCGGGCATGGTCGACCCCAACAATCCTGGCGGCCAGCTTGGCAGCCCGCTGGGTGATCCTCTCGGCGGTGGTGCAGGTGGCCTCGGCCAGCCGCTTGGTCAACCGCTCGGACAGCCTTTGGGGCAGCCCCTTCCGGGCCAAGCTCCTGGAGCACCGCCTTCCCCCCTTGGTAACTAATTCAGCAGACCACTGTTGATTCATTCCAACCGCCGGATGTGCAAACGTCCGGCGGTTTTTTATGCCTTGAGCAAAAAACTTTGGAAAGCTCATTGCATGCCCAATGTGAAGAAACTTCAACATTGTGAATAAACCCTTGCTGCTCATTTGGGTTTCTGACAGCCTCCGACAATTACCGTGATTCATTCAAAAAATCACAGCTCCGGGACGGCACGCTTGGCTCAGCCACTGCGCCAAAGAGAAACCGCCCCAAATCGCCATTCAACACGCTTGGCACAACCACCCTCCAACCTACCATGGACCGCGACGACCATCCTCATGTAGTCAGTTCGACCCTCATCGAAACCCGCCCTTCATCTTCCGGTCCTTTGCCCCCTTCGCCTCCCTTGCCAGCCACTTCCGCCCCCTCACGCCGTAAACGTCCTGCCGCCAACTCCGAAGCACCTGTCGGCACCAAGACCTTCGTTCTGGACACCAACGTCCTCCTTCACGACCCCGCCTGCATTCATCGCTTTGAAGAGCATTGCATCTGCATCCCCGTGGATGTGCTCAGCGAACTGGACCGCTTTAAAAACGAGATGACCGAGCGCGGTGCGAACGCCCGCGAGGTGCATCGGGCGCTCATGCAGATGTTCACCGCAGGCTCCGACCTCACCCGTGGCGTGCCAACCGCAGGAGGCGGCAAGATTCGCCTCGCTGTCTATGACCCGGGTCAGGCACGCAAGTTCACGAGCATCCAGGAGTTTGAGCGCATTTTCCACGATCTCGACAAGGCCGACCACCGCATCATTGCCTGCGCCCTCTGGCTTCGCGAGACTGAGAAGCCTCCGGTGATCCTCGTCAGCAAGGATTTGAACATGCAGCTCAAGGCTCGCGCCGTCGGCATCGAGTGCGAAGACTACCTCCACGACAAGGTCGCTCCCCGCGAGGTGTCGAATTTCGAGATCGCCCGCATCGATGTCACCGGACACGAATTGCAACGCTTTGCGAGCAGCGGCCGGCTTTCACCCGGCGATGCCCGCGTGGCTGCTCTCGCCGTGAATGACTACGCCCTGCTCTCAGCCGGGGAGAAGGCCACCATCCCCGCACGCTTCACCGCGCAGGGTGAGTTCGTCCGCCTCCGGGCGCCGGAGTGCCTGAAAGTGGGCCAAGGCCGCTCCATCAAGCCGATGAATCTCGGTCAGGTCTGCCTGCTTGATGCGCTGCTCGATCCCGAGATCAGCCTTGTGACTTGCTACGGCCAGGCGGGCACCGGAAAAACACTCCTCGCCGTCGCCGCCGGCCTCCAGCAGGTCTTTGACCGCACCTATCAAGGCCTCACCGTCAGCCGCCCCATCGTCGCCATGGGCCAGACAGTAGGCTTCCTGCCCGGGTCGCTTCAGGAAAAAATGCGCCCATGGCTGCAGCCCGTTTACGACGCTCTCGATCTCCTGATGCGGCCCGTCGAAAACACCCAAGGCCCCGCCCGCAAGAAGCAAAACCGCTTCATGCCGGATCCTGCGAAGATGCAAACACCCGCAGCCCCCTACGACCACCTCATCCAGTCGGGTGTCATTGAAGTGGAGGCCCTCTGCTACATCCGCGGCCGCAGCATTCCGGACCGCTTCTTCGTGCTCGACGAGGCCCAGCAGCTCACGCCACTGGAGGCAAAGACCATCGTCACCCGCATGTCCCGTGGCTCCAAGCTCGTCCTCGTGGGTGACCCTGCGCAGATCGACAATCCCTACGTCGATGCCCGCAGCAACGGCCTCGTTTACACCCGCCAGCGCATGCGCGGCCAGGTCTTTGCCGCCCACGTCCCGCTGGTCAAAGGCGAGCGCAGCCCGCTCGCCGAGGCCGCCGCGAGACTGCTGTAAGGTGGACTCGTTACGGAAAATCAAACTCCCATAGGGAACACAAATTTCGCCCGAAGATTTTTTGAAACGGAAACGGCCTACACCCGTTTAACGCCGCCACTCGCGGGCAATGCCCCGTTCCAAAACAGACAACCCAACAGACATACATCCATGAAAACACTCACCACCACCCTCGCCCTTCTCGCCATCGCCGCCGTCGGCGTGAACGCCCAGGACGCTGGCAAGAAGAAGGCATTTAACCCCGAAGCCGCCTTCAAGAAACTCGATGCCAATGGCGACGGTTCCATCTCCAAGGAAGAGTGGGCCGCCTCTCCTCAGGCGAAAAAAGACGCCGCAAAGGCCGAGAAGATGTTCGGAGCCAAGGACAAGGACAAAGACGGCAAGCTCTCCAAGGAAGAGTTCACCGCCGCCCCCAAGAAGAAGGGCGACAAATAATCCTTCCCGGCTGATAACAGCCTGAATTCCAACGCCGCGCACGCCATCAGCGAGCGCGGCGTTTTTTTACCAACGCGTGCGGTCGAGGCTGCGGTAGGCGATGGCTTCAAAAATGTGGTTTTCCTCGATGCGCTCGCTTCCAGCCAGATCGGCCATGGTGCGGGCTACTTTCAGGATGCGATCATGGGCACGGGCGCTGAAATTCATGTCCACCATCGCGTGCTCGAGCATCGCTGCAGCCTGCTGACCGAGCTCGCAATGCTTCTTCAGCAATCGCGGCGTCATCGCGCTGTTCGTGTGGATCCCGGGACTTTTGGCGAAACGCTCCCGCTGCATGCCACGGGCAGTTTCGACACGCTGACGGATGGTTTGCGAGGACTCACCGCCATCACTCGATGACAGCGCTTTGTAATCCACCAGCGGCACCTCGATGTGCAAATCAATGCGATCGAGCAACGGACCGCTGATGCGCTGGCGATATTTTTGAATCATCGGCGGGCTGCACCGGCACTCACGCTTCAGATCGCCGTAAAAACCGCATGGGCAGGGATTCATCGCGGCCACGAGCATGAACTGCGCGGGGAAGGTCATCGTGCCTGCGGCGCGTGAGATCGTCACCTTGCCATCTTCGAGAGGCTGGCGCAGCACTTCGAGCGTGCTGCGGCGAAACTCCGGCAATTCATCGAGAAACAACACCCCGTGATGCGCCAGCGAGACCTCGCCCGGCCCCGGATTCGTGCCGCCGCCGAGCAGACCGGCATCGCTGATCGTGTGATGCGGCGAACGAAAGGGCCGTGTGGCCACGAAGGCATTCGTCTCCGAGAGCAACCCGGCCGCGCTGTGAATTTTCGTCGTCTCAATGGCCTCTTCCTCGCGCATCGCCGGCATGATCGTGGCGATGCGTTTGGCGATCATCGACTTCCCCGTGCCCGGCGGGCCGATCATGAGAATGTTGTGACCACCGGCCACCGCCACCTCAATGGCCCGTTTGGCATCCCCCTGCCCTTTCACGTCCGCAAAATCGATCTCGTAATGCGACGCCGCCGCGAAGAACTCCGCCGCGCGACAAGGCTCCGGAGCGATGTCGAAGTCGCTTTTCAGAAAATCGACCGCTTCACGCAGATTCGCCACGCCGATGATATCGATGCCAGAGACCACGCTGGCCTCCACAGCGGCCTTTTTAGGCACCAAAAGCCGCTTCCGGCCTTTCGCACGAGCCTCAAGAGCCACCGCCAGCAGGCCGCGAACGGGCCGCAGCTCACCATTCAGCGCCAATTCGCCGATCATCGCCGTCTCGCTCAGCACCGGGATCGGAATCCGCGAACGATGAGCGATCAGTGAAATCGCAATCGGCAGATCAAAGCCAGGCCCTTCCTTCTTCAGGTCCGCCGGAGCCAGATTCACCGTCGTCACGCCCTCGTTCATCGCAAAGCCGCTACTCTGAATCGCCGCGCTCACGCGTTCGCGGCTTTCCTTCACCGAAGCATCAGGCAGACCCACGATCATCATCTTCGGATTGCCGCCGCCATCGTGGGACTCGATTTCGATTTCAACGGCATTCACGCCGACAAGGGTGGCTGAGTAGGTGCGGGCGACCATTGGCGGCGATTATTCAAATGACCGTCCTGATCGCAAGCAGGCATTTGCCCGGCGTGCAGTTCCTCACAGGCCCGGAATTCGCCGCGCCTGGAAACCTTCGTAGCTGCGTGGCGTGTTCCTCCAGCGAGGACCGTGACCATCCCCCGTGTCAAAGCGCAAGCCGCAGACCGTCATGAAGACATGCTTCCCGGGCCTCACATAGATCGTCAGATACAGACCTGTGCCGGCCTGACCAAAGTGACCAAACTCGCTCGACGCCATCGGCCGGCGGAGGAAGCCAGCACCGCACAGCACATACGAGAGCGAGCCGGAACAGTCGTAGCCCGTGTCCACGAGGCTGGCATGACCACCGCCAAATTTGTAGGGCATGTTCACGAGCGCGTTCGCGCACTGAATGATGCGATGGAGGTAATACGGATGGTAGCCGGTGGGATAGGCATACTTCCCATCGAAGTAGAGCCCGGGCACTTGGCTGTAGTTCGGCACAGGTGAATTGCGCCGCGAGGTGGACGAGGTCAGCAGGCCGAGCGAGAGAATGCTCAGAAGCGTGCGCCGCCGAGATCGCCGGGCGGGTGGTAGTGCGGTAATGAGGCCAGGAGGTGTCACCAGCCCCTCACCAGCCGTCGTTGGATCGACGATCAGGTTGGGAACTGCCTCGGAGGGATCACTGCCGTGCGCGTGTTCAGCAGGATTTGGCATGGAAGGAAAAGACGTGGAAGAAAGTGCGGGCGATGATGCCGAGGTCGAGTCCGAAGGACCAGTTCTGGCAGTATTCGATATCGGAATGCACCCGCTGGCGGATCTCAATCTCATCATCGATGGGACCGCGGAAACCGCGCACCTGCGCGAGGCCGGTGAGGCCCGGCTTCACGCTTTGGCGCAGCGGATACTGGTGGCAGGCGAGGGAGAAAAGCGCGTCATGCTCCGGCATGTGCGGACGCGGTCCTACGACTGACATGGTGCCTTGCAGCACGTTCAGGAACTGCGGGATCTCGTCGATGCTCAGCTTGCGCAGCAGCCCGCCTCCGACGATCAGGCGTTTGTCACCGGGACGTGCCTGCTTGCCCTCCGTGCCATGGTTCACGATCATCGTGCGGAACTTCAGAATGTGAAACTTCTGGCCATCCGCACCTGAACGCACCTGTTTGAAGAACAGCGGACCCGGCGCAAACAGGCGATGAAGCACCGCCACGCCCAGGCACAGCCATGGCAGGATGAAAAGAACCACCGGCAGGCTGATCGCGATGTCGAGCACGCGCTTCAGGAAGCGATGAGACGGGCTCACGAGCGGATGACGATGCAGGCTCACCAGCTTCATGAAGGCATACTCCGCCACCTGGACGGCGTCCATTTCGCCAAGGATCGGATTCAGGTCGATGGCCAGATGCGTGCCGTGAGACTCGCTCAGCAGGCGCAGACGCTCGGTGCGGGCCGCGTTGGTCGGCAGACGCCAGATCACAAGGTTTGGCTGATGCCGTTCGAGGGCCTCATCGAGCTCTTTTTCAATCGTGTCGTCCTCAATGTCATCCGTGCGGGATGTCAGCACGTCACACAAGTGGATACCAAGAAGCTGCTTGTTCGAAAACCAGCGCCTCGTATCCGACGCGGACGCCTCATCGCTCACGGCAATGATACGCAGCTTGGGATGCACACGGGCACCGAGCGCCTTCAGGAGGCTCATGAACAGGTATTTGCCAATCCAGAGCGCCGGGATCAGCAGCATCAGACTGAGCAGGAAAACCTTGCGCGAGATCTCGTAGTCACGCCACAGGGCCAGATACACAAACAACATCACAGAGATGAAAATGCCCTGCGAGATGCAGGTGCTCAGGCGGCGGCGATTGAGCAGATTCTGCATGTAGTGACCGTCACGCAGCCAGATCGCCGCATGCGCAAGAAGGGCCAGCACACCGAGCACGAGAATCATGACCTCCTTCATCGGAGGCACCCAGCTCATTGGCACCGGATAGCTGAAAGGAGGCACGATCCGCGCCAGCGTGTAGGCGCAGAAGAAGCTGGCAGACACAGCCGCAGCATCCACGATCACAAAGAAGGGCGTCCATCCACGAACTCGTTGGTTAAGGGAGTCTTGCATGCGGAACTGTTAGTTTCCGCCGCCCTAGCAGGCCATGCCCGCGCACCTTAGAATGCAGTCAGCAAAGCCTTAACCACCCATCAGCGCTTTGACAGGTCATGACGATGCTTCGACGAAGACGTTGCAAACGCCACCAGCATGCCCGCCACCACGATTACCAGGTTTTGAAGCGCCATGATCTGAAACGGAAAGTCCACCACGGCATGCAGCAGCACGGAAAAAAGGCTCACACTGAAGCACGCGATGCCGCTGCGACGATGCGATGACATCAACGTAGTCGCATCATGGCTCAAAGCCACACGCCATGATTTCATCAACGCCTTCAACGGCATCCACAAGCCCATCGCAAGCAACGCACAGCCGATCCATCCCCACTCGGCATAAAACTGCGCATAATCGTTGTGCGCATGCTTCCACCAACCTGGCGACGTCACCGAGTCCAGAACAGCATAATGCGGCGACATGACTTCAAAGGTTCCAACACCTGTTCCTGTCCACGCAGCATCATTCCCCATCTTGAACGCCATGTTTGCCGCGTGACGCCGAGCAGGATCATCAAAGCCTCGCATGCCGAACGATTGCCAGCGTGAGAAGCCTTGCTGAGCACCGAGAAGCCATGCGCACAAAGCTAGAAAGCCGCATGCGATCAACGCCACACATGCCCAACGTCGCCAGGCATGCTCAATGACCAATTGATGCCGCCACCACACGAGATGCAAAAGCACGGCAAGCATCAGCAACTGCATCAAAGCAAGCGCATGGCCCATCTTCGACACATTCACAAACACCGCCACAAGTTGCAACACCAGCGCACCTGCGAGCAACGACACAAGCCCATGCTTGCCCAACGGCCGCAAACGCGCACGTAACACGCTCATCAACAGCCATGTCGTCACCGGCCACACGAGGTTCAAAAAGCTCGCGGCATTGCCATGATACCAAAACAAGCCAAACACCGAGGTTGGCACATGCGTCACCTGCCACAGTTGCACGCGATCCGCATTCGTTTGAAGCCACAAGCCTGCCAACGCGGTGATCGTTCCCGCAAGAGAAAGGGCCGCGGCCATCCAAAAGCGTCCAAATCGATCCCGCGCCATGTCCGCCGTCATCAGCAAAAGCATCATCGTGAGGCTCACGAGGCTCATTGCGGCTGTTGAGCGCTTCGCATCGACGGTCCCGAAAGCCTTCCACCACTCGGCATCGAAGGTAAAAAGCGTGCCGCTGGCCTCATCGAGCATCGCGGAAGGCACAACAGCCATCAACCAGCCGTAAAGCGGCAGGCATACCGCCAGCCACCACCATGCACGCGCGCTTTGAATACTGCCGCGATGCAGAATCAAGCGATCCAGCACCCACAAACCAAAGCTCGCCAGCACGAGAGCCACCACCCACGGACGCGTGGAGCATGGAAGTCGCTCGTTGGTGGCTGGAAGAAGGACTGTGGCGAGCGAAACGCCAAGCATCCAGGCCAGTTGGAGAAGGTTGGTCATGGTGAGCGACGTCAAGCTCCACCATCCTCAAAAGCCTTCAATGAATCCACGGCCTATCCCATCGTAAGGCAAGGCTTAGCCGCATCTAAGACCAAGGGGCGTGGAGTTCCTCCGAGCAGGTAGGACAGTTCTTCAATTCCAATTCGCGCAGGCTGAGGCCCCCGGCCTTCACCGATGGCGGCAGCTTGCCCGGATGGGATGTTCAAACATCCACAACTCATGTGCTCCGATATGAATCCATCAAACCACTCTGGAAATTCAACTCACCACTTGAACGCCACTCGGAGCCCTGCCGCCGCCTTCTCAATCTTGGGATCACGCTAAAGCACCGCGGCATTTTCCTCATCCCATCCTAAACCTCTTATGAGAAACCGAATCCTTATCACTGGCGGCGCTGGTTTTCTTGGCTCTCACCTTTCCGAACGTCTGCTCGCTCAAGGCCACGAGGTCATCTGTGCGGACAATCTGTTCACGGGGCGCAAACAAAACATCGCACACCTGCTCGATCATCCGCGTTTTGAGTTCATCCGGCATGATGTGACCGAGCCGCTGCGCGTCGAGGTGGATCAAATCTACAACCTCGCCTGCCCTGCCTCGCCGCCGCACTATCAATACAATGCCATCAAGACGATCAAGACGTCTGTGCTCGGTGCCATCAATATGCTCGGGCTCGCGAAACGCACCGGGGCCCGCATCTTCCAAGCCTCCACGTCCGAGATCTACGGCGATCCCGAGGTGCATCCGCAGCCGGAAAGCTACTGGGGCCATGTGAACACGATCGGCGTGCGCTCCTGCTATGATGAAGGCAAGCGTGTGGCCGAGACACTGTTCTTCGACTACCACCGCCAGAACGGCGTGGACATCCGCGTGGTGCGCATCTTCAACACCTACGGCCCGCGCATGCTGCCCGATGATGGCCGAGTGGTGTCCAATTTCATCGTGCAGGCCCTGCGCGGTGAGAACCTCACCATCTACGGCGATGGCAAGCAGACACGCAGCTTCTGCTTCGTCGATGATCTCATCAGCGGCTTCATCAAGTTCATGGAGACGGATGACTTCACCGGCCCGGTGAACCTCGGAAATCCGGGCGAGTTCACCATGCTCGAACTCGCCGAGATGGTGATCAAAAAGGTCGGCGGCCGTTCCGACATCGTTTTCAAGCCGCTGCCCTCCGATGATCCGAAGCAGCGCCGACCGGACATCACGCTGGCACGCACACGCCTCGGCTGGGAGCCTCAAATCGCGCTCTCCGACGGCCTCGACCGCACCATCGCCTATTTCGCGCAGCTTCTCGACTGTCCGTCGGACCGGCTGCCGAACCCCATGCCTCAACTCGTGCGGCTTGCCGCCTAACTCCCACCCCAAACTCCCAAATACTATGCGCATCTGTTGCATCGGCGCCGGCTACGTCGGCGGACCTACCATGGCGATGATCGCCGCGAAATGCCCGCACGTCCGCGTGGACGTGGTGGACCTCAATTCCGAGCGCATCGCCGCCTGGAACTCCAAAGACCTCCCCGTGTATGAACCCGGCCTCGATGACATCGTGAGCCAGGCCCGCGGCAAAAATCTCTTCTTCTCCACGGAGGTCCGCCAGGCCATTCATGAGTCAGACATCGTGTTCGTCAGTGTGAACACACCCACGAAGACCTACGGCATCGGCGCCGACCGAGCCGCCGATCTGCGGCATGTGGAGGCTGTGGCACGCACCATCGCGGAGACAGCCGACCGACCGAAGATCATCGTGGAGAAAAGCACCATCCCGGTGCGCACCGCCGAGGTCATCCAGACCATTTTGAAGAACAACGGCATGGGCTTGAACCATCAGGTGCTGTCCAATCCCGAGTTCCTCGCCGAAGGCACCGCCATCCGAGATCTCTCGTCGCCCGACCGCATCCTCATCGGTGGCGAAGCCAATGACGAAGGCCATCGCGCCGTCGAGACGCTTGCCGGTGTGTATGCCACCTGGGTGCCGCGTGAGCGCATCATCACCACCAATCTGTGGTCTTCCGAGCTCTCAAAGCTCGTAGCGAATGCCTTCCTCGCGCAGCGCATCTCCTCCATCAACAGCATCTCCGCCCTCTGCGAAGCCACGGGAGCGGACGTCGATGAAGTCGCCCGCGCCATCGGCACGGACTCGCGCATCGGCTCGAAGTTCCTCAAGGCCTCCGTGGGCTTCGGTGGCTCTTGTTTCCAAAAAGACGTGCTGAATCTCACCTACCTCTGCGGGCATTTCGGCCTTCCCGAAGTCTCCGCATATTGGGAGCAGGTCATCCAGATGAACGAGTGGCAAAAGCGCCGTTTCACCTCGCAAGTGCTGAAAGCACTCTTCAACACCGTCTGCGGCAAACGCATCGGCATCTGGGGTTTCGCCTTCAAGAAGGACACGAACGACACCCGCGAGTCCCCCGCCATCGGCGTGTGCCGTCAATTGCTCGCCGAACGTGCAAAGCTCGCGATTTACGATCCCAAAGTCAGCGCCGCACAAATCCGTGCTGATCTCGGACTGCCGCCAAACGATACTTCGGTCGAGATTTGCACCAGCGCCGAGGCTGCTGCGGATCAATCGCACGCGGTCCTCGTGCTCACCGAGTGGGATGAGTTCCGCGAGGTCGATTTCACAGCCGTGCATGCCCGCATGATGAAGCCCGCGTGGCTCTTCGATGGCCGCAACGTGCTCGATCACGAGCTGCTGCGCCAGACCGGCTTCCGCGTGCGTGCCATCGGCAAAGATCCATCACCGAGCACCAGCCACAGCTCGTGGACCGCTTGAGGCGAAACCTTCCACCACTCCCGATCATGGAATCCCATCGTTATGTGCTCGTCCTCGCCGGCGGCAGCGGTCAGCGCTTCTGGCCTCTCAGCCGCGATCATCGTCCGAAGCAGGTGCTGCCCTTGTTTGGTGGTCAAAGCCTGCTCGAAGAGGCGGTGAAGCGTCTCGACGGCCTTGTGCCACCGGAGCGCATCATCGTGCTCACGAACCAGCAGCAGGCTCCCGGCGTCCGTTCACTACTTCCTGCCCTTCCCGAGGCCAACATCATCGCGGAGCCGGAGAAGCGGGACACCGCTGCGGCAATCGCCCTCGGTGCCGCGGTCATCGCGGCGCGTGATCCGCAGGCTGTCATCGCCGTTTTGCCTTCCGATCATGTCATCGTGAATGTCGGCGGCTTTCAAAAAGTGCTGCTCAAAGCCTGGCAGACCGCGTCGAGCGAGACCGCCATCGTCACCATCGGCATCAAGCCGACCTGGCCGAGCCCCTCGTATGGCTACATCGAGCGTGGCGAGGCTCTGCCAGGTGACACGGAGCCCGTGGTGTATGCCGTGAAGCGTTTTTGCGAAAAGCCCACTCGTGAAGTGGCGCAGACCTTTCTCGATGCGGGCACCTTCTGCTGGAATGCGGGCATGTTCGTCGTCTCCGTGCCCACCTTGACCGGTGAGTTTGAGAGGCAGGCACCTGAGTTTGCCAGCTTCATCTGCGGAGCCGCGCAGCGTGCGGATGTGCTCGAAGGCTTCACCACGCTGCCAAAGAAGTCCTTCGACTATGTCGTCATGGAAAACGCCCTGCGGGTGCTGAACATCGAGGCCTTGTTCGACTGGGATGACGTCGGCTCGTGGAACACCTACGCCGAGTATCTGCCCGTCGATCATCAAGGAAACCGCTCCAGCACGCCGAAGGTCACCGCACGGGCACAGAGCAATGTGATCGTCGGCCAGACGCCGCAGCACATCGCCCTGCTGGGCGTCACCGATTTGATCATCGTCGTCACCGATGACGCCGTGCTCGTGGCCTCCAAAGACCGCGCCGAGCAGCTCCGCGGTCTCGTCGATGCCCTTCCCGCCACGCTTCGCTGATTCACCTCAACCCTTTTACCCCCCGAAACCAAGCCATGAACTCATCCCTTGCTTTTGATCCTCAATCTGAAGCGGAATCCTGGCTCTACACCGTGCCTCGCACGGCCCTGCGTTTCGAGCCGCGCTACCAGCCCCGCCTGTGGGGTGGTCGCCGGCTCGAAACGCTCATGCATCGTCGCCTGCCGGATGCCACCACGGCTTACGGCGAGTCCTGGGAAATCTGTGATCGCACCGATTGCGAGAGCCGCGTGGTCGAGGGCGACTACGCCGGCCTCACGCTGCATGACCTTTGGCGCAATCATCGCCGCGAGGTCTTCGGCCCCGCTTTGATGGCGCATCCTTCACGCCGCTATCCGCTGCTGATGAAGATCCTCGATGCCTGCGAGGACCTCTCCGTGCAGGTACATCCACCGCCCAAGCTCGCCGTGCTCTTCGGCGGCGAGCCGAAGACCGAGGTGTGGTATGTCGCCGCCACGGAGCCGGGCTCAAAAGTTTACGCCGGTTTGAAAAAGGGCGTCACGGAGGATGCCTTCGTCAAAGCAGCGGAGAACGGCACCTGCGCCGAGATGCTTCACAGCATCCAGATGCAGCAGGGCGAGTCGATGTTCGTGCCCAGCGGCCGCGTGCATGCGCTCGGCGCCGGCATGATCGTCTTCGAGATCCAGCAGAACAGCGACACCACCTACCGCGTCTTCGATTGGAACCGCGTCGATGCGGATGGCAAAGCCCGCGAGCTGCATCTCGATGTCGGTCTCGACTGCATCGACTACCGCGACATCGAGCCCGAGCCGCGTCCGGCCTTTGACAACGGCGTCATCGCCAAGTGCCCGTTCTTCGAGGTGCTCGTGCGCACGGCGCAAATCAACGAAACACGCCAGCTCGGCGAATATGGCGAGCATCTCGTCATCGTGCTCGTGCGCGGTCACGCGGAGATGGCGGGCCTCGATGCACGGCCCGGTGACTTTCTCATGATCCCCGCCTCGCTCGATGACACCGAGCGCCTCGTGCGACCCAAAGGCGTCTATCAGGTCAAGTGGCTCGAAATTCGCATTCCGACCGAGTGAACCCCGAAACCTTCACGAGCATGCCTTCTGCCGCCGAAGCCCTTTCCGCGCCTGCGCCGCTGTTTTCGCGGTGGAGCGTGAGTGGAGCACGCATGCGGCGCTGGAGCCTCAAACTGGCCTCGTATGCCTCGCTGAACATCCTCGGCCGAGTCGTGCAGATGCTCGCCGCCTTCATCGTGGTGCGTTCGCTGGCCAAAACGGATTACGCCTGGTATTCGCTGGCACAAAACCTCGTCGGAGCACTGGGCATGTTCACCGTCACCGGCATCGCCACCGGCATGATGCCCATCGCGGGCGAGGCTGCGGGAGATCGTGAACGCATGGGCGTGGTGCTCGCCTCCGCCGCGAGGTTTCGCGCCCTGCTGCTGGCCTTTGGCGCACTCACCGTGCTGCCGGTCTTTGCGCATCTGCTGCATCACAGCCAGTGCCCGCCATGGCAGAATGCGCTGCTGACACTCGCGGCATTGATTTCCACCATCACCAGCATCGCCTCGCAGATGATGGCCACACCGCTGAGCCTCGCGCGACGCTACAACGACTCGCAAATCGAGGTGCTGATGCAGTCGCTGCTCCGCCTGGTGCTCGTCGTGGCACTCGTTTACTTCGCCTTTGCCAGCGCCACCTCCGTCATGATCGTCACCGTGCTGGCTCCACTGCCCACGCTGATGCTCTGGCTGGCACCACGAGCCCGCGAGCATGCGGACTACACTCAGAAAGCTGATCCTGAAATCACCGCCAAGCTTCGAAAGCACTTCTTCGTGGGCCTGCCGACCAATTTGACCTACCTGTTTGAGGCGCAAATCGCCGCGTTCATCGTCGCGTGGTTTGGTCACATGGATCAAGTGGCCGATCTGGGGGCCATCGGTCGCGTGGCGCTCATCTTGCAAGTGCCCATCGGCATTGTCTCCGGCATCCTCGTGCCGCGCATGTCCGAGGAGAAGAACATGCGCCGCCTGTGGAAGATGTGGATCAGTTCCAGTCTGCTCGGCGCGGCCTTTGGCCTCGCAGCACTCGCAGGTGGATGGTTCTTCCGCTCGGAGTTGCTGTGGCTCATCGGCCCGGCGTATCGCGGCCTTGAGTTTGAACTGGTCCTCTTCCTCGCTTTCCAGGTCTTCGCCTTCATGACGACCATCGTGAGCACGCCGATCCAGTCACGCGGCTGGGTGCGTCACTCGTGGATCAGGCCGCTGATGGTCTTTGGCAGCCAGGCGGTCGCCGCGTGCTTCCTCGATCTCACCAGCGTCACCGGTGCCATCGGCCTGATGTGGGCCGGATCACTCGGCAATGCGGCGCTGAACACCTTTCTCCTCATCAACGGCTGGCGTGGCCGTGCCACGCTCTGACATCAAACCACACCCATGAAACAAGTGCTCACCAAACTCGGCCAGACCAAGGCCAACATCGACCTCAGCGGCATCGCCACCGCACGCTCCGCCAGTCTTTTGTGCGAACTGCTCGAAACGCAGCTCCTGCAAAATCCACGCTACACTGAGCCAAAGTCCCTCATGCCCTTCCGGCAGAAGTTCTTCTCGCAATACGGCCAGGACGGCATGCTCGCGGAGATCTTCCGCCGCATCGGTGAAGGTGGAAAACGCTTTGTCGAGATCGGCACCGCGCCGCAGGAGAACAACTCGAACATGCTGCTCATCCAGGGCTGGTCCGGCCTGTGGGTCGATGCAGGGCTGTCACCCGATGATCAACTGCCGGTGAGCGTGCAGGCGCTGCTCGGCACCGGTCGCTTGAAGATCTGCCGCGAGTTCGTGAACCGCGAAAACATCCGTGAGCTGCTCCAGTCACGCCAGTCCGGTGAAAACCTCGACCTGCTGAGCATCGACATCGACTACAACACCTACCACGTCTTCACCAAGCTGCTCTCACTGCGCCCTCGCGTGATCTGCGTGGAATACAACGGCCTGCTTCCTGCCGAGCTCGACTGGGCCGCGCCTTACGATGCGTCCGCCGTGTGGGATGGATCTACCTTCTTCGGAGCCACGCTCGGCACCTTCAGCGCCGCGGCGGAGATGGGTGGCTACTCGCTCGTCGGCTGTGAGCTCTCCGGCACGGATGCCTTCTTCGTCCGCCATGACCTGCTTGGCGAGCACTTCGCCCGTCCCGGTGATGTGAGCTTCCACTGGGAGCCGCTGCGCATGCACCTCGGCCAGATGCAGCGTCATCGCGCTGCCCTGCCCGTCTGCAATTGAGAAACCCTTCACCGCCTTCGCGAACATGAAAGTCGCCATCGCCTCCCGCATTCATCCCGCCTCCGTCGGCGGCCTCGCCGCGTATCAACGCGAGCTGGCCTCCAGCTTGCAGAGCCGCTTCCGCATCAATGGCCAGTTTCTCAGCGTCCAGCATGTGCAGACCGGCGATGCCGATACCACCAGCAGCCTGCAATGGCCCGCTGCCGAGCTCATGCCACAGGCCACCTGGAGAAAGCAGCATCGCTGGGTCAGCCATCTCGCCTCGCGGGCTCGTTTGCTTCCCTTTGCGGATACCTTGAGCCGCGTGATGAATCATCACGACGCGTGGAATGCCGCCATTCGCGAAGTCGATGTGCTTCACTTCGTCGGCACCGGTTGGGACATCATCGGCTATCCGCTGTGGCGTGAGGCTCGCGAGGCAAAGGTGCCCTTCACCGTGTGGCCCGCCGTGCATCCGCAATCCTGGGGCGATGATGCTTTCGACGTGCGTTTGTATTCGAAGGCCGATGCCGTCTTCTGCCAGTCCGAGTATGAACGTGCGCATCTGCTCAGCCGCGGCGTGCCGGAGGAAAAACTCGTGCGCTGTGGTTTGCCGCCGATGTGCCGCAGCAATGGCAACGCGGCCCGCATTCGTGAGTGGTTGGAACTCGATGACCGGCCCGTCGTGTTCTTTTTGGGCCGTCGCGATGCCGGGAAAGGTTATCCCGCTTTGCTCGATGCTTGGCCGCTCGTGTTGCGTGAGTGCCCGGAGGCCGTTTTGCTGCTCGCAGGCCCCGGTGATGCCGATGAGGCGCGTCTTTCCCGCATCTCGCCGGAGAGCCTGCGTGACCTCGGATGCCCCACCGAGCAGGAAAAGGCCGATGCGTATGCCGCGTGCGATGCCTTCTGCCTTCCCTCCGCGCATGAATCCTTCGGCATCGTGTATGTCGAAGCCTGGTCTTATGGCAAACCGGTCGTCTGCGGCACCGCGCCTGCCAGTCGCGAATTGGTCGAAAACAACGTCACCGGCATGTGGGCCGAGCAGGAGCCCAAAAAGCTCGCGGAGAGCCTGCTGCGTCTTTTGACCGATCCGGAGCATCGCCTCCGTCTCGGGCTCGCCGGACTGCGTCATCAGCTCACGCACTTCACCGCCGAGCAGATGGTCGGCACGCATCTGAAGGCCTGGGGAGCGCAACTTCCAAACTGAACACGCCATGCCGCTCGCCACGCTCATCATCCCCACCTGCAACCGCCCGGCGGATCTGCGCCGCTGCCTGGAGCTGCTCGCGCCGCAACTGCCGGCCGATGGCAGCGTGGAGCTCATCGTCACCGATGACGGCAAAGATGGGCAGGCATGTGAAATCATCGCGCAGGTGCTTCCGATGGCGAAATGGCTTCGCGGACCTCGTCGCGGTCCGGCATCAAATCGCAATGCCGCGGCGAAAACGGCCTCCGGCGAATGGTTGATCTTCCTCGATGATGATTGCCAGCCGACGGCGAAATACCTCGCTGCCTATCTTGTGGGCATTCGTGAGGCTCCGAGGACCTGCGGCATCATCGAAGGCTCCACACGACGTGATCCCACGCCACCTTCGCTGCTTTGGGAGGCACCGGAGACGCTTCGCTTTCACGGTCATCTCACCTGCTCGTGCAACTTCGCCATCCGTGCGGACATTTTCCACGCCATGGATGGCTTCGATCATCGCTACGCGGGCGGCGTGTATGCCGAGGACACCGATTTCAGCGCCCGACTCTCCCGCGCCGGTTATCAGATGACCTTCGAGCCTAGCGCCATGGTCGTGCATCCGCTGCGTCCGATTCCTGGAGCTGCGAAGCTCGCCAAGCGATGGGAGGGCAAGGTCATCTTCGCCTTCGATCAAGGTGCCTCCGCGCTCACCGTGGCGTGGCGATTGCCCTGGCACGTGCTCCGCGTGATCCAATCACGCTTCCGCCATCAACGGCTCTCGTTGGAGAATCTCCGCGCCGCCTTCCGCTTCGCCGGTGAATGGCTTCTCGTCGTCCTTCACACACCCGGCTGGGTCAAAAAATGGTCCACCGCGCCGCGCAGCTCCTTCTGGGAGATCGGCCGAGGCCGCGTGCCGAAGTTTGGATTCTGAAAACACCGCGTCATCCATCATGTCCGCCCTTCTCCAGAAAGCCTGCCGCCGCCTCGTGCTCGCCGGATCACCGGTGCAGCCGCTGCGAAAGCTGGCGCTGCGCCTCCGCGGTGCCCGCATTGGAAGCGGCACGCATCTACCGCGTGTGCAGGTCACCTGGCCGCATCAGATCCAGCTCGGTCGCGACTGCACGGTGCAGCCGGATGTGTTCTTCAATTACTCCCACTACTGGACGCCCGGCCCCTCGATGATCTTTGGTGATCGCGTCTTCATCGGCCGGGGATGCGAGTTCAACATCCGCGAGCGCATCGAGGTCGGTGATGATTGTCTCATCGCCTCCGGCTGCACCTTTGTGGATACCAATCACGGCCGCGATGCCTCCCGCGCG
Source organism: Verrucomicrobiaceae bacterium (assembly GCA_016795465.1). GTDB lineage: Bacteria > Verrucomicrobiota > Verrucomicrobiia > Verrucomicrobiales > Verrucomicrobiaceae > Prosthecobacter. Next base: position 225,849 of record JAEUHK010000126.1, on the reverse strand, counting down.
ATGAATGCGCAGCCGCTGCACAGCGCTCCGATCACGCTCGGCCGCAATGTGTGGCTCGGTGCCGGATGCATCGTGCTCAAAGGCGTGAGCATCGGCGAGGGCGCGGTCATCGGCGCCGGCTCCGTCGTCACGAAATCGGTCCCCGCGGGCGAGGTCTGGGCAGGCGTGCCCGCCCGCCCTGTTCGCAATTCTTCCACTCACTGAACCATGAAGCACGCCATCTCCGTCCTCATCATTTGCAGCGACCGGCTTGAGGAAGCCACGCGCTGCCTCGAAAGCCTCGAAAAGCTCGGCGACCGCCTCCACGAGGTGCTGCTGCTGCAAAACGCGCCGACGTATCCGTGGCGTGACAACTGCTTCGAGACCGTCGCCTCCTCCGTGCGGCGGAAGCTCAGCATCGTCATCTCGGAGACGCGCCTGTTTCCCACCACCGGCCGCAACAAGCTCGCGGAGCGTGCCAGCGGCTCCGTGTATCTTTTTCTGGATGATGATTCGCTCCTGCTGAACCGCGAAGGCATCGAGAAAGGCCTGCGCATCCTCGAGCGCGATGCCTCAGTGGGCTCCATCGCCTACCCGCAATCCACCGAGCAGGGCGAGCTCGCACCTTACACCCAGCCCGCGCCGGTCGAGCATGCCTGCTTTGCCTGCGGCTTCATGACCTGCGCCGCGATGACACGCGCTGATGTGTATCACCAGCTCGGCGGTTTCCAGGAACTCCTGCAGATGGCGCACGAGGAGAACGAGTTCTGCAAACGCCACTGGGATGCCGGGTATGCCGTGATCTACCTGCCGGAACGCTGCATCTGCCACAACCCAAGCCCCGTGGCCCGCAACAGCCGTCAACGTGCCAAGCTCAATGCCCGCAACATCTGGTATCAGGCCGTGCTGCATGAGCCGCTGTGGTTGCTCTCCTTCACGCTGCTGCCACGCCTCGTGCAGGCCGCCAGCTACCTGCGCTACGCGGGTGAATGGACCGGCGGAAACTGGTTCCCGCTCTTCCGCGAGGCCGTGCATGACTTCTGGCACGATCTCCCCGCGCTGCTGCGCAAACGCCGCCCGCTCTCGCTGCGCACGATGCGCCTCTGGCAGCAGCTCAAGCACGACCACTCACCCTGCGCCGCCCTCGCGGCCTGATCTCCTCTCTTCTTATGGACTACCTCATCGGAGCTATCGACTACCACGACTGGGCGGATGTGTGCTGCTGGCACCGTTCCGCGCTGAAAAGCGGCTTCAAAGGCCGCATCATCATGATCTGCTACGAGCACCTGGAGGCCTCGTTGCTGCGCAAAATGCAGCGCCTTGGCATCCAGCTCGTCCAGGCGCAAAGCGACAACGATGTGAACCGCGACCGCCGTCGCGACATCGCCGCCTTCCTTGAGAAATGCGAGCCTGAAGACCGCGTCATGGTGGCCGATGTGCGTGATGTGGCCTTCGCGGCGAATCCTTCCTACGTCATGGATCAAGCCCTGAAGGAAAAGCGCCTGTTCATCGCCTCCGAAGGTCTGCGCTACAAAGACCAGTGGTGGAACGAACGCTCGCTGCGCACGCTCTTCCCGCATCTCGCGGACGGTTTGCTCGATGCCGAGGTGTACTGCGCTGGCGTGATGGGCGGCTACGCGAAGGACATGAAGGAGTTCTCCGAAGCCTGCTTCGCCATCTGCAAAACGGCCACCGGTGGTTTCGGCGGTGATCAAGTGGCCACGAACCATGTCATCCGTCTGCCCGAGTTCCGCGACCGCGTGGCGCTGCTCTCACCCGGCGATGGTCTCATCGCGCACTACGGTGCGGCGCACAAGCCCGCCAGCGCCGAGCAGGCACGCGCCACCCGCTTTGACTGGTCCCGCCGCTGGGCCGTCACCTCGCATGGCATGCCCTTCCTCGTGTTTCATCAATACACACGCGGCTTCGCCATCCGCAGCGCCGTGCTGCTGCGCTTCGGCTGCTTCCTCGATTTCATGCTCGGCAAGGCCGCCCTCGCTCTGCGTGAGCGCCTCGGCCTCGGGCCGAAGTGGAAACCCTTCTGGAAATCCTGAACCACGCTCCTCATGCCATTCCCATCCTACAACGGAGCGCTCGGCAAGACGCTCGCCAAGATCCTCCCTGACTGCGCCTGGGCCAGCTACCTGCTATCGTGTCGCGTCTTCAAGCGCACCTTCGGCTGGTGGCCGAGCGTCCGCCATCCGCGTTCTTTCAACGAATGGCTTTTCATGCGGAAAGTCACACTACCACGCTCGACGAGCTTTGCCCCATGGGTGGACAAGCACATCGTGAAGCAATTCGTGGCCGATGAAATGCGCAGCGGCTCCGCAGAGTGCCGCGTGGCAAAGACGCTGCATCATGCCACCCGGGCCGATGATCCGTTTTTCGATACCATCGTGCCTCGCTGCGTCATCAAAGGCACCCACGGCTCCGGCATGACCATCCTCGTGCATTCACCACGCACGCTCACCGCCGATGAAAAGGCCGCGCTGAAGGTTTGGATGGACACGGACTACTTCACAGGCTCCCGCGAGCCCGGTTATCGCCATCTGAAGCCCGCCATGATCGCCGAGGAGTTTCTTCCTTCCGGCACGCTCGTGCCCGAAGACTACAAGTTCTTCTGCTTCCGCGGCCAGGTGGCCTTCATCCAGCACGATACCGGCCGCTACATCGAGCATCTGCGTTGCCTTTACACCACCGACTGGCGCTGCCTGCCCGTCTCGCTGGCCCATGATCGCTATCCCACGCCCGCCCCTGCTCCGCGTGACCTCGATGCGATGCTCGAGATCGCCAGCCGCCTCTCTCGCGAGCATGACTTCGTCCGCGTTGATCTGTATCAAACCGACCTCGGTGTCTATTTCGGCGAGATGACCTTCTTCCCCGGCAGCGGGCTGGAGGTCTTCACACCCGCCTCCTTCGATCTCGCCATCCACGAACGCTGGCTGCGGAAGGAGCCGCGCCATGAGTCGTGGAACCTCGAAAGCCTCCTCCAGCAACCCGCCCTGTTGTCATGAAACTCGCCGTCAGCGGATACGTCTCCAGCCAGGAGGGCAGCGTGGCCTCGGCCAATGCGCTGCTGCTCCGCTCGCTGCTCAATGAAGGCCACGAGATCGATTTCTTCTCGAAGCCGTCCTTCGTCGATCCGCGTCCCTGCGTCGGCGAGCATCCGCTGTTTCGTTTTGTGTGCACGGACAACATCGGCCCCGATCGTTTTCGGGCCAAAGTGCAGCGAGTGCCGGCTCTTGGCTTCGTCGCCTGCCGCGTCGATTGCGCCACTTACACGCGTTTGCTGCTCAAACACATGCGCCGTGAGCATCGCCGCCGTCGCTACGACCTCTGTTTGTGGCTTGGCGACTATGCGCCGGGCCGTGTGGCCAATGTACCCTCGATCAGTTTTGCCCAAGGACCACCCGGAACGGACGCACGCTCCATCATCAGCCGCTTTGGCGAGATCCGCCGGCTTGCCGGAGCTTGCACGGCCTTGAAATGGCTCGCGCTGGCGAATGTGCGTCTCTCGCCCGCCGGCCTGCCGCCGCTGCGTCATTCCGATCATATCATCGTCGGCAGCCGTCAGTCGTGCGAAACGCTCCGCTCCGAGTACGGCGTGCAGGCCGATCAAACCTCCGCGTTGCCTTATCCGATCGATTTGAGCCTGTTTGATGCTTCTGAGGCCTCAAAGCCCGATTCGGAGGTTTTGAAGCTTTTGTGGCTCGGACGCATCATTCCGCGGAAACGGCTCGATGTGTTCCTCCGCGGCCTTTCGCATGCCATTCGCGGCGGATTGCCCGTGAAGGCCACCATCGTCGGCGGCACTGGTTTTGTGCCGGGCTATGAAAAGCTCATCGAGAGCTTCGAGTTCCCGCAAAGCATCGAATGGATACGCTCCATGCCACGCACGCAGGTGCCGGAACTCATGCAGAAGCACGACGTGCTCGCGCAACCGAGCGACGAGGAAAATTTCGGTTCTTCCGTGGCCGAGGCGCAGGCCTGCGGACTGCCGGTGATCGTCGGCCGCACGAATGGCAATGCCGATTACCTCTGCGAGCGGGACATCCACCTCGCGGACGATAGCCCCGAAACCTTCGCCGCGGCACTCGCAGAGATTTTTCAGCGTCGCAGCACTGCCATCACGCCTTCGCGTGAACTCGCTGAGACGCATTTCGACCTCCGCCGCGTCACGCGTCGCCTTTCCAGCATCCTCCACGGTGTCGTGGAGCAACGCCCCATCCCCCAAGCCGCCTGAGACCTCCCGATCATGGCCACCATCGACATCATCATTCCCACTCTGAAGCGTCCGGATCATCTCCGCCGCTGCCTGGAAGCGCTCTCCCGACAAGAACTCCGCGCCACACGCATCCGCGTCGGCGTGCGGGCCGATGACGACCTCACGCCCGCCGTCATCGCGGAGTTTGCCACGCGTCTGCCGGTGATGGCCGTCGAAGCTCGCGGCATCGGCGTGGTCGGCTCGATGAACTCCTGCCTCGCCGAATGCCGCTCGAACTTCATCGCGCTGCTCGATGATGATGTCGAAATCCCGCCGCACTGGCTCGCCGCCATGTTGGAGCATGTTCGCTCGCATCAGGACGTCGTCGCCGCCGGAGGTCGTGATCTGCTGATGGACTATCCCGAGATGCGCCGCACCGAGCCGCTGGTGCTCGATGTGGGCAATGTGCATTGGTTTGGCCGTGTCACCGGTGGTCATCATCGCGGCGGCGGCAGCGCACGACCCGTGCAGGTGCTGCGTGGATCGAACTGCCTCTTCCGCGGCAGCTTCCTGCGCCGTCGCGGCTTTGAAAACGGCCTCCGCGGTCGTGGAGCGCAGGTGAACTGGGAGCTCGCTCTCGGCCTCCAAGCTCTCGCGGCGGGCAAACACATGATTTTCGATCCGAGTGTCACCATCATCCACAACGTGGCCCCGCGTCATGATGGCGACACCGTGCATCGCGGCATCTTCAACTTCGAAGGCACCAGCGACATCGCCTACAATGAGACCTTCGTCGCGCTGAAGCATGGCAGCGGCCTCGTCCGCTGGACCATCCCGCTGTGGCAGATGCTCGTGGGCAGTCATGTGTGCCCCGGACTGCTCCGCGCCGTCGATTTCATCATGAAGCCTCAATCGCAGCCCGCGGCCCGTTTTGCCGCCACCTGGGCCGGACGAGCTGCTGCCTTCAAAACCTGCCTCGGAGCCTCCGGCGAGCCTCACAGCCTCTCGACCACCGCTCTCCCCGCCGCGCCATGATCTCCTTCCTGCTCCAACATCGCACCCGCCCCGCGCTTTTCAGCCGTGCGTGGCTGCGCACCTGGATGAAACGCGTGTGGAATCTCCCCACGCTGCTCGGCTATGCCCTGCAGTCCCTCCGCTGGCGTCTCAAAGGGGCCCGCATCGCCTCATCGAGCGTCATTTCGCATCTCACCGTGCATGGCGATGCCTCGCATCTGCGCATCGGCGAATGCTGCTGCCTCGGCATCACCCGCATGCAAACGCATGAGCGCATCGAGATCGGCAACTGCGTCGTCATCAATGACGGCGTGCGCCTTATCACCGGCTCGCATGACATTCACTCGCCTACTTACGACCATGTCTTCTCGCCCATCATCATTGAAGATCATGCGTGGATCGCCACGGATGCGATGATCCTCAAAGGCGTGCGCATCGGCCGTGGTGCCGTCGTGGCTGCGGGTGCGGTCGTCACGCGTGACGTGCCGCCCTTCACCGTCGTCGGTGGCAATCCGGCGCGGGAGATCGGCACACGCCGCATCGAGAGCTTCGACTACATCCCTTCGTCCTGGTTTGGCCCTGTGATGGCCTGGGTGGGCCGAAATCCACGCCTGCAAGCCCACGCCGAGCTCGTGGACGCTCCTTCACCATCGGCCGCACCTCTTCCTGCCCGCTGATCATGGAACTCGCAGTCACCGTCCTGATGATCCTGCCCGCGCTGTGGCTCGCCGCCACGCGTTCGAGCTGGCTGCTGGACTACGCGTTTTTCATCGTGGCGCTGAATCGCGGCATCCGCCGCCTCGTGGACTTTTACATCAATGGCGCGTTCAACCCGCTCTCGCCCATCAGCCTCACGCCGCTCATCGTCAGCGCCCTGCTGCTCATCCCGGCGATGTCGCGCTTTGGCCAGCTCACGCCGCGCAGCCGCTCCATCGCCATGCTCATCATGGTGGCGCTGGCTCATGGCATGGCCATCGGCTTCATGAACTCCGGCATCGGTGCCGTTTACTCGCTCGGCGAGTGGCTCGCGGGCTTTGGCGCCTTCTTGTTTGCCGCCACCGCGCCCGTGCAAACGAGCACCGCTGACCGCTGGATGAAGTCCTGCGGCTACGCGGCGCTTCTCGTGGCGCTTTACGGCTGGTTTCAATACCTCACCATCCCGCCGTGGGATGCCTTCTGGGTCACGGAGGTGAAATTCGTCGGCTACCTCGGCCAGCTCCGGCCCACGGAGATGTCCGTCTTCTCCACAATGCATGAACGCGGCCCCTGCGCGGCCTTCCTCGCCTGGGCGGCCATTCCGATGATCCTGCATCCACGCTGGCGCATCCTCGGCGGCTGGCTCACGGTGCTGCTGCTGTTCTCCGTCGTCGTGCTCACGCTGAGCCGCAGCATGTTCATCATCGTGGCGCTGGTGGCCGTGCTACAACCTGCCCTTTCCAAAGGCCGCGGCCTCGGGCGTGTGCTGCTGCTCGCCGGCATGCTCGGCCTCGGTTTGAGCTTCGGCCTAGAGCATCTGCCGGGCTCGTCACGCATTCAAAAGCGCTTCGACACGCTGAAGGAGATCCAAAACGACGGCTCGTATCAGGGCCGCCTCGAAATCTTCACCAGCGGCGTCCCGTGGGTCATGCAGCATCCGCTCGGTCTCGGCCTCGGCAGCTCCGGCTTCGGTGCCGGACGCATCGGCGGTGGCACGAAGGAAGGCTGGTGTGACAGCGGCTACATCGAGGTCTTCAGCCAGTTCGGCTGGATCGGCGGTCTGTGCTTCTTCGCCGCGATGGCCAAGATTTGGAGCGAGCTCACACGCCGCATCCGCCTCGGCGGACGCGATCCGTTTCTCTTCACCGGCCGCGCCGTGCTGCTCGGCTGCCTCGTCTTCCTTTATGTGGGCAATGTCTTCAGCGGCTTCTCACTCTTCTGGGTCTTCCTCGGCATCTCGCTGAACCGCCTCACACGCCCCGTCTATGCCGCGAAGCCTGCCGCGCCTCCCTCGCCCTGGGCGCTGCCACCTTTACCAGCCATTCACACTCACCCGAACCCCTCCCACGCATGAAAATCGCCTACGCCATGATCAACTGCAATCGCCGCGACGGCAGCGCCCGCGCCGTCAACGAGGTCGCCGAACGCCTCGCGAAGAAACACGAGGTCCATCTCTATGCCCGCAAGGCCGAGGACCTCGATCTCTCGCACATCGCCTGGCATCAGATCCCCGGTGTGAACTGGGCCGAGGTGATCGACTTCGGCTCCTACTACCTCGAAGTGAACCGTCGCGTGCGTCCCGGCCAGTTTGAGATCGTTCACTCCATCGGCTGCAACACGCAGCGCGGCAATGTCATCACCATCCAGAACATCCAGCCGGCCAAAAAGATCATCCTCGACCGCCTCGGCCGCTCCGAGAAAGTGTCGCCCGCTCGTCGTCTCACCCGCTGGCTGTATTTGAATGCCACCTGCGCCGCCGAGAAGCGCCTCTACCAGCATCGTGCCGGTCAAAAGGCACCGATGTTCCTGCCCGTCTCGCGTGGTGTCGCCGCCGAGCTCACCCGCCACTACGACATCGGCAACGCACAGGTCCGCATCGTTCCCAACGCCGCCGATACCGAACGCTTCAAGCCGCTCGACGAACCCGAACGCATCGCCTGGCGTGTGATGAACAAGGTGCCGCGTGATCAGATCATGGCGATCTTTGCCGGTGGCGAATGGGCACGCAAAGGGCTCGATTTTGCCATTCAGGCCATGGGCCATCTGCATGATGTGCCGCTCACGCTGTATGTCGCTGGCGATGATCCTGATCGTGCCCGCTTTCAACAGATGGCGCAGGATGCCGGTGCCGCGGATCGCGTCATCTTCGGTGGTTTTCGCAAAGACATGCCGCAGGCATTGGCCGCGGCTGATCTGTTTCTCTTCCCCAGTTGGTATGAGGCCTTCAGCCTGGCCACCATCGAGGCGGCAGCATGCGGTTTGCCCGTCGTCGCCACGCGTATCAATGGCACGGAGGACTTCATCCAGCCCGGCGAGACGGGCGACTTCATCGAGCACGATGCCGCGCAGGTCGCCAGCGTGCTCCGCCGCCTCTGCGCCGATCCGCAGCAACTCAAGGCGATGGGCGTGAAGGCCCGCCAGAGTGTCGAGCAGAACTACACCTGGGACCGAGTGGCCCAGATGACCGAGGACGCCTACCGCGCCCACCTTGCCGCCAACAACTAACCCACCTCACCGCCATGCACCTCCTCGTCGTCAGCCATTCTTGCGCCACCGCGCTCAACCAGGAAATCTACGCCCGCATCCAGCGCGAGACCGGCTGGAAGATCACCCTCGTCATCCCGGACAACTGGCGTGATGAGTTCGGCAATGAACTGCACCAGCCGCCCGCCGCCGGGCTTGAGCGCTCCGTGATCCGCTGCGGCGTGTGGAAGAACGGCAGCATCATCTTCCATGCCTACCGCATGTCGTGGCAGAAGTTTCTCAAGCAGCAGTGCCCCGATGTCATCTACATGAACCACGAGCCCTATGCGCTCGCCACCGCGCAGGTCTGCTACGCCAACAAGCGCTCCATCAACGTGCCCTTCGGCTTTTACTCCTGCCAGAACATCCACAAGAAGTATCCGCCGCCCTTCTCCTGGCTCGAATCCATGGTCTATCGCTCATCGAGCTTTGCGCTTCCCATCACACAGCATGTGGCCGATGTGATCGAGGCCAAGGGCTTCAAAGGCCGCCAGACGGTCTGCGCCCTGCCGCTCGATCCCGAGCGCTATCATCCGAGCCTTCGCGAGACACCACCGGAACGCTTCCCCACGACAAAAAGCCCCGTCATCGGCTACGTCGGCCGTTTGGTGGAACCAAAAGGCCTGCGCACGCTCGCTCTCGCGCTCGGCCAGTTGCGCGATGTCGATTGGAAGATGGTGCTCGTTGGCACCGGTGACTTCCAGCCGCAGTTCGAGCAGTTGCTGGAGCAGCAAGGCGTGAAGGACCGCGTCTTCTTCGCCGGTTATGTGCCGCATGATGAGACACCGCGCTGGCTCGCCTCGATGGACGTGCTCGTTTTGCCCTCCGAGACGCAGCCAAACTGGGAGGAGCAATTTGGCCGCGTGATCCCCGAAGCGCTTGCTTGTGGCGCCGCGGTGGTCGGTTCGGACTCCGGCGAGATTCCTTTCCTCGTGCGTCAAAGTGAAGGCGGCCTCGTCTTCTCGCAGCGCAAGCCCGTGCGGCTCGCCGAGGCGCTGCGCAAGCTCATCACCGATGAACCGCTGCGGCACAAACTCGCCGCGCAGGGCCGCCGCTGGGTCGAGCGTGAGATCGCCCTACCCGCCGTGGCCCGCCGCATGATCGGGGCCTTTGAGGCCGCTTCGATGAACCTCAGTCCGAAATCCGCCGCTGGTCGCGGCTTTGCCCCTGTCCGCCATGCGTTTGCACAGTCCTGAGCTGCTGTGGCAATGGAGCCGTGACCTGCATCAGGCCGGCTGGCGGCGTCTCGCCCGCGTGGTGAAGACGCTGAACTACCTCGTGCACAAGTGTCTGCTGCCCGCCGAGGCGCAGGTGGGCTCCGGCCTCATTCTCGAGCACTACGCGCTCGGCATCGTCATGCATCCACAGGTGCGCATCGGCCATCGCTGCCGCGTTTATCATCATGTCACGCTCGCGGGCGAGACATGGATCGGCTCGCCGCACTTCATCACGCTGGAGGACGATGTCACCATCGGCGCTCACAGCATCATCGTGGCCCGGCCAAACAGCTCACTGACCATCGGACAGCGCTCCATCCTCGGCGCAGGCTCCGTGCTCACGAAAAGCATTCCTCCTTTCGAAATCTGGGCTGGCAATCCGGCCCGCAAAATCGGCGATGTGCCGCAAAACTCATGATGGACCAGCTTGGCATGCACTTGAAAGCCTCCGCCGGAGGCGTGGACCGCTACTTCAATGCGTTGAACACCACGCTCGCCCGCCAGGGCATCCGCTCGAATGCCTTTGGCTTCGGCGAAGGTGCCGATGGCATCAGCCTCGGCCCCGTCGATCAACCGCTCACCAAACGCTGGCAGGCCGTGCGCAGCCGTGTGGTGCCGCGTCGCGGCAAAATGCTCGCCACGCACTTCTCGCTCTATGCCCTGCCCGCTGTGCTCGGTCGCCAATGGCAGGCGCATGTGGTTCATTTCCACGGTCCGTGGGCTGGTGAATCCGCCCGCGAAGGTGCCAAACAACACGCCGTGATGCTAAAGCGACTCCTTGAACGCAGCGTGTATCATCGCGCAGATCGCTTCATCGTGCTCTCGAATGCCTTTCGCGATCAACTTTGCCAAGGTTACGGCATTGATCCGGGCAAGGTGCATGTCATTCCCGGCGGCGTGGAGGTGGACAAGTTTCAGCCGATGGACATGGCGAAGGCTCGCGACCATCTCGGCTGGCCTCAAGGCGATCCCATCTTGGTTTGTGTGCGTCGTCTGGCTCGTCGCATGGGCTTGGAGAATCTCATCACGGCCTTCAGCCAGATCGCCGCATCGCATCCGAAGGCCAAACTCATGATCGGCGGCCAGGGACCCATTCGCGCTGAATTGGAGGCGCAGGTCGAGAAACTTGGTTTGAGCGACCGCGTGCACTTTTTGGGCTTTGTGAGTGAAAGCAACCTTCCCGTGGCCTACGCGGCTGCGAACCTCTCCATCGTGCCTAGCAATGCGCTGGAAGGTTTTGGCCTCATCTCTCTCGAATCGCTCGCCTGCGCCACGCCGGTGCTCGTCACGCCCGTCGGCGGCCTTCCTGACACCGTGCGCGACTTGAGCCGCGACCTCATTTTGAAGGGCACGAGCAGCAATGACATCACCGAAGGCCTGCAACGCTGGCTCGATGGCACGCTGCCATTGCCATCGCGAGCGGAATGCCGCGAGCACGTCCTGCGTGGATTCACCTGGGACCGCATCGCAACCAACGTGTGCGAAGTGTATCGCGAAGCCGGATGGAGGCCGGAGCTGTCATGAAACGTCTCGCACGCATCTTCCTCGCCTTTTTGATCCTCGCCGGTCTCTGGCTGGCGCTGAAGCCAACGCTCGGCAATCGACGCATTCCGTTTCTGCCCATCCATTGGTCGCAGTATCTCGATCTCGTCGATTTCTGGTTCAACTTCGGTGCCTTCATGATCCTCGCGGTCGTCGCGTGGCTGGCCATCAGCCCCGGCTCGCATCTCCGCCATGCCGCGGCGCTCGTGCTTTCGGCCATCACCGCGGGCAATGTGCTCGTCGAGCAGGTGCAGCGCGGCATTCCCGGCCGTGCGATGGATCTCGCCGATGTGCTCGCGGGCTTCATCGGCACGCTGATGGGCATCGTCATCGGCTTCGCCATCCAGCTCTACACCATCCACAAACGCGAAGGATCGAAGCCGCAGGTGCTCTTCGTCGATCAAACCGGCCGCCTCGGCGGCGCTGAGCTCATGCTGCTCGACATCGCCGCCGCACGAGCCGCTGACAGCGCCGTGCTGCTCTTCCAGGACGGCGAGTTCCGCGAAGCACTCGACGAAGCGAAGGTCGAAACGCGTGTCTTCGCCCTCGGTGAGCATGCCGTTGCAGTGGACAAGCAGGCCGGCCTCCGCCGCATCTTCCACATCGTGCCCGAACTCATCGAACGCGTGCTGCAAACCGCCATGCTCGCCCGCGAGTTCGATGTCGTGTATGCGAACACGGCCAAAGCGCTCGTCATCGCCGGTCCCGCCTCCTTCCTGGCCCGTCGCCGTCTCGTTTTCCATCTGCACGACATCGTCTCGGACAGTCACTTCAGCACGATGAACCGTTTTGCCCTCATTGGCAGTGCCAACGCGTTTGCTCATGCTGTCATCGCGAACTCGGAAGCCACCAAACAAGCCTTCCTCAGTGCCGGTGGTAGCGTCGAGCATCTCAGCGTGGTGCCGAATGGCTTCAAACTCACCGACACGCGTTCGACCGAAAACGACCTTCAAGACCTTCGCAAGCACCTGAGCCTTCCCGAGCATGCCTGGACCGTTTTGATGGCCGGACGGCTCACTCCTTGGAAAGGCCAGCATGTGCTTCTCAAAGCCCTGCGCGAGGTTCCCGAGGCCCACGCCATCTTCCTCGGCGATGCCTTGTTCACCGACGAGGACCGTCAGTATGCCCGCGAGCTTCGCGAAACCGCCGCTGAGCCTTCGCTGGCAGGCCGCGTGCACTTCGTGGGCTTCCGCAAGGATACCGCCACCTTCTTTGACCTCGCCAATGTCATCGTGCATGCCTCCGTGATTGCCGAGCCTTTTGGCCGCGTGATCGTCGAAGGCATGCTCGCGGCCAAACCGGTCATCGCGACGCGTGCAGGTGGTGCCGCCGAAATACTCACGCATGATCAAACCGGTCTCTTTGTCTCGCCAAACGATGCCAAGGAGCTCGCGAATGCCCTGCGCCGTCTACACGCCGATCGCACGCTGGCCCATCACCTGGCCACCACCGCCTGCGAGGCCGCTCGTGAGGCCTACGGCCTCGATGCGGTGCGCTCGAAGATCGAGCACGTCATTCAAAGCTGCACTCCCACAGCCTCCACACCTTCTCTTTCGAACCTCCAACACGCTGAAATTCTCCCATGAGCAATCCCTTCCGCCAACGCCGCATCGCGATCGTTCACGACTGGCTGCCCGTCTATGGCGGCGCCGAGCGTGTGCTGGAGCAGATGCTTGAAGTGTATCCTGACGCCGATGTCTTCACGCTCATCGACGCCCTCGACGAAAAGAACCGCGCCTTTCTCAAAGGCCGCGAAGTGAAGACGTCCTTCGTGCAGCGCCTGCCCGGTGGGAAGCGCTTCTACCGCCACTGTTTCCCCATCATGCCGCTGGCCATCGAGCAGTTCGACTTCCGCGGCTACGACCTTGTCATCTCCAGCAGCTATGCCTTTGCTAAAGGCATCATCACCGGACCGCGGCAGCTTCATGTCTGCTACTGCCACTCGCCCATTCGTTATGCGTGGGATTTGCAAAGCCAGTATCTCCAGGAGTCGCGGCTCGACTCCGGCTTGAAAGGCTGGCTCGTGCGCTGGCTGCTCCACAGCATCCGCGTGTGGGATCATCGCACTGCGGCTGGCGTCGATGCCTTCATGGCAAACTCACGCTTCATCGCCCGCCGCATCGAGAAGGTTTATCGCCGCCAGGCCACCGTGGTGTATCCGCCGGTGAACGTGGACCGCTTCCAAGTGCGTGAAAAGAAGGACGACTTCTACTTCACCGCCTCACGCCTCGTGCCCTACAAGCGCATCGACCTCGTCATCGACGCCTTCAATGCCATGCCGGACAAAAAACTCGTCGTCATCGGCGATGGCCCGGACCTTCAAAAGCTTCGCAAGATGGCCGGACCGAATGTGAACGTCATGGGCTGGCAGCCAAACGATGTGATGAAGGACCACATGGAGCGTGCGAAGGCCTTCGTCTTCGCCGGCGAGGAAGACTTTGGCATCATCCTGCTTGAAGCCCAGGCCGGCGGCACGCCCGTCATTGCCTATGGCAAGGGCGGTGCTCTCGAAACGGTGGTCGAAAACAAAACCGGCCTCTACTTCAACGAGCAGAGCGTGCCCTCGCTCATCTGCGCCGTGGAAGATTTCGAGACGAAGAGGTGGGACGCCCACGAGTGCCGCCGCAACGCGGAGGCCTACAGCACCAATGCCTTTCGTGAGAACTTCCGCGGCTTCGTCGAGAAGGAATGGGAACGCTTCGCAGCGACGGCACCGGAGGATGAGGCCTGCTCCGACTACTGCGATCCCGGCTGGCTGCGCAATGCGCTGCTCGGCACGCACTGATCAGTTCGCCTTGCTGGCAGCGGTCGAGAGGTTCGAGAAGGCGATCACCGGAGTCCCCGGTGCATACAGATGCCGCAGCCGGGCAAAGCTGCGGTCATCAGGCAGGTCATACGGACCCGTGGCACACATGGTGTGGTCCATGCCCTGCGTGTGCTGAAGCCCCAGCACATGCCCGATCTCATGCGGCAGCCATTGCGTGATCGGATCGCCGAGCATCGAAAACGACTGCGTGCTCCACCATTCCGATGGATCGAGGTAGATGTGCCCGCGATGCGGTGTCCACGGAAAGGCCGCGTGGCCCATCGTGCCGAGCTGGCCATCCCACGCACGCCCCGGCGGCGGCGCAAAGGTGATCGTGATGTCCGCCTGCTGCCCTTCACGAGCCTGCGAGAAGGTGAAGATGCCCGCGCCTTCCCAGCTCTTGAAGCTCTTGTCGATCTCACGATGCATGTCCTCGATGCTCAAACGTCCCGCGAGAGCCCTCGCATCATCCACACGCCAGGTGAGATGCGCCTTGTTCCAAAGCCGCGGCTTGTCGTAGCTGATCGTGCGTGTCTGCCATTTCACCGTGCGGACCTCGACGAGATCATGGCGGACGCATTGAGAGAGCAAGACAAGGCTTATAAACGCTAAGGGAAGCTTCATGATGAAATGCGAATGAGTTCACGAATGATTCTCAAACACATCGCCACCTGCCCACTGCGGAGTTGTAAGACGTTTTTGACCGCTCACACGAACGAACACCGCTCGTTTGCACGCCCCCATGCCAGCCTTGCGGGAACGTATCCCCCCAATTGAGGGATAGCCCAGGGAAAGACGGTGCGCTCTGTTCTTTTGTCGCCTAAACTTCTCCCACAACAGCCATGTACGGACTCGTCAACAAAGCCATCGAAGAACTCGTCGTCACCCATTATGGAGAGGACAAATGGGAAGCCATCAAAGCAAAGGCCGGTGTCGATGTGGAGGTCTTCGTGAGCAACGAAGGCTACCCCGATGAGATCACCTACAACCTCGTCGGTGCCGCCACCGAGGTCCTCGGTGCTCCCGCACGCGACATCCTCATCGCGTTTGGCGAGCATTGGGTGCTCAAGACCGCCAGCCACAGCTACGGAGCCATGATGCGCTCCGGCGGCCAGTCACTGAAGGAGTTCCTCATCAACCTGCCGAACTTCCACACCCGCGTGCAGATGATCTACCCGAAGCTCCAGCCGCCACGCTTTGAATGCACCGACATCGGCGACGACTCGCTGAAGCTGCACTATCACACGCATCGCCCCGGCCTCGCCGACTTCGTCGTTGGTCTCGTGCAAGGTTTGGGAAAACTGTATCACACGCCCGCCACCGCCACGCTCATCGATTCGAAGGCCGCTGGTGCCGATCATGATGTTTTTGAGGTCCGCTGGACCGCCGCCACGGCATGAAGCTCCGCGCTGACAGCTCCAGTGTGATCAGCAGCCTCCCCACGCGGGAGTTTCTCCGTGCGTTCCCCTTCTACTTCGTGTGGGATGAGCACGGCGTGATCCTGGAGACAGGCCCTTCATTACCCAAGTTCTGCCCGCAGGCCTGCGTCGGCGCCAGATTGCAGGACGTGTTTGTCTCCAAGCGGCCCGAAGGCGAGTTCAATCATGCGATGGCGGCGATGAACACCGACCGCCTCTTCCTTCTCGAAGACCTTCACACGCACCGCATGCTCCGTGGGCAGATCATCCTCATCGATGAACCGGTGCGCGGCGTGATGCTCGGCAGCCCTTGGTTGAGTGATCCGGAGCAGGTGGACCAGTATGGCCTCACGATGAGCGATTTCGCCATCCACGACCAGACGCTCGATCTGCTCCAGGTGCTGCAAACACAGCGCATGGCCACTGATGACCTGCAAAAGCTCAACAAACGCCTCACAGAGCAGCGTGCCCAGCTTCGGGCGCAAGAGTCGCAGTCGCGCAAGCTCGCCCTCGTGGCCGCTCGCACAGACAATGCGGTGATCGTCACCGATGCGCAGGGCTGCATCGAATGGGTGAATGAAGGTTTCACCCGCATCACTGGCTGGCAACCGGAAGAGGTGATCGGCAAAAAGCCCGGCTCTTTTCTTCAAGGTCCCGACACCGATCCGGTGACCATCGCCTACATGGCAAAGTGTCTTTCTGAGCTGAAGAGCTTCCGCACGGAGATCCAGAACTACCACCGCACCGGCCGCAAATACTGGGTGGCTCTCGAAGTGCAGCCCATGCACGATGAAAGCGGCAAGGTGGTGAACTTCATGGCCATCGAGAGCGACATCACGCAGCGCCGCCTCGATGAACAACGCCGTGCGATGCAGTTCTCCGCCAGCCGCATCCTCGCGGAGGCGGACACGATGCGCCAGGCCGCCGCGAAGGTGATTCAAATGATCTGCACGAAGCTCGGCTGGACCGCTGGCGGCATGTGGATGGTCGATCCTGCCTTCACCGAGATGCGCCTCGCCGAGATCTGGCATGATCCCTCGCGCGACATCAAGCCCTTCGCCCAGCAAAGCCGCGATCTCACCTTCGCCTCCGGCAAGGGCCTGCCCGGCCTCGTGTGGGAAACCGGCCGTGCCCAGTGGTATCGCGACTTTGCCTCGCAGACCGATCTTTTCGCGCGTGCGCAGGCAGCGGCCTCCTGCGGGCTGCATGGAGCCCTCGCCTTTCCCATCATCGCCGGTGGTGACACGATCGGTGCCATCGAACTCTTCAGTCATGAGATCCTCGATCCCGATGAGGCGCTGCTGCAAGCTCTCGCGGGCATCGGCAACCAAATGGGCCAGTACATCGTGCGCCGTGCCGCCGAGCATCAATTGCTCCAGGCCAAGGAAGCCGCCGAAACCGCCTCCCGTGCGAAGAGCGACTTCCTCGCGACGATGAGTCATGAGATCCGCACGCCGATGAATGGCATCATCGGCATGTCCTCACTGCTTCTCGACACCGAGCTGAACGCCAAGCAGCGCGAGATGGTCGAGGCCGTGCGTCAGAGCGGCGAGTCGCTCATGACGATCATTGATGACATCCTCGACTTCTCGAAGATCGAGGCCCGCAAGCTCGAACTCGTCGAGGAAGCCTTCCGCATGGATGAAGTCGTGCGCGGCGTGGTCGATCTGCTGCGCCACAAAGCCTCGGCGAGAGAAATCGACCTCATCACGCACATCGGTGCCGATGTGCCGCCCACGCTCATGGGCGATCCGGGCCGCCTGCGGCAGATTTTGATGAACCTCGTGGGCAACGGCCTCAAGTTCACCGATGACGGCAGCATCCGCGTTGAAGTGAAACGCCTTCCCTCGCCCATCGACGGGCCCGTGAACCTCGAAATCAGCGTCACCGATACCGGCATCGGCATGACGCCCGAGCAGCAGGCGCAGCTCTTCCAGGCCTTCACACAAGTGGACAGCTCCTCCACGCGACGCTTCGGCGGCACCGGCCTCGGCCTCGCCATCTGCAAACGCCTCGTCGAGCTCATGGGCGGCTGCATCGGCGTCGAAAGCGAACGCTTTGCCGGCTCTCGCTTCTGGTTCCATCTGCCGTTGAAGATCGCTCAGGGCGAACCCGCTCCCGTGGTTGAAGAAGCCGCGCCCATCAGCCCGCCTGAAACGACTGGCGATGCCACCAAGCCACGTTTGCTCGTCGTGGAAGACAACGAGGTGAATGCCCGCATGGCCATGATGATGCTCGAAAAGCATGGTTACCCTGCCGAGGTGGCCCGCGATGGCGAGGAGGCTGTCGATCGCTTTGCCAGCGGTGTTTATGACGCGGTGCTGATGGACTGCCACATGCCGCGCATGGATGGCTACGAGGCCACACGCACCATCCGCGAGATCGAGGCCAGCGCGACGTGGAAACGCCCGCGCTGCCGCATCATCGCCATGACCGCGAATGTGATGGCCGGTGAACGCGAGCGCTGCCTCGCCGCGGGCATGGATGACTATGTTTCGAAGCCGCTGCGTGCCAAAGCCCTCACCGAGGCCCTGCAACGCGTCCGCGTGCTCGATGACTCGAAAGAGGAAGCCGATGCGCCAACGTGGTCCGCCGAGGATGAACAAGCCTCGCAAGATGCCATCGGGCAATTGATCGAAGAACTCAGCCGCGAGGACACCATCGAGCTGATTCAAAACTGGCTCAAAGACACGCCCGAGCGCATTCTCGAACTCGAAAAGCTCGCCGGAGGCAATGATCAAACCTCGCTGCAACGCGTGGCGCATGCCTTGAAGGGCAGCAGCAGCCTGTTTGGCCTCACTTACCTGCACACGCTCTGCCGTGACCTCGAAGTGCTCGCCGAGCAAAACGCCCGCACAAACCAGTCCTCGCTCGTCGTGCAGATCAAACAAGCCTTCGAGGCCGCCGCGCCGGAGTTGTCGAAGATTGCCCGGTAAGGCTCAAGGACGCTTTGCGTTTTGGAGTGCTCCAGCCCTCTGGAGCTTTTCGCGGACCAGGAGACGCTCGAAAGCGCCGGAGGTCCGGCGCACTCCAAAACGCTGTCGCGACAGGTGTCACCGCCAAAGCGTGAAGCTCCACCCACCTGCGGGGATTTCGTCGTGGCATGCATGACCGCATCTTGCCGGTCTCATGAAACTTCTTTACGTCCACGAACGCTTTGGAGCCCTCGCCGGGGCGGAAGCGAATGCCTTCATCACCGCGGAGCAGCTCACGAAACGCGGTCACGAGATCGCCATCCTGCACGGGCCCGGCACCGGCAAGAACGAGGAAGGCTGGAAGCAGGTATTTCAGCAGCAGTTTCCGCTGACCGGCAAAACCACCGCCGCGCAGACGAAGGACGCGCTGCTGCGTTTCCGGCCTGACGCCGTGTATGTGCACAAGATGGCGGACTTGAACGTCATCCAAGCACTCGTGGACAGCAATGTGCCGCTCGTGCGCATGGTGCATGACCACGACATCTACTGCATGCGGAGCTACAAGTATCACTACTTCTCACGCAAGATCTGCACGCGTGCCGCCTCGCTCTACTGCGCCACGGCCTGTGGTGCCTGCGTCGTGAAAAACAACAGCGGCGGCTTCCCGCTCAAATGGGTGAGCTACCGCCAGAAGAAGCGCGAGATCGCCCTGAACCGCCGCTTTGACCGCATGGTCGTCGTCACCACCTACATGCGTGACGAATTGCTGCGCAATGGCTTCGACGCAAACCGCATCGAGATCCACGCGCCGGTGCCGCGCATGGGTGATCCCACGCTGCGCAGCAGCTTCAGCGACCGCAATTTGATCCTCTACGCCGGCCAGATCATCCGCGGCAAAGGCGTGGACGTGCTGCTGCAGTCGCTGGCGAAGGTGAAGAGCAAGTTTGAGTGCATCATCCTCGGCGATGGCAATCACAAGGCCTACTGCGAGCAATTGAGCCGCGATCTCGGCCTGAGTGACCGCGTGCATTTCAAGGGCTTCATCCCGCAGGAGGAACTGAAAGCCTATTACCGCGAGTGCAGCGTCGTCGCTTTGAGCAGCGTGTGGCCGGAACCCATCGCCACCATCGGTCTCGAAGTCATGCGCTATGCCCTGCCCGTCGTGGCTTTCGATGCCGGTGGCATCAAAGACTGGCTCATTGACGGTCACAACGGCCATCTCGTGCCGTGGATGGATCGGGCGGCCTTTGCGCAGCGTTTGGATGAACTGCTGCAAAACAAGGCCAAAGCCCGCGAGATGGGCAAAAACGGCCTGAAGCTCGTTTCGGAGCGTTACGACTTCGACGGCTACATCGGCGATCTGGAGCAGATGTTTGCCGAAGTGGCCGCGCATGCCGCGCCGCGGCATTCACCGGCTTCCGCAAGCCTCGCCGTGCCCTCGCAACTCGCCACCGCATAAGGTCATCGAGTGAACTTCCCCACACCTGCGGGGAGTTACAACGAACAATCCGTCATCAACATACGAACATGACACAAGCACCGCATCTCGCCGAGCAGCAAGCCGCCCGCCTCCTCCAGGCGCAGAGCCGCCTGGGCCGCCTGCGCATGCGCCTCGGCATGCGTTTGAAGCGCTGGACTTGGCTCTTCGTGGTGAATGGCACGCACGCGGTGAAGCGCTTCTTTGACATCGTCATCAGCCTCGTGTGCCTGCTGATGGCCTCGCCCGTGTTCATCGTCGTGGCGCTGCTCATCCGCCGCGATGGCGGCCCGGTCTTCTTCAAGCAGAAGCGTGTCGGCCTCATGGGGCGCAGCTTTGAGATGCTGAAGTTCCGCTCGATGTGCGTCGATGCGGAGGCAAAGCTCGCGGCATTGCTGGCGAAGAACGAAAAGGCTCAAGGCGTGACCTTCAAGATGAAGGACGACCCGCGTGTGACGCCCATCGGCCGCTTCATCCGCAAGACCTCGCTCGACGAGCTGCCGCAGTTCATCAACGTGCTCCGCGGCGACATGTCCATCGTGGGCCCGCGTCCGCCGTTGCCGCGTGAGGTGGCGCTGTATTCGCCGAGCGACCGTCGTCGCCTGCATGCACGGCCCGGCATCACCTGCCTGTGGCAGGTGGGCGAACGTCAGGGCGGCTTGTGGGAGATCGGCGACCGCAACTCCATCGACTTCGACGAGCAGGTGCAGCTCGATGTGCGCTACATCGAGAGCCAGTCCTTCCTCCGGGACCTGTGGATCCTTTTGAAAACCATCCCCGCCATCGTGCTGGGCAAAGGCATGTGACCCATGAACGCCGTCCTCATCCTGCCCGACCATCGCGAGTGCGCCGGCTTTGCCCGCCGCATGAAACCGCTCGCCCTCATGCCCTTCATGGGCCGTGAGCTGCTCGATCTGTGGCTTGAAAAGCTCGCCGCGGATGGCTTCAAAGAGGTGACGCTGCTCGTCGCGGACCGCCCGGACGAAATCCGCCGCGCCACGGCCGATGGCAGCCGCTGGGGCCTGCGCCTCACGCTCATCCCCGTGCCGCGTGAGCCCAGCATCGAGGCCGCACGCACGCTTTTCACCACCGATGAGCAAACCGCCATCCTCACGATGGACACACTGCCAGATGGCCCCAAGCTGCCGCTGTGGGAGAGCACGGAAGGCCTTTACGATGTGATGCGGCGGAAGTTCCATCATGTGGAGCCCGAGTCACGCCTCACCATGCGTCGTCTGGCCTCGGATGTGTTTGTGAGCACACGGGCACGCATCGCGCCCACCGCGGTGATCGAGGGGCCCGCGTGGATTGGCCCGCGTGTCATCATTGGCGAGCATGCGCACATCATGGGCGGCTCCATCATTGAAGCGGCGTCCTACATCGACCGTCAGGCCACCGTGCGTGGCAGTTGGATCGGGCCAAAGACCTACGTCGGTGCGATGACGGAGATCTCGCATTCCTTTGCGTGGGGCGATGGACTCGAAAACTGGCGTCTCGAGTCCTTTGTCGAGATCACCGATGACTTCCTGCTCGCCAGCCTGAAGCGTCAGCAGCATGGCGTGACGCCTTCGGCATGGACGACGCGTCTCTTTGCGCTTCTGCTGATGCTCATGACCTCGCCGCTGGCCTTGTTCGCCACGCTGCGGGCGAAGTGGATCTGGCGTGAGAGCGCCTTCACGCGTCGTCAGGCCATCCTGCCGCAGCAGGGCCGCCAGGATCGCTACTCGCACACTACGCCGCTGCACACGCTGAATGGCACCACGAGCCTCTTCAGCCGCTGGCCGGAGCTGTGGCGTGTGTTTCGCGGTGATCTTCATTTGATCGGCAATCGCCCGCTCACTGCCTCGGAGGCCGCCGAGCTTGGCGATGAGTTTGAGCAGCTCTGGCTTGCCTCGCCTGCGGGTGTGTTCTCGCTTGCCGATGCCGCGGACGATGGTCTCGACGGCCCCGAGGCCGCTCTCGCGCATGCCGCTTGCTACAGTGTGCGCCGCTCCTTCCGCATGAACCTGCGCATCCTCCTGCGCTGCCTGCCACGCTTTCTGGCCCTCCGCGGCACCCACTCCCCTGCCGCGGGGCCTTCCACCCCCAACATCAACCAAACCTGCCAAGCCTGAAGACCATGAACCCGCCCGCCATCACCGCCCCCGCCGAGCTCTGCTCCTCCACCGCCCGCGCCTGGAAAGAACGTGTCGCCCGCGACATCACGCCCCAGGCCACCGAGACCTCCGTCGATCTGTCGAAGACCCGCTTCATCGACAGCTCCGGCCTCGGCGCCCTGCTCTCGCTGCACAAGATGCTCCGCACGCAGGGCGGCATTTTGAAGATCCTGAATCCCTCCGCGGCCGTGACGCAGCTCATCGAGCTCACACGTCTGCATCGCGTGTTTGAAATCGTTCACGCCTGATCTGTCTCGAGCATGCACACCACCTGCCAGTCCTGCGCCGGCGTCCGCGTCGATTTCCAGGCCACGCTCCAGTCCGCCCGGGAGGCGGTGCGTGAGGTCGTGACCTGGCTCGATCATCAAAACCTCGCCGCGGATGAATGCCGGGACTGGGAGCTGGTGCTCGCCGAGGCCACCGGCAATGCGGTGGTGCATAGCGGCAGTGAGCGACCGCTGAACATCGAGGCCACCACCACGATGTCCGGCGTGGAAGTGCGTGTCACCGATTACAGCGAGGGCTTTGAGTGGCCTGACAAAGCCGCGCTGCCCGAGGATGATGAGTCCGAGAACGGCCGCGGCCTTTTCATCATCGAGTCTCTCACGGACCGCGCCAGTTACCTGCGTGGCCGCAACGAGAACGTGCTGCATCTGCAACGCGGCCGTCGCACGCCACCGCGGCCTCACGATACCTCGGAGGCCACGCTGGAGCTCATGACCACCGAGCTTTCCGCCTGCTACGAGATGCTCGCGAACATCTTCCGCCTCGGTGCGGATGCCGCGCGTGACATCTCCGCGGAGGCTCTCGCCGCGAACTGGCTCGAAGAGTTCCGCCAGCTCGCCGGCGCGGACTTTCTCACGCTGCGCATGCTCACGCCGGATGGTGCGCAGCTTGAGCGCATCGCCGTCTCGCCCGCCACCTCCTTCGTCACGCCCTTTCTCGATCTGGGAAACACCCACCTCGTCGAGTCACGCGCCTGCATCTCGCGCCAGGACCAGTGTTTCGATGGATGCAGCGTCTTCCATCATGCTGATCCGCTCTCGCAACGCAGTCATGCCGTCAGCGGCGTGGCGCATCCGCTCGAGAGCGGTGGCGAGGTGATCGGTGTGATCACCTTTGGCGTGAACAAAGCGCACTGGGAGCCGAAGGCCGCCGAGATCAATGTCGTGCGCAGCCTGGGTGACTTCCTCGGCACGCTGCTGAACACGCTGCGCCGTCGCGATGAGGCGAATCATTCGCGCCTCATCAAACGCGAGCTGCAGATCGCCGCGGACATCCAGCGCTCGCTGCTGCCTGTCGAGCTGCCGCAAAGTGCCGCGGTGCAAAGTGCAGGCCATCTCACCTCCGTCGGCGAGGTCGGCGGTGACTTCCTCGATGGCATCTCGCTCGCCGATGGCGGCCGTCTATTCGTCATCGCGGATGTGATGGGCAAAGGTGTGCCCGCCGCGCTCTTCGCCACCGCCTTCCGGAGCAATCTCCACTCGCATCTCGATCTCGCCGCCGACCCAGCGAAGCTCATGCGCCAGCTCAGCCGCAGTCTTTTCACCGAGCTGGATCGCGCGGACATGTTCATCACCGCGCAGCTCGCCTATCTAAGCGCGGACAGCCTCACGCTGCGCACCTGTGGCGCAGGTCATGGACCGCTGCTGATGTCCGATGGCATCGAGGTCGCGGAGATCGGCTCCGATGGACCGCCGCTTGGTGTCAGCGAGGAGCACGAGTATGCGCAGCATGAGATCAATCTCAAAGGCATCACCCACATTCTCATGCATACCGACGGGCTCAGCGACAGCTCCAGTTCGGAGACACAGATCACCCGGGAAATGCTTCATTTTTGGCTAAGGGGCACCTCAGTTGCGGGGATGGATGCGTGGGCGGCACGCGATAGTCTGCGGCAGATGCATCGCGTCTTTCAAGAGTCCGCCCGTGTGCGGGACGACGCGACGTTCATCATCCTGACCCGCGCCCATGCAACCCTCCCCACCCCCAATCCGCAGTCACTCACCCATGCCAGCCGATAGACCCATCCTCATCGTCGATGACGAGCCGCACATCCGCCGCGTGGCGGAGCTCAGCATGCTGCCGCTCGGCCGCCGCGTGCTCACCGCAACGGATGGCCGCCAGGCGCTCGACATCGCCCGCCGTGAGAAGCCCTGTGTCATCCTGCTCGATCACATCATGCCCGTCATGGATGGCAAGGAAGCCCTCGCCGAGCTCAAATCGAGCCCCGAGACCGAAAACATCCCCGTCGTCATCTTCAGCGCCCGCGGCCAGCTCGCCCTCGGCCAGTATCAGGGCTTCGAAAACGCCGCGCTCTTTGTCACCAAGCCCTTCAGCCCTTCACAACTGCGCAAGGAGATCCAGCGCCTGCTGGAGCCCGCCCTCAGCGCTTAGAAAACAGCCATGAAAGACCAGCTCGACCTCTTCATCATGATCGACGCCTGCGGGTGGGAGATCATCAAAACACGGCCTCACTTCCTCGCGCAGGCCGCGCCGCACCGGCGGAGGCTCACGAGCGTCTTCGGCTACAGCAGCACCTGCGTGCCGAGCATCCTCAGCGGCCGCTGGCCGGACGAGCATCACAACTGGTGCTACTTCATCCACGATCCTCAGCACTCGCCCTTCGCCGCGCTGCGCTGGCTGCGCTTTCTTCCAAAGGCTCTCACCAGCCGCCGCATCGTGCGTCGCTATCTCACGAAGCTCGTGAAGCGTTACCTCGGCTTTCAGGGCTACTTTGACCTCTACAACATCCCGTTTCAGCGCATCCACCTCTATGACTTCACGGAGAAAAAGAGCCCGCTGAAGCCCAAAGGCATGAATCAGGGCGAAAACATCTTCGACCAGCTCGAAGCCGCGAAAGTGCCTTACTTCGTCACGAACCCCAACGAGTCCGAAGAAGCCAATCGCGACCGTTTGAATGCCGACATCACCTCCGAGTGCATCGACTTCGCTTTCCAATACTGGGCCGGCCTCGATGGCTTGCTGCATCGTGTCGGCAATCAATCGCCGGAGATCGATACCAAGCTCGCCAGCTACGAGGCCTGGATCATGCAGACGCTGCAAACCGCCCGTCAGCACTACCGGAACGTCACGCTGCATGTCTTCAGCGATCACGGCATGGCCAACTGCGACGAGCATCTCGACCTCATGCGCAGCATCGACGCCCTCGGCCTGCGCATCGGCAAGGATTACAACGTCGTCTATGACAGCACCATGGCCCGCTTCTGGTTCATGAATGACAACGCACGCCGCCGCATCACCGCCGCGCTCGAAAAGGTCCCCCAGGGCCGCATCATGCCGAAAGACGAGTTGAAGCACCTCCGCGCCTACTTTGAGGACGGACGCTTTGGCGAGCTGATCTTCCTCGTGCGTGAGGGATGCCTCATCGTGCCCAGCCACATGGGCGAGCGGCCGATCACCGCCATGCACGGCTATCATCCCGATGATCCGCAGAGCTTTGCCACGCTCTTCAGCAGCACGCCGGACGTGCCCGCCGATGTCACGCACATCCCGCACATCCACCGCCTGATGCTCGATGCCGTCCAGGCACGCCAGCAGCCTGTCACCACCACCTTTGCCCTCGCCGCCTGAAACCCACACCATCACTCCCATGAGCACCATCGCCCTTCCCCGCTTCCTCCAGTCCTTCCTCACCCGCTGGCATTTCAAGGTCACCCTGCCCGCGAAACGCCGCGCACGCCTGCATGACATCGAGCTCGACATCTCTGCCCTCTCGCCGCTGATGAAAAATCACATTCTCGAAGGCCGCTACGAGTTCCAGGAACGCCGCCTCGTGCAGCGCTGCCTCACGAAAAAGGATGTCGTGCTCGAACTCGGCGGCGCCATCGGCTTCATCGGCCTGTTTTGCCGCAAAGTGATCGGCGTGAAGCATCACATCACCGTCGAGCCGAATCCCAACACAATCGCCATGCTGCGGCGGAACTACGAGCTGAACAAGCTCACGCCCGATGTCATCGAGGCCGCCGCGTCGGCCGAGGACGGCCAGATCAGCCTCGACATCGGCGGCGAGTTCTGGGAAAACAGCATCGTCACCTCTGGCGACTCCTCGAAGCAGATCACCGTGCCCTCGCTGAGCTTCCCCAGCATCGTCCAGCGCATGCCGGAACCTCCCACCGCCTTGATTTGCGACATCGAAGGCGCGGAGACGCATCTCGATCTCGCGCAGATCCCACCGAGCGTCACCCGTATCATCATCGAGCTGCATCCCGGCATCGTCGGCGAGGAGGCCACTAAGCGTGTCATCAATCAAATCCACTTCCTCGGCTTCCACACCCGCGCCGTGGAGGAAAACACCTGGCTCTTCATGCGCTGAGAAAACCTTTCTGTTAGTGTTGGTGTGGCAGGGGCCGGAAGATGGGAGTCTTCCGGCCCCGATTGTTTTCACGCCTCATCCACCCACCTGGGGGGATTGTTCGTGTGACGGCTCCGCGACACACTTCCGGCACTCATGACCTATGCCGACATCCAACGACGCATCTGGAGCAATGCGCTCTCGAACTACTTCCGCACCTTCGTTGGCATCATCGTGGGTCTTTTGACCTTCCGCCTGCTCTACCAGCATCTGAACAAGGAGGCCTTCGGCTTCTGGTCGCTGCTCTGGAGCGTCTTTGGCTATGGCATCCTGCTCGATTTCGGCTTCGGCTTTGCCGCGCAAAAGCGTGTCGCTGAGCTTTCGGTGTCCAAAGACTGGCCACAGCTCAGTCGTGTGCTCAGCACGATCCTGTTTTTCTATCTCGCGGTCGCTGCGGTGCTCGCCGTGGTCGTCACGCTGGGCTCCCATCACCTCGTTCGTCTCTTTGACGTGTCTCCAGTGCATCACGACGAGTTTCGCGTGGCCTTGATCGTCTTCTTCGCCGCCATCGGGCTGGCCTTTCCGCTCGGCATCTTCCCGGAGATCCTTCGCGGGCAGCAGCGCATCAGCCTTGCCAACAACATCACCACCATCGCCATGCTGCTTCGGCTTGGCGTGATCACCTGGGCGGTTTGGCATGACTGGGGCTTCATGAGCGTCATGATCACGGCGCTGTTCTTCACCCTCGCGCCAGATTTTGTGAGTGCCTTCTTCGCGCTGCAAAAAATGCCCCAGGTGCGGCTGAGTCCGCGATTGTTCTCCCGCGGCATCATGCGGGAAACGATGGCGTTCTCCATCTTTGCCTACATCACCACCGCCACGAACATCGTCCTCGGCAAGACCGACCAGCTCGTGCTCGGTGCCACGCTCTCCGTGGGTGCCATCGCCATCTACCAGGCAGGGGCGAAGGTGGCAGAAATCTTCGCGCAATTCACCAAGCAGCTCCAGGACACGCTCTCGCCCGCCGCCGCGCATCTCCATGCCAGTGGTGACCACGATTCGCTGCGCGACCTCCTTCACCGAGGCACCCGCTGGAGCGCTCTGATCTCCACACCACTGTATGTTTTCTGCGCCTTTGAAATGCAGACCATGCTGAAGTTGCTCACCGGCGAGGCGGAGATCCCGCACGAAACCTGGCTCGTGGCGCAGGTGCTGTTGTTCTGGTTCTACACCTCCACGCTCACGCACAGCGTCAGCAAGCGCATCTACATGATGAGCGGCCACGAACGCCGCCTGATGTGGCTCGGCGTCGGCGAGGCGGTGGCCAATCTCGCTCTGAGCATCGCCCTCGTGCTCGCCTTCCGCAGTGTGGTGGCTGTCACCATCGGCTCACTCATTCCCACGCTCTACTTTGGCTGGTGCAAACTTTGGCCTTGGATGGCACGCGACATCGGCAAGCCTCCACTCGCCCTGCTGCGCGAGACCGTGCTCGCTCCCGCGCTCTGCTGCGTCCCAGCCATCGGCATCTTCGCCGCCGCGCCGCATGTGGCGGCCTTTGAAGGTCATCCCTGGCTTCAAACCCTCGGCGCCGGAGCCATCGCGGCCTTCATGACCGCTTTCGCCCTCTGGCATGCCGCTTTGACCAACGAGGAGCGACAAGCCATCCGCGCCCGCTTCTTCAAAAAGGCCAATCGTCCCGTCCTCGCCACTGCCTGATCACCGCCCATGCACATCGCTCACATCCTCCGCAAATACGAGCCGGCTCAATGGGGCGGCACAGAGACTGCTGTGCTGCGCCTCATTCAGGGTCTGCAAGCACACGACATAACCTCCTCCGTGCATGCGCCGCGGCATTCGATGCTCTTTGCCACCGATCCGATCCGAGTCACCGGCACCCCCGTGAATCGCTACAAGGCCTTCGTGCCCGTGCTCGGCATCAGCCAGCGTCAACGCGAGGAACTCATCTCCTGGGGCGGCAATCTGTTCTCCTTCGACCTCATCCCGCATCTGCTGCGTGACAAGGCCGACGTCATCCACAGCCATGCTTTGAACCGCATCGCGGGCATCGGCCTTCGCGTCGCACGCTGGAAGAAGATCCCGCATGTCATCACGCTGCATGGCGGCGCTCTCGATGTGCCTGCGGAGGTCAGCCAGAAGCTCACCGCGCCGCTGCAAGGCGGTTTCGAATGGGGCAAGGCTCTCGGTGCTCTCGTGCAAAGCCGTCGCGTCCTCGAACTCACCGATGCCATCTTCACCTGTAACCCGCGGGAGGCCGAGCTGCTGCAAAAGAAGTATCCGCGCCAACGCATCATCGTGCAGCCGCACAGCGTCCCAGCGGCGCAGTATGCCGTCGATCATCGCGAGGCGGCTTTGAAGGCTTTTCCGCAGATCGCTGGACGCGACGTCCTCGTGAAAGTGGCCCGCCTCGATCCCGCGAAGAACCTCCCCTGGCTCGTGCGCCAGCTCCCCGAAGTGAAACGACGCCATCCCAAGGCCATGCTCGTGCTCATCGGTGCCGGCACGACGAAGGAAGTCGTCGAGGAGCTGCATCGCGAGATCACGCGACTCGGTTTGGAGAAAGACGTGCTGCTCACCGGTGGTCTCGAATCCGGCTCGCCGGAGCTTATCGGGCTCATTCAGCAGGCACGCTGCTTTGTGCTCAGCTCCACCGCGGAGCCGTTTGGCATCGTCATCCTCGAAGCTTGGGCCGCGGGCACTCCCGTGCTCTCCACTCGCACCTCCGGGCCGCTCACGCTCATCGAGCCAGGCCGCACCGGCCTGCTCTACGACCTCAACGTGCCCGCCACCTTCCACCAGGCCATCGACGCCGTCTTTACCGACGACACGCTTCACCGTCATCTGCGCGAAGAAGCGCTCGCCGAAGTGCTGGCGAAGTATGACGTGCCCACCATCGCCGGACGCGTGGCCCGCGTTTACGACGAGCTGCGCACCGCCGCGCAGCGTCCGCGTTCCGCCGTGCTTCTTCCCAAGCCAAGCTACACGAACTCATGAGCGAACCTCTCATCAGCATCGTCATGCGCTCTTACAACGAGGCCTGGGCGCTCCATGAGACGCTCCCAGCCCTCGCCGCGCAGAACTACCGCGACTTCGAACTCATCGTCATCGACAGCGGCAGCACCGACGGCTCGCAGGATTTGCTTCGAGCGGCAAAACCGGCGCATTTCATTCAAATCACCCCGCAGGAATACAATCCCAGCCGCGTGATGAACCACGGCATGCGCCTCTCTCAATCGGAGCGTGTGCTCTTCCTCAATGCCGATGCCACGCCGCAAGGCCCGAACTGGCTGCGACCGCTCGCCGAGGCCTTGCTCGATGAAAAAGTGGCCGCCTGCTTCAGCCGCCAGATTCCGCGACCAGACTGTGAAGCCGTCTTCGCCTGTGATTACGACCGCTGCTTTGGCCCTCAGCGCGAGTCAGCGAAGTGGGATCACTTCTTCAGCATGGTCAGCAGCGGCCTGCGGAAGGATGTGTGGGCCTTGCGAGGCTTCCGCGAAGATTTGCAGTATGCCGAGGACGACGAGTACACCCGCTGGTGCAAGGCCCGCGGCTATAAAATCCACTACATCCCCGATTCCGTGGCGATGCACAGCCACAACTACACGCCTGCTCAAGCCCGCAAACGCGCCCACGGCGATGCCAAAGCCTTTGCGCAAGCAGGCAGCGTCAGCGCCGAGGACCGTCGCTGGCTCAAAACCGTGCTACTCGGCGTGCTGAGCGATGCACGGCATGATCTACGCTGGTGCGCCCGGCACAAACGACTGCCCGAGTTCCTCCACGCCCTGCGCATCCGCTGGAATCAACGTCTCGGCAAGTTTGCAGGCTTTCAATCAGCTTGAGGCATCGAGCGCCTTGCGCAGTTCGGCCGGCTTCACCGGCGCTGGCACGATCACATCGGCCGCCGGATGGCTCACAGGGTCCGTTTGACCGTGAATGACGATCACGCGTGCCTGCCTCGCCAGGTCACGAATCTCCTGCACGACCTCCGCCGGAGCCTCGTGCGCATCAATGACGAGAAACGCGGCCTCAGAGAGCCTCGAGTGAGCTTTGAGTTCGTCAGCCGAGCTGACACTCTCGACCACCGCACCCGCCTTCTCGATCACTCGCGTGGCCAGCATGCGGGTCATCGAGTCATCGGTCCAAACCAGCGCGAGAGGTCCGGTGGTCTCCTTGAGATTTCCAAAGGCCTCGACAGGCACCTCGACATGGAAAGTGCTGCCCTGCCCAGGCTTCGACTCCGCCCAGATTCGGGCTTTCATCGCATCACACAGCCGTTTGCACAAAGCCAGCCCCATGCCGGTGCCGCCGTGACGTCTTGTGGTGCCGCCATCCGCTTGAAACAAAGGCTCAAACAACCGCTCCGCATGATGCTGCGCGATGCCGATGCCGGTGTCCTGCACTTCGAAATGCAGCATGCCACCGCCTGCTTCCTGCACGTGGGCTTTCACGCGGATCTCCACGCCGCCCGCATCGGTAAACTTGATCGCATTGGCAAACAGTTGGGACAGCACCTGGCGGATCAATGCCGTCTTCGCGGTGAACAGCGGCGGACTGCCCTCGGCGATGCGATGCACCACTTCGAGGCCCTTTTCGCGCAAAGCCGACTCATGGGTCCGGCGAAGCTCTTGCAGCAGCTTGTCGAGGTTTGTCTCCTCCGACTTCACCTCCGAGCGACTGCCATCGAGCTGGGTGAACTCCAGGATGCTCGTCAGCGTGGCGAGCAGCGACTCACCGGAACGCTGCACCGTGCCCACCATCTCGCGCTGCGAATCATCGAGCTTCGTCTGCGAAAGCATCTCCGACATGCCGAGCACGGCATTCAAAGGCGTGCGCAGCTCATGGCTCATCGCACCGAGGAAATCATTCTTCACCCGCTGCGCGGCCATCGCGGCCTCGTTGGCCTTCATGAGGCTATCGACCGAACTTTTCAGCCGGCGATGATAGCCTGCCATGCCATGACCGGCGAGGTAACCGAGGAACAGCACGCCCAAGGCACTCAGCGAGGCCACATGACGCAGCCCGGAGCGTTGCAGCTCAAAGTCTTCGAGAGACATGTCCACCCCGGCGGCACCTACCATGCGGCGATTGGCATCAAAGATCGGCGCGTAGGCACTCATGAAGGTGCCCCAGCGGTCGGTGTAGGGCTTTTGGTCCACGATGGGCAGCCCGATCTCCAGCACGCGCAGCAGCGAGGGGCTCGGGTGTTCGTAGCGCTCCATCAGGTGAGCCTTGTCATCTTTGCCATCGTGGTCGGCATCACCGGAGGGCGTGGTATCCACCACGAAGCGCACCTGCCCGCCCACTTGGGTGCAGGTGTAGGTGAATTTGATCATGCGCAGCGAGTCGATGCTCTCGCGGGCGCTTTCCATGCTGTGCACGATGCGTTGATAGCCCTCCGAGCCCTCCTGCGAGCGGTCGCGCAGGGATTGATGCGTCGCCGCATCCACGGAATGCGCCAGCACGCGGGCCGCGCTGAGCAGATGCTCCTGAATGGTGGATCGGAGGATGCGGTCCGCCTGCGTGTGCATGTTCCAGACGGAGATCAGCAGCGGCACCACGACGACGGTGAAGGCGATCACTCCAACGAGGCCCGGATGCCACGAGAGCCAGGGGACTTGATGCGAGGTTGTTGGAGGAGGTTGGGGACGGGCTTCGGGCACGGGCTAAAGGTCGATGCAGAAACTTATACACGCTTTTCCCGTTTGCCGCCACGTCATGCACCCGCACTTGAGGGGACTGACATCCCCCCGTGAACCGATGAACATGCCGCTCTCACCCCGCCATGCGCATCCTCACGCTGACCAATCTCTACCCGCCCTTTTACGTCGGAGGCTACGAACTTCGCTGCGCTGCCATCACGGAGGCGCTGCGTGCCCGAGGCCATGAGGTGCGTGTCCTGACCAGCGATCACGGCCTCGCCACGCAGCCTGCGCCGGAAAATCAGGCGCATGTGCATCGCAAGCTGCGCATCCACGGCTACTACGGCCATCCCTGGCTGCCGCTGAGCCGCCTCCAGCATCTCGAAACGCACAACAATGAGACGCTGCGTGACGAGATCGCCGCTTTCAAACCGGATGTCGTGCATGTCTGGTGCATGAACGGCCTGTCGAAGTCGCTTTGCCTCACGCTTCAGCAGCTTGGCGTGCGTGTGGTTTACGATGTGAGCGATCACTGGATCCTGCGCAGCCTCAAGGCGGATGTGTGGCTCGACTGGTGGAACCGCCGCGAGGGCTCGCTCGGCTCCCAGGCCCAGCGCCTGCTGTGGACGCTCGGCGGGCGACGCAAGCGTCTCCATCCCCTCGCCCCCACCAACCCCGTCAGCGACATCCGCTTCCCAAAGCTCTACTTCACCAGCGCCCGTCTTCGCGAACTGACCGCGCAGCAAGGTTACGATGTCGGGCATGGAGCGGTTATTCATTGCCCGGTCGATACGGAGCACTTCAGCGGCACGCCGGTGCTGCGTGAGCCACGACGCTGGCTCTGGGTGGGCCGTCTCGCCGAGGACAAAGGTATCCACACGGCGCTGCGGGCGCTCACCTTGCTCAAAGAGAGCTTCCAAGGCGTGCTCAGCATCTATGGCAAAGGCGACGCGGCCTATGTCGATGGCTTGAAGAAATTCGCGGCGGAGCATCACCTGCCCGTCTCTTGGCACAGCGCCACGCCGGACCAAATGCCGGAAGTCTATCGCAGCCATGACGCGCTGCTTTTCACCTCCGAATGGGAGGAGCCCTTTGCTCTGACGCCGCTGGAGGCCATGAGCTGCGGCCTGCCGGTCATCGGAACGCTCACCGGCGGCAGCCGCGAGCTCTTCCGGCATGCCGACAACGCCCTCACCTACGATGCGGGCGATGCCGGCCACCTCGCCGAGCGCATCCTGCTGCTGCAAAACGATGCGGCGCTGCGTGACAGCATCACCATCAACGGCCACGACGAGGTGCGCCGGCGCTTCGCCATGCGGCCCATCGTCGATCAAGTGGAGGAATTTCTCAGCGCATGAGCAGGCGTTTCACCCTCGATGGCAGCGAGAAGCTGGAGCGGCACCTTGAAAAGGTGTGCGATGCCGTGCGTGATGGCGTGAAGACCCTCATTCCCGCCTCGAAGCTCGAAGGCCTCGCCCTCGCCGGTGGTTACGGTCGCGGTGAAGGCGGCGTGCTCGTCACGGAAGACGGTGATGCGCCCTACAACGACATCGAGTTCTTCGTCTTCATCCGCGGCAGCACCTTTCTTAATGAGCGACGCTTCAAAAGAGCCCTGCATGCGCTCGGCGAGCGTCTCACGCCGTCCGCGGGCATCGAGGTCGAATTCAAGGTCATCTCCGCTGCCGAACTGCGCCGGGCGGAGACGAGCATGTTCTACTACGACCTCGTCATGGGACATCGCTGGCTCATCGGCGATGACCATCTGCTCAGAGGCTGCGCCCATCATCGCAATGCCTCGCACATCCCGCTCCGCGAGGCCACGCGGCTGCTCTTCAATCGTTGCTCCGGCCTCTTGTTCGCGAAAGAGCGTCTCCAGAGTCCCGCCTTCACCGCGGACGATGCCGACTTCGTCGCGCGAAACATCGCCAAGGCGCAGCTTGCCCTCGGTGATGCTTTGCTGGCCGCCGAAGGCCGTTATCACTGGAGCTGCCGAGAGCGTCATCGGCTTCTCGGTGCGGATGAAGCCGTTCGCAGGCATCACGCCATCGGCGTGGAGTTCAAACTGCATCCGCATCGCTCCAACGAAAGCCGCGAAACGCTCGCCGAACTGCACGCGGATGTCACGGAACTGGCCCGCGGCATCTTTTTGAACATCGAAGCCCGTCGCCTGGGCCTGCTGTATGCCACACCGGCCGAGTATGCGAAGGACAGGCTCAACAAATGCCCGGAGCAACCGCTGTGGAAAAACATTCTCCAGCATCTGCGCACGCCGCATGTGCCGCTCGGCGTGCCGCAACCCGTGGAGCGTCATCCACGCGAGTCCCTGCTGCACGCCCTCTGCCTTATGCTGTGGGAAAACCTCCTCATCACCCGCGAGCGCATGCTGGCCTACACCACGCTCTGGCATCGCTTCAACTAATCTCCCCTCACTTGCGGGCGATGCATTACCAGCGTCCGCAGGCCATCATCACGGCCCACATGAACATCCTCGTCATCTATCCATACATCCCGTATCCGATCGACCGCGGAACCTACCAACGCACCTTCCATCTGCTGCGTGAGCTGGCCCGCGAGCACACCGTCGATCTCATCGCCTTGAGCGAAGGAGGAGAGCGCATGGAGCACCGCGGGGTGTTTGAGGCCTTTTGCCGTGAAGTGACCTTCGTGCCTTTCGAGCATCCCAAATGGCCGAAGTTCTTCCCCGACCGCTTGCTGAACCTTCTGCCCTCTTCCATCCGGCATTGGAGGCTGCCACACATCGCCGAGGCCATCCGCCGTCAGGTCAACAGCCGACGCTACGACCTCGTGCATGTCTGTGACATCGTGCTGGCGCAGTATTTTCTCGATGAGCACAAGGACATCCCGCTGAGCATCGACCGCAGCCGCGTGGACCTGCAATTCCAGATCCAGCAGGCCGCGTTCAACACGAACAACATCAAGGACAAGTTCCTCGCGGGTGAGCATCTCGCGAAGATGTGGCTCTTTGAGCGGAAGATCGCCCGTCGCAGCCAGCTCCAGGTGCTGTGCGGACCGGATGACGAGGTCTTCGTGCGCCAGCGCATCAGCACGGAAGTGCCCGTGCAAGTCATCGCGAATGGTGTCGATCTCGATTTCTTCAAGGCGGACATCAATCCCGAGCCTCTCGCCGCGCAGCCAACGGTGCTCTTTTGCGGTGCGATGGACTACACGCCGAATGTCGATGCCCTGCGCTGGTTCTTCAGCGGCATCCACGACCGCATTCTTCAAGCCGTGCCAAACCTCAAAGTGCTCATCGTTGGCAAATCACCCGTTCGCGAGGTGCAGGCCTATGCGCAGTGCCCCGGCGTGACCGTCACCGGCAGCGTCGAGGACGTGCGCCCCTATTATCGACGCTCCTGGCTGCAAATGGTGCCGCTGCGCATCGGTGGCGGCACACGGCTGAAAATCGTCGAAAGCCTCGCCATCGGCACGCCGGTCGTTTCGACGACCATCGGAGCCCAGGGACTCGATTTGAAGCATGAGACCAACATCCTGCTCGCCGATACCAGCGAGGCATTCGCAGATCAAATCATCCGCGCTTTGCAAAACTCGCCACTTCGCGAGCATCTCCGTGTGAATGGCATTCGCACCGCGAAAGAGCGTTTTGGATGGCGACGCATCGGCGCGGGGCTTTGCAAAGTCATCGAGGCCCGTTTCAAGCCTGCGGAGCGCAAACAGATCCGCATCATGAACGTGCCGCTCGATGTCGTGACCATGCCGCAGACCATCGAGCGCATCACCGAGATGATCGACTCACGCCAGCCGCACTATCTCGCCACCGCGAATGTCGATTTCCTCGTGCAATCCACGCACGACACCGAGCTGCGCCGCATCCTCGACCAGGCGCACCTCGTTGTTTGCGATGGCACGCCGCTCGTCTGGCTCTCACGCTGGCTCGGCAAGCCTCTGCCGGAGCGTGTCGCGGGCTCAGATCTCGTGCCTGAATTGCTCACCATGGCGGAAAAGAAGCGCTGGCGTGTCTTCTTCCTCGGCGGTGAACGCGGCGTGCTCGCCCGGGCCGTGCGGAATGTCGAAACACAGTATCCCGAGCTCGAAATCGCCGGTGCGTTCTCACCGCCGTTTGCGCCGCTGGACAAAATGAACCACGACGCCATCAACCGCCGCATTCGCGAGGCCGAGCCCGATCTGCTGCTCGTCTCCTTCGGCTGCCCGAAGCAGGAAAAGTGGATCGCGAGAAACTATCAAACCCTCGGCGTGCCCGTGAGCGTCGGCGTCGGTGCCACGATTGATTTCCTCGCGGGTTCCATGCGGCGAGCGCCGATGTGGATGCGCAAATGCGGCCTCGAATGGGTCTTTCGACTGCTGCAGGAGCCCAAGCGGCTTTTAAGACGTTACGCGGCCGATCTCGCCGTCTTCGGCTGCGGCTCCATGAAGGAGATCACCGGTGCGCTGGTCTATCACAAGTCTTCCCGTTCATGAACATCGCCCTTTCCACCAGCGTCATGCAGCGCGGCAAAAGCGGCGTGGGCCAGTATGTGCTCGCCCTCACCCGCGCCCTGCTCGCCCATGCGGGCGAGGTCAACTTCCACCTCCTCGTGCTGGAGGAGGACATCCCGCTCTTCGACTTCGTCCGCGACCGGATGAAGATCATCCCCGTCTCCGAGACATGGCGGCCCGCGGTCAAAAACATCCTCTGGCATCAGCTCGTGCTGCCACGCTGGCTGGCACGGAACCAGATCGACGTGCTCCATGTGCCCAGCTACCGCCGCATGCTCGGCAAAGCGCCCTGCCGCCTCGTCTCCACCATTCACGATCTCGCGCCCTTTCATGTGCGCGGCAAATACGACCTCGCCCGCATGCTCTACGGCCGCATCGTCGTGAAGCACCTCGCCCGCCAGCAGGACCAGATCCTCACGGTCAGCTCCAGCACCGCGCGGGATGTGCAGCGCTTCTTTGGCATCCCGCTGGAGCAGCAGAAGGTCATCCTCAATGGCATCGACCATCGCCGCTTCCAGCCGGGAGACCGTGCCACGGCCTCGCAGCAGGCGAAGGAGCGCTGGAATCTCACGCAGCCCTTTTTTCTCTACGTCTCGCGGGTGGAGCATCCGGCCAAAAATCATGTCCGGCTCATTGAGGCCTTCACCTGGTTCAAACGGCTCACGAACAGCCCCTGGCAGCTCGTGCTCGCCGGGAGTGACTGGCATGGTGCGGAGCACATCCACGCCGCCGCGAAGGCCAGCCCCTTCGCCGATGACATCCGCTTCCTCGGCTTCGTCGAGGATGACGCGCTGCCGAATCTCTACCGTGCCGCCTCCTGCATGGTTTATCCCTCGTTGTTCGAAGGCTTCGGCCTGCCGCCCGTCGAGGCGATGGCCTGCGGCACGCCGGTGATCAGCTCCATTTCCGGTTCGCTGGATGAAGTCGTGGCGAATGCGGCGCAAATCGTGAACCCCGAGGATGCCATCGACATCGCGGAGGCCATGCGCTTCATCGCCAGCAGTCCCGAGCGCCGCGAGAACCTCGTGCGTGCCGGTTTGGAGAATGCGAAGCGCTTCGACTGGTCGAAGAATGCGGCGCAGGTCATGCATGCCTACGGCGGGCGTCTTTCCCCCACCTGGGGGGATTGTCCCGGCGCGGGGTTGCAGCACCTTCGCACACCATGTCTGACCTCGCCCTGACTCCATCTGCTCCGAACCATCTCCGCCCCCGGGTGATGCGTCGTCGCACGCTGGCCCGGCGTCGTGCGGAGGTGCTCCTCGATGCCGATCCCGCGGAGGAAAGCCCCCAGGCGGCCGCCAGCGGCCTGAAGCTGCCTTTTGATCCTCTGCGCCTCATTGATGCCGTCGTGCGCCGCTGGTGGCTGATGCTCATCGCCGGCGGCGTGCTGGCCGCGGGCATGTTCAGCGTGGGCTACAAGCGCTTCGAGACCCTGCACACCGCGAAGGCGCAAATCGTCAAGCAGGAGGCCGCGTCCGCCTTCCGCCAGTCCGACTCCGGCGAGGCCTTCCGCCCGCGTGACATGACGATTCCCACCTTCATCAAGCTGATGCACAATGGAGCCGTCGTCGAAGGCGCGGCGAAGCGTCTCGAAGGCCGCTTCGATGAAAGCGTGATCCGTTCCGGCCTCATCATCGCTCCCGAGCGAAACACCGATGTCGTCTCCATCAGCATGACCTGCGACAAGAGCCCGGAGGCATCGCTCGCCATCCTCCAGGCCTACACCGCCGAGGTGCTCCAGCTCGCCCGCGATCTCCAGCGCGGCTCCGCCACGGAGATGCGCCAGTTCCTTCAAGAGCAGATCAAGCGCACCGAGTCCGACCTCGTGAAGGCAAACGAGGAACTCCTCGATTACGCGAAGCGGGAGCAGCTCGTCGATGCGGACAAGCAGATGGACGCCTGGCTTGGCGAGCTGGGAAACTTCACGCTGAAGTATGAGACGCTGAAGCTCGACCACGAGACACTCGACCTGCGCATCCAGGGCGTCGAAAACGAACTCTCCAAGGTCGATACCAATGCCGCACGCCTCGATGCGGCCCGCCGACAGCTCGCTGAGCTCGCCGTGCGCTACACCGATGAGCATCCCACGATGATCGAGGCGCGTGAAAAGCTCGCTGCCATGGAGGCACAGCTCAAAAACAGCGGCCCGCGTGCCGATGCGCCGCCAAAGCCCGGCGAGAGCGCCGTGGCGGAGAGTCTTTACCTGGAGCTCGTGCGCCTTCGCTCCGAGAAAAAGGTCATGCAGGAGCAGCTCGGCAAGCTGGAGACCGTGCGCACGGAGTTGAACGACCGCCTCGCCACCCTCCCGCGCAAGGCGATGGAATACGCCAGCATCAAATCGAAGCAGCAGACCTTGGAAGCCTCGCGTGACCTGCTCGCCGGCCGCCAGCGTGAGGCCGCTCTGTTTGAAGAAGATGCGCAGGGCTACTTCAAGCTCTTCGCCATGGACCGCCCGCAGGATGTGGCGTCGGTAAAACCCACGCAAAAGCTCGCCATGGTCACCGGCGGAGGTTTCGCGGCTGGAGCAGGCGTCGTCGCCTTGCTCGCGATCACCTTCACGCTGCTCGATGGCCGCATCCGCAGTGCGGGCGATCTGAAACGCGCCACCGGCGTGCCCGTCATCGGCCTGCTGCCGCAGGATCAGCGGCAGCTCCACGAGAGCGAGGAGGCCTGGGCCTTCCGCACGTGGACACGTTTGCAGCCCATGCTTGTCATCCCGGCTCGTGGCGAGGCCACCGTGTGCGGCCTCATGCATGCGGATGATGCGGAAACGGCCTCACGCATGACCAACCGGCTCGCCATGGCCGCCGTGCGCCGCGGCTTGAATTGCATCACGATCTCCACCGAGGGCCAGTTTGACCTCGAAGAGGCCGTGCGTGACCCGGAGCAGGTCATCACGCATCTTCGTGAGGCGGGCGATACTGTTTGCTCGCTGCGCATCGGTCCCGGTTGGACATGGACAGCCACCCAGCGGCAGCAGTGGCTCACCGCCATGAATCTTTGGCGCACCTCGCCGCAGCTCGTCATCCTCATCACGCTGCCTTCCGTCGAGCAGCCGGAGGCGCTGCTCATCGCCGAACGTCTGCCGAATCTCATCTGGGCCGGACGCAGCGGTCATTCCCGTGTGCAAAACGTGAGCGACACGCTCCGCATGTATCGCGACACCGGCTGCCGCCTCGTCGCGGCCGTGCTCGATCACGCCCCCACGCTCAAGCCGATGGCGCTGGCACGTTTCGCCGCGCTGCTGGTGCTTTCGTCCGCTTTGGCGAATGCAGCTCCTTCACCCGAGCCGCTTCGTCTCGGCCCGGGCGATGCCGTGAACATCAACATGCCCGGCTTTGAAGGCCATCAACGTGCGGAAGTCTCCATCGGTCCTGATGGCCGCCTCACCTACCTGCATGCGCGCGACATCCAGGCCGCGGGGCTCACCGTCGATGAGTTGCGCGAAAAGCTCACCACCGAGCTTCAACGCTACTACCGCAACGCCAAGGTCATCGTCACGCCGTTCACTTTTCAGAGCCGCAAAGCCTATGTGCTCGGCAAAGTGGTCAAAAAGGGCGCGGTCCCGCTTCATCGGCCCATGAGCATCCTGGAGCTCGTCGCCGAGGCTGGCGGGCTGGAGACCGGTCTGTTTCAACAAAACACCGTCGAGCTCGCCGATCTCGGCCGCAGCTTTCTCATGCGCGGCCAGAAGCGCGTGCCGGTGAATATGGAGGCGCTGTTCATGAAGGGCGACATGACGCAAAACGTCCCCATCGAGCCCGGCGACTACCTTTACTTCCCCTCCGCGAACTCCAACGAGATCTACGTCCTCGGTGATGTGAAGATGCAGGGCACGCAGGGCCTTCTCGCCCATACCAGCGTGCACAGCGCCATCGCCACCGCGGGCGGCTTCACGCAGAAAGCCTACACGCGGCGGGTGCTCGTCATCCGTGGATCGCTCGACAAGCCGGAGCGATTCGTCGTGGACATGGAGGACGTGCTCGCCGCACGCAGCAAAGGCTTCCGGCTGGAGCCGAAGGACATCGTTTACATCGCCGACCGCCCGTGGGCTCGTGCGGAAGAACTGCTCGGCATCGCCATCAATGCCTTCCTGCAAGGCGCGGTCTCCGCCTGGACCAATCACAACATCGGACCCTACATCCAGCAGCCGCTGCTGCCGCAGCTTCGCTGAGTTCACGGTCTTTAAGACACGCGGAGTTTTAGCCGTCGATACGGCAAGGTTTAACAAAAAGACCTTGTCCCTCCCGGAGGGCATGTCGTTTAGTTCCGGCATGCCAGAAACGAACAGCAGTTCCCCCGAACAGAAGATCCTCCGCGTCGGCGTGGTCGAGGATGACGCGACGCTGCGGCTTTTCCTCAAAAAGCTCATCCAGAAGCCTGCGCATGGCTTTGAGTTCATCGGAGCCTGGGAAAGCGCCGAGGACGCCGTGAAGCCCATCGCCGACATGCGGCCTCATGTGGTCATCGTCGATCTCGAACTCCCAAAGGTCTCCGGCATTGAATTGATCCGCCAGATGTCCCCGCGCCTCGGCAACACCGCCTTCGTCGTCCTCACCATCCATGACGATCCCGACAAGGTCTTCGCCGCGCTGCGTGCCGGAGCCCACGGCTACCTGCTGAAGTCCTCCAAGCCCGCCGAGATCGCCGCCGGCATCCGCCAGGCCAGCGAAGGCGGTGCCCCGCTCAGCCAGGAGATCGCGCGACTCCTCATCAAGACCTTCCAGGAGCCCGTTGTGCCGCAGAAGAAGGAAATCCCCGGCCTCACCCCGCGTGAAAGCCAGATCCTCGAACGCCTCGCCCAAGGCATGGTCCCCAAAGAAGTCGCCCACGACCTCGGCATCAGCTACGAAACCGTCCGCGACTACCTCAAGGCCGTCTATACCAAGCTCCACGTCCGCTCCCGCACCGAAGCCGTGATCAAGTATCTCGAGCATCAGCAGTAGGCCCTGCGGGCATAGACGATAGACAATAGCCGATAGACGATAGGCACCCTCGATCCGCGACAGCGTTATCGTCTATTTTCTATCGTCTATCTTTTCCCGCCGAAGCTGCCCCGGTGCCTCACGGGAATAGACAATAAACGATAGACGATAGGCTCCCTCAGCCAGCGACAGCTCTATCGTCTATCCCGCTCCGCCGACGCGATCGAGGACGAGTTCGAGTAGGAGGACGAGGACGAAACCACCGCCCATTACCCCACCACTCCACCACTCCTCTTCCGCATTCGTCATTCGCCATTCCTCATTCGTCATTCCCTTCTCCTCCCTCACCTGCGGGGATTGTTCACTCGCCTCCCTGCACCATGGTTTTCTCATGTTCATGAAACCATGTGCCTTGCTTCCGCTCCTCCTGCTTTCCTCGTGCTCGCTTTTCAAAGGACCGCTGTTTGATCCGCGTGGAAAGCCTCACACCGTCGCGGCCTCGCCGGCCTTCACGATCTCCCCCAGCCCACCGCTCGATCCCTCCTGCCTGCAGCAGCCCAACAAGGCCTACACGCTCGGCCCGGGTGATAAACTGGAGATCGAGATCCTCGGCGAGACCGGCACCCGCACCGACACCTTTGTCACGCCCGATTCGAAGATCTACTACGACCTCCTTCCCGGCATCGACGTCGCGGGAAAGACCACGCAGCAGGTGCAGACCGAGCTCGAGACGCAGCTCGCGAAGTATTACAAGCAGCCGCAGGTCGCCGTCACGTTGCGGGACGCCGTCAGCCAGCGGGTGTGGGTGCTTGGCCGGCTCAATGCCCCCGGCATCTACCCGCTGAAGCAGCCCATGCGCGTGCTCGATGCCATCTCGCAGGCCGGCGGGCTCTTCACCTCCCGCTTCACCGGCACCACCGAGGAGCTGGCGGATTTGAAGCACAGCTTCCTCATCCGCCGCGGCCAGATGCTGCCCGTCGATTTCGAGAAACTCGTGCGCCTGGGCGACATGACGCAAAACATCTACCTCGAGCCCGATGACTATGTCTATCTGCCCTCCGCCCTCACGAACGAGGTCTATGTGCTCGGTGCCGTCATGGAGCCGCGGCCCATCGGCTTCATGAGCGATATGAATCTCATGTCCGCGCTCGGTCGCGGCCTTGGCATCCGGCCGGACGCGGACCTGCGAAACGTCTCCATCATCCGCGGCTCGCTCACCGAGCCAAAGATCGCCACCGTGAATGCGCTCGATGTCATGACCGGCAAGGCAGGCAACTTCCCGCTCGAGCCTGGCGACATCGTCTTCGTGCCCGGTGCCGGCACCATCTCACCCATCAATCTCGCCAAAGAAGCCGTGAACACCTTCGTGCGCCTCGTCGCCGCCACGGAGGGCAGTCACGCGGGCGCACCGAATGCGCAGAGCATCGGCTTGAACGTCAACATCGGCGGAGGAAGCAACTGATGAGCACGAAACGCATCCGCCCGCTCCTCATCGCCGAGGCGGCGAATCCCGCGCTCACCAGCGCCGCGCTCGTCGGCTGGTCCTGCGTGCAGGCCATCGCCGCGGAGACCGATGCGCACATCGTCACCGAATGGCGCAATCGCGACGACTTCATCAAAGCCGGCCTCGTTGAAGGAAAAGACTTCACCGCCATCAACAACCGCCGCCTCCAGCACCTCTCGTGGAGCCTCACCAACAAGCTCAGCGGCAAGGGCAACTTCAGTTGGAGCCTCTACGCCCTGCTTTCAAATCTCGTCTATCCCTTCTTCGAGCGGGCGCTGTGGCGCGAGTTCGAGCCGCGCTTCAAAGCGGGCGAGTTTGATCTCGTCCACCGCATCCTGCCGCTCTCGCCTACCACGCCGAGTTGGATCGCTCCGAAGCTCAAGAAGATCGGCGTGCCCTTCGCGCTCGGTCCTCTCAATGGCGGCGTGCCATGGCCGAAGGGCTTCGACGAGCTGCGCCGCAATGAACGCGATGCCGCGGGCAAGCTGCGGGCGCTTTACAAACTCACACCCGGCATCCAAGCCACGCGTGAATGCGCCAGCGCCATCCTCACCGCCTCACGCACCACCCTGCGGGAGATGCCGGAAAACGTGCGCGACCGCTGCGTCTTCATC
Organism: Verrucomicrobiaceae bacterium; assembly: GCA_016795465.1. Classification (GTDB taxonomy): domain Bacteria; phylum Verrucomicrobiota; class Verrucomicrobiia; order Verrucomicrobiales; family Verrucomicrobiaceae; genus Prosthecobacter. The sequence continues at coordinate 182,411 of JAEUHK010000126.1, read as the reverse complement.
CCCGAGAACGCGGTCGATCTCGCCAAGTTCCCTCTCACGCCGCGTGACGCTCCCGATTTGAATCCCGAGCAGCCGCTGCGCCTTTCCTTCGTCGGGCGACTCGTCGCGCTGAAGGGTGTGGACATGCTGCTCGAAGCCGCCGCGCCTTTGCTGAAGGCCGGTGGTGCCACGCTCGACATCATTGGCGATGGCCCGGAGCGCGGTCGCTTGCAGTCGCTGATCGAATCGCTCGGCCTCACCGCCTCCGTGCGCATGGAGGGCTGGATCGATCATGCCAAGCTCGGCCCCCGACTGCGGGAGAGCGATCTGTTTGTCTTCCCCAGCATCCGCGAGTTCGGCGGCGGGGCCGTTTTGGAAGCCATGGCGCTCGGCGTGCCGCCCGTCGTGCTCGATCACGGCGGCCCGCCCGAGCTCGTCCCGCCCGGCACCGGCTTCGTCCTGCCCATGACCACGCGTGACGACATCATCACGCGCCTGCGAGACCTCCTCCTCCACGTCCAAACCCAGCGCCAAAGCCTCGCCGAAACCGGCCGCCGCGCCCAGGACCACGTCCGCACCCACTACACCTGGCCCGCCAAGGCCAAACAGATCGTCGAAGTCTATCACTGGCTCCTCCACCACCGCGCCACCAAACCCGATTGGGGCACGCCGATGGGAGGCCCGTAGCGGAGAGCGAAGGGCAGAGAGCGGAGAGTCAGAGGTCAGTCGTTAGAAGTGAGAAGTGAGACGTCAGTCGGGTCAGTGAAGTCAGTCAGGTCAGAGCTTCAGAACCACAGAGCCGCAGAGGTCAGAACCCCAGCGCCCCAAACCGAGAACCGAGAACCGAGAACCGAGAACAACGAACCAACAACTTCCCCACCACTCCATCACTCCACCACTCCACCACTCCACCACTCCACATCTCACATCTCACATCTCACATCTCACATCTCACATCTCACATCTCACATCTCCCAGTCTCCCAGTCTCCCAGTCTCCCAGTCTCATGGTCTCCAAGTCTCCCAGTCTTTTCAAGATCCCTTCCCTCGATGGCTTGCGAGCGGTCGCGATCCTCATCGTGTTCCTGAGTCACGCCGGGCTGTCGCATGTTGTGCCGGGGTTGTTTGGAGTGACGGTGTTCTTTTTCCTCAGCGGCTACCTCATCACCACGCTGATGCGCATGGAATGCGAACGCACGGGCGGGGTGAACCTGCGGGATTTCTACCTGCGACGCGCCCTGCGCATCTTTCCGCCGTTCTACTTGGTGCTGGCGGTCATCACGCTGCTGGCGGCGCAGGGCTGGGTGGAGGGCGGCTTCAGTTGGGCGGCCATGGCGGCGCAGGCGGGCTTCCTCTCGAATGTGTGGGAGATCAACGGCGGCCTTCAGCCGGCGGGCACGGAGGTCATGTGGTCGCTCGCGGTGGAGGAGCATTTCTATTTGCTCTTCCCGCTGCTCTACCTCGGGCTGAGAAAGCTTCTGCCGGATCGCAGGCATCAATTCATCGTCCTCATGAGCTTCGCCGGGCTCGTGCTCGTATGGCGGATGCTGCTGGTGCATCACTGGCAGGTGATCGACCTCCACAACGGCAGCAGCCATCATCCACGCACCTGCCATGGCACGGACACCCGCTTCGACGGCCTGCTCTTCGGCTGCGCCCTCGCCGTCTGGCAAAATCCCGCTCTCGATCCCGGCGGCCTGCCACGTCGCCTCCTGCTCTTCGTTCTGCTGCCCCTCAGCCTCGTCGTGCTGCTTGGCAGCTTCGTCCTGCGCGACGTCGCCTTCCGCGAGACCTGGCGCTACACGGTTCAAGGCCTCGCCCTCGTCCCCGTCTTCATCGCCGTTATCCGCCATCCCGATTGGCTGCCCTTCCGCTTCCTCAACTGGCCCTGGGTCCGCAAGGTCGGCGTCCTCTCCTATGCCTTCTACCTCGTCCACTCCCTCGTCCTCGCCCTGCTGAAGACCCACACACCGATCTCCAAGCTCGCCCAAGGCGTGACGGCCTTCGTGCTCTCCCTGCTCCTCGCCTGGCTCATGCACGAAGCCATCGAAAGGCCCTGCGCGAAGCTGAAGAAGCGCTTTGCGGCGAGGTGAAGGTGCGGCTCAAGCCGTGAGAAGTGAGACGTCAGAGGTGAGAGGTGGGCACGCATCCATTCGCGGCCATTCGTTCCCATTCGGCTCCTCATTCGTGTTCTAAAAGAACAACCACAAAGACACGGAACACACGGAAACCCGAACAGCCGAGGGCAAAGAGCGTAGGGCGTAGAGACAGCGCGTTGTTCACGCTGCCTACTTCCCACATTCAAGCGGGTCTTGACGAGCCGGTAAGGAGCGACCCGGCCCATCAGGATACATGGAAGGAACCATGCCACTGGTGCTTTAGGCAATGGCGGGGGCCGATGGCAAGGAACTTAGAAGTTCTGTGTTGAGCGCTGAGGCATCATTCGACACCGCCCAGCCAAGACTATTGTCTGTGGAAAAGTCTAGGTGCTCTAGATGAGGATGGTTGCATGCCTTCCACTCCAATCTCCCACGCTTTTGGCAACGTCGTGCGACGTAGACGCGACGAATTGGGCTTGAGCCAGGAAGAGTTGGCAGAACGCGCAGAAGTTCACCCGACCTACATTGGACTCGTTGAGAGATGCAAAAGGAACTGCTTTTCAAACGCAGACAGTGTGTCAGCCCCAGTCAAACCTTACGAACGAGGTAAGATGCGATTCGGCATCTCTTTTGTGCAGGAATTGGATGCCTCGCCAAAGCCTTCAGGCCAAGAGAGCACGTCGAACAAAGCGTAATCAACATCGACCCTTTTGGTCCACCCCGTCCTTGAGTTGGCCACGCTAGTCCGGCAGTAAGCGTGACTCGACAGCGCCGATAGGGACAGACGTCGCTTTCATCACCTCCACACATCCTGCATCGGCGTCGGTCCCGCTCGATGATTCGATCAACCAGAGCTTTGTTCTTCTGAATGTGCAAACGGGTCAGTGGTTTCGGATAAACTGCGTTCTTCATTCGAACGAATGTTCTCGTTAAGAACACGTTTGCCAACTCTTTTTGCTATCAGGGCGGCAATGAGAAGCCCCAAACCTAGCGAGGCAGGCCCCAAAAACGTCGTTGGTCCAAAAGTGAGAAAAGCTCGCTTGGCGTTCGATCCTCCGTTGACGCAAGATCAGTTGTCTGGTCGGCTTGCCACCAAACAATTGCTGCTCGACAGAGTCGCTATCACCAAGATCGAAAACGGTCAGCGATGTGTCTTTGATTTTGAGATTGGGACCCTCGCCGAGGTTCTGAAGGTAGACGTTCGATGGCTCCTTGGGTTGCAGGCCGCAGGAGGTCCGACGAAACAAGGAGGTGGCTCCCGATGAGTTTTGACTCCGCCAAAGCTCTGAAGACTGCCACAGGTCGTGCCAAATCAGATGTGGCAAACAAACTGGTTAGCATGTTTCTGCATGAGATTAGTCGCCGTGTGTCGGTCGCAGGAGGGGTGCAGGTATCCAGCCCCGACTATTTGAGAGCCGTCGTAAATGTCTTTGGGCATCGCTGTGTCTATTGCAATCGAGACCTCGAACAAGACAGAGCTGCAGTGGAGCACCTTGATGGAATGAACCGTTTTCGGGTTGGTCTACATGTTCCTGGCAATGTCGCGGTTTCTTGCCGTCGATGTAATAACGAAAAGAGACGTGACGATCAAAAACAAACCCTAACCCTTGCATCAACCGGATGGGAATCGTTTTTAGCCCATGATGGCACTCGTTGCCCCAAAGGTTGCAAAACCTGCGACTACTGGACTCTAGTTTGGCAGGATGAACGTCAAAAGCGCCACTTCCTCGCTGAGTCTGTTAAGAGAGTGGTTAAGTTCCGAAAGGGTTTCGCTCGCTTTATCAAGTGGTCCGACGATGCACGGCCTGCAATTCAACATAGAGTCGAAGCTTTGTATCGGACGTGCCAAGATTTCGCCACAAGCGAAATCGACAAGCTGACTTCAGAACTGAACTTTGACTTTAGCGACCTGAAAACGAACGAGGTTCGTGGCTAGCAGCTTGGAGGAGAGTTCGACTCGCCGTAGTGACAGCTAAAAGGTGCGTGCCCGCCTCCAATGCGTCTTGACCTGCCAGAGTCTCAGGAACCCTGAAACCCAAAGGGAAGTGGCATGCCAGAGGCTCGGGAGCGGTGAAGCCCAAAGGGAATCGGCATGCCGGAGTCTCGGGAGCGCTGAAACCAAAGGGAATTGGCGTGCTGGAGTCTCGGGAACGCTGAAACCCAAAGCGAATTGGCATGCAGGAGTCTCGGGAGCGTCGAAACCCAAAAGGAATTGGCGTGCCGGAGTCTCGGGAGTGCTGAAACCCAAAGGGAATGGGCGTGCCGGAGTCTCGGGGACGCTGAAACCCAAAGGGAATTCGCGTGCCGGAGTCTCAGGAGTGCCCATTCCCAATCCGTCCTGACGTTCCCGACCTTCCGGGGTGCCGGGACGCTTCGCCTTCTTGCGAGCCGGAGGCTCCCACGGGTCGATTTCGCCCTGTTTGAGGCGTTTTGGGGGTCTGGAACGCGATCTTTGAGGTCTGGAAAGGACTCTTTGAGCTCAAAGAAGGGTATCTTTGACCTTAAAGAAGGGTGTGTTTGAGCTCAAAGAAGGGTCTCTTTGACCTCAAAGAGCGGTGTGTTTGAGCTCAAAGAGTGGTCTCCTCGACCTCAAAGAAGGTGGACGTTGACCTCAAAGAGCGGTGTGTTTGAGCTCAACGAGGGTGGTCGGTGAGGCCGTTTCCGGGTCGGATTTGGCCTTTCCGAGGTCGGTTGGGGGGCAGACTTGGAGACTGGAAGACAAGGAGAGGCACTTGCCAAGGGCCGTGAGGGAGGCATCGACCGGACTTGGCAAGTCCGGCTCCTGGGGGTGGGGTGTCGCTGATGCGGACGAGGCGCGGCTGGGAGGAGGCGGAGAACGCGTGGTGTAAAGGACGTCCATGGCTCCTCTCGCGGAGCGAGAGGGCTACTGTGCTGGCGCGGCGTGGGACGGCGGGTGGCACGCGGAAGCGTGAACAACGAACAAAGAATCAAGAACAGCGGACAAGCTGCGAAGCCGCGAAGCGAATGTCCGCGCTCCTTTCCAGACCGCCTGAAGGCGGGACTACAAAACTCAAGGCGCGGGCTGAAGCCCGAACTACGAACGAAGAACCAAGAACAGCGGACAGGCTCCGAAGCCGCGAAGCGAATGTCCGCGCTGCCTTCGCTCGCGGATTGTCGGCGGGAATGCAATCCCGCCCTCCGTCATTCGTCATTCGTCATTCGTCATTCGTCATTCGTCATTCGTCATTCGTCAATTCGGCACGCGGAAACTTGGACAACGAACGAAGAACCAAGAACGGCGGACAGGAGTGTCCGCGCTCCCTTCATCTCTCATCTCTCATCTCTCATCTCTCATCTCTCATCCCTCATCCCTTCCCCCTCATCGCTCTTCGATTCATCTCCATCCCGGCGAGCATGCCGGCGAGCATCAACCAGTGCGCGAGGTTCTTGGTTTGCGTGAGGATGCGCTCGACCATGCCGTGGGGGTAGCAGATGAGGAGGGCGACGAGGATGCCGAAGGAGGCGTAGCCGAGGAGGGATTTGCCGCCGTGGCGCACGGCCTGGAAGCCGCACCATAAGGTCATGCCTTCGAAGAGCAGGAAGAAGCCCCAGCCGAGCCAGCCGTTCTCGGCGAGCAGCAGCCAGTAGAGGCTTTCGGTGAGCGGATTGGTCCAGTAGTTCTCGTCGATGATGGCGAAGCCGCGCTCGCGGTCCCATTCTTCGAGGATCTCGCTGTATTTGAAGCCGCGCGGCCGGCTGTTGGCGATGCCGTAGTTGTTCCAGCCGATGCCGAGCAGCGGGTAATCGTTGAGCATGGCCTTGCACTGTCGGTTGAGCACGGGACGCAGGTCCTCGGCATACTTTTCCTTGCTCTCCTTCACCTCCTTGAGGCGTGAGTTGATGGAGTCCATGGCGAAGAGCAGCACCATGACGGCACCGAGCGCACCGAGCATCGAGACAAAGGTGGTGCGCAGGCCGGGGCCGCGAATCCAGGCCATCATGAGGATCAGGCCCGCGCCAAAGGCATAGGCGGCGAGAGCGGCACGTGAGACGGAGAGCAGCACACACAAGGCCGCGGCGGCAAAGGCGGCGAGGCAGAGCCACAGGAGCTTGCCTTTGACTTCCTTGTGCATCGCTGCGGCGAAGACGACGCAGGCGCTCATGTAGGCCCACATGGACATGGGGTTCTGATGCTCGAACCAGCCTTTGATTTGGAAGTAGCCCTCCAGGTAGCGCATCTTCAAACAGATCCACGCCTGCACGACCATGCTGATGGCGAGCCCGGCGATGGCGGCACGCATGTCTTTGTCATCGCGCAGATACAAGGCGGCGGCGACGAAGATCAGCGTGGCCTTCACGAAGCGGGTGAAGGCCATGAGTACATATGTCGGCTCCCAGGCATTGACGATGGAGAGGAGGCCGATGAGGCAGAAGGTGAGGTAGATGAAGGTGCCACGTGGCAGCCTGGGCCGTCGCGGCATGGAGGGCTCGCGTGGGCCCTTCAGCACGGCGATGATCAAAGCGAGCGCGAAGACCTCGACGAAGGAGACTTCATAGCCCTTCGCATGGCCGCGGTAGGTGTCGATGCTGCCGAGCATGAAGGTGATGCGCCCCGGCTGGAGCGAGGGCATGGCCATCATGAAGCCGAAGAGCACGCGCTGCCATTTCCGCCGCGTGGACAGGGCGATGCCCAGCAGCGGCGCGAGGCCGCCGTAGAGCACGAATGCCACGAGCAGTTTGATGAGGTCTTTCACGAGGGGAACATGCACGCGAGAACACCATGCTCATCACCCTCAAGTGCGGGTCTGGCCGCTACACGAAGCCAGGAGCACCATGAGGCCCCTATGAAACCCATTCTTCTCCTCCTCCTCGCCGGCACGCTCTCCGCGAATGCCGGCGTCATCATCACCTACGCCGAAGATCCGAATGCCTACACCTCGTCGCTGAAGGACACGCAGGTCTTCGACTTCAACAACCTCAAGACGGGAAAGATCTCCAGCGTCGAATGGGAGGGCGTCGGCAAGTTCGACAAGCTCTACATCTCGAAGACAGACGTGTATGGCGGCGCACCCGATGCGAAGAATCCCAACGGCAGCCGCTACTCGCTGCAAGGCGCGGGCTCCGGCGTGCTGGCGAGCACGCTGAAGCTGGAGACGCCCTCCTCCTACTTCGGCATGTGGTGGTCCGCCGGTGACCCGCACAACGTGCTCGAATTCTACAACGGCGACACGCTGATCGGCCGCTTTACCACGGCGAGCCTGATGGACCCGCTGCCCTCGGAATACGACGGCAATCCGATGAACCGCAAGCTGAACAGCGGCGAGCCCTACGGCTTCATCAACTTCTTCGGCGACGAGAAGACGGCGTGGGACCGCATCGTGATGACCAATGACGCCTCCTCCGGCTTTGAGTCTGACAACTACACGACCCGCGTGGAAGCCTGGGACCCGCTGACCGATGGCAAGCTGCCTGGCGTGCCGGTGGTGATTGTGGATGGCAAAACGACCACGAAGGTGGATGAGAAGAGCCTCGAAGGCACCCGCTGGGTGCTGAACGAGACCTCGGTGGCTGCGGTGCCGGGTGCTCCGGTGCCGCCTTGGACACTGCTCTCGGCCTTCGCCGCCGTCTTCGTGCTCCGCCGCCCTCGCGGCAAGAACGCCGCCTGATCTGAACGCACGTCATGAAGTCGATCAGCAGCCCTGCGAACCTGCGAACGGCCCTCGCCGCGATTTTTATCGCGGTGACGGTGCACTTCACGCAGTCGCGGGACCTGCTGGTCGATTTTTCGCGTCCGGTGGTGATGAGCACTTTGAGGCTCCTCGGCATCGACGCCCTCGACCGGGGCGAGGTGATGGCCGTGGGCCGGCTGCATGTGCCGTGGACGCGGGACTGCGCGGGCATCAATCTGCTGCTGGTGCTCGTGGCGCTGGCGGTGTGGGTGAATCGGAACGAGCTGCGCCTGCACCTTTTCTGGCTGCGGGTGCTGGCAATGATTCCGGCGGCGCTGATCGCGAATGTGCTGCGTGTGCTCACGCTCATCGGCTACCGCGAGCTGGCCTATCCGGGCGTGGAAAGCCCGCAAACACACTACTTCATCGGCTTTGTCTGGCTGGTGCCTTTTGTGGCGTTGATCACGCCGCGCGATGAACGGCCTCTTTCCGCCCGTCTCATGGAGACGCTGCAGGCGGCGGCCGTGATCGCGCTGCTGGCGCCCATGAGCGGCACGCCGAATGCCACGCTGGTCTCGCTGGCCTCCGTGCTGTGTCTTTCCACCAGCCGCGTGCGCTTTGATCATGCGCAGAGACGCCGCTGGCTCACTTTTGCGTGGATGGCTGGCGGACTAGCCATCGCGATGGTGAGCGTGGAATCCTTCTGGCTGCCATGGCTGCTGCTGTGCCCGCTGCTCGGCCAGATCACGCTGGATCGTCTGCTGATCGCCTCCTGCACGCATGCGCTGGTGGCGATGCAACCCTGGTCCTGGGGCGTGGCGCTGCTGGGGCTGGTGATCCAGCGATACAACGCGGATGCGCCGCAACGTGATGAAGCGCCTGCGTTCACCCCGCGGGAGATTCGCGAGGCGGGCATCGCTTTCTTCGCCTGCCTGCCGATGCCGTTTCTGGCGTCCACGCTGCTCTCGCTGGGACAAGAGAACTGGCTGCCACCGGCCACGGTGGAATCACGGCCGATGCCGCCGAATGGTTTTGAGATCCGCCTGGCCGGACAACCGGATGACATCGGCCTGGCCTGCTACACGGCGGCCACGCGTGACCGTCATCACACGGTGCGGGTGTGCCTGAAGTATCGCGGCATTGACGTGGAGCCGGTGGCGGAGTGCCCGACGGTCTTCACGGAGGGCAAGCACTGGTTCCGCGAGTTCTTCCTCCAGGATGGAAACCTCATCAGCGACTACTCCGGCTATGTGAAGAGCACCTTCAGGCCGTGGTCGCCACCCGGCGTGCATTTGATCTTTGTGTGCCTTAAGGACAAACAAGAGCCACAAGCCTTCAGCGATGCCTGCGAGGTGCTGGCGAAGCAGTTTCACGAGCAATGCCAGAATCCGACCACATGACCGCCGCCGCCCTTCCAGCCACTCACCGGCCTTCCGTGGGTGTTTTGATCCGCTTTTCCAATTCAGGCGAAACGCTGCCGGAGGTGCTCGCCGCGCTGCGTCGGCAAACACTATGGCCGGATGCGATTCTCGGCGTGGATTCGCGGAGCCAGGATCTCTCACGCCAGCTCATCGAGGCCGCAGGAGGCACGGTGGTGCGCTGGCCGCATGCTTACGAGCACTCGAAGGTGCTGAACTTTGGCCTCAAGCATCTCGACACGGATCTGGTGCTCATCCTGAGCTCGCACACGGTGCTCGAAGATGCCACCACGCTGGCCCGCATGGTCGAGGCGATGCGTGATCCACTCACCGCGTGCGTGAGCCTGAAGTGGGACGCGGATGCGTTTTACAGCGATGCGGTCACCTGGCAGGAGCTGATGGCCAAAGGCCTCAAGTTTGGCTCCATCTACAGCAACAGCATGGGCATGATCCGCCGTCATTTCTGGACGCGTGAGGCCTTCGATGAATCGCTCCCGACATCCGAGGACTACGCGTGGGCCATCTCGCTGCTGAAGAGCGGCCACGTCTGCCGCCGCCTTGCCCTGCCCTTCCGCTACAAACGCAGCGGGCACAATCGCGACTATGAATTCGCGAGCATCGTCTTCCAATTCGCCCGCACCAACGGCCTGAAGGTGGCATGGCTCGGCGTGAAGAACAGCGTGAAGGCATGGTGGCGGGCCACCCGACAGCACGATGAGGCGGCCAGCATGCATCGAGCTCGTTTGAAAGCCTGGTTTCACGACCGTTTGCTGAGGCTCCGCCGGGCCCGCGTAAGCAAAGCCTTAGCGGCGGATGCTTCCAGCCGCAGCGCTGGCTCTCAACCGCGTGATGCTTTCGCATGAAGGCAACGCGGCATGACCTCTGTCAACCTTCCAAATGATGATCTGCACCATCATCAAGGACCGCTTTCCCTAGCAAAATCAGGGCTTCCAGCGTCTTCGAGCGTGTTTAAGCGATGGCTTAAAGGCAATTAAGCCCGCGATGTGTTCCGGCGGACAGCGAGGGTGGTAGCTTTCCGGGCGATGAACACGCCCCAAGTCCTCACCTTCTACCCGTCACCTCTGACAAGCCCGCCGCGGCTTCTCATTGCCGTGCTGATCAGCCTCTTCGTGGCCTGCCTGGCATCTCAAGCCCATGCCGTGGCCGTGACCGCCCGCGTGGCGGCCATCAAGGGCAGCGCCACCGTCTCCACACCCGGTGGACGCGAGACACCGCTCGCCCAAGGCGACACCGTGCGAGCGGGCTCGGTGATTTCATGCAGCTCAGGCTCCGGCGTGCTGCTGCGTCCGGCGCCTCGCGTGAGCGTGGTGGTCTTCATGTCGTCCAAGGTGCGCTTTGATGGCACCGACATGAACCCCGGCGGCAGTGCGAACGTGCGCTACTCGATCCTCGTCGGGCAGGCGATGTTTACCATTGAACCGAGCAGCGACCTTTCCGGCGGTGTGAATGTGTCTGTGAGCACGGATGTGGGCAGTGTCGAAGGCAGCCGCGGATCATGGACGGTGAATTGCGAGGCAGACCGCACCTCCGTGGCCGTGGGTGAAGGCTCCACGGACGTGAGCATCGGTGGTGGTGCCACGACGGCGAACGGCACCGGCGGCCAGATTCAAGTGCCGGAAGGCTCGGTCATCTGGCTCACCCGCGGTGCGGAAGGCCGCGTCGAGGCGAAGGTGGTAAACACGCTCACCGGCACCTACACGGTCATCGGCAGTGATGGGCAGCCATCGACTCCACAGAAAGCACCTGCCGATCTGTTGAGCGAGTCCAACAAGATCCTCGACAACTCGGGTGACAGCACCGCACCCACGAACGGCGGCGGAAGCGGCACCGGTGGCGGCGGCACGACGCCCACGCAGCCGAACAATCCCGATGTCTCGACTCCGAAGCCCGACCGGCCCGTCGTCTCTCCTGCCACGCCGTAACCCACGCCCATCGTCATGCGCACCTCTTCATTCCTTCACGTCCTGTCATGCGTGCTGCTCATGCCTTGTCTGCATGGCGCGGATTCACGCACCTCCAACGCCGCTCGCGATGAAGCAGCCGGCGTGCCCTCCAGTCTCGCGCAGCCAGCCTCCGGCGAGCCGGTGCTGAGCCCCGAGCTGGAGGAATATGCCTTCCTCGAGGAATCGCTGCTGTATCAGGCCTCACGCCAGAAGAACTCCAAGCTGCGTCTGTTTGCCACCGGTGCCGTGCGCTATGACAGCAACCTCTTCCTGGCCCAAACAGGCGAGCAGGATGACACGATGTGGAGCTTCTCACCGGGCTTTCAATACAGCCTCGGCGAATCGGAGTCGCAGTTTCAGGTGCTGCTGGACTACAACCTCCAGGTGAACCGCTTTGAGCGCTTCCAATCGCAAAACTCGCTCAATCATTTCCTCAACACCTCGCTCGTGTACCGCCTGAAGAAGACCACGATCTCCTTCCTCGGACGTGTGACGCAGGTAACTGGTGGTGATGTGGATGTGGGCGGGCAGGCGCAGCGCCTCCAATACTCTCCCAAGCTGGAGGTGACCTATGATGCCACCGACAAGATCCGCCTCGGCCTGAGCACGGCGATGGAGCGCACGGACTACGACGCGCTGCTTTCCTCGACAACGTATCGTGTCGGCGTCTTCGCGGACTATGCGTTCAGCCCGCAGCTACGCCTCGGACTTCAGGTCAACCAGATGCTGCAAGACGTGGAAGGCTCCGGCAGGCACACGGGGCAGGATGTGCTGGCCCGCGTGGAGTGGGAGGCCTTTCAAAAGCTCTTCGTGAACGGCTCGTTTGGCGTGCAGTTCTTCCATTCCGCCCAAGGACAGGACAGCATCCTGCCGCTGGGCTCGCTCGGCCTGCGCTACGAGATCGGCCCGAAGACCTCGATGACCTTCAACGCGTATTCACGCTCGCAAAACTCCCCGTCACTCGGCGGGCAATACTTCCAGTCGAACGGCTTTGTCACCACGCTGCAGCAGCAACTGGGCACCAAGCTGAACGTGGGAGCGGACTTCGGCTATGAGCACGCGGACTACCGCTCGTATTCAGCGGGCGTGCTGAGCGACCGCCAGGACAGCCTGATGTTTGTGCGTCCGTGGGTGAAATACACGCTGCACCGCCATCTCTCGCTGGAGCTGTTTTACCAGCATACCACGAACTCCTCCAGCGGCACCGCGGCACGCAGCTTTGACCGCGACCTGCTCGGCCTCGGCCTCACGACATCCTGGTAAAGACTCCCCCCAAACCTCCCGCCATGCAAACCATGATCCGACTCGTCGTCTTTGTGCTCCTGCTGCCATTCGCTATCCACGCCCAGCAGCGTGTCGATCCTGCCAAGGCACAGCCCTTTGCCCCTGCCCAACCGCCCGCCGCATTGCCAGTGGTGGATCCTGACTACTCGATCCGCGAGGGCGACATGGTGCAGATGAGCGTCTTCAATGAACCGGAGCTCGCGGTGAGCGGCCGTGTACGGAAGGATGGCACGCTGCAATGCCCGCTCATTGGTCAGATCCGCATCGCCGGCCTGAGCCAGCAGGCGGCAGCACACGCGGTGCAAGCGGCCTATCAAAAGGACTACCTGGTGAATCCCGAGGTGAACCTGTTTGTATCCCAATTCACCGTGCAGCGGGTGACCGTGCTCGGCCAGGTGATGCGGCCCGGATCACACGACCTGCCGGCGGAGAAGCAGCTCTCGATCCTGCAAGTGCTCGGCATGGCCGGCGGTCCCACACGCATCGCCAACCTCAAGAAAGTCACCGTGAAGCGGAACATCAATGGCCGGCCCGAAACCATCCGCGTCGATGTGCAAAGCATGGTCAGCGGTGACAGCACGCAGGTCTTCGTCGTGCGCGAGGATGACGTCATCACCGTGCCGGAAAGCCTTTTTTAATCACTCACGCCCTCCCATCTTATGAACCCGCCAGTCATCGACATCGAAAACGAGCAGGAAAGCTCCCTGCTGAATCCCGCGCAGATCGTGGACGGCATGAAGCGGCACTTCTGGATTCCGCTCACCCTCACCTTCCTCGGCCTCGTGCTCGGCTACTCCTACTACAAACGCCAGCGTCCGGTGTATGAAGCCACGAGCGTGGGCCAGTTCGGCAGCGAGCAGGGCTCCATCCTCGGCATGGACACCATGACCGGCCAGACGCTGCGCGATGAAAAAGCCATCAACACGCTCATCCAGGCCGCCAAAAGCCGCGATGTGCTCGGCCGCATCGTCACCGATCTCAACCTTGCCAATCGCACCGCCTTTGCCGGACCGCATGCCGCGGGCTCCAAAGAAGCCCGCGATGCCGCGGTGGCCACGCTGGGAGCCATGATCAAGATTTCGCTGCGCAAAGAGACACGCCTGATCGACTTCACCGTGGCCGGTGAAGATCCCGATCTCATCACCTCGCTCGCGAACCAGGCTGTGATGAGCCTCGTGTCCGAACTCGAGAATCAAAAGTCGAAGACGCTGCAGACGGCTGTGCAGTCACTCGTGGCTGAAGGCCAGCGTTTGCAGGAAAAACTCAAGAAGTCGGAAATCGCGATGCACGACTACAAGCGTCAAAACGAGGCTATCTCCCTCGATGAGCGCAAAGACCTCGTGCTGACAAAACTCAAGGAACTAGGCGCCGACCTCAACAAGCAGTCGAAAGAGCGCCTGATGCTCGAAACGCATCTTCAAGCCTTCAAAGCGGGTGGTCTGCCACGCGACCAGCTTCTCAACCTGCCCACGATTGCCAATCACCCGAAGGTCTCCGGCCTCCTCTCACAGATCGGATCCCAAAAAGCGGCCCTCGCCGTGCTGGCGGAGCGCTACAAGCCCAAGCACCCGAAGTATCAATCGGCCCAGGCGGTGATCGACAATCACGAGAAGCAGCTCGAAGTGCTTCTCGGCGATGCGGTGGGTCTTTTGCAGTCCAGCTATGACAACGCCGTCGAACTCGAAAAGAAGCTCCAAGCCCAATTGAAACAGCAGGAGGGCGATGTGCTCGACCTGGAGGCGCTCGCCGTGCAATACAACGTGCTGAAACGGGAGATGGAGTCCGACCAGGCGGTGTATGAATCCGTGCTGACACGCATCAAGCAGGTGGATGTGTCCAAGGGCATGGAGACCCCGCCGCTGTGGGTTCACCAACTGGCGATGACACCTACCGCGCCGGTTTCACCCGATGCGAAAAAGACGGTGAGCACCTCCGCTGCCGGCGGCTTCATGATGGGACTGGCCATCATCGGCCTCATGGTCATGCGTGACCGCAGCATCCGCACCGTGGATGATGCGCGGATGAAGCTGCGCCTGCCGGTGTTCGGCATGGTGAGCAATCTGCGCACGTCGCCGCATGATGCCCGCAAGCAGGAGGATGCCACTCCGATCGACGGCATCCTCAGCAGCCACAAGCAGGTGGCGGAGAACATGCGCGAATTCCGCACCATCATCACACGCAAGACACGCAACGAGAAAGCCTGCTTCCTCATCACCAGCGCCGTGCCGGAGGAGGGCAAGACTTTTGTCTCCACACATCTGGCTGTCAGCCTCGCCACGCAGGACCTGCGCACGCTGCTCATCGACATGGACATGCGCCGCTGCACGCTCGGGCAGGAGTTCGGGCTTCCCGAGGACTGCAAAGGCCTGAGCGATCTCCTGCTCGGCACCGCCACGCTGCGCGAGACCTGCTTTGCCACCGGCATTCATAATCTCGCCATCATGCCGGCCGGACGCCGCATTCACAATCCGGCCGAGCTTCTCGCCACCTGCGGCATCGCCAGGCTCAAAGAGCTGGCCTTTGAGGCCGGATTCGACCGCATCGTGATCGACACGGCTCCGCTCATCCCGGTGAGCGACACGCTGGTGCTGGGCGATCTCGCCGACGAGCTCTTCATGGTCGTGCGCTGCAATCGCACACCATCCGTCATCACGCTCGAAGCCATCCGCAAGCTGCAGCAGGCAGGCGTGGCCGTCTCCGGCCTCGTGCTGAACCGCCTCACGCAGCGCACGCGTGGCTACGACTACTACTTCTACAATTCCTACTACCGGACGGAGCAGAGCGAAGATGTGCCGCTCGAGCCAGTCGGAGCTTCTTCAGGCCAACGAGCCAATCCAGCCCCCTTCATCCAGTCCTGAACCTTTGTTTTGCAGTTGGTGTGGTATAGAACAGGCAAGATGCCCGGTCGTGTGACCGGGCATCTTTTTTTGGCTTCCCATGGCGGCAAAAGAAAACCCGGTCTCTCGCGAGACCGGGTTCCTCTTTGACGGATGCCTCACCCCCTAGCAGGCGATGGCAAACGAGTGATCGGAGGCCAGCAGGCCGTTCTCGACGCAGTAGCGGGCGATGCGTGCTCCGGAGTCGATGCCGGTCTTCTTCCAGATGTTGTGCTTGTGCACGGAAACGGTCTTCGCGGAGAGATTCAAATCGAGCGAGATGGCCTTCAGCGACTTGCCCTGGGCGATCTGGAGGAAGATCTCCAGCTCGCGATTGCTCAATGCCCGGTGGATCTCCTTGCCATTGGCTGGAGCACGCACGGCATTTTCGGCAAAGGCCTGCGCCACGCTGCGTGAAAGGTATTTTTTGCCCTGAAGAGCCTGCTCGATGGCCATGACGATTTCCTTGGGCGAGGAATCCTTCGCCACATAGCCGCGAGCGCCAGCCTTCAAGGCACGCTCGATCCACAGCGGGCCCATGTGCATGCTCACGATGATGGATGCAGGAGGGCGTGGCAGGGTGGAAAAGTCCGCGAGCAGTGTCAGGCCGGTGCAGTCTGCCATTTCGAGGTCGAGCAGCACGACATCAATCGGACGCATCGAAGCCTCCTGGCGGGCCCTCTCAGCACTGGTGACGACTTTGACCTCGTCATTGACGAACACCGTGCGGAGATACTGGCCGAGGGTCTCGGCAAACATGGCGTGGTCATCCACGATCAGAATGGTTTTTGGCTGTTTTAGGCTCATGGGAAGAGAGGAGTTGCTTGAATGAGTTTCTGATCTGTTCGCCCGAAGCTCGGAGAGAACCTCAAAAGCCCAGAAACTGTGACTCGCTAAAATTGCCAGAGTTTCAGGATTACTCGAATAAACAAAGCTTCAAGTAACCCCTACGCCGAGATTCAGAGAGGCCTCATCGCCGTGCCCGTTGTTCATCCGCGTGATGAGAAGTTTAAAAGCCTCTCTTCCCATGCAGATGGATGATTTGGTATCCTGTCATGTTGCTGGTGAACACGTTCCGTTGAACCCATCCGGTGGATTTATGAACGGCTGAGCTTTTCTCCTGCACGGGCGGCATTGGCCCCAAACTCCTGCGCCTTGTTCCATAGGTGAAAAGCCGCCTGGCATGAGGTCATGCACGAAGAAAAGACGGTTTCTTCCACAAGTCTGATGCGCCGTTAAGCCATCTCTTAACCCTATTGATTTGATGGTGACACGCCGGGCACGACACTTGTGTCCCGCTATGAAAACATCATCCCTCCTAGCAGCAACCCTACTCGCGCTCAGCGCCTTCGCCCGTGCCGATGTCATCACCCAAACGGTGGACTTCGGCACGATCACCGGGGACAAGCAGTTGTACTTTAACCAGTTCAACACTGCCCTCGGCACCCTCACCAGCGTCACACTCTCGTGGACGATCAACTCAAGCATCTCAACCGCCTCGATCACCAATCAAAACACCGGCACGGTCAACGTGAGCCGCATCACCTTCACCAACACGGTGGAGGGATACGTCCCGTCCATGGGCACCGATGGCGATCTGGTGGCAGAGATGGCCCGCAGCAGAAGCCACACGCCTTCTGGCGGCAGTGTGACTCTTCTCCAGGGTGACTCCTACACGGTGAACAACGTCACCTTCACAGGCTTCACCCAGGAGGACAGCTACACCTCCGCGGATGGGAACTTCAATTCGTTCAAGGGCAGCGGCAGCGTGCCGCTCTTCCTGACGAACACGTTCGGTGCCACACCCACTGCCTCGGGCTCCGGCTCGACGACATCGTGGCTCACCAGCATCACCGGAAGCTCCACGGGGAATCTCGTGGTGACATACACCTATGACGCCGCACCCATCGCGCCGGTGCCTGAGCCGCCATCCATCATTCTCGGCATGGGAGGCATGCTCTTCCTCGGAGGATTCGCGCTGAAGCGTCGCCGAGCCCAGCCGGCAATGGAGGGACCATCCACCGAAGCCTGATTCAGCCCCTCACACCCAGCGCCAATGACTTCCGCCTCATCAAGCCGATCTCCAGCGGGCCTGCTCGCCTGGGCTTCACCGGTCGCCTGCCTCGCTTTTGCTTTGCATGAGCTGTGGCTGCGTCATCCGGCGTATGGCTTTGTGCCGCTCCCGCTGCTGGCGCTGGGTTATTTGATGTTCAAAGACAGGAGCGGCCTTCCAAGCGGAGGCCGCGTCCCTGTCCTCGCCAAGGTTTTGATCTTCGCACACTTCAGCCTGGCCATCGCAGGCTTCGTGCTGGTTTCACCTTTCTTTGCCGGCCTTGCGTTCGCCGCCGCGATGACGGCTTACGCGGCAGCTCATGAACGCCGCCGTGATGACGATGCGCCACGCTGGGTGTTCCCTGCCCTGTCTCTGTTCTTTGTGCCGCCACCGCTGATGGCGGACCATGATCTGCATCAAATGCTCGCCGGGCTGGCCGCTCGTCTGAGCCAGGGCTGGCTCGACATGATCAACCTCCTGCATGTGGTGGAAGCAACGATCGTGGTGACGCCACAGCGGCGCTTCTTTGTGGATGACGCCTGCAGCGGCACCAATTCGCTTCTGACGATCATCTGCATCGCACTCGTGTTGAGCGCCCTGCGCCGGCGCACGGTCGTGCATGCCATGGTTCTGCTGGCCATCTCCGCCGCCATGTCGGTGGCCACGAATGTGCTGCGCATCTGCGTCGTGATCGGCGGCGCTCACTTTTACGGTCTCGAACTCGAAAGCGGGATGCCGCACCAGCTTCTCGGCATCGGCTTTTTCGCACTCGATCTGCTGCTCGTTTGGAGCGCGGATCATGGCGCGGGCTTTTTGCTGAACCGGGCTTCCCTTCCACGCCTTGTCACTGCGCGACAGGAAGCGGATCTGATACGCTCTGGATCTCTTTTGCCCGTTGGGTTGAGCCTTTCAGTGGCTTTGACGGGCGGCGTCTTGCTGGCAGGGCCTTCCTTGCTGGTGACACGGCACTCAGCGTCTGCCAAACAGACCCTCGATGCCTCCGTGCAGCAGTTTGAGATGCCAGCGGAGCTGGCAGGATGGAGCCGTGCAGGCGAACAAGCCGGCGAAAGCTCGCTCATCGGCAAACTTGGCGTGCGCAACCAGGTGTGGCTTTATCGTCGTGGCACGCTGGAGGCTCATGTGGCCGTGAATTACCCTTTCACCGGTTTTCATGACACACGCCTGTGCTATGTCGGCCAGGGCTGGCAGTTTCAAAAACAGACCGACATCGCTCCGCCGGGCGAAAACGGGAACACGGTGCGGCATCTTGAGATGCACCAACCTGCTGACCTTTTGCAGGCGCACCTCTGGCTGTCCGTTTTCGATGAGCAAGGTGCCGCGCAGAAGTTTCCCTCCGAGGACTTCGTCAAACGCGTGAGTGACCGGCTCGTCGGCCGCTGGCTCCAGCCCGAGCAGGAAGCCGAGACCACGGTCGTGCTTCAAGTGCTGTGCATCGAACCCGGCGACTCCAAAGAGGCACATGAGGCCTGCGCCGAACTGCTCACCGCGGCACGCCAAAGCCTCTCCCGCTCCCTTTCCACCTCCTCAAACCCACTCTGAGCGATTCCCATGCAGCAAGACACTCTTTACCGACTGCGCCACCAGTTCACCCAGATGCTCGACGAGCGCCGACCACTGGACGGACTCATCGGACTGCCAGCCTTGTTTGCGCTCATCCTGCTCGGCTTCATCGTGTTTCACGCCAGCAGCGGCATCACGCCCGCGCAGCTCGATGCACTCGAAAAGAAAGCGAACGCGCATCTGGAGAATCAGCGTTTCGTGGAGGCTCGCATCATGGCGAAACGGCTCGCACAGCATGCTTCACAAAGTCTCAAGGCCACGCTGATCGAGGCGAAGGCGCTTCGAGGACTCGGCAAGGCGAATGAAGCCGCGAGACTGCTGGCCCGGATCGCCCCCATGGACCAGCCGGGCTTTGCACCTGCGCATGTGGCTCAGGCCGCGAGCCTGCTCACGCAGGAAAAGCCCGATCCCGAGGCTGCTCTGCGCCACATCGATCATGCGTTGAGCGCCGATCCGACGAATCAAGATGCGCTGGAGCTCGCGGCACGCTTTGCAGCCGGACAAAAGAACTGGCGGTCCGTGCTTAAATACCTCAACCGCCTGCCGTTGACGGAAAGAGCAGACCTTATGCTCATGAAGGCCACCGCCCTTCAGCTCTCCGGCATGGCTGACGAGAGCATCAAATGCGCCCGCACCGCGGAGATGAAGCTGCGTGACATGCAAAGTGGCGTCACCAGCGGCTCCGACCGCATCCGCTACTCCATCGCGGTGAGCCTCAGCCTGCAGCGGCGCTTTGACCAGGCGATCCAGTGGCTGATGACCGCCACCGGAGGAAAGCTGAACAACGAAGACCGCCAGTTGCTGGGAGGCATCTACCTTTCGTGGAGCCGTCACCTCAAGGACCAGCCCGCGGTGGACAAGCTGAAGGTGCTGGAGCTGTTGCAAAAGGGCATCCAGGTCTCCCCTGAAAGCCAGGACATCATCATGGCCTTCCTCACCGATTGCGAAGAGCTGGAGACAACGCCGGAAGAGCGGCGGCACCTCGTGGAGCGGGTGCTGGGAGACGGCGGCATCGCCACGTCCTTCCTTCACTACTACCTCGGCGTGCAGGACTGGAAGGCAGGCAGGAGGGATGATGCGCGTTCACACTTCGAGCTCGCGTGCTCGTTGAATCCAGGCTTCAAAATCATCAGCAACAACCTCGCCATGGCCATTGCTGCCGTCTCCGAGCGTGCTGACGACCTGGAGAAGGCGCTGGCCATCATGGATGACCTCGTGCGCCAGGAGCCGGAGAACGTGCATTTCCTCGACACACGCGGTCATGTGCTGGCGAAGCTCGGACGGCTGAAGGATGCCATTCGTGATTTCGAGCTGGCCTTGCCCAAAGCCCCCGTGAAAGCCTCCACGCACGCGAAGCTGGCGGAGCTCTACCAGCAGATCGGCATGAGCGAGCTGGCGAATGAGCACCGGACAGCCGCCGTCTCCCCTGCCGGCAAGTCGGCTTCGGTGTTGAAGTGATCATCAAGCGCCAAAACGAATCAACCGGCGTTTCCGCCGGTTGATCGTCCATGACACAAACACTGCCACACAGGTCACCTCATCCATTCTGCAGAATGCGCTCCCAGAGGAGATCATTCATGAGCACGTTGGTGATGAATTCACGACTGCTCGCGGCCGCCGCAGGTGCTTCCGCCGCATTGGCAGGCACTTCGATGTCGAGTTTGAAGCCATTCGCACCGCGAGGCACCTTTGCCACACCGCCGAGATGACTGGCGAGCATCGAGGCACCGAGCAGCGCCATGCCAGGAGCATCCACGCCGGGCTTTGCCTGCGTGAGCAGCGGGTCAAACACGGCACGCACGGCCTCAGGCGAGACGCCGCCGCTGTCATCGGCCACCGAAACGGTGATCGAGCTGCCATCCGCGGACGCGGCCGCATTCAGCGTGACCTTTTTGCCCACACCGAGGAGTTCCAATTCCGCCTGAAGAACCAGTTGGAGCAGTTTTTCGAAAGCGGCTTTGTTCACCTCCATCGAAGGCAATGAGGCTCCGACCTCCAAAGTAATGCCTTTGGCGGCAAACGCGGCCTTTTGCGCCTCGGTGACGGATTGGATCACCGCGGACGCCGGGCTCTTTTCACCGCTGGATGAGGCGGCGAGCGCTTCCGCCAGCGAATCGGCAAGCAGACCGGACTGCTGCGCCACATGACCGTGGAAATCACGCCAGAAGGTGCCCTGACGCAGACGATCGAGGTCGAACACTGGACGGCCACCACGACCCGGAATGATCTCCAGGAAGCTGTGAAGGCCACGCAGCGGCTGGCGGAGCTGGCTGGCGAGCGTGCCCGCGGCCACGCCCAGGCCGAGCACGCGATCGGCGATGAGCACATTCTGCAACGTGGAGAGTTTTTCACGGAGCAGGTCATCACGTTCCTGCTGGAGGATGTAGAACTCCATGGCACGCTCCAGCGTGTTCCGCATGTCTTCGATCTGAATGGGCTTCGAGATGTAGCGGAAGATGTTGCCAAGGTTCACGGCGTCCACGGTGGCGCTGTAGTCCGCATACGCGGTAACCATCATGCGAACGAGACGCGGGCGGAGGTGGCGGGTTTTCTCCAGGAGCTGAACGCCCGTCTGACCCGGCATGCGCTGGTCGGAGAGGAGCACACCGATGTCATCCCCATGCTCTTCGATGAGCTTGAGGCCGGCGTCAGCGCTGTTGGCGGTAAGGATGCGGAACTCGTCGCCGAAGGACTTCTCGAAGTACTTCAAAGCCTTCTCCTCGTCATCGACGTAGAGCACCGCGTATTTTTTGAGGTCGTATTGGTTTTGCATGGGATGGTTTGTGTTGTTGTGGGACTGGATCAGTTGAAATCCGGGCTATCGGGGGTCGGGAACTCGAGGATGAATTCAGTGAACTGGCCTGGTTCACTGCGCACCTCGACACGGCCGCCATGGTCGGAAATGATTCGATTGCAGATGGAGAGGCCCAGCCCCATGCCCTTGCCCACGTCCTTGGTGGTGAAGAAGGGATCGAAGATCTTGTCCCGGATGGTGGCGGGAATGCCGGGGCCGTTGTCACGAAGTGTGAAGACCACTTTATCGCGTCGTTTCTCGCCATGGATGCGGATGCAGGGCTGCACGCCTTCCGGATAGGTCTTGCCCTCCATGGCATCGACGGCGTTTTGCACCAGATTGATGAAGACCTGGGTGAACTGGTTCGCATCGCCTCGGATCTCCAGCCCCGGCGGGACCTCCACCTCGCGCTGCATGCCGCTTTTCCACACATGAGAGAAGAAGCGCAGGCCGGTATCGACAACTGTTTTGAGGTCGAAGAAGGCATTGAAGTCCTTTGTCTCACGGGTGAAGCCGCGCAGGTCGGAAATGATCGTCGCCACGCGGGTGATGCCGTCTTCGATGTCCTTGAGCGTCTCGTTGAAGTCCGGCTTTTCCGGCTCAGGCAGATGCTTGACGGATTTGGAGAGCACATGCAGCCCCTGGCGGGCGTAGTTGAGCGGATTGTTGATCTCGTGGATGAGCCCTGCGCTGAGTCGGCCAAGCGCGGCGAGCTTTTCGTTCTGCACGAGCATGGACTCGGTTTCCTTGATCTGCTCCAGAGCGGCTTCGAGCTGCTGCTTCTGGCTGAAGATCTCTTTTTGATACAGGCGTGAATCGACGAGGTTTTTGAGCCTGACGAGCACTTCGGTCAGCGAGAAGGGCTTTGGCAGGAAGTCGCTGGCTCCCGCCTCAAGGCAGTCGAGCTTCGTTTTCTCGTCCGCACGGGCGGTGAGGAGCACGATGGGAATGTTGCGCGTGGAGGTGCGCTCCCGGAGTTCGCGGCAAACCTGCAATCCATCCTTCTCAGGCATCATCATATCGGAAAGAATGATGTCCGGCAGGAACTGCGCGGCCTTGTCCACGGCCTGCTGGCCATCGACGGCCTCGAGCACCTCGAAATTGGCGCTGAGCTGGCTCTTGAGGAAGCGGAGCATGTCCGGCTCGTCGTCGGCGATCAGGAGCTTTGGCTTGCGACTGCGGGCGACGCTGATCTCGACGGGCTTCAGCGTGGCCTGGAGCGAGGTCATGGCCGGGAAGAGCTCCGCGCGGCGATACAAATCGGCGATCCAGTCCTTCTGCACACCCTCGGGATGCTCGGCAGCGTCGTGATGGTCTTCATTCTCTTCCACCTCGGCAAGGTCATCGGCGGAGGGACGCGTGAGCGGGAGCTTCACCGTCATCGTGGTGCCCTTGCCCACCTCGCTCATGGCAGAGACGCTGCCGCCCTGCGCTTCGGCAAGTTCTTTGACGAGGCCAAGGCCGATGCCCATGCCTTGGAACTTGCGCTGGGAAGAAGTGTCCGCCTGCCAGAAACGCCCGAAAATGTGCGGCAGTTGATCCGCCGGGATTCCCATGCCGGTGTCTTTGACTTCCAGCACGAGCCACTCGTCCTCGGTGTGGGCGTTGAATTCGACACGACCATTCGCGGCAGTGAACTTGAGGGCGTTGAAGATGAGGTTGAGCGTGATGCGCTCGAGCTTTTCAGGGTCGGTCATCACCGTGCCGACCTCCGCAGTGACCTGGGAGCCGAGCGTGATGCGCTTGTCCTGGGCCATGGCGCTGACGGCGTTGCTGATGCCGCGGACGAAAGCGCCGATCTCCACGGGTTTCGGGCGGATTTTGATGGAGCCGGACTCCAGGCGCACCAGCTCGAGGAGATCATTGATGAGCTTCAGCAGCCGCATGGCATTGCCATGCATGGTCTGAATGAGCTCGTGCTCCTCGATCACGCGGCCAGGAGGCGGATTGTGCAGCATGGTCTCCAAAGGAGCGATCATGAGCGTGAGCGGCGTGCGCAGCTCATGGCTGATGTTGGCAAAGAAGCGGCTCTTGGCCTCATCAAGCTCTCGCAGCTTCTGATTGGACTCCTCCAGCTCGGCACGGTTCGCATCGAGACGGTAGCGAAGCTGGAACTCCGACTGGCGGATGATGTTGTAATACCAACTGCCGGCGACGATGAAAATCCCGGTGACGATCAGGAAGTAGATGTTGTTGAAGAAAAGTCCGTGCAGCGAGAACTCCCCATGCCATGACACCGCCAGGAAATAGGTGAACAGGGTGAGCAGGAAGATCAGGACGCTGTCCGCCACGGTCCAGCGCAGCAGGATGGCAGAACCCAGCATGATCAGATTCAGCCCTGCGTAGTAAGGGGAGGTGGCACCATCCTGGCAGTAGATCATCCATGAGATGGCAGCCAGGGGGATCAGCGCCACAAGCCGGCCAATCGAACGATAGTGCGGTGTGTTCGGGAAGTAGTGCAGGGCCAGCCACACACCGGCGAGGAGCACGGCGGAGATGACACGGACGATAAAGAAGCTCTTGGTCACCTCCAGGCCATACATGAAGTAGTCCAGCGAGGCTCCTGCGGGCATGAAGATGCCCGCCAGGAACGCCCCCAGCTTGTAATTGCGAATGCGGATGGGGCGTTCGTAGAACTCGAACGAACGCGCCATGCTCTCGCGAGCCTCTGGACTGTCGAAGATCATTGGGCGGGCTTGCGGACCTCAAGGAAGATGTTCACGCCGGTCTCATCGGCTTTGACGTTGATGGCATCGAGCGGCGCCTTGTCCGGCGCGATCTTGGTAAAGCCTTCCTTGTCACGATAGACGAGGTGCCATTCGAGGACGTACTCCATCCAGTTGCGGGATGGATTGGAGCTGTCGACATTGGTGGCGATGAGGAGGCCGCCGGGGGCCACGAGGTCGTAAAAGACCTCCAGCAGGCGGCGGCAGATGCGGTCCGAAAGGTAGTCAAACAAGCCGGCGCAATAGACGATGTCGTAGCCGGCTGGCTCGAAGCCTGCGCCTGTGCGCGTGGATTCCTTGAGGATCTGATGCACGGAACGCTTCTCCAGCTTGATGCCGGTGCGGCGGCGATGACGTGTGCGGAGAGCCTCGAGTTCGCGGGAGGTATTGGTGATGGTCTCGTCGTTGAAATCGAGGAGAAGGAAGTCTGCGTTGTCGCAAAGCGGATCGTCGATGAGGAAGTTTTGGATCTCCTGGGCGGGACCGCAGCCGAGGTTGAAGATGCGGGCCACTTTGCCCTGCTGCGCAAGGCGCTCGGTCTCCTCATGCAGACGCTGTTTGAGATAGATGATGCGGTTGCGATGCGCCACGACGGGCGCGGTGTCGAGAAAGAGGCGGTTGAGCACCTTGGCAAACATGGAACTGCCCTCGTAGGGATCACGGAGCATCATGCTGACCATCTCATAGTCACCGGCGTAGCCGAGAGGCTTCTGGTAGGTGCGGTAGATGAAGGGTGAGCAGAGCACGAGGGGGTGAAGCTGGCGCTTGATGTAGCTGCGGTGCACGGGCTGCAGCTCCGGCGGGATGGATGAGGCGGTGCCTTCAAACCTTTCCAGCAGGGGCGTGACAGCTGGCAGGATGGGCTCCTCGAGCTTTTTGATGGTCTCACGCTCTGCCTGAATGCGGTCTCCTGATGGCAGAGAGCGCACGCCGAGCTCCACCTGCTCCATCCAGCGCCGGAGGTCGGAGAGCAGCGTATGCATGTCTGCAACGACGAGCTTAAAGTCCGGGGAGACAGTGTAGTTTTTTTCCGTCTCGCGGAGGAATTCGGCAAAGTCCTCGAGCAGGCGGTTTTTGTTCTGCGCCGGGGAGAGGATGTCGATATCGATCCACCCTTCATCGGTGAGGGAGGCCTCGCAGATGAGCATGATGCCGGTGTTCACCAGGTTGGCGATCACGGCGCGTCCTGAATAGACGACGCGATCGTTCATCATGATGCGGAAGTCGTTCAGAACCTCCGAGAGCTGGACGATGCTGTAGGGATTGTACACCTCGAAGACACCCAGGTAGCGAGTAAGACGGTGGAGCGTGCCACGCACCTCGACGCCCTGGCTGTTCCGGCAGATGATGAAGCTCAGGCGCTCACCTGTGGAGTTGAGCACTGGAAGGGAATTGTCCTTGGTTTCCATTTCAAAAACCTCCTCCTGTAAGTGGTTGCCAGGGTGTTTTTACCAGTGCGACACGGAGTGGATGGCCGTCTCGGTGCGTTTGGTGATGAATTGGGAGCTTCATTGATGCGCGAGTTGATGGTTAGAAACGATGAGTGAGGCTGAGGGAAATGACGTGCCACTGGTGCTTGTAGCGCCCGTCGAAGGCCGGCGTGGCGTTTCCGCTGATGGTGCGGATGGGGTTGTAAACAAAGGCGTAGGCGAGATCGATGCTCTGGCGCTCCCCTCGCCAGCCGATGCCGACGCCGAAGACATGGCGGTCGTTGGTGGCCACAGAGGGCGTGTAATTCGCGGCGGTCTGCGAAGTCTCGGAGAAAAGATAGCCGCAGCGCAGCTTCCAGCGCTCGTCGAGTGCGTAAGTGATGCCCGTGCCGAGGTCGATGGAGTTTTTCCAGCCGAGCAACGCCGCGTTGTTGCCGGCGAGGAGGGCCTGATTGTTCCCGATGTCGATCGGAATGTCATCGTGCGAGGAGTTGCGCGACCATTGGAAGTCGAAACCAAGAGTGAGGCGGTCTGTGACATCGATGCCGTAGCCGACGGCGATGGAACCTGGGAAGGTCATGTCCGATTTGAAGCTGCTGGTGGGAGTGGCCCCCACGGCCAGAAGCGCCGGGACGCCCGCGGGCATCCCCTTGGCCTCGAGATCACCACTGTAATTGACCTTCACCGGAAGACGGCCCATGACGGCCAGACGATGCCCTTTGGCGATGGTCCAGTTCGCACTGGCATACGCTCCAAAGCCCCATCCATCTCCCTGCAGAGACAGTTCCCCATCTGGCGTGCCCGGCCCGGCCCACAAAGCCCAGGGATAGGCGCGGCGAATGGTCAGCTCCGAGTAGATGATGTCCATGCCCGCGGCGACGCTGAGACTGTCCGTGACCTTCCAGGCGATAGCTGGAGTGATGTCGATGGCGAGCAATCGTGACTCGTAGGCGAGCTGATACTTGAGCGCGGGATCCATGTCCTTCGGATACTTCGTGGCCATGCCGAAAGGCGTGCTGGCTCCGATGCCGAAGGCGAGTTTACCCGGAATGATCGGGATGACCGTGTAGAGACTGCCGGGAAAGATCCACGACTCGCTCATTTTGACCGAGGCTCCGGTGTTCGAATCAAAGCGAATGTCCCCGTTCCAAACGGCGGCGTTCATGAGCACCTGCGCCTCTGTCATGCCGGCGATGTTCGCAGGCGCCACACGCACGGCGGAGGCATCGTCCAGGTTGGCGAAGCGTCCACCCGCCGTGGCGAGTGCCTGGGCGGAGTCCGGAACGACGGAGAGCGTCTCCGCCGCCGGCGAAAAGCCATGCACGAGGAGCAGGAAGAGCAGGAGTAGAAGGCTGGATTTCATGGGAGAAGAGTGATTCACGCGAGACCATTGGCCTGGCAGTAGCGGAGGAGATCGACCGTGCTCTTGAGGCCGGTCTTCCGGCAGAGGTTGTGCTTGTGGACAGCCACCGTGCGGGGACTGAGCGAGAGATCCTGGGCGACCTGCTTGAGACTTTTGCCGCGGGCGAGCTGCATGAGCACCTCCAGCTCACGATTCGAGAGCTTTTGATGCTCTTTGCGGACGGTGCTTTTGCGAATGGAGAGATCAGCGAAGCGCTGCGCAAGCTCGCGAGAGATGTAGGTGCGCCCTGCCATGGTGGCGCGGATGGCATCGAAGAGCTCGTGGGGTGGCGCGTCCTTCGTGACGTAGGAGCGGGCTCCGAGCTGCATGGTGCGCGTCACAAACGTCTCCTCCTGATGCATCGATACGGCGATGATTCGCGGCGGATTCGCGAGCATGCGCAGCTCGGTGGTGAGCTCGAGGCCGGAGCGATCCCCCAGCTCGATGTCCACCAGCACAATGTCGTAGTCATGCTGGCGAGCGAAAACCATCGCTTCGGCGCAACTGCCCGCGGAGTGCACTTTGGACTCGGGAAACTCCGCCTTGAGCATGGTGCTGAAGGCCTCGCGAACGAGCGCGTGGTCATCCACCACAAGAAGGTTGAGAGGCGCGTCGGGAGACATGGTGGAAGTCAGACGAGTTTCAGTGCTGTGGACGAAGGTTTGCCGGTGGCAGGCAGCGGGACTCGCACGGCGATGCGCACTCGATCACCTGCTCCCGAAGTGGATACATCCAGCTCGGCTGCCATGAGGGCGCATCGGGCCTCGACCTGCACGACCTCCGGCGAAGTCTGGTCCGCGGACCAGGCGTCACCACGGCCGTCGTGATCGATGAATATCTCCCAGTGCTGATCCCCGCTCTGGCAGGTGATCTCGAGCCAGGTGGCCTCTGAACTGTGCAGGCAGACGTGAACGAGGTCCTCAACGACACGGAAGAGGTTCAGCCGGTCCTTCAGCTCAAACTCGGGCTCATTGCCATTCAATTGAAGCATGATGGAGCCACCAAAACCTTCGGTGAGGGCACGGATGAGCTGTTGCAGCGCCGCATTGAAGCCAAAAACTTTCAGAACGGGCGGATATAGTCCTTCTGTGACATCCCGCACCACGCCAAGCGTCTGCCGCAGGGCTGATTCGAGTTCCCCGTGAAGCTTGGCGACGAGCTCGGCATCATTTCGCTGGGCATTCGCGTGTCGTAGCATCTCACTGAGCGACGTGCATGCGACCAACCCACCGGCGACTTCTTTGTGGAGACGATGGGATAGCTGAATCCTCATTTCGTCTTCCGCAGCCAGACGGGCCGCCAAAGCCTCAAGCTCAATACTTGGCGACTCCGGGCTTGGCGTGGTGGCAGGGGTAAGCATGCAACGTTTTATGAAGAGTGATTTGGCTGCTGAATTCGCATTTAGATGAACCACACCCGCATTCGCCTATCATCTAAATGTTTCTTCAAGATTTAGCCTTACTTAGGCCCGAATGCATTTGGGAGGGATTTGCCCTGCAATGATTTAGCAACCGCCTAAACAATGAATCTCAATTTATTGTATTTATGGATATGACTGCCGATTTTGATCGCAGCATGCTCCTAACTCCCTCACATCCCATCTCCGCCACTAAAGATCGCGTCCTCTTCTTTGCCGGTGACAAAAATATTCATGAAGATGTGCGGCTCTCGATGGCTCTTCATCATAAAGAGTTTTTCGGCAGCAGCGCTCATTCACACGCGGTGCCACCATCCCCGAACGCAGCTCGCCCAACTTTGGATGCGATCGAATTTGGACGCTGTGACAGTGAGACCGAGGTGTTGGTGTGTGTCGAGGCAGCCGCAGCGGAACACCGGCCTATCACCGCATTATTTATCGACGGCCGCCTCTTTCATCATCGCGACCCGAAAGGGTTCATGAGGCAGATCTGGCATTTCCAGCGGGACCTTCACATCGTCCTGCACGACATCGCGGAAACCACCAATCCAGACCATCTGGCGACCGAGCTCAGCGACCCATCTCACCTCCTGCTGCTCAAGAACCGGCTCACCACTTTCGAGACCGGCCAGCTCGTGCGCATGCTGGTGGCAAAGAATGGCAGTGACAAGAAGATGTCCTATCGCGATTTAAATCTGAACACGCAGATGCTTGATCTGGCACGCCGTTTTGAGGAGGCAAGCAATCGCCTGCACGCCGAGCAGGAGCACCGGATGCGGCTGGAGGAGCGGCTGTTCCGGGCTCAACGCCTGGAAACCTTGGGACGACTGGCCGAGGGGGTCGCTCACTACTTCAATAATCATCTCACAGTCACCCAAGGGCATCTGAGCATCGCCCTCTCGGCCCGGGATGGCAGCCCCAGGCTGCTGAGCTCGCTTGACGAGGTGCTGAACTCCTCCAAAGAGGCTGCTGAAGTGACCTCACAGCTGCTGAAGTTTAACCATCAACAGCCCGGACCGGCCTCGCCAGTGAACCTGGAGCAGTGCATCAACTCCGAAGCCGTCCTGATGAAGCATGTGCTGGGCGCACAGATCGGCGTGGAGGCCTGGTTCGAGTCCAGCCTGCCGGATGTGATGGCTGATTCGGCGAACCTCGGGCAGATCATTCTGACCCTCGCCGTGCATGCCCGTGATGCGATGCCCACGGGGGGACGACTCTCGATCCGCGCCCACCGCGTGCAAGTGGGTGATGAAGTCGCCGCGCGGCGTCTGCATGCCGAGGCGAGACCAGGCGAGTTTGTCGTGCTGGCCATCGGCGACACCAGCCAGGGGCTTACCTCCGCGGAGGTTGCGGCGTTGTTCGATCGTTCGGGCAATCAGAGCAGCGAGCTCGGCCAAGCGGCCGGCCTGCTGCCAGTCCAGGGCTTGGTGCGCCAGTTGCACGGCTGGATGGACATCAAGAGCATCACCGATGTGGGCACGGAATTTCAGATCTACCTGCCCGCAGCCCAGAGCTACGGCCCCGCCACCGCCACCCCGGTCAAATCCCGACCCGAGGCCGAGGAGCAGAGCGCCACGATCCTGATCGTCGATGATGAGGACTCAGTGCGGCAGGTGATGGAGTATGTGCTGACCAGTCAGGGGCACAATGTGCTCGTGGCCCGCGATGCGAACGAGGCCTGGCAGCTTTGGCGTTCACGAAAGGCTGTCATCAAGCTCGCCATCGTGGATGTGCAACTGCCGGGAGGTGCCAGCGGCTTTGACCTGGAAAAGGCGCTCAACGAGGAAGACCCTTCCCTTCCGGTCATCTTCACCTGTGGCTTCGCCGCGGCCAATTTGAAGCACACCAAACAGCTTGTGAACGGCGAGAACTTCCTGCCAAAGCCCTTCGGCATGCCTGAACTGCTGACGGTGGTGGGAAATGCTTTGTTAAAACCAGCCCGCTTATGATGCGCATGCCATGAGGTCTCTTGTCCAGGTTGACGAGCCTTCCAGCATCGCTGGCGGATCTTCCGCCGGCCGCCGTCCCCTCCGACGATCTAGCAGGAATCTCAGAACCGTGCTTGCGCATTCACGCGCGAATGTTTTTAATGGTCAAATGACCAATGCGCACCAACCTCAGGCAGTCGCGCTCACCTTTGGCCGCTGCTTGGTGGTTCAAATCAATGCTCATGGCATGATCGAGCGCGTCTCCGGTGAGCTTGATGTTTTCCCTCGGTGGGCCGGCAGGCCTCCTGCTAAGGGGAATTCTGGCTTCGACCTTGTTCGTGACTGCCTGCGGGAGCCGGAGGCTTCGCTGGCCGCGGTCGATCTCGTGAACGGCGTGCTGCAAGGAGGGCCAGCAAGGCGTTTTCAGGTGCCCGAGTCCACACCGGGCAGTCCTCAGATCGAGGTCACCCTGACATCTCAGAGCACCGTAGACCTGCCGGGTGCCCTCATCACCCTGATTGAAGTGCCACTGGAGGAAAGGACTCCCGTGCCACG
Source organism: Verrucomicrobiaceae bacterium (assembly GCA_016795465.1). Lineage (GTDB taxonomy): Bacteria > Verrucomicrobiota > Verrucomicrobiia > Verrucomicrobiales > Verrucomicrobiaceae > Prosthecobacter. Next base: position 151,276 of record JAEUHK010000126.1, on the reverse strand, counting down.
CGACAAGGAAGATGCATCCCGCCTGCGTGCAATCCTCGACCATGAGCCTGCATGTGTGAAACTCACTGACACTGCAGGACGTGTGCTGGAGATCAATCCCGCTGGACTGCGCATCTTGGAGGCGAATGAAGCGGAGGATGTTTTGGGCCGGGACGTGACCCGTTTCATCACGCCGGAGGACCGTGCTCGCTTCGTTGAACTGGCTGAGCGTTCTGCGGCGGGGGAGACCGTCAGCGGCACTTTCCGCATGGTCGGCATGAAGGGCACGGACAAGTGGGTGGAGACTCACAGCGTGCCCCTGACCGGCGCGGATGGCCGCGTCTGCGAGGTCCTTTCCGTTTCCCATGACGTCACGGCCCGCCATCAGGCGGAGGAAAACATGCGGCTCAGCCAGCGCCGCTACGAGCAGCAGCGGGATGCGATCGCCCGGCTGATGAGACGCGGGATTCTCCAGAATCCCGACTTGGACCAATCCTTGAAGGAGATTGTCTCCGCGACGGCCGAGTGCATGAATGTGGAGCGTGTGAGCGTGTGGCGGAAGGACCGTGCGAAGGGCTGCATCGTGTGCCTAAGCCTGATCGAGCGATCTTCAGGCCAAATCAGCCAGGGGCTCGAACTCTCCAAAAATGACTTTCCGGGCTATTTCCGCGCCCTTGAGCAGGATGAGATGATCTCCGCCGAGGATGCCTGCTCCGATCCGCGCACCCAGGAATTCCGCGATTGCTACCTGAAGCCCATGGGCATCGGCGCGATGCTCGACACGCCGCTGCACGTCAGCGGCGTCCTGGCGGGCGTGCTCTGCCAAGGGCATGTGGGAGGCCCGCGGACCTGGACGGAGGATGAAAAGAGTTTTGCGCTCTCGATGGCGAATCTCATTTCGCTCGTTTTTGCCCAGTCACAGCATCGCCAGGATGCGGAACAACTGCGTGAACAAGCCTCGCTGCTCGATATGGCACGGGATGCGATCATCGTGCGAGGGCTCGACAACACCATCCGCTACTGGAACAAGAGCGCGGAACGCCTCTACGGATGGACGGCCCAGGAGGCGGTCGGCAGGGATCTTTCCACGCTGATCTACCGGGAAGCCGATATGGTGGCAGCCAAGACGGCGAAGATCCTGGCCGACGGCGAGCACATCTGCGAGATCCATCAAGTCACCAAGACCGGCGAGGAAGTCATCGTCGAGGGGCACTGGACGCTTGTGAGGGACGCAGACGGCCAGCCCAAATCCATTTTGGCCATCAACACCGACATCACAGCGAAAAAGAAGGCCGAGGAGCAAAGCAGCCGGAACCAGCGGCTGGAGAGCATCGGCACGCTCGCCGGCGGCATCGCCCATGATTTGAACAACGTGCTCACGCCGATTTTCGTGTCTGTGGACATGTTGAAGCTCAAGACCAATGACAAGGCCTGTCTCGATACCCTGGGCACCATCTCCACCAACGCACGGCGTGGCGCGGACATGATCCGCCAACTGCTTTCCTTTGCCCGCGGCGTGGAAGGCACACGGCAGACGCTGCGCATGCATCTGCTGCTCCAGGAGATCGGCTGCATGGTGCGTGACACTTTCCCAAAAAACATCTTCCTCGACATGCGCGAGCAGGCGGACCTGTGGCCGGTGCATGCCGATGCCACGCAGCTTCATCAAATGCTGCTGAACCTGTGTGTGAACGCCCGTGACGCGATGCCACGCGGCGGCACGCTCGGCATCCAGGCCTCCAACACCCAGATTGACGCCCAGTATGCCGCAAGCCATGGCGAGGCGCGCAGCGGACCCCATGTGCTCATCACCGTGAGTGATGAGGGCACCGGCATGCCGCCGGAGCTTCTGGGCAAGATTTTCGACCCCTTCTTCACCACCAAGGAGGCCGGCAAAGGCACAGGGCTGGGGCTCTCCACCACTCTGACGATGGTGAAGAGCCATGGCGGCTTCATCGAAACCGACTCCGCTCCCGGCAAAGGCACCGTTTTCCGCATTTTTCTGCCCGCTGACCCATCCGCCCTCGCCGAGAACGAGGTGCCCCGTGAGGAGCCCCTACCTCATGGCAGCAACCAGCTGGTGCTCGTGATCGATGACGAGACGCCGGTGCGGGAGATCACCTGCCAGTCCCTGCAAAGTTTTGGCTACCGTGTGATGTCCGCCAGCCATGGAGCCGAGGCAGCCGCACTCTATGCCAGGCATCATCAGGAGATCGATGCGGTGATCACGGACATGATGATGCCCATCATGGACGGCCCCTCCACCATCCACGTCATCCGCAAGCTCAACCCTTCCGCCCGCATCATCGCCGCCAGCGGCGTGAGCACGCAGATGGACGCCGCCAGGGCCATGGATTGCGGCGCTGATTCCTTTCTTCCCAAGCCCTATACCACCAGCGGCCTGCTGGTGGCACTGCAGCAGGTGCTGGGAGCCATCGCCGCCTAGCCCAAAAGCTCCGTTCCGCCATCCAGCAGATCGCTCAAGGCAGCGAGGAGAGCGTCTGCCGTGTAGGGCTTCCGCAAAAAGTGTTTCACCCCGAGGCTCTCCACCTTCGCCTGCATCTGGTAGTTCAATCCGCTCGCTCCGATGATGGGCAGGCCTGGCTGGATCTTTTGCAAGGCCTGGATCATCGCCGGGCCATCCATCACGGGCATCATCATGTCCGAAATCACCGCCATAGGTGTCTCCGGCCCTTTCAGGAAGGTGGCGATGCCATCCGTGCCATCACAGGCCGTGATGACCCGGTAGCCAAAAGCCTCCAGTGCATGACTGGTGGCCGTGCGGATGGCTGATTCATCATCGACAACGAGAATGAGCTCACCACGCCCCGGACGATGCTTCGGCGGCTCGGCCACGACCGTCACCGTCTCCGCCTGTGCCGCAGGCAGGTAAACGCGGAAAACACTCCCCTTCCCCATCTGGCTGGTGAGCTCAATGAAGCCACGGTGGGACTTGATGATGCCCAGCGTGGTCGCGAGTCCCAGTCCGGTGCCCTTGCCCACCTCTTTGGTGGTGAAGAAGGGCTCAAAAATGCGCTCGCGTAACTCTGCTGGGATGCCCATGCCGGAGTCACTTACCTCAAAGACCACATGCGGACCAGGCTTGGCCTCGTGGTACATGCTGGCAAACTGCTCGTCGATTTGAAAGTTGGATATGGTGAGACGCAGCTCACCACCATCAGGCATCGCATCGCGGGCATTGACGCAGAGGTTCAGCAGCACCTGGTGCATCTGCGTCGGATCACCCTCCACATTCCAAGTGTCCTCTTTGCACTCGCAGGTGACATGAACCGACTTCGGGAAGGTTTCTTGGAGCAGATGCTCGATCTCGGAAAGCACGGCTCTGGGCCTCAGAAGCACTTTTTGCCCTTCCACACCGCGGGCAAAGCCGAGAATCTGCTTCACCATGTCCGCGCCGCGGTTGGCGCTGGACTCCAGGCTGTTGAGCAGTTCCACGTCCCGCGGTTGCGTGAGCTTCATGCGCAGAATGGTGAGCGACATGAGGATCGGCGTGAGGATGTTGTTGAGGTCGTGCGCCACGCCGCCAGCCAGGGTGCCGATGCTCTCCATGCGCTGAGCCCGGAGCATCTGGGACTCCATGCGCCGCTTTTCCGTCACATCGGTGAGGAATCCCTCCAGGTGCCTCACCGCGCCATCATCACAGGGGATGGCCTGCCCGCGCTCCCATATCCACTTCTCCGATCCATCACGGGCGATGATGCGGTAGGTCATCTCATAGTGATCGCCGCTCTGCACCGCATCACGAATCACTCCGCGCACACTTTCGATGTCCTCAGGATGCACCAACTGCTCGTAAACGACTGATTTGTTCCCGATGACCTCCGAAACCTCGTGCCCGGTTATATCCAGGCAGCCCTCGCTGATGAATTCCACCACCAGCGGGGTGCCCACGCGGCAGCGGTACACCGCGCCCGGCAGATTGCTCATCAGCGTGGACATCATGCGCTCGTTTTCCCGCAGTGCCTCGATGGCATGGCGGCGCTCCCGCTCACGCTCCACGGCAGCGAGGGCAAAGGAGAGATTGTCCGCCAGGGCGCACAACACGCGCACCTCCTCGTCCTGGAAGCAGTCACACTCATCCGCGTAGATCAGCAGCACGCCGGCGCACTTGCCGTCCGGCTTCAGCGGGAACGAGGCACAGGAGCGGAAGCCGCGCACCAGCGCCCGCTCCTTGTAGTGGAAGGTCTCGTCCTTCGAGATGTCGTTTGAGATGACATGGGAACCCGTCTTGAAGGCCCTGCCGGCAGGTCCCATGCCGGATGGATCCCCCTCGCGCAGCGAAAGCACGATGTCGTCGAGATACCCTTGGTAGATCCCGCCAAAGGCCACCGGCTTGATCTGCATCGACGCCTGCTCATACAGGCCGATCCACGCCATGCGCATGCAGCCCTTTTCCACGGCGATGCGCACCGCGGCGTTGTAAAGCCCCTGCGGCTCCTCAATGCGCACGATGGCTTCATTGATGCCGCTCGACATGGCGTGCAGCTTGTTCAGGCGCAGCAGCTTTTGCTCATCGAGCTTCCGCTCATGCACATCCAGCGCGGAGCCAGCCATGCGGTAGGGCATGTCATTCTGGTCCCACAGGGCCTGCCCGCGTGCCTCAAACCAGCGATACTCGCCGGATTTGACCCGGACGCGGTGCTCCACGCAAAACGGCTCCCGTCTTTCCAGATGCGCTTCGAGGGCAGACTGCACCCGCGGCAGGTCATCAGGGTGCATCTTTTGCTCCCACGAGAAAAACAGGCTCGGAAACTCCTCCGCGGAATAGCCCAGCAGCTCGCGGAAACGCGTTGAGTAATACACGCCGCCCGTGTGGATGTCCCAGTCCCATACCCCGGCCGTCGAGCCGCTCGCCGCAAGGGCGTATCGCTCCTCGCTGCGGCGCAGCGCCATCTCCGCCTGGTGCCGCTCCATCTCCGCCGCCGCCCGCACGGCAAAGATCTGGAACATCGCGTGGATGCGGTCACGCCTGTCCATCGCCTTCGTGTGGAAGACGGAGATGAGACCGATGATCCGCCCGTCCGAGGCGTGCAGCGGCATGCCCATGTAGCAGGCCGCACCCAGCTCCTGGAGCATCACATCACTCGGGAAGAGCTCCTGCACGCCCGACTCGTAAAAGCACTCCTCGCCATTGTAGGCGGCCTGGCAAGGCGTGCCGATCACCGAGTAGGTCACGTTTGGCTGCACCTTTCCGCCCGCGCAAAAGCCCAGCGTGCGCACCATGCGGTCACGCTCCGGAATGACCATCGACACGCAGGCAAATTTCACGTCCAGCGTGTCCGCCAGTTGCAGGCACAGGAACTGGAAAAACGTCTCACCGCTCTTCAATTCCGCGCCCTCGGCCATCGCCCGCAGCGCCGCCTCCATCTTCTTCTCCAGCGTGATGTCCGAAGCGAGCTGCAGGATCGACTGGATCTCCCCCTGCTCGTTCAGCAGCACGGAATTATGCCATTCACACACCAGCACACGCCCGTCCCGCGTAAAGTTTCGATGCACACAGGTGTTTCTCGGCTCGGAGCGGTCCAGCAGGCGGTTCAGTGATGCCTCGGCACGCGGCAGATCATCCGGATGAATAAATCCCCAGTCCGATGGATGCCTGCCCATGACCACCGCCGAGCTCCAGCCAAACAACTTCTCCGCCTGCGGAGACCAGCGGCACACGCGGTTCTGGCTGTCACACTCCACCAGTGCCAGCGAGGTGCCCTCCAGATGCGAAAGCAGCGCCGCGTGCGCCTGCTGCTGCAGCGCCGCCTCCTGCTCCTTGCGCAGCGTGGAGTCCCGCAGATTTCCGATGATCGCCACCGCCAGACCCACAGCATCATGCACGAGAGAGCGCGTGTCACTGATCCAGCGATAGCCACGCTTCTTGTGAGCAAAGCGATACTCCACCGCCGGCTGTGGCTCCGTCCCCCCCGCCAGCAATGCGGTCATCCTCTTTTCAAAGTGCTCGCGATCATCCGGATGGATTCTTGATTTGAAAAAATCGAGACCACCGTCCATGCACTCCTCCATCGTGAACCCCAGCACCTGCTCCACCGCCGGGCTGATGTATTCATAAGTCAGCGTCGGCAGGTTTAGACAGTAAACCGGATCCTTGGTGTTGCCCAGCACGGCGCGGAACTTCTCCTCGCTGCGGCGCAGCTCTTCCTCAGCCTTTTTCCGCCGCGTGATGTCGCGCACCGTCGCCAGCACCTTCGGACTGCCCCCCACATCGGCCCGGCACAAATTCACCTCCACCCAGAAAACCCGTCCCTCGGCATGCCGCGCCTGCCACTCAAACAACTGCGGCCCCTCGTCCATGGTGCGGCGGATCCACGCAAAGGCCTCCACCTGGGTGTAAGGCGGCACATTGGCGCTGATCTCGCCGATCGTCGGCATGCCCACCTCATCACGGCGGATGCCCCACATCGCCTCGGCGCGGCGGTTCATGGATTCGATCCGGCCGGTGACCGGATCATGCACAAAGACAGCATCATGGATCGAGTCAAAAATCTCGCGATGCCACACACCGGGGTGTTCAGACTTGGGAAGCGTTTCGGACATTCTATGGAGAGGGTATGGCAGTTCACAGAGGCAGCAAAGGACCTCAGCGGGGTGTCGTTTGTTCGATCATCAGAGCCAGTTCCTTCAATCCACGCTCCTTCATCAGGCACCCGCGCACCTGTGGACGGTTTCGAAGAGGTTCCAGTGCCTCCGCGGAATGATTGCTGAAGACGATGACCTGGGTTTGATCGCACTTCAGGGCCGGAAGCTGGTCCACCAAGTCTGCTGCGGTGCCATCTGGCAGGATCAAATCGCACACCAGCACGTCCGCCCTGCTCTGGCCCAGCATCTCAGCCGCTGACTGCACACCATCGGCCTCGGAAACCGTCCATTCTGGCAAAAAGCACTCGAGTGCCTGGCGAACGATCCGCCGGTAGCCATCATGGTCCTCCACCAGCAGAACAAGGGGGCGCGAAGAGACGCTGGCGGAAGGATGCGATGAAGATGGAGGCATGAGACGATGGAAAAGGGCTGATACAGACCCAAGAACTATAACCGTCATTCTTGAAACAGGACGTTCAGCCCCCGAGAATAAAGAAACATTTAGTCAGCCATCCACCGCACCTGCATCACTCACTTCCATGCCCATTTTTCCGATGGCCCAACCGTTGTCCCAGGAACACCTCGCCGCCGTGATCCACAAGCTCCGAGGCCCCCTGGCAGCCATCTCAGCCCAGGCTGAAACGCTGGCCGAAGGCATCCTCGGTCCTCTCAGCCCAAAACAGTCCGAGGCGGTGCGCACCATCCGGCAGGAACTCGAGCACAGCCTCCACCAGATCGAAGGACTCGAAGACCTCTGGCTTCAGCGTCCTGCTGCTGAACCAGCGGCCATCAAGGCCTCCGAGCTTCACGACCACTGTGAGATTGTGATCCGCTCATTAGCCGCCCAGCTCGAAAACCGGCAGATCACTCTTCAATTCGATTCCGCCCTCCCACTTCCAGAAAACGCCCCGCCGGCTTCACAGCTCCGACAGCTGCTCCGCAGTCTCCTGACCTGCCAGCTCGCTCTCGTCCCGAAAAATGCCATCTTCCGCCTGCATCTCTCCCATTTGCCCGCGGAGGCCAGCAGCCTCCAAAACCACCCGGCCGTGCAAACGCAGCTCGTGCGCCTTGAACCACTTGCCCTCTTGCTGCTTCAGAAAGCAGGAGAAGTCGTTCTGAAGCACGACGCCCGCCAACTGCCTTCATTAGGCCTTCGATTGCCCTACGATTGGAGCTGCTGGATCAGTCTCCAACCAGTCGAAGCCACCACCAGTCCCGCAAGCAGCGCCGAAGCCTCTCCCACAGCATCTGAAAGCCCGCTCATCCTCCTCGCCGATGACCAGGAAGCACTCGCGAGCGTGCTGGGAAGCTACCTCCAGGATCTCGGCTACCGCGTGGAAAAGGCCATCGACGGCCTGGAGGTCGTCCGCCTCGCCCAGCAGCTACATCCCAGCCTCATCCTCATGGACCTCCGCATGCCCCTCCTGTCAGGAATCGAGGCTCTACAGCAGATCCGGCAAGCTGGCGATGAATCCACTCGTGGCATCCCCATCATCTGCATGTCCGGCTTCGCCACCGTTGCGGACGAAACAAGATGTCTCGCCGCGGGTGCCAACGGCTTCCTCCGCAAACCCTTCCGGCCCGCGGACCTGCTTCACCTGCTGCCCAAGGCAGGTCCTGCTCTACAGCAGTGAATTCGATGGAGTCTAGCGAGCAGCGAGACGCCTGAAATCCACGCCAGCTTGCCGCGCCAGAGCCCTGAGAGTCGGCTGCGAGATGCCCTCAGCCTCGCGACGCTGATGAATCAGCGAGCGCCTCAAGTCGCTCATCGTCCATTTCCGCAGAGTTTCCGGCCGCGTCTGCTGCATGATCCGGCGGATCAGCGGGACAAATTCCTCCCGTGAGTAACGCACCGGCCGTCCACTGCGCGAGCTGTCATTGACCGCCTTCTGCGCACCTTGCTTGTGATACCGCTCCACGAGGCGCTCCAGGGTGCGTCCGCACACACCGCTCGACTGCGCGGCATCTGTCTTCGTCATTCCCTCGTCCAGCAGCAGCAGCGCCTGAGCACGCCTCTGACGTCCGGCGGAGCCGAGCCTCTCGCCTACGATCTGCTGGCAGAAAGACCGCTCCTGGGGGGACAACGCCAGCTCTTTGGCTGCGGCATCAGTTGGAAGAGCCATCGAAACACCCTCTGCAAGGACTCGCTGAAGTCCCTCCGTTTCATAAAGACGCCGGATGCCCGCCGGCACGGCACGCGGAATGCCGCTGACAGCCGGCTGATCTTTTGAGCCTAGCCGGCCATCCATCGCCAGCAGCAGCCGCGCAGTGCGCTTCACCTGGAGATCGGACATCGGGGAGAGCAGCAGGCGGCTGCAGAGCTCCAAATCGTAATCTGAGAGCTGCAAAGCATCGCGGTTCACTGGTGCGATCTCATCCGATGTCATGGAGCCAGGCCAGGATTTCAGGAATCACAGTTTCCGACGGCGGCGGCTCATGAGACCGAGCAGGCCGAGCAGCACCAGAAGCACGCGGGAGGGTTCGGGCACTGCCACGACGATGAATCCTGTGGTGTAGAGGTTCGAGGTGTCCCACATCAGGCCGCTGGAGAGCGTCGGCAGGTTGAGCGAGGCAAAGCCATTGGTCGGCGGCGTGCCACCGACGCCGGTCCAGTCAAACAATTTCCAGCTATCACCATCCGCCCAGGCTGTGGAGGACAGGCCCGTGGTGTCGATCACGTTCAGGACCGAGGTGCCGCCAAAGATCACATTGGCCCAGTCTCCAGCGCTGATGAGTGCCAGATCATTGGCGCTGGCCGGATTGGCTCCCGCCACACGGCTGAAGATCTCGAAGGACGAGCTGGCATTGAAGGTGATGTTGCCTGTGCCGCTGACCGCCAGCGAGATGTCCTCTCCACTGCTGCCACCGAGCGAACCTGGGGCGAAAGTGCCGTTGAGCGAGATGCTGTTGTTCGCCGCCGGAGTGATGAAGCCCGTGCCGCCCAAGGTGGTGCCGCCATCGACGATGACGGAGCCAGCACCAGTGCCTGAGCCCGTGCTGTTGTTTACCAGAAGAGTGCCGCCGATCACATTTGTCGTGCCGGTGTAGGTGTTCGCTCCAGTCAGCGTCGCCACGCCATTGTCCACTTTGGTGATTGAAAGCACGTCACCAGTGAGTGCTGTGGAATCCACCTCGCTGATCGTGCCGCTGAAGGTGATGCCGGTGCCGCTGGTGGCGGCCACACTGGAGGCCAGTTGCAGTGTGCGAGTCTCGGCCACGCCCGGGGAAAGGTCCTGCAGGCGGATGTTGCCGGAGAAGACACCCGTGTCCGAGGCACCAGCCAAGGCCGTGCTGCCGCCCAGCGTGGTCATTCCGGTGCCGTTGGTGGCATTGATCTCGATGTTGTTCGCGACGGTGAGGCCGGTGACATTCACCAGAGCGGCCACATCCGCGTTCAGCACATCCGCACGGAAGCGGATCGGCTCCTGGGTGAGCTCATTGCGCACCACCACGTTCTCCTCGAACTGGAACATCGTCTGCCCCGCGTAGGTGCCGTTCGTCACTCCGACCTGGCCACCATAGAGGATCTGACCACCAGTTTGGTAGTCCGTGGCACGCACAAGGGTCATCGTGCTGCCGTTGACCGCGGTGATGGTGTAGATGCCATTGCGCTCCGGATTGGCCTCCTCACCGGAGACCAGCAGTCGTGTGCCGACATCGCCAACGGCATAGGTGTTGCCATCAAAGGTGGTGCTGACGCCCTCGAAGGAGCCGAAACCATTCGCGCCGCCATTCGGATTAAAGCTGCCGCTGCCAACAATGCTCGTGAAGGTCGCACGATCAACCGGCGTGGTGATGGAGGATGTCACATCACCCAGTTCGATCGCCTGAGAGCCAGCGCCCGTGGCGTTCTCGAGCAGCAGGGTGCCCGCACGGACCACCGTGCCGCCATCCACCGCCGTGCCGGAAGTGCCTGCGCCTGTTCCGAAGGTGTTCGCCGAGGTCAGCCGCAGGCTGCCGCCATCGAGGATGGTGACACGGCCGGCTCCGCTGACGGTATTGGTCAGGCTGAGCTGCGTGGCCGTGTCCGCGCCGATGAAGGTGTCCCGGTTCAGTGTGATGGTGCCGCTGATTGAGGCATCACCACCAGCGGAGGTGATGGAGGCGCTGCCGGCGCCGTTCACGCTGTTCACGACGATGTCATTGGCAAAGGAGGACGTGCCAGCGAGATGCAACCCGGTGTAGTCATCCGCACCCGAGACGCCCGTCACCCCCAGCTGCACCGCAGTGGTGCCGGTGGAGAGCTTCGCATTCGCGGCGAGCACCAGCACGCCATTGGCCACCTCGGTGTTCCAGACCTGCGCCGAGTTGTCCACGGTGGAGAGGGTCTGCACAGCGCCATTGCCGTTCACACGGAAGATGGAACTCGTATTGCCGGTGATGGTGCCGGCATAGACGGCCGTTTGCGTGCCGTCACCACCCACGGTGAGCGTGCTGCTCAGAGCCACGGTGGCGTTTGCCTGCGTGGCACCAGCAGAGGCCAGCGAGCCGATGGTCTGATTGTTGCCGTTCAGCGCCAGCGTGCCAGATGCCGTGTCACCCGTGATGATGTGGCGGGAGACGGAGGAGAGCGTGCTGGCCGAACCGCCCTGAAGCGTGCCTTCAGCGACGTTGGTGTCGCCACGGTAGTTATTGGCCGCGCTGTTGAGCTGCAAGATGCCGCTTCCCGTTTTGGTGAGGCCGCCGACGCCTGAGACCACACCTGCCACCTGCGTGGTGGTGGACGCGTCCGTTTCGATGGTGCCGCCAGCGCTTTCCAGTGTGATGCCGCGATTCGCGTGCAGAGTCAGGTTGGCCGTGGTGCGCAGCGTGCCACCGGTGAACTTCACATTGTCCGCATCCACGGCGTTTTGCGTCCAGCCGAGGGCGCTGTCCTGCGAGATGGCCACCTTGCCAGCCTCGAGGATGGTGCCTCCGCGGTAGCCATTCCCTGCCGCGGTGTCACCTGTGGCAGTGACAGGGGTGAAGGTCAGTTCGCCAGCGCCCTTCTTGTGGACAACGACGTTTCCATCGATCGTGCCGCCATAGATGGTGCTGCCCGCCTGGTTCACGGTGAGTGTGTTGTTGTCAAAAGCACCGTTGTTCACGCTGCCGCCGGGGCCGCTGAGGGAGGCCACTTCCTGGTCATTGCCATTCAGGTCCAGCATGCCGCTGGTGGTCTTCATGACGAGGGAGGTGCCCACCGGCAGGGCATTGTCACGACCGAGCTGAAGAATGCCGTTTTCGATGTTCGTCGCACCGGCGTAAGTGTTCGCCCCGTTGAGCAGGATGATGTCCTGGCCCAGCTTGGTCAGGCCGCCGCTGCCCTGGATGGTACCGTTAATTTGCAGGTAGGAACCACGCAGAGCCGGGTCGGAGGGATTGCTGCCGGTGGTCGTGTTGATCTTGCCCTGATCATAGATGGCGCTGAGATCATAAACGCCATTGCTGCTTGTGGCGTAGGGCTGGCCGAGGAAGGAATCACCGGTCAGGTTGATCGTCACGCCGCTGCCGAGGGTGTGGATGACGGCCACCTGCTCCCAGTCACGCGGCAGGTAGCCCATGATGGAGCCGCCGTTGAGGTCGATGGTCTGGGTGCCAGTCTGACTATGCATGACCTGGAGGCTGACACCTTGTTGCAGGGTGTAATTCCCACTGCGGGCTCCATCCACGGCCCAGCGCTCAGCAGAGCCTGGATCCATGATGAGGGTGGCAGTGGGGGAGAAGCCAGCGACGGCAATCTCCAGCGCACCCGTTGAGTTGACCTTCAAGGTGTTGCCAGCGGCACCTGCGGCACCGTTGTGAAGGACGCGGAGGGAGCCCTCGCCCACGGTGATGGTGCGGCCGCCGGTGAAGGAAGCGGTGTTGTCACCGAGGGTGAGGACGCCGTCACCCACCTTGCGCAGGTCAAAGAGGCCCTGGTTGTTCAGGCCTCCAGCGCCTGCACCACTGCCGAACTGCACACCGACGGTGGAACCGGTGCCAAAGGAACCCGACTCCACATGCAGCAGATAGTGGTCATGGAGCGTGACGGTCCCGGTGCGCACCGTGGAGCGGAAACTGTCCACCTGGAAGAAGAGAGTTCCTTCCTGGCCGCTGCCTGCCACCGCGTTCGTCGTGCGCAGATCGATGTCCGGGATCTGCTGGAGGCGGTCGCTGGCGGTGGGCAGATAGATGCGGTTGATGTCATAGGCTACGATCTTGCCGCTGTTCCAGGTGAACAGGTCCGGCGAGCCGCTGTTAAAGTTGTAGCGCACTTCCGTGATGTTGTAGGTGCTGTCACGATCATTCATGCGGCTGCCATTGAGGATGACCTCTCCCGTGCTCGCCGCCTCCGGCGTGAGGAACTGGATGCCGCCACCATTGATGACCCAGTTGCCGGTGAACTGCGTCTGGTCACTGCGCACATTCAGGAACGCCGTGCCTGACTTCACCACCTCGCTGGCAAAGATTTTGCCGTTGATCTGCAAGGTGTTGTTGCTGGCCCAGATGAGCGCCTCGCCATCTCCCAGGCCAGAGCTGCCAAAGTAGAGATCGGCATTGATCGTCGGTGTGTTGGCCGCCTGCATGAGGCCTCCGCTGCGGATGATGATGTTCTTGAACTGGCCGTCCGTGCTGACGTTGATGTCCCGGCTCACACGGAGAGCGTAGATGTCGAGGTTGGCACCGAGCGTGGCTGGGTTGGCGGTGGCATCGAGAATCTCCGATCCATCGTTCAGCAGCAGCACCGTGCCGTCGAGCGTGGCGGCGGCGGAGCTGATGTAGTTGGCCGGCGCGGTTCCCTCCGTGATGGTCTGGAAGCCGAGCGTGGCATCGTATTTGACGAAGTTATTGTCAAAACGGCTCACGATCCACGGATCGACCATGTTGTTGTTCATGAGGCTGAGCCCGTTTGCCGCGAGGAACAGGGCGCTGTTCACATTACCGGCCACGGTGCCGAGCATGTTGGCGGTGTTGGTGTTTACCACCATGCCAGCGATTTGCAGTGTGCCGCTGCCACTGCGGGTAATATTCCCCACCGAGAGCTCCACCCAATCGTCGGTGTCCCGGCGGATCACGACCTCCGCCCCACGGGAGATAGTCAGATCACCGATGATTTCACGGTTGGCGATGTGGTCGGAATTATCCCCGAAAAGCTCCAAAACCGCGCCATCGAGAGTGATTCCCACGCCATCAGCCCAGCGGCCCTCACCTCCGAGAGTGCCGGTGGCACGATTCCCGGTGGTCCCGCTGCCCGTGAAAGGCGTGTTGTTGTCAAAACGAATGCGTGAACCGGGATGGAACACCCAGGTATTGCTGTTCACGCCCGCGCCGCCCACCGCGGTGCCAGAGGCACCTTCGATGCGGATTTCACCAAAGGCATCCACGATTCCCGTGCCCAGAGGGGTGCGGAAGGTGTTGGTGGTCCCGATCGCACCGCCCTGAAGGGACAGGATAAAGGCGCGATAACCTCCATCCATGTTGCGGCTCCGCGTCACGAGGGTGCCGCCATCATAGGTGTTATTGCTGTTCGTGCCGAACACAGCTGTGCCCTGGCCGAAGACATTATTGGCGGAGCCGAGGATCATCTGGTTGCTGCCCGCAAATTGGGCACCAGCGGCGGCGGGATTCAGCGTGATCGTGGAGGAACCGCCGCCAATGAGGAACTGCGTGCCCGTGCCCCACGGTGCGATCGAATTGGCACTGAGAGTGCCGCCACCCGTATTCGCACCGAGGAACCAGTTCCCACCGAACCGGGTGGCCATGGCTGGGTCCGTGGTGAGAGTCTGACCGTTTTCGACGGAGACCACGCCGATGCCGGAACCGATCAGCTTGGAATTGTAGCTGTCGAGGACGGATGCGTAGTTCGCGATGGTCCGCACGCCGAGCACAGGCAGATGCGTGGTGCTGGTGGTCACCGAGGTCACTCCAAGGCCGGTGCCGAAGCCTGCCGTGCTGTGCACGCCGATGGCCGCACCCGCGCGGACGATGATGGAGCTGCCCGCGCCGCCAAAGGAGTCATTCGTCTGCTGCTGGGTGACGGTGCCACGCTGGATATCCCAGATGCCGGAGAAGCCTGCATTGCCGCCCGCCGTGTTCTCATTCAGGAAGAGATACCAGATGCCGGATTTGGTCAGGCGTCCTGCCCCTTGCAGCTCGCCTTGGAAGCGCAGTTCCGTGCTTTCAGGCAGGAAAACAGCGCTGTCGTTCACGATCACATTGCTTTCGATGAGGTGGTCATCTCCAAACGAGTCCGAAAGGAACCGGATGTGGGCCCCATTCATGGTCCGCAGGGTTTGTCCGCCGTTGTTCGCACCGATGGTCATGTTGCGCTCCGCGGTGGCTCCATTGCGGTTGGACACGAAAGTGAGACCACCAGCCACGGTGATATCCTGGCCTGCGGAGGCAAAGAAGGCGCGTGAAGCATTGCTCTGCATGCGGATCTGGCCGAAGTTCAGCGTGTAATCGCCCGAACCGAAGTTGAGACCCGCATTGGCGATGGCGGCGATTTCACCACGATTGAGTGTCACCGGACCGGTCCAGCCGGTGTTGTCCGCCTCGACACGGAGTTGTCCGTCACCAGACTTGATGAGCGGGGCACCGCCCGGGGTACTCAAGGCACCACTGAGCTCAAGACGATTCGTCTGAATGTGCAAGCCGAAGGGCGCGGTGCCATTGATGGTCGTGAGTCCACTAACTTCAATGTTGTGGGTGTTGGCGCTGTTCGTGCCGGAGCTGTTATTAACAATGAGAGAGCTGCCTTGGAGGGTGTTGGAGCCCATGATGGTCAGGCTCGGGATCGTGACAAGGGAGCCACCCGTGGACGTGCCGGTGTATCGCTCGGCAAACAGGCGGGCATAAGGCATGTCAGCCGCGAGGATGACAGGATTGTTGAAGGTGACGCTGGCGTTGTTGTTCGTGCGCAGGCGGACTTCAGCGAGCATCTGGCCGTCGTTATTGCCCAGCCAGTCACCGGCGAGGGTGATGGAGGCCGTGCCAGCGGTTCCGGCTCCATCCAGGAAGAGCGTTCCGCCGTTCATCTGCAGATTGCCCGTGATGGCGTTGGCCACGTTGGTCAGTTGAAGCTGCCCAGCTCCTTGATGGGTGAGATTTGCGGCAGTGACGACACCACCAATGCGGGTGGTGATACCGCTCTGGTCAGAGTAGATGACGCCTTCCACGGGTGTCGTGCCGTCACCGAAGTAAACGGCCGTCGTATCGAAATTGACGCGTGCGTTGTCACGGTTGTCCACGATCAGGCCGCCGCTGTGGATGTTGATCTGCCCGCCGGTGAGGGTGGTGTCATTGTTGGCGGCCTCGTGGCTGATGCGCAGCGCCCAGACGTTGGCAGTGCCACTGAGGGTGGCATCACCAGTGCCTACTCCATAGGAGGCGATGTCAGTGGCGGTCAGGCCAGCCAGGAAGGTCGCGCCGGCTCCTGCGGTAGTGGTGGACTGGGTGAAAGCCCGGTTCTGCACGCCAAAGTCGGCGCTGTAAGTCAGGAAGGTGTTGCGGCTGGGATTGATCATCCACGCCGGGAGCATGTTCTGGGCGTCCAGCATGGTGGCACCGTTATCAATGAAGAACTTCTGGCCCTGGAGGTCCACGCGGCCGAGCTCATCGGCGTTTTCACGGATCATGAAGGTGGCCTGACCCACGCGGGTGACACTGGGCGTGCTGAGCACGATCTGGCTGTTGGTTCCGTTGCGCTCCAGAAGGATGGCAGCCCCCTGCTCCACCGTCATCGCACCGATGCGCTCCTGGTTCTGACGACCGCTTTGTGCGAGCAAATTCACTGTGGAGCCGCGAAGCGTCATCGGGGTGGTATCACCCCACTTGTTCTCGTCGGATTCAAGACCGAGGTTCGAGTTGTCCAGACGTGAGATGAGCATCGTGTCATTCACATCCATGCTGTAGTCAAAGCGCAGGCGGGAGCCCGGATACATGTTGATCGTGTTGAACTGGCTGCCGTCATCACGCGTGGCACGGCCATCACCGCGGAACTCCAGGCTGCCGAACACGTCAAAGACAGGCGACTGGCTGTCCCCCATGATCATCAGGAAGTTGTTGGTGTTGCCGGTGTTGTCGCTCCGGAAGATGGTGGTGTTGCCGGTGTAGGCCTGGTCACTGTAGAGGCGGACCTGGGCAGAGGTGTTCCCCAGGGCGAAACCATTGTCATACTGAGGCGTGCCCACCCACAAGCTCGCGGAGCCTGAGAGGGCGTTTGTCTGGGTGATGCCGAGCACACCATTGGTGCCCAGGAAGCGGTAAATGTTGTCCACGCCAGCACCCATCTTCGTGGCGGTGTAATAAGTGGTATCCCACGCACCCACACCCCACTTGCCGTTACCCATCTTGGACTGGTCGATGGTATTGCTGAAGAACCCGTCGTGCAGGCCGAGGTTCAACGAACCATTCCCGAGAGAGAAGATGTTGTAGTCTGTCACAGGGGCGTCCACACCGATGTCCACACGTGCCATGTTGCCGCGCAGATCACTAAACACCTGCACACGCTGTCCTTGGGCGCTCAAGATATTGCTGGGTGCGTTGATGCGGATCGCGGTGTTGCGGTTCACCACGATATCACCCGTTCCGAGATTCGCCGTGGTGCTGTAGGAGAAAAGGTTGGTGCCGGCCATGTAGCGGCTGGCGTCTTCAGGCGCACGCGTGCCGAATAGGATCGTGCCATCCGTGGCCACTGTGCCGCCGCTCCAGGCACTGTTGTTACCGCCGATCTCCAGGTTGCTGCCCCCGGTCTTCGTCAGCGTGTAATTGCCGGTGATTGTGCCATTGAGCAGCAACGGGGCATCGGTCTGAATTCGAGCGTGATTGGCGAGCGTGGTGGTGCCGTCGAAACGCGGGTAGA
This sequence comes from Verrucomicrobiaceae bacterium, assembly GCA_016795465.1. Classification (GTDB taxonomy): domain Bacteria; phylum Verrucomicrobiota; class Verrucomicrobiia; order Verrucomicrobiales; family Verrucomicrobiaceae; genus Prosthecobacter. The sequence goes on along the minus strand of JAEUHK010000126.1, from coordinate 133,866 downwards.
TCGCATTCCCTCCCGTCACAAGGAAGAGCTCCTTGTCCACGGTGAGGTTGTTGAAGGTCAGTATCTTGTTGGACCCATTGTTGAAGCGATCCGTGTCGAGGATGGAGTTGCCACCGCCGTGGATGATGCTGTTGCCAATCGGGATGATCTGGAAGTTGCTGGTGCTGTCACCACCGGAGCGGACTTCCCACTCACCGCCACGGAGAAGGACGGTCGTGGTGGACGGGATGGAACTGACAAAACCATTGGGAGTGGCCCAGGACTGGTCGTTGTTCCAGGTGGTCACAATGCCTTGGGCAATATCCAAGGTGGCCAGGCTGCTGGGCGTGGCGGTGTTGTAGTTGTCCAGAATGAGGCGGCCAGTGCCGATCTTGACGATTTTGGAGCCTGCTCCACCGATGATCTGGCCGGAGAAGGTGGTGCTGGCATTGTTGGACCTGCCGAGGACGAGGGTGGCACCACCCAGATCCAGCGTACCCGCCGTGTTTTGAACGGCACTGACCACACTGGATCCAGCCAGAGCACCGAATTCCTGGTCGTTGCCGTTCAGCAGCACCGTGGCACCGGGCTGGATGGTGACGGTGGAGCCAGCAATAGCGTTCAAGTTGCTGAACATGGGCATGACGTTGGCTGAGGTGAGGCTGAGCGTGCCCTGATTCACCTGCACATTCGCCTGGAAGGTATTCGCTCCCGAGAGCTCCAGGGTGCCAGGGCCATACTTCACGAGGCCAAGCGACAGCGTGCTGTTCGCATTGCTGCGGAAATTGGTGATGGCCGCGTTGATCGTGGAGGGCGCGGCATCGTCCGTGTAGATGGCGAGCGAGTTGGTGCCGAAGTTCACCGTGCCGTTGGACACTCCCGCGCCGTTGTTGAGGATCATACCGGCCTGGCCGCCGTCGCCGATGCTCAGGACGTTCCCGCCCAGATCCACGGCCGCATTGGTGCGGAAGGCAAACACCGAGCGGTTCGCCGTGAGCGTGCTGGCGGTGGCTCCGGCATCAAACAGAGTCGTGGCACCCGCGGAGGTGTCGAGATCCCCGGTGCCGCCGTAGGTGGCCGTCACGATGTTTGAGCCCGAAACACCGGCGTAGTGCGCGGCATTGCTGCCGGAGGCCTGGATCGCCGCCCAGGTGCCGATGGTTCCGTTCGTCAGTGCAGGGGCGGCGGTGAAGGCCACGACCTCGTTCGTGGCAGCGCCGAGATCGGTGGTGAGGCCTTTGAGCGTCAGGGTGGAGTTGCCGGTCCGTGTGAGGCCACCAAAGGTCAGCGTCGTGGCATTGCCACCGGAGCCGGAGCCATCCACCATGACCGCGGCATTGCCGCTGTTGATCGTGAGCGAACCCGTGCTGGTCGTGGCATTGGCCGCGCCAGTGTTGTTGTTGAGGCGGAGAGCACCGTTTGACACCGTGAAGGGATTGTTGGCACCAAACGGATCGCCAGCCAGTTGGGCCTCACCGACCAGTGTTCCCTGGCTCACCGTGACACCACCGGTGTTGAAGGTATTGCCGCCGGAGGCCGGATTGAGAATGACGGTGCCGTTGCCGGTCTTGGTGATGCCAAAGGCACCGCTGATGGTTCCGGTGAAGGTGGTATCACCACCGCTCACAGCGGTGAGGGAAACACCACGGCTGGAAAGGTTGATGCCACCCGAGAAGATCTTGGCGCCAGCATCCAGACCACCCAGCGTTTGAGAGCTGCCGGTGGCGGTGTTGGTGAAGGCATTGCCGATGGTGCGCACGCCAGAAGCGAGGATCTGGGTGAAGGCATTGTTGCGGAACGTGGCCCCGGCCGTGCCGAGGGCATTGTCATGAGCCGCGACGACATAACCATTGCTGGTCAGCAGCCCGCCGGAGAAGGTGTTATTGCCGCTGAGGATGAGTGTGCCCTGCTCAGACTTTTCCAAGATGTTTGTGCCAGCCCCGGAAACCACACCGCTGAGGATGGTGATGGCACCGCGGGTGCGCAGGACGATGCTGCGGTTCAGCACCGTGTTCCCCGTGACCTCAAAACGATAACCATTGAAGCCATCAAAGAAGATGGCGCTGCTGTCTCCGCCACCAGTGGTGTGCGTGCCGCCGTGGCCGATGGTCAGATTCCCGCTCAACTGCACCAACTGATCTGCCGAGCTGCCATCGAAGGAACCCACGGTGATGACACGCGTCTCACCGCCATCATTGCCGGAGGTGACGATGTTGTTCGGCACGACGAACGGGCCTGCACCGTCGAGACGGAACTCCAGATCCGCCCGGCGGTCATTTTGGAGGTTCATGACGATGTTGGACCCGGCATTGCCGGCGGCACCAGGGTTCGTGAGCACCAAGCGGCCCTGCTGGACCTGCGTGGAGCCGTTGTAGGTGTTGTCGGCACCCAGGATGAGCACGCCGCCATTGCGTTTTTGAAGACTGACGGCCCCGGCTCCGGTCTGGCTGACCACGCCGTTGAGGCTGACGAGACCGATGCCTGACTGGAAGCTGTTGTCATTTCCGATGTCGAAGAACTGGTTGATGGCACTCGTGCCGCCTTCCAGCACGGTGGTTCCGTTGAAAACCGTTTGAATGTATGACGTGCCGATGCTGTTGACCGAAAACACCCGGTCCGTGCCGTTGAGCGCCAGATTGTTCAGGGTCAGCGTGCCGAAATTGCCGCCGGAAAGCGGAATGGTTCTCAGCACAGCATTCGCAGCGCGGACATCAATGTTTCGTGCGGCGTATTGGGTGTCAGTCTGACCAAAATGGGAATTCGCAGGATCAATGCCGAGGCGCAGCTCACCCGCGCGGAGGTTGAGGGTGTTGTTGGCGGTGCTTAGCGCATTGTTGCCACCCGTCACCAGAATGCCTCCCGCCCCCACCGTGACGGAGCCTGAGTAGTTTTGTGCCTTGGGCAGATACACCACGCCGCCAATATTCGTGCGGGCATTGTTGTCCTGTGCCCCGACAAAGAGCGGGAACGCTCCATCGAGCACGTTGGCATTGGCGATGGTGATGGTGCCGCCGCCCGAACCAAGGCGGAAGGCTTGTGAACCGCCGGTCTTGTTGCGTCCCGTGGCCGTGAGGGTGGTGCCGGTATAGGCACCGTTACCGGTGTCCGCCCCGAACCACGCCTCGACATCCGGCGCCACGGTCTTGATCTGGCCCATGACATCCGTGGAGAAATCGTGAATACCGCTGATCTGCACACCGACACGGTTGCGGCGATCGTTCCCGCTCTGTGTGTTGCCAATCAGAATGTCATAAGGCCCGGTCTGCACCACACCGTTCTGGGTGAGCAGGCTGTGAAACTTGATTTCGCTGCCATTGCCATAGCCAGGTCCGAATGAGATCGCCGATGCGCTATTGTCATCACCATTCTGCATGATGATGGCCTGCTTGGAGCCGATGTTCGAGGGTGCATCGACCTTCAAACGGGAAGCTGCGCCGATGAGAATGTCATTGGAGACCACATTGGCCCCCGCCGTGCCGGTGCCACGGAGCCAGAGCTCGCCTTCCTGGATGATAGTGCCGGCCTCGTAGGACTTCGGGGTGTCAAAGAAGAGCACACCGCCACCACGCCGCACGATGCCGCCATTCGAGATATCTCCAGAGATCGTGGCCATCACGGCTCGGTTCCCGCCGGAGGCATTGCCATCGAGACGGATGTAACGCTGCTCCCCGCCGAGGTTGATGGGATTGACCATCGTGAGGACATGCGTGGCATTGCCGCCATTGAGGGTGAAAATGCCTGGATTGAACGCCGGATCACCCCAGTTCACCGTGGCACCCGCTCCGCCGAAATTCAGGTCGATCGGCGCACCATACGCACCGAAACCGGCACTTCCGCCCCCCAAACCGCCGCCACCAGTAAGCTGGACTTCGCCAGCACCCGTGCCCAGCGCCCGGACGAAATCATTGTCGTTCTCATACACAGCCTGGGCGTTCGCGCTGCCGGTGATGTTCAGGTTCCCGGAGCCAAGAGCCTGCTGGTTCAAAGAACCGATGATGTCCTGAAACATGCCCTCATTGAGGTAAGTGGTGCCCGTGTAGGTGTTATTGCCGAGGAAGCGAGTGGTGTTGCCGGCCGTCTTGACCAGCGAGACTGGATTTCCAGCATTGTCAGCGATCACCGAACGGATGGTGTGGAAGGACCAGGCGATATCGTAGAGCGTGTAGTTTCCAGCGGCTCCAGCGGTGAGAGTGGGCACCGAAATGGTGTGACCATCATCCAGCGCGATGATACCGCCCGATTCGATCTCAAGAATGGCACCCGCAGCGCCGCCCAGAGTGCGGTCCGTGGCACCCGCAATTTTCAGAGACTGGATGGTGGTGGTGCCGAGAGGGAGCGTGCGGTTGCTGCTATCCATGAAAATATTCTGCCCGGAAGCCCAAGTGACCTCGGCCGTGTTCACCGCGTTATCGGCTGCAACGAGCTCCGTGTAACCGAAGCCACCGGAGGCCACCGGCACATACTTGAGGAAGTCAGCAGCCGAGTAGGCCCAGCCGCCCACAAACGGAACTGTGGTAGGACCGGCCTCCAAGGCGCTGTTGATGATGCGATGCTTCGTGCTGGTGCCCAGGGCCGCCCCCACGAGGCTGTCCACATGAAGCTCCATCGTCGTGCCGGGATTGGGCACCAGGATGTCAGCGAAGGTCATTTCGACAGATCCAGCATCAGCGGAGCGCATCCCGATGCGGTTGTGGCCGCTGTTCATGGTCGTCGTGCCAAAGCCCTGAACCACCGCATAGTCGAACAAGAACGCATTGCTGGTTCCAGTCTGGTAGGAACGGTTGTCGAGGAAGATCTGGCTGGAGGCCATGCTGATGGGCGCGGCAGGATTCCAGCGGCTGTTGGCGGTGCTGTTGTCCTCCCCTTCCTGGGTGGCATTGCCTGCTCCGTTGCCATAACCGATTCGCAGCCAGGAATTGCGAAGGTTTAATGCGGCAACGGTTGAGAAAGGATTGTTGGCTGCCACGTCGGTGCCGTAGCTGCTGCGGATTTCACCGAGCGAGGAATTGATCGTGCCGGTGTAGGTGGCCGCGGTGGTCACATTGCGGAAGCGGAGGCCGCTAACGCCGTAATGGTTGATGGTTTCCGTTCCGGTGACAGCACCCGCGATGTCGATGAAGCCAGCACCACCCGCATTCAGCACGTTGTCGATATTCAGCGTGTTGGTGAGCGTGAAGGTCCCGTAATCCGACTGGATGCGGGAGGCGGATGCCAGGTCAATGACGCCCGTGAACTGGGCTCCTTCACGACCGACAATGTAGCGCAGGGCTCCCAGATTGCGGAAGCCCTGGCCGTTCAGCGTGATCGGTTCGGAATTCAGACTGGCGAATCCCGTGCCATTGCCAGCCACAGCGCCAGTGCCGGCATCCCCGCGGTCATTGTTGATCGCCAGGGTGGCACCTGCATTCACGATGGTTCCCTGGGCACCGCCAGTGGCTCCGAGAACGGCATTATCTCCGAGGGCCTGCTGGATCAGGGTGATGCCGTCATTGAGCGTGTTGACGCCAGTGAAGGTGTTCGTCGCGGTGAGAATGAGCGTGCCAGCTCCATTTTTCGTTATGCCGCCCGCACCTGAAAGCACCCCGGAAAGGATGAGACGCCCATCCTGCACATCCACAGTCACCGGATCAGTCAGAGTGATGGCCGAGGTGATCACATCCGTGCCGATGCCGCTTTTGTTGATCGCCGCCGTGCCGCCATTGCTGAGAACGAGCGAGCCGCCCGTGCCCGCTGCAATCACATAGCTTTGCTGACCGCTGATATCGCCGATGTTCAAGGTTCCCAACGTCACCGCTGCGTCGAGATTGATCGTTTGATTGCCGCTGAGGTTCAGCAGGTTCAAATTCGCTGTGTCACCGAGGGCATTGGGCACCGCGGCTGGTGTCGCATGAGCACTGGCGGCGTTCCAATTGAACAAATGCTGCCACGAATACACTCCTGGCGTGCCGGACTGGCTGACTCCCCAGTCAACGATGGTGGCCGCGTTGGAATTGACCATCCCGCTGGCAAGCAGGAAGAGGGCGGTGGCCGCGGTCGGGATTCTCGCAGTGTTTCGGAACCATTGAAGGATGCTGCTTTGGCGGTACATTGGGTTGGGCGTGGTGCGGTGTGAAATGCATCCAGCGAAAGCGCCTGCTCCGTAGCCCTACGGTGTTGGATTTGAAGCATGCGCCCCCGGTTGGAAGGGCTGCATGTTGGCCGTTTTTGCAGTATCAAATCTACAGGGCTGAAGCTTGCCTGATGGCAAACCCGAGGCGTGCCAGCGAGTAAAGCATTGAGACTTTTAGGCTAAAGCAATGGCTTATGGCAACCGCCGCCGAGATGCAGCCAACTACGCTTCTTCACCCCCATGTTAAAATCGCCCCTTTTTTCCGGTTTTGTCCATCTGGCCATCCTGAGCATTCATACCGCGCTGCTGCCGATCTCCCCATTGCAGGCCGAAGTCTCCAACGTCGAGAAAACTCATGCCTTAGGGCACGCCGCCAGCGGTCCTTGGGGGAAGATCGAATACTTCTACATCTATCTCGAAGCACCTGAGGCTCTCATGGAACGCTTTCCCCTTCCCAGCGTCATCAACCGCTGGGCCGTGCCCAAGGCACCGCTGCCGGAAGTGGGGGCAAAACTGCGTGAATGCGGCCTCAGTGAGGAGCACACGCTCAAGCTCCTGACCTCTCCTTCGACACTGACTGAGGGCGAATGGGTCTATCTCTTTCCTCCCACCCAGATGCTGGTGGAAATGGGCGCGGCGACAAGGGCCAGCATCTACCAGTGGCTGGATGACCACGCATTGAATGCATTTCACCAGAACCCCATCTTCTTCCCCGGCGGCAGCGTGGACCTCTGGGCCGATGGTTCCGGCATGCATCCAGATCATGTCACCCGCATCAAGTCACTCGTTTACGAACGTGATGGCATCGTGGCCTTCAGTGATGTACCTGCCCTGCTCCAGATGGCTGGTGGTGAGCGGGAGGCACGCTCCCTCTACCGCCAGCTCACCCGCACACGCACGATCATGCCGCGGCTCGTGGTGGAAAAGGACACTGACATTCCCGCGGTGATGCAATACTGGACCACCGGCCTCAATCTCCGGCGCAAGGAGATGGAGCCCATCCTCCGCAGCGTGCAAAAGACCGTCGGAGCACAGCATTTGGACCTGGTGCATCTGCTGCCGGCACTGACACGCAAACTCGTCTTCACCTATCCCGACTCTGAAATGACGACCCAGGGCCTGCTGCCGGACTGCCACTGGACCACGCTGAACTTTTTCAGCTACAGCACGCAGAATTTTTATCTGACGCAGTCCGCCGCCACGAGCGCCGTTCTCGAAAACTTCGACAAGGTGGAGGAACCCTACCGCTTCGGAGACGTGTTGATGTTTCTCAACGACAACGGCGAGGCCATCCACTCCTGCAACTACATCGCCGCGGACATCGTCTTCACCAAGAACGGGCGCACACCCGCGATGCCCTGGATGTTCATGGAGCTCTCCGACCAAAAGCGCATCTACCGCGTGAAACCCGGCGGAAACAGGATCGTTGGCTTCCGCCACAAGCAGGTCATCGCCGCCGGCAAGTGAGCCTCATGCACCTGCCACTTCTCAGTTTCCAGCGTGGCGGTCCACCCACCGGATGGCAAAGTAGGCCAGCTCCGCCGGATCGCTCATCGACAGCTTCGTGCGGATGTTCATCTTGTGCACATCCACTGTCTTCGGGCTGATCGTCAGTGCGTCGGCGATCTGGGGCGTGTTCTTGCCCTGGCCGATGAGCATGAAGACCTCGAACTCACGGTCGCTCAGCTCGGACACGCTGTCATTCCCCTCACGTGCCGCGCCGGAGCTGAAGGCGCGGAGGATCTCCTCGGACATCTCCTCGCTCACGGCGATGCCTCCGGCCGCCACTCGGCGCAGGGCGTTTTCCAGCGCTTTTTGCGGCGCGTTCTTCATCAGGTAACCGCGTGCGCCCGCCTTCAACACCCTTTGAGCATAGAGACGCTCGTCGTGCATCGAGATGGCCAGCATTTGCAGCTTGGGGCAGAGCAGGCGCAGGTCCTTGATCAACTCCAGACCGCTGCGATCCGGCAGCGAGATGTCCACCAGCAGGATATCAGGCGTGTCCTCATCGACTTTTCGCACCGCCTCGGCTGCCTTTTCCGCCGTCCACGCGCACTCCATTTCCGGATGATTCTCCAGAAACAACCGCACGCCTTCACGCATCATGGTGTGGTCGTCCACGACAGCCACTCTGATTTTGGAACGTCCGTCCTCGGTCTTCATGAGTTTATCAAGAGGCATATCAAAACGCCGTCAACCACGGATGTGCGCCCCATGTCACTTCTTTAAAGGCGCACGCACCACTGTGATGGCAAAACCGGCCTCCACGGACCGCTCGATCACGGCATTCAAAGCATGCAGGCGCTGCTTCATCAGTGCCAGGCCCATTCCGCCGCTCTCACGTTCTTCATACGGGATGCCGTCATGGATCACCGTCAGCACCAGGTCGCCGTGCTCCACGCACAGGCTGATGCTCATGCGCCCCGGCTTCGAGTGCTTGCAGGCATTCGCAGCCAGCTCCTGGGCCACCCGGAAAACCAGCTCTTTTTCGGGCACATTGAGCGCGGGCTCCACCGCCTCCTCCAGTTCGACCGCGCAGGAGACCTGGAACGCGCCGCGCACAAATCCTGCCAGCAGTTCCAGCGCATGTGCCAGGCCGTGAGCCTCGAGTCCCACGGGAGACAATCCGTGAGCCATGCCACGCGCCAGCCCCACCGCGTCCTGCAGCTCGGCGGCCACTTGTTCCGCGAGCGCCCTGGACTCGGGTGGCACCTGGTTAAGCATCACCTCGGTCTTCATCTTGGTGGCCGAGAGCCGCTGGCACAGATCATCATGCAAATCACTGCCAATGCGCCGCCGCTCCTGCTCGGCGGCGTCCAGCACCAGCCTTTCCGCGCTGCGCAGCCGGCTGACCGCATCGTGAAACTCGCGCGAGATGACCGAGAGCTCATCGGAGCCTGCCAGCGGCGGCGGTTCGTGCCCTTCAGTGCCCACCATGCGCACCTGGCCCAGCAGATCGCGCACACGCCGGCCCACCAGCTCGTCCAGCGTGAACCACAGCAGCAGTGTGAGCGCCAGCAGCACCCACGCGTGCTGGACGGACTCATGCCGCGCCTCACCACGCAGGCGGGAGAGCGTCAGGGTCGGGTCATGGCGCAACAGCACCGCCGCCCTTTCTGCCGTGTCGTAGCCCTCGTAAAACGGGGAGATCGTCACGAGCCGTGCATGGCTGGCATCCCACATCTGCGCGGCGGCCATCTTTTCCATCGCGCCGCGCACACGGCTCCACTCATCGGCCAGCGGAGACTCCTTCACATGCACGCCACACCACTGCAACTGCGTGGCATACAGGATCGTGCCATCCCTGCCGCAGACCACTCCCAGATCCACATCGGGGGAGAGGGATGCATAAGACATCTCGAGCTCCGCGGCACGCTGCTGCTGGCGGCGCGAGAGATGCTGCAGCACGCCTGAGAGCCGGCTTCCAGTGTCCGCCGCCTCCTGCTCCACGCGTTGCAGATGGCGTTCCACGAGGGATCGTTCGTTCCGCCAGTGATTCACGAGGATGATCACACAGCCAAAGAGCAGCACCGCGCCGGGGATCTTCCACTGGATGGTCCAACGCGCCTTCACGGCCTCACCTCCTGTAAAAACGTCTCGTCCATCCAGGTGTCACCGGAGGGTAGTGCTTTCAGAAACCCGGCCCGCTGCATCTGCTCCGCCACAGTGGAGGCCATCACACCCAGTTGCGGCTCGCTTCCGCCCAGCAGCACCTCGTTGCGGGCGAAGTCCAGTGGCATCCACAAGCGTGAGGCCTCGCGAAAAACGTCGAGCGTGAGTCTTTCGCGCCGCAGCACCATCTCCACCTCCGCCACCTCCGCCACCTCACCACCGCTCCACACGGCCTCGACGAGCTCGGTCTGCGCTTTCAGCAAGGCCTCCAACTGCGGACGAAACCGCCTGCAGGCATCTCCTGACGCCACCACCATGCGCATCACCGGCACATGGAGCTGCCGCGAGTCATAGACTGCATGCGTGCCGGCCTTTCTCAGACGGCTGGCCCACGGCTCGGATGCCACGACCGCATCCACCGCACCGTCCGTCAGCGCCTGCTCCATCTCCGGCTGGATCATCGGCACCAGTTTCAAATCATCCATCTTCATGCCTGCGCTCTCCAGCGCATTGATGAGCAGGTAAATGCCCACGCCACGCACATCCACGCCCACCCGTTTTCCTCGCAGAGCGGCCATCTCCGTCACCGCATGCCTTGCCAGCACCGCATCGGCCCCCTTCGACTCATCCAGCACCATCAGCACACGCAGATCCTGACCGGCCTCCCGCATGCGCAGCACGCCATCAAGCGTCACCACCGCCACATCCGCCGCCCCATTCCCCAGCGCACGCATCGCCGCGGAAGACCACGGCAGCTCGATCAACTGAAACTGGTCCGCAGGCAGTCGTCCCTGTGCATGCGCCAGCACGATCGCCTCGGAGCCCGGCCACAGGCCCGGCGAGACACGCAGGCGCGGCAGCCGCTCCGGCCGGGGAAGCAGCAGCCCGGTCACCAGCAGCAGGAAAGCCCCGGCAGGCAGCAAAAACCTCCTGGCATGCCCGCCGGCAGGCTCCGTGACATGCTGGCGGGTGGTCGAAGAATCAGGCATGGGCAACTCCGTGAGTTTGGTCTGACAGCCAAACGAACGCAACCGTCTTCCGAGCGAGGCAACTACGCCTCCATCCCGCATTTGACGCCTTGCGAGGCCTCCGCATCCTCGCGAGGCATGCTCAGCCCTCGCCAATCATCTGCTCTTCTGATTCAAAAATACTACGAGACCTTCAACCGTGGCGACCGCGAAGACTTTCTTGCCCTGCTCACCGACGATGTGGCGCATGACATCAACCAAGGCGGTTGCGAATTCGGCAAAGAAACCTTTCGAGCCTTTCTCCAGCGCATGGATCGCTGCTACAAGGAGCAGGTCGTGGAGCTGGTCACCATGGCCAGCGAGGATGGAAAACGCGGCGCGGCGGAGTTTTACATCGAAGGCGAGTATCTCTCGACCGATGAGGGCCTGCCGCCGGCCACCGGGCAGCGTTACCGGCTGCGTGTGGGTGCCTTCTTTGAGATCGAAAACGGGCTGGTGAAGCGCATCACGAACTACTACAACCTCCAGGAATGGCTGCGCCAGGTCGGCGCGGCATGAAATTGCCTTCATCCTCTTCCCGCCATGAATCCCACGCAGCGAGTCAAAAAGCCCTCCTCGATCACCGTGGGCGATTTTTTCCAAAACAACCGCGAGGAACTGCGCCTGCGCCTCATCGGACAGGACGTGGGTTTTGCCCGCAAGATCAGCGAGCCCTCCGTGAACCGCCCCGGCCTGCTGCTGGCCGGTTTTGATACCTATTTCGCCTACAAGCGCGTGCAGGTCTTTGGCAATTCCGAGCACTCCTACCTCGAAGGCCTCGAGCCCGCCCTCCGTGCCTCGCGTTTCAGCAAGCTCTGCACGCAGGAGATCCCCTGCATCGTCGTCGCCCGCGGCCACCGCATCGAGGACGAGCTCGTCGAGATCGCCAACAAGGCAGGCATCTCCGTCTTCCAGACCAGCATGGCCACGATGAAATTCCTCAACGCGGCCACCATCCGCCTCGAATGGGCCTTTGCCCCCAGCCAGAGCCTGCACGGCTGCATGGTGGACGTGCAGGGCATCGGCGTGCTCGTCGAAGGCGAAAGCGGCAGTGGCAAAAGCGAGAGCGTGATCGGCCTGCTCCAGCGGGGAGCCAGCCTCGTGGCCGATGACGTGGTGAAACTGCGTGTCGTCGAGGACCGTGAGATCATCGCCACCGCGCCGGAAAACCTCCGCGGCATGATCGAGATCCGCGGCCTGGGCGTGTTGAATGTCACCGCCCTCTTCGGCGTGGGCGCCCTGCGCCTCAGCAAGCGCCTCGACCTCATCGTCACCCTCGTCCACGGGCAGAAAACCGAGGACTTGGAGCGTGTCGGCACCTCCACAGCCGTGAGGGAGGTCATGGGCCTCGAAATCGCCCATGTCACCCTGCCGCTGGCCCCCGGACGCGATGTCGCCGGGCTCATCGAGCTGGCCGCCATGAACTACAAGCTCCGCGCCTTCGGCTACAACAGCGCCGTGGAGTTTGACCAAAGGCTGTTGCAAAAGATCACAAACAACCAATTAGGTTAGCGCCCTCCCGCCCACCTCGAACCTTCACCTCCTGCATGAGCCTCGAAAAAGAACTCACGATCCGCAACAAGATGGGCATGCATGCCCGTCCCGCCGCGCAGTTCGTGAAACGGGCCAGCAAATACCAGTGTGACATCTGGGTGGAGAAGGACGACGAGCCTGTGAACGGCAAAAGCATCATGGGCCTCATGATGCTGGCCGCAGGCAAGGGCGAGACCATCAAGGTCATCACCGACGGCGTCGATGCCGAGGCCGCCATGGCCGATCTCGAAGAGCTCGTCAGCAGCGGCTTTGGAGACGTCGAGTAATCGGGGCATTCCTGCCCCGTCTGCCGTTTACCTCGGAAAGCACCCTTCGCGGACGAAGTGAACCGCGGCATCGAGCACTTTCGGCCGCCACATGATCCACGTGTGACCAGCAGGCAGGACGAGAAAGTCCTTCAAGCCACCGATGCGACCGCCTTCGACGGTCACTACGCCATCGGAGGCTCCATCGAGCCATTGGCGGAAGAAGGGCAGATTGGCTTCATCGCCCATGATGACACCCGTTTCGACCTTCACGGGGCCGAGACGCTTCGGCGTCGCATCTTCATCCGTGCGGAGTTCCTGCAACACAGGCCCCATGATCTTCTTCGCCACGATCCAGTCGCCCAGCTTGTCAGCGATCTCGCTGCCGTTGTTCGGTGGTGCGAGCAGCACCGCACGACCGACGGGCACCTTTTCGGCATGGAGAGCAGCCCAGGCACGAAAAACGATGCCTCCGAGCGAGTGCGTGACGAAGTGCAGCTTTTCGACGCCAGGGCTCGCAGCGATCTTCTCGAGCTCCGGAGCCACAAAATCCCTCACCGCGGCCTCCACGCCGATCTTCCGCGAAGGATAGGAAACATACGCCACGCGGTAACCCGCCTTTTTGAACCACAAACCGGCCGCCAGCATGCTTCGCGGCGTGCGGGCGAGGCCATGAAGCATCACGACAGTTTCAGACGAAGGCGCGGAAGGAGGCATGTTGCCGCGAATCTGGCACAACAATCGCGTCTGGACGAAATGAAGTTTGAACCGCTAGACTCCACACGCATGAAATTCGCCCGCGTCCTCCTCCTTGCCATCGCCGCCAGCTTCATGGCTTCATGCGCGGGCGTCGCCGTCTCCCATCGCTCGCCACCGGGAGTCACGGTCGATTTGGTCCCCCGCGGCATGTATGCGCGGCGTGTGATCCGCCCGATGCGGCCCACTTACATCACGATCCATGCCACGGAGAACCGCTCGCGTGGAGCCGGAGCCTATTCGCATGCCCAGATGCAGAAACGCGGCTCGCTCAAAGGCCGCCACAATTCCATCGGCTATGTCTCATGGCATTTCACCGTGGACGATCACTCTACCTATCAAAGCCTGCCCACCAATGAACGCGGCGAGCATGCGGACTACGACGGTCATGGGAATCGCAGCTCCATCGGCATCGAGATGTGCGAGAACCGTGGCAATGACCGCGCCCGCACCATCGACCGCACCGCGAGGCTCACCGCCTGGCTGATGAAGGAGCATGGTATCCCGCTCAGCCATGTGGTCCCGCACATGCACTGGCGAATGATCCGCCACGATGATCATCGTGACCTCGGCCACAAAAAATGCCCGCACTTCCTGCTCGACCGCGGCCAGCTCGGCCCGAAGTGGAACGCCTTCCTCGCCAAAGTCGCCGCGTATCACCGCGCCCTGTGACCTCAGCCGGATGATGAAGGCGCCTCAGCGCATTTCCCGTGAACAAATCACCTGCGCCGGCACTCAGAGCAGGTGAAACATCCCGACCATGAAATCCCCCGACCTACGCGACCGCGAGGAAGAGCCTTCCACCTCGCTTACCGGCACCACCGTGACACCGGCCACACCCAAGGAAGTGCGTGATGACGAAGCCTTCACCTCGCAGCTCGTGGACCGCGTGCTGCTCCGCGGGCCAAACCCACGCCGACGCGAGTTCTCGCTGCTCATGGGCGTCGTTCGCGACTTCTTGAAAGGCTTCCGCACCCTGCATTTCGTCGGCCCCTGCGTCACCGTCTTCGGTTCCGCCCGGTTCAACGAAGACCACAAATACTACCGCCTCGCCCGTGAAGTAGGCGCGGCCATCTCGAAGATGGGATTCACGGTGCTCACCGGCGGCGGCCCTGGCATCATGGAGGCCGCGAACCGCGGCGCGAAGGATGTGCAAGGCCGCAGCGTGGGGCTCAATATCAAGCTGCCCTTCGAGCAGCATCACAACCCCTACCTCGATCGCTCGGTGACGATGAACTACTTCTTCGTCCGCAAGACACTGCTCATCAAATACAGCTACGGCTTCATCATCATGCCCGGCGGCTTTGGCACGCTGGACGAGATGTTTGAGGCGCTCACACTCATCCAGACCAAGAAGATCCGGAACTTCCCCATCGTCGTCATGGGCTCGGAGTTCTGGGGTGAGATGCGGAAGTTCATCGATGCGATGCTCGCGGGCGGCACGATCAGCCCCGAGGATCTCGATTTGATCAAATGGACGGACTCCGTCGATGAAGCCGTGGCCCACCTGCAGGAGCACGCGGTGAAGCAGTTCGGCCTGCGTCTGGCTCGTGGTGTGCCGCATGGCTCCAAACTGCTCGGCGAGCGTGATCTGGCCGCGCCGCAGCGTTGACAAGCGCCTCCGCGGCTCCTTTCTCCCGGCTCCTCGCGCATGGATCACGTCATCACCCTTTCCAACGGTCTCCGCCTCGGCTATGCCGAGTATGGTGACCCGCGTGGCGAGGTGGCGTTCTACTTCCACGGCTGGCCCTCATCCCGCCTGCAAGGATGCCTGTTTGATGATCTGGCGAAGAAACATGGCATGCGCCTCATCTGCCCGGACCGTCCTGGCATCGGACTGTCTGATCCGCAGCCCGGACGCACCTTGGAGGACTGGCAGCAGACGCTCAACGAGCTCGCCGCGCATGTCGGCGCGGACAACTGGCATGTCATCGCCTGGTCCGGCGGCGGGCCGTATGTCCTCGCCACGGCCTTGCTGATGCCAAAGCGCATCCTCTCCGCATCGATCATCTGCGGCGCACCACCGCTCATCTTTCTCGGTGATCGAGAGATGTTCTGGATCTACCGTTTGCTCATTCAATTGCGCAAACTGCTGCCCACGGTGCTCGGTGGCATTTTGAAGCTCGGCGCCGTCATCGCTCGCATGCGGCCCGGGTGCCTTGTGCATCGGCTTTTGCTCAAAATGCTCGGCGCGGAGGATCGCCGCATCTTGAGCGATCCGAAGGTCTTCAAAGTCGTCTGCGAGGCCACGCTCGGGGCGCTGAAGCGTCCAGCTTCCGATGTCATCGCGGATGCGGACATCTACTTGAGCGAGTGGGGCTTTGAAGTGAGCCGCATCACGCTGCCGATCCACTTCTGGCATGGCAAACAAGACCGTAACATCGACTGGACCTACACGCAGCGTCTCGCCTCGCTCATCCCGCATGCCGTGACGCACTTCTCCGAGCACGACGGGCACTACTCGCTGCCTGTGACGCACGCGGAGCAGGTCATCACCACCGCGATGCAGAAAAGCACGCCTCCGGATGATAGGCCCGGCGGTCTCATGACGAACATCCTGCACACCTTGAAACGCTGATGTCCCTCACCGCCGAAGAACGCGCCATCTACGAATGGCAGATGTGGGTGCCTGGTGTGGGCGAGGAAGGCCAGCTCAAGCTCAAGAACGCCAGTGTGCTCATCTCGCGTGTCGGCGGACTCGGCGGCCTCGTGGCTCTCGAGCTTGCCGCGGCTGGTGTCGGCAAGCTCGTGCTGGCTCACGGCGGTGTGTTGCAACCCTCCGATCTCAACCGCCAACTCCTGCAAACCCACGATCACATCGGCAAGCTCCGCATCGACTCCATCGTGCGCCGCTTGAAGGACCTCAATCCACGATGCGACATCATCGGCGTGCCTGAAAACATCAGCGAAGCCAATGCCGATGGCCTCGTGGCGCAAGCTGACATCGTCGTCGATGCCGCGCCAATGTTTCAGGAGCGACTCGCTTTGAATGCCGCTGCCTTTCGCGCTGGCAAACCGCTGGTCGAATGCGCGATGCACACGCTCGATGCCAGCGTCACCACCTTTGTGCCGGGCAAAACGGGTTGTCTCGCCTGCTACATCCCCGAAGTGCCGCCGACGTGGAAACGCCAGTTCCCCGTCTTCGGTGCCGTCTCCGGCGCCTCCGCCTGCATCGGCGCGATGGAGGTCATCAAGCTCATCACCGGCATCGGCACCACGCTGCAAGGCGAACTCCTCTCAATGAATCTCGACACCATGCAGTTCCGCAAAGTGCGGCTGCCCAGGCGAAAAGACTGTGCCGTGTGCGGAGCACGCTGATCACTTCCGCAGCAGGATCAGCAAAGCCACGCCCAGCAGGCCAAATCCGCCCCAAAGCATCCATGGAGTGCCTTTAGATGCTTTGGGAGCCTCCACAGCCACTTTCGCCGTTTCCGGCACTTGGGGCTTTGTCTCGACGACGACTGCTTTGACTCCGTTTTTCCGCTCCGCGGCCGTTTGCTCCAAGGTCTTCACCCAATCGACATTCATGAGCAGGTCCCAGCCGGGGTTTTCGTTCTTCACGCGGCAGGAGCAGCGGCCGATCAAGAACATGCACGCATCTTCCAGGCCCGTGTCATCGAGTTGGCTCATCTGCCAGGCACCGAGCACCCTCCCACGGCCAAACACTGCGGCTGCGAAAGGCTTCGTGGCATCCACTTTGCCCTCCGGACCGGCCAGCATGGCGATGAGCGGCTTCTCCGCGGGATCATCAAGCCGCAGGCGCATCACGCGAAACTCCAGCTTCAACTCCGGCCCTGGGCCGAGCTGGCTGTCGGGATCGTTGGGATCCTGGATCGGTAGTGCAGCGGCCTGTTTGAGAAAACTCAGGCGCTTGGTGATTCGCTCCACCTCGGCATCATCAGCTGGCGTGGCCGCATCGACGATGACCCACGTCACCGAATCGCCCTCAAGAATATGCTTCAAGACAGCCGCACGTCCCGGCGAGTCGAGCAAGGCAGCCAGCGAGGCCGCGTTCAACTCGCCAGCCCACACCGGGCGCGAGTCATGCTGCGGTGAGAACAGCTCGACACGCGCCGCCTTGCCAGAACGGTCTGTCGTGATGTCCAGATTCGCCTTTCCACCGGCACGCAGCGGGCGCAGCAGATCCACGATCTCCGGCTTCGCAGCGACATCGGCTGGCACCACGAGCTTAAAACGATCCGCCTCCCAGCGATCCAGCGCGAAGCGGAAGACCGGAATCGTGCAGCATTCCGCCGCTTGAGTCGTGGCGATCCAGAAGAGGCAGAGCGCAGAGAGAAGGCGTCCGTTCATTTGGTTTCGGGGTAGAACGGATTGTGTGCCTTTTCCTCGCCAATCGTCGTCAGCGGACCGTGGCCGGGGCACACCACCGTCTCATCCGGCAGCGTGAAGAGTTCTTTGCGGTTCGTGGCCAGCGCCTCGGCAAAGGAGACCATGCCGCCGCCCATGCTGGAGGCAAAAAGCGCATCGCCGACCACCACCACAGGCTTTGCCAAACCGGTGACGACATAGCTGATGCCGCCCTTCGAGTGTCCCCAGGTGCTGCGAGGCTCGATCTTCAGCCCGCCGATGCTCCACGAAGGCTTGTCATCCAGGGAGAAGGTCTTCGCCCCGGCGCAGGATTCCTTCGCATGCACCAGGGAGGTCACCAATCCGCCACCCGAGAGCTTGGCGAGATCAAGGATGTGGTCCGGATGCGTGTGCGTGATGAAGATGTGGCTCAATTTCAGACCGTGCTGCTGGATGAAATCGAGCATCGGCTGTGCATCCGCACCGGTGTCAAAGGCCGCAGCCTCCTTCGTGGCCTCATCCCACACGATGTAGGCATTCACCGTCATGTCGTGATAGGTCGTGTTGAACTGCGCCAGCCCCGGCAGATTCACATCCGCGGGCTTCCAGCCGTTGTGAGCCATCGTGATGAGCGAAGGCCCATGCAGGCCGAGCACCGGCGCGATCTTGCCCAGCACCGCATCATCCACCTCGCCACCCTTCGCCGCGGCCACCACCTCGGCACTCACACCAGCTTTCGCTGCCACATCGGCCTCGCTGAGGCCTTGGCCGCGCATGGATTTGCCGATGACGTCATTGAATAGATCTTCGAGAGGGATGGACATGATGGTGGGATCGAGAAATGAGGGATGCAGGATTAAAAAATGCCGGACGAGT
Source organism: Verrucomicrobiaceae bacterium (assembly GCA_016795465.1). Taxonomy (GTDB): domain Bacteria; phylum Verrucomicrobiota; class Verrucomicrobiia; order Verrucomicrobiales; family Verrucomicrobiaceae; genus Prosthecobacter. The sequence goes on along the minus strand of JAEUHK010000126.1, from coordinate 115,420 downwards.
CTCCTCGTCCGGCATTGAGAGCGGATTCGCGGAGCTGTCTTATTCGGAGACTTTCGCGGATTTGATCACGATCGGCTCAGCGGGCACGTTCTGGTGCATGCCGGCGTTGGTGGTCTGAACGGCGGCGATGGCGTCGATGACTTCGAGGCCCTTTGTCACCTTGCCAAAAACGCAGTAGCCCCAGCCGTCCTGGCCCGGGTAGTCGAGGAAGTTGCTGTCCTTGTGCACGATGAAGAACTGCGAGGTCGCGCTGTGCGGATTGCTCGTGCGGGCCATGGAGATGGCACCGCGGACGTTCTTCAGGCCGTTCTTCGCCTCGTTTTCGACCGGGGCATCAGTGGCCTTCTGCTGCATGTCCGCCGTGAAGCCGCCGCCCTGGATCATGAAGCCGGGGATCACGCGGTGGAAGATGGTGCCGTCGTAGTGAGCCTTCTTCACATAGCTCACAAAGTTGGCGACAGTCTTCGGCGCCTTGGCGGCGTCGAGTTCGAGTTCGATGGTTCCTTTGCTGGTTTCCATCACGACTTTAACAGGTTTGGCGTCACTCACGGTTTTTTCCTGGGCTGAGGTTGGACCGGCCAGGCCGGCGAAAGCGAAGGCGATGGCGGCAAGAGTCGGTGCGATTGATTTCATGGGTATGAGGTAGGGTTGAGGCCGCGGAATAGGGCGTGCGAGCGTGCTTTTGCAACGTGCAAATGGGGCCTCACTCCACCGCAAACAGTGCCTGGATGTCCGATTGCGTGAGCTGGAGCTTGTCGGTGCGGCCGGTGAGCAGGCCTTCGACGAGGGCGGCCTTCTTTTGCTGCATAGCAACAACGCGTTCCTCGATGGTGCCTTCGCAGATGAGCTTGTGGACGAAAACGGGCTTCGTCTGGCCGATGCGGTAGGCACGGTCGCTGGCTTGAGCTTCAGCGGCCGGATTCCACCACGGGTCGTAATGAATGACCGTGTCCGCGGCGGTGAGATTGAGGCCTGCGCCGCCGGCTTTGAGGCTGATGAGGAAAACGGGCACGTTGCCGGTCTGGAACTCGCGGATCGGTGTCTCGCGATCCTTGGTGCTGCCGGTGAGTTTCACGAAATGCGTGCCGTCCTTCTTCAAGCGGGCCTCGATGAGTGCCAGCATCTCGGTGAACTGCGAGAAGATGAGGATGCGCCGCCCTTCCTCGATCAACTCGGGCAGCATCTCATCCATCAAGTAGGCCGTCTTGGCCGATTCCTCGACGTTTTGCGCGGTCTCCTGTTTGAGCAGCTTCGGATGGCAGCAGACCTGGCGGAGTTTCAGCAGTGCATCGAGCACAACGATCTGCGAGCGATCCAAACCGTTCACGGCGATGGCCTCACGCACACGTTTGTCCATCGCGGCACGGATCGTCTCATACAAATCGGTCTGTTCCTTGCCGAGCGTGATGTTGTGCAGGATTTCGGTCTTCGGCGGCAGTTCCTTGGCCACGGCGTCTTTCGTGCGACGCAGCATGAGCGGCTGGAGGCGCGTGCTGAGCTGCTTTTGGCGTTCCGCATCGGCATCGCGCTCAATCGGATTGCGATAGTGCTGACGAAACGTGTCCGCATCGCTGAGCAAACCGGGCATGAGGAAGTGGAAGAGGCTCCACAGCTCGCCGAGATGGTTTTCCATCGGCGTGCCGGTGAGGCAGAGGCGGTGTTTCGCCTTCAAACTGCCGCAAACCTGCGCGGCTAGGCTTTTGGGGTTCTTGATGTTCTGCGCCTCATCGAGCGCGACGATGTGCCACTCCTGCTCGCGCATCACCTCGGCATCGCGCACGAGCAGCGGAAAGCTCGTCACGACGAGATCATACTGCTTCAGGAACTTGAAATCGCTCTTCCGGCTCTGCCCGTGCATCAGCAGCAGGCTCAGCGTCGGCGTGAACTTGATCGATTCGTTGATCCAGTTCCGCAAAACGCTCGTCGGGGCCACGATGAGGCACGGGTGCTCCATGCGGCCGCTTTCCTTCTCGATGAGGATGTGCGTGAGTGTTTGCAGCGTTTTGCCGAGGCCCATGTCATCGGCCAAAATGCCGTGCAGGCTGAACTCGCGCAGGAATTGCATCCACGAGGCACCTTCGCGCTGATAATCGCGCAAACTGGCCTTCAGCGATTTCGGCGGCTCGATGAGCGTGATGCGCTGGAAGTTCTCCAACTGCTGCGAAAGCGCCGAAAGCTCCGCTGGAGCACGAATCGGCAGTCCATCGAGCGTGGCGAGTTGCGCGGCGCGGAGCTTGTCGAGCTGCAATTTGCCGTCTTTGCGCACCGGACGTGTTGAGAGCAGTTCATCAAAGAAGCGCAGCAGCACCAAAAGCCGCTCCGCAGGCACGGCGAGCACATCATCGCGATCTCCGCCGAGCGAGAGCAGGAAGCGCTGGTCGAGATTTTTCTCCAAAACGGCCGCGGTGAGGCCCTGATCGATGCAATCGACCAAAAGCGGCACCAGCGAGATGCGGCGGCCTTCGATGTCCACGCCGAGATCGAGTGAAAACCAATCTTTGCCGCCTTTATCGCCTTGCAGGTCGCTGAACCACTCATCTTCGCCTGCTTCATGAATTTGGAAGCCGATGTCCTCCGCGACTTCGACACGCCAGCCGCTCTCACCGAGCTTCTTCGTCTGCTCTTGAAGGAACTGCGCCCAAAAAAGCGCCTGATCGCCGTGAATGGCCATGAAGCCGAGCGTGGACTCCTCCGCCTTCGCGCCGGGCATCGCCTCGGCGAAGGGTTTGAGGCCCAGCGATGACAAATCAGTCAGCAGCAAGCGCTCCGAGCGCAGATTGCGCACCACGGTGTGCTTTGTGCCATCCTCATCCGTCCACTGATGCGCCGGACTGCGCACCAGCATCTCAAATCGACGCGGACAGCCGTCATACTCGGCAAAAGGCTGCGCGATGGCGATGCTGCGCGGCGTCCATCCGCCGATACCGCGCTTTGCGGTGATCTGCGGCACCTGCGCGGCGATGCGGCGCACCACGAGCACCGGTTTCGGCTCCGCAGGCGGCAGCTCCTCTTTGATTTCGAGCTCCACGCTCTCGCTTTGTGGCGATGGCGAGGCCTTCTCCTGCACGCGGGCCATCTTTTCGATGCGTTGACGGCCTTCTTCGATGTCGAGCATCAGCATCACCGCCGCCGCATGCGGGCAAAGCGAGCCCTGCACGCAGGTGCAGTGCGACGTCATCGCCATCGACCCATCCTCACGCAGCCGCAGATGCGCGGTGACGCTGGCCGTGTTGAACAAACCCGTGCCCACGCCCGCGATGATCTCCAGCTCGCTCTCCGAGCACACATGCACGCCCGCGAGGCCGATGTCCCCATGCTTCAACAAGCGGCCGCCCTCGTCGATCTGCTGCCGCCGAAACAGCCACAGCCACGACTTCGAACGCACCTGCGCCCAGAGTTTGGGGAATGGGAAGCCTCCATGGTTCATGACGACGTCGCGGCCTTGATCTCTTCGAGTTCGGCCCAGCGGGTGAATTTGGCATCAAGTTCGGCTTTCTTCGTCTCCAGCTTCGCGAGGTAGTCGTTCGTGGCTGCGCCGAGTTTCACGAAAGTCTCGGGATTGTTGAGTTCCGCCTCCATCGCGGCGATTTCGGACTCCAGCGATGCGATCTGGCCTTCGAGCTCGGTGAGCTCACGCACCTCGCGATTGGTCATTTTACGCGGTTTGGAGTTCGTGGCGGCTGGTTTGTCCTTCTTCACGGCCACATTGACGATGGAAACCTCCGCCGCGGCCTGCTTGGCACGTTTTTCCTGGTAGTAGCTGTAGTTCCCGGCGCACTCGTGGATGCGGCCGAGGCCTTCGAAGGCGATGATGCGGTCGCACACGCGGTCGAGGAAGTAGCGGTCATGGCTCACGACGAGCACGCAGCCGCCAAAGGCGAGCACTGCCTCCTCCAGCACACGCATGGTGGCGAGGTCGAGGTCGTTGGTCGGCTCGTCGAGAATGAGAAAATTACCACCGCGGCGGAGGATCTTGGCCAGCAGCACGCGGCTTTGCTCGCCACCGCTGAGTTCCTTCACCCGCATCGTGACGCGTTCATCGGTGAAAAGGAAGCGCCGCAGGTAGGTGCGCACATGCAGCTTCTCGTCGCCGAACTGAACGAAGTCGCTGTTCGGTCCCGCGACCTCCTCCATCACGCTCTTTTCGGGATCGAGCAGCAGGCGTTGTTGATCGACGTAGTTGAAGACAGTGCGCTTGCCGATCACCACCGAGCCTTCGGCGGGTTGTTGCTCGCCCATCAGGAGGCGCAGCAGCGTGGTTTTGCCCAATCCATTGCGGCCGATGATGCCGGTGCAGGTGCCAGGCTCGAAGCTGAGGTTGAGATGACTGAACAGCCAACGATCACCGACGTGAGCGCCGATGTCCTTCGCTTCGACGACGGTGTTCGCGAGCGGTGGCGCGGGCGGGATGATCAAATCCATCACCAGCTCTTCCTCTGGTGCATCGAGAGCCGCCACGCGGTCGAATTCATCCAGCCGTGTGCGTGCCTTGCTCCGCTGCGCCTTCACACCAGCCCGCACAAACTCCAGCTCATGCCGCAGATAGGCCTGACGGCGGCGTTCGGTATTCGCTTCAACGGATTCACGCAGCGCCTTGCTTTCGAGATAGGCGCTGTAATTGCCCGGATGGCTGTAGATGCGGGCATCGTCGATCTCGATGATGCGCGTGGCGATGCGATCGAGGAAGTAGCGGTCGTGCGTGACAAAGAGCACCGCACCGCTGAAGTCGCGCAGGAACTTTTCCAGCCACTCGATGGACTCGGCGTCGAGATGGTTCGTCGGCTCGTCGAGCAGCAAAAGGTCTGGCTGGGCCACCAGCGTGCGGGCGAGGGCCACGCGACGCTTCTCACCACCGGAGAGACCTTTCACGATCCGGTCCGGCGCAGGCACGCCGAGCTCGTTCATCGCGGTGGTGATGCGTGTCTCGACGCCCCAGCCATCATGAAGCTGGATCTGGTGCAGCAAATCGGCCTCCTGCTCCGGTTTGTAGTCGCCCGACTCGTAGCGCGAAACCATGTCGATGAGGGCTTGAGCCCCCGAACGCACGTTTTCGAGCACGGTGGCCTCTTCATCGAGCGTGAACTCCTGCGCCAGATAGCCCACGATCATGCCATTGCGGCGTGAAACCGTGCCGCTGTCCGGATTCTCCACGCCGGCGATGATGCGCATGAGGCTGGTCTTGCCGCTGCCATTGCGGCCGACGAGGCCGAGCTTCTCGCCCTCATGCACGCTCATCGTGGCGTCGTTGAAGACCTGCTGCAGGCCAAATTGCAGGCGCAGGTCTTTCGCGGAGATGACAGCTTGGGTGGTGGGGGACGACATGAGGGGCGTGCTCCGTAGCGAAAGAGCCACGAAATGACAGCAGGAAAGCGGGCCATCTTTCCAGTTCCAAAACGAACATGCCCTGCTAGTCTCCGCCGCGTTTTCCAACTCCCGAGGAAATGAAGAATCTGCCCACCGCCTTTCAGCGTTCGACGCTGTGGACCGCCATCACCGCTCTTTCGATGACGGTCATCGGAGCCATCGCCGTGGGACTGGTCTATCTGGCCACGACGGTGCTGGCGTTCCTGCAGCCGATCCTCGTGCCCTTCGCGGTGGCCGGCGTGCTCGCTTATCTTTTGGAGCCCGGCGTGAAGTGGCTGGAAAAACGCGGCCTGGGCCGTGCGCGTGCCGTTCTGCTGGTTTTCGCGGTCTTCAGCCTTTCGCTCGGCGGCCTGACGTGGTGGATCACACCGCAGTTGTGGACCCAAGCCACCAATTTGACGGACAAGGCACCCGTTTACACCAAGAAGGCTCGCGAGGCAGTGATCGCCTTCTCGATCGACGTGGAGAAGAAATATGGCGTGACGCTGCTGCCGCACGAGGAGATCCAAAAGACCGCCGAGACCGCTCCAGCGGATGCGAAAGCGGCCACGAGCGAGTTTGACTTCGATTTGAAGCAATTCGTGACCGGCGAATGGGTGAAGACCACGCTGCCGACCGTGGCGAAAAACGCGTGGAACTTCATCAAAGCGGGCTTTGGCGGCTTTTTGGGCTTCTCGGGCTTTGTGCTCTCGATGATGATCGTGCCGCTCTACCTCTATTACTTCCTGATCGAGAGCGCGAAGATCAAAGAAGCATGGTCTGACTACCTGCCGCTGCGAGCTTCCACCTTCAAAGACGAGGTCGTGAGCTGCCTGACGGAGATCAATGGCTACCTCATCGCCTTCTTCCGCGGCCAGTTGTTCGTGAGTGTGATCAATGGCATCGCCACCGGCATCGGCTTGATGGTGCTGGGACTCGATTTCGGCCTGCTGATCGGTCTGGCGTTGTGCGTGCTGGGCATCATTCCATATCTTGGCATCGCGATGTGCTGGATCCCCGCGGTGATCATCGCCTCTGTGCAAGGCGGTGGCTCCTTCATCCCGGCTGATCCGTGGTGGGCGATGCCGCTGGCCGTCACGGCAGTGTTTGTGATCGTGCAGCAGATCGACGGCTTTTTCATCACCCCACGCATCGTGGGCGAGGCTGTGGGCCTGCATCCGATGACGGTTATCGCCTCCGTGCTCGTGTGGGCCTTGCTGCTCGGTGGCTTGCTCGGTGCCATCCTCGCGGTGCCGATGACAGCGAGCGTGAAGGTACTTTTCCAACGCTACATCTGGCGGGCCCGCATCGCACCGCAGACCATCGGTGGTGCGCGGCAACATCCCAAGGAGGCCGCGCCATGCTGATGAACAATCACGAGTCCCGCACGCCGGGCGTGATCTTCACCGGCATGTGGCGATACAAGCCCTCGCATGGCGCTTTGGGTGTCCTGCTATGCGCAGGCGCGTGCATCCTGCTCACCCGAGTGCTGCTGCTGTTCTTCCAAACGGTGGACATCTCCCCCAAGGCGATCCGCGAGGCGCTGGCGCTGTTTTTTGGAGGCGGGCTGTTGTTTTACATCGGCACGACGCTGCTCTTTTCCCTGCTCACCGGCTATGCCAAGCGCCTCGTCGTGTCCGAAGAAGGCATCCGCTATGCGAACGCCTACTTCTCCTGGAAAAACCTGCTGTGGTTCGATGCCCGGCTGAAGGGCGGCACCTATCAAATCTGCCTGCGGAAGCGTCGTGGCCTCTTCCGCCAGAAGTGGCTCATCATCGATGACGGCCTCTCTGAGGAGCAGCGCGAGCGTTTGATGCGCCAGGTGCGCGAGCGTGTGCTGCCGCGTTTTGAAACACTGCGCATCGGTGATGATGCGCACTCGGTGATGGAAACCCGCGAGCTGCCCTCCGCTCCCACGCCCTGATCTCCAAGCCCATGCGCAACGTGCTTCTCGTCTTCCTCGGCGGCGGCCTCGGGTCCGTGGCACGCTACCTGACGGTGCTGGGCATCACACGCTGGCTGCCGCAAAGCCAGTTCCCGTGGGGTGTTTTCATCGCGAACCTCCTCGGCAGCTTCATCCTCGGTTTCCTCTGCGTGTGGCCGATGATGAAGACGCAAAACACCGCCGTGTGGCTGCTGCTCACGACTGGCTTTCTAGGTGGTTACACGACCTTTTCGACGCTGACGGCGAACACGTGGGAGCTGTTTGAGAACGGCCATGCCACCACCGCGCTGATCAATGCGGCCGCCAGCCTGCTGCTCGGCATCACCGCGGCGGCGCTGGGCTTTGCCTGCGGCCGCTGGTGGCACGCGTGAGATTTGCATCATCGCCCTTGCGCATTCGCGGGCGTTCAGGTGAAAGTACCAGTTCAACAGCCTTTTCACCACCGTGTCCTCACGCACCCAGACCTCCGCCGCCGATGCCGCGCTGCCACCTTCCGATGCCCGGCAGGCGCAGGAGCAGATCGATGCGCTCCTCCGCGCCGTCTCGCAGATCATCCTCGGCAAGGAGGACACCGTGCGCCTCGCCATCGCCTGCCTGCTGGCACGCGGGCACCTGCTCTTCGAAGACCAGCCCGGCGTCGGCAAGACCATCCTCTCGCAGGCCCTCGCACAAGCTCTCGGCCTGCAATTCCGCCGCGTGCAATTCACCAGCGACCTCCTGCCCGCGGACATCCTCGGTGCCTCGATCTTTGATCGCGAGACCGGTGGCTTCCTTTTTCATCGCGGCCCCGTTTTCGCCCAAGTGCTGCTGGCTGATGAAATCAACCGCGCCACACCGAAGACGCAGTCAGCCCTGCTCGAAGCCATGGAGGAAGGCAAGGTGACCGCCGATGGCAGCACGCATCCGCTTCCCGAGCCTTTCTTTGTCATCGCCACACAAAATCCCTCCTCTCAATCCGGCACCTACATGCTGCCGGAGTCGCAGCTCGACCGCTTTTTGATGCGACTCGGCCTCGGAGCGCCGGATCGTGCGGCCGAGCGGGCGCTGCTGCAAGGCCACGACCGTCGTGATCTGCTCAAAACGATGCACGCCGCCCTTTCGCCCGCGGAATTGCACACGCTGCAAAGCTGGACACGCGGCGTGCATGCCTCCCCTGCCCTGCTTGATTACTTGCAAGACCTCCTTGCCGCCAGTCGTGCGACAGGTCGCGGTCTCTCGCCACGAGCGGGCTTGGCCGTGCTCGCCGCAGCTCGCGCCTGGGCCCTCATCAACGGCCGTGCCATGGTGATGCCCGAGGACATCCAAGCCGTCGCCGTGCCCGTGATGGGCCACCGCCTCGAACACGCCATCGAAGGCCAGACCGGTGCGGAGACTGCCCAGCAGTTGATCGAAGAGACTCCGCTGCCTTGATCGCTCACGCGATGATATCCTTCGCCACCTCGCCGTGCACGTCGGTGAGGCGGAAGTTGCGGCCGGAGTAGCGGTAGGTGAGGCGTTCGTGGTTGATGCCCATGAGATGGAGGACCGTGGCGTGGAGGTCGTGGGTGGTGATGATGCCGGTTTCGGCGGTGTCGCCCATGGCGTTGGTGCTGCCGTAGGCGAAGCCGCCTTTCACGCCGCCGCCGGCCATCCACATGGTGTAGCCGCGGCCGTTGTGTCCGCGGCCGTTGTAGGGTTCGTTGTCGTAGCTCGATCCACGGCCGAATTCACCGCCCCAGAGGATGAGGGTGTCCTTGAGCATGTCGCGCTGTTTCAGGTCGGCGATGAGGCCGGCGATAGGTTTGTCGATGGATGTGGCCTGGCGGGTGATGCCTTCGCGGAGTTGCTGGTGATGGTCCCAGCCGGTGCTGGTGAGCTGGATGAAGCGCACGCCTTTTTCCGCCAAACGACGCGCCATGAGGCACTGCGTGCCAAAGCGCTCGGTGTCGCCGTTGTCGAGGCCGTAGAGCTCGCGGATGTGCGCGGGCTCCTTGTCGAGATCGAGCACGTCGGGCACGCTGGTCTGCATTTTGTAGGCGAGTTCGTAGCTCTGGATGATGCCTTCGAGCTCGGGATTGCCGGGATCGCCCGCGAGGAGCCTGCGATTGGCTTTTTGGATGAATTCGATCTGCTTGCGCTGCTGCGCGTCGCTGAGCCGGCCGTTCGAGAGATCGGGAACGCCGCCGCCGGTGGTGCTGAGTCGCGTGCCTTGAAAGCTCGCGGGCAAAAAGGCCGATCCGTAGTTCATCGCGCCGCCGGTGTCGGCCACGGGATTGATCGTGACAAAGCCCGGCAGGTCCTCCGCCTCGGTGCCGAGGCCGTAAACGATCCACGCGCCCATCGAAGGCCGCACAAAGGTCTCGCTGCCGATGTGCAGAGCCACCGTGGCCATCTGGTGCGCGTTCGTGCGTGTCTGCATGCCGTTGAGAATGCAGAGGTCGTCGGCGTGCTTGGACAGCTCGGGAAACGCGTCGGAAATCATGAGCCCGCTTTTGCCGCGCGGTTTGAAGTCGAACGCGGTGCCCATGTATTTCGCCACCTTCTGGTCGTGGGCCTTCACGAGCTCCGGCTTGTAATCAAACGTGTCCAGATGGCTCGGCCCGCCCTGCATGAACATGAAGATCACGCGTTTCGCCTTCGCCGCGAAGTGCGCGGCCTTCGGCGCGAGAGGATTTATCGTCTTCGGCGGTGCCGCCGCATTCGCCCACTGCTGATGCAGCGCATTGAACGCCAACCAGCCGAAGCCTGCGCTGGTGGATTGGAGGAGATTGCGACGAGTGGTCATGGATGCAGAATGGAAACCACGAATGCTCACGAATGAGCACTAATGATTGGGGTTTGAGCCTTGGAAAATTTCGTGAACATTCGTGCCTATTCGTGGTTAGAACACATATCGAAACTCCGCCGTGCCTAGCAGCGCCTGCACGAGCGTTTGGTCGTCCAAATCGCGTGCGTCGGTGATTTCTTCGGAGGTGGGATCGCGGCCCAAAATGAGCTTGTAAATGGCTTGGGTGTCTTTTCCGGCTTTGTCGGCGATTTGGGCGGCGAGTTGTTCGACGAAAGGGTTGTTCATGAAGAACAGGGCCTGGGGAGCGACGGTGGTGACGTCGCGCTGGCCTTTGATTTGGGTGGGGCCGGGGAAATCGAAGGTGCTGAAGAGTTCGGGGATGTTGTCGCGCACGACGGGGAGGTAGATCGTGCGATACAGCTCCTCGATGCCGAGCAGGCTGCGTGTGATGCCGTGACGACCTTTGCCGCCAGTGCCGGCGACTTGGATGCCTTCGGGACGGTCGAAGGTGAGTTGACCGGCGAGTTGCAGCAAAGTGTCACGCAGCGGTTCGAGTTCGAGGCGCTTGGGGTTTTGACGCCAGCGGAGTTTGTTGCCTGCATCGGGATGCTCGGGATTGCCGGTCGAGGCGAGTCGGTAGGTGCGGCTGAGCATTATCTCGCGGATCATTTTCTTCACGCTCCAGCCATTCGTGACGAAACGGATGGCGAGATGATCGAGCAGCTCGGGATGCGTGGGATCGGCGCCGGTGATGCCGAAGTCATCGGGGGTGCGCACGAGGCCTTCGCCGAAAAGATGCTGCCAGAGGCGGTTCACCATGACGCGTGAGGTGAGCGGATGCGTGGGCTGCGTGAGCCATTGGGCGAATTCGAGGCGACCGGAGCTTTTCGCGGGCACTTTGGGCATCGGTGGCAAGGCGGGGAGCTTCAATTCGCCGCGAGTCGGCGCGGTGTCGCGATCATGCGGGTCGCCGCCGATGGCGATCTCGCAGTCTTTGATTTCACCGTCGATGACGCCCATGCAGAAATGCGGATCGTGGTCGTAGCGGATGGTTTGCTTCGGATTGCCGAGCTCGCGGATGTCATCCATCGAGTGAATGCCTGCGGGCAGTTTTTGCGGCGGGCCGACGGATTCATCGAGCTCGGTGGGCAGATCGACGAGCGCCTCGGGACTGACGTAACCACCGGCGACGCCGTCGTTGCGGTTCGGTGTGCCGCTGAGCGTGCGGCTGCTGTAAAAGATGCCAGCGAGCGCGTAGTAGTCGCGCATCGTGACAGGCTCCGTTTTGTGATCGTGGCAGCGTGCGCAGGCGAGCGTGAGGCCGAGGAAGGCACGGCCGACGACGTCGATCTGGTCATCGACCTGATCGAGGATGTATTGCTCGTAGTCGCCCTCCTGCACGTTCATGCTGCCGAGCGCGAGCATGCCGGTGCCGACGATTTGATCGCGGCGCTGCAGCACGGTCTTTGCCGGGAGCAAATCGCCCGCGATCTGCTCGGCGACGAATCGGTTGTAGGGCTTGTCTTCGTTGAGCGAATCGATCACCCAGTCGCGATACCTCGCGGCATACAGAAACGGTGCATTCCACACGCGTCCGACGCTGTCCGCATAACGCACGACATCGAGCCAATGCCGCGCCCAGCGCTCGCCGAAGCGTTCGGATTGAAGAAAGGCGTCCACGACCTTCGCGAAGGCGATGTCATCGGAGGAAGGATCGCGGAGGAAGGCCTCGACCTCGGCTTGAGATGGCGGCAGGCCGCGCAGATCGAAGGATGCACGACGAATCAGCGTCGCACGCGAGGCATCGCCGATGGGGCGGAGGTTTTCTTTTTCGAGACGAGCGAGGATGAAGCGGTCGAGGTCGTCCTTCGGCCATGCGGTGTCCTTGGTGGTGGGAATTGCCGGACGCTGGAGGCGCTGGTAGGACCAGGGCGTGGGGTTGTCGTATTTCTCGGCGGCGAAGGCAGAAGCGCCGAGCAGGAGCACCACGGAGATTGGAAGGGCGCAGAGAGATAAAGCGGAGGAAGGCATGACGCGTGGATTACACCTGTGATCCGCAATGGATTACGGGTGTAATCCCAATTGGCAAGCGCCATTTCAAAAGCTCCTCACCGGCAGGGAAACTCGATTGCGTGATGGCCGGGACCTCCCAAACTGCGCGGCCCATGCACACCCCCACCATCGAGACCCGCGAAGAGATCATGTTTTTCGACACCGACTGCGGCGGCGTGGTGCACAACATCGCCTACCTGCGCATGATCGAGACGGCCCGCACCCGGCTGGCGGCATCGCTGGGGATGAAGCTGCGCGAGATGTCGGAGACGCAGCTTTTTCCCGTCGTGGTGCGCACGGAGATCGATTACCGCCGCCCGGCGAAGCTCGGTGATGAAATCGTGATCCACGGACGGCTCGAAAGCGTCGAACGCGCCCGCTTTTGGTGCGCCTTTGAGGTCCGCCGGCCAGCCGATGACACGCTTTTGATCACCTGCCGGCAATCGCTGGCCCTCGTGCAGATGCCACAGGGCCGCCCGGTGCGGCTGCCGGACGATTGGAGCGAGAAATACGCTCATTTGATGAAAAAGCCGGCCTGAGAGCTGCAACCCCGTTTTCCGCAGCAAGCCACCCGCGGGCAATCTTTGGCCCCGAAAGCAATTTTCCCGAGCGGACGCCCGTATGTTCGCCGACCCCAAAACGACCCCCCATGTCCTCCCTCCGCACCATCCTCCTCGGCACGGCGGCTTTTGCCACCTCGGCGAGCCTGTTTGCCTCCTACCCGGAATTCTCCACCACGAAGCCGAATGGCGGCCAGCGTGGCACGGAAGTGAAGCTCACCGTCACGGGCAATCGTCTCGATGACTTCGAGAGCCTCATTTTCTTCTCGCCCGGCTTCACGCAGAAGAGCGTGGAGAAGGTGGAGAAGAATAAAGTGGACCTCACCATCGCCATCGCCCCCGATGTGCCGCCCGGGAACCACCTCATGCGCATCCGCACAAAGACCGGCATCTCCCATGCCCGCCAGTTCTTCGTGGGCATTTTCCCAAATGTGGAGGAAAAGGAGCCGAACAGCGAGTTTGAGACCCCGCAGGTCATTCAGATGAACCAGACCGTCGAGGGTCTCGTGACCAACGAGGACGTGGACTACTACAAAGTGCCGCTGAAAAAGGGCCAGCGCCTCTCCGTCGAGGTGGACGGCCTCCGCCTCGGCTACACCGTCTTCGATCCCTTCCTCGCCATCATCGACAAGGAACGCTTCGAGAAGGTCATCAGCGACGACACCATCCTCCACCGTCAGGACGGCTACTGCTCGTATGTGGCCGAGGAAGATGGCGACTACACGGTGATGATCCGCGAGTCGTCCTACCGCGGCAGCGGCAATTCCTTCTACCGCCTGCATGTGGGCAGCTATCGCCGTCCAGATGTGGTGTATCCCGCTGGTGGTAAAATCGGCTCGAAGACCAAGGTGCGCTTCATCGAGAAGGACGGCTCCTTCGAAGAAGAAGCCCAATTGCCCGCTGAAATCGACCCAGGTTACATGATCTATTCGAAATCTCAGGAGCCAGCTCCCTCCGGCAATCCCTTCCGTCTCGTCACCTTCGAAAACGCCCTCGAAGTCGAGCCGAATGACGAGCAAGCCAAAGCCTCCCCCGCCGCTGGCGAGCCCATCGCCCTCAACGGCATCATCGAGAAGCCCGGCGACGTGGATTACTTCAAGCTGCCGCTCAAGAAGGGCATGACGCTCGAGATCCAAGCCTTTGCCCAAAGCCTCGGCTCCCCACTCGACAGCGTGGTCAATGTTTACAATGACAAAGGCGGCAGCCTCAGCGGCAATGACGACGGCGGTGGACGCCGCCGCCTTGATAGCAAGTTCAAGGTCGCGATTCCTGCGGACGGCGATTACTTCGTCCGTGTGGCCGATCACCTCGAACGCGGCGGCCCGAACTATGTTTACCGCCTCGAACTCGTCGCCGCCGTGCCGGAGCTCTACTTCGCCTCGCCGCAGTTCACGGTGAATGACACGCACTACCGCCAGTTCATCGCCGTGCCAAAAGGCGGCCGCTATGCCACGCTAGTGAACATTTCCCGCGTGAATGTGGGCGGTGATTTCAAATTCGACGCCACAGGCCTTCCGCAGGGCGTGAAACTGCTCACTGAGATGGCACCGAAGGATCTCGGCAATGTGCCGCTGCTCTTTGAAGCCGCCGCCGATGCCCCGCTCGGCCATCAGACCGTGCCAGTGAAGCTCAACCCCGTCGATCCGAACACGAAGATCACCGGCAAGCTGCGCCAGGAGTTCGACATCGTGCGCAACGGCAACGTCGTGTATTACACCGAGATCGAGGACAAGCTCCCCGTGGCCGTCATCGACGAGGCGCCCTACTCGCTGACCATCGAGAAGCCACCAGTGCCGCTCGTGGCGAACGGCGTGCTCGATTTGAAAGTCACCGCCAAGCGGAAGGAAGGCTTCAAGAACGCCATCCGCGTGTTCATGATCTGGAAATCTCCCGGCGTGAGCTGCCTCGGCGAGCAAACCATCCCCGAGGGCCAGAACGAGTGCTACTTCAACCTCGATGCCAATGGTGCCGTCACCGACGGCAAGTGGAACTACACCGTCATGGGCGAGGTGGATGGCGGCAATGGCCGCATCTACAACGCCAGCCCCTTCGCCGAGGTGGTCACCACCACTGCTTATGTCACCGCGCCAACCATCCCGCTCGTTGCCGTCGAGCAGGGCAAGGAGACGGTCATGATTGCCAAGCTGGAGCACCTCAAGCCCTTCGAAGGCAAGGCCAAGGCCGCCGTGCTCGGCGTGCCGGACACCATCCAGATCGAGCCTGCGGAGATCACCAAGGACACCAAGGAAGTGGCTTTCAAGGTGAAGACCACGGACAAGTCCCCGGTCGGCAAGCAGGGCAATCTCTTCGTCCGTGTCGATGTCCCGATCCCTGGCGGCACCACTGCGCATCGCATCGCGCTCGGCTCCACGCTGCGCATCGACGCGCCTCGCAAGGCTCCGGCCGCCGCACCTGTCGTGGCTGCTGCGAAGCCCAAGGAGGAACCCAAACCCGCCGCTCCCGCAGCGCCGAAGCCCCTCTCCCGCCTCGAGCAGCTCCGCCAGGAAGCCGCGGGCGGAAAGAAGTGAGTTCGACAACTCCCGACACTCTCAACAGAAAGGGCGCGAAGTGATTCGCGCCCTTTTTTGTGTCTCAGAGACCCGCTGGATGCCTCACCGAGTAGCCTTTGATCGGACGCGCACGACTCGTCCAGCGGGGACCATCGCTGTCGTCATCATTATAGCCGGTGTCGAGCCGCAGGCCGGCGATCTCACAGAAGACATGACCTTTGCGGGCATAGACCGTGATCCATTTGCCATGGCCGCTGCGGCCAAAACTGCGCAGACCACTGGAGGTGGAGGGCTCGTCGAGCTTGCCCGCCGCATGCAGGATGTAGGACACCGTGCCGGAGCAGTCGTAGGCGCTGTCTTCAAAGTGCGCATGACCTCCGCCTCGGCGGTAGGGCTTTGTGCAGATGCGATTGCCGGCCGAAATGGCCCGCAGAACCTCTGGTGGCGCGTTCGCGGGAGGCACGGCCTTGCCGCGAATGATCACCGCCGTTTTTCCGGGCACGTAATCATACTTCCAACTCTTCGAACTGGAGGAGCATTGGCACAGCATCACGCTGGCAAGCGCGAGGAGAATGGAACAGGCAAGGCGGGCAGTCATGGGGCGCTGATTCTGGCCATCACGCCGCCCCGATCAAGCCCCGTGTGCCGCACGCGGCCAATGTGTCCTTGCCATCACGAGGGCCGCATCCATCATGGCATCCCCGGATTGAACCTCTCTCTCCCGCCCAGCCATGCGCCTCTCTCGCTTCCTCACCGCCGTCACACTTCTCGCCGCCCTTCCGGCCTGCAAGACGGTCCAAAACGTCGCCTCCTCCGTCAAAAGCGCCGCTTCCCACATCCCGCTGCCGAGCATGAAACTGCCCAGCATGCGTGATGTGGCCAAGCTGATCCCCGGCATGCCCGAAAGCGACCAGGTGGACGCGAACGACCCCGAGATCCCCTTCAACTCCCGCAACCCGCTGCAAACCGGCCACACACTCCGTCTCGAAGTGTATGAGGGCACGCGTGATCCCTCCCGAGTGTTTCGCGGCATCGTGATGGTGGATGACGCCGGCAATGTGCTGCTGGGAGAAAGCGGATACGCCAAAGTCGGCGGCAAACGCCTGCCGGAGGCCGTCGAGGCCATCGGTGCCCACTTCCGTGTCACAGCTCAAACCTCCCGCCCCGTCACGGTTCATCTTTTCTCCGTCGAAAACACCCCCGTCATCGGCATCAATGGCGATGTTCAGGCCGCCGAATACATCCCGGCGTTTGAGGACATCACCGTCAAACAAGCCGTCGTGGTCACCGGAGGTCGCAAGCTCAAGTCCACCGCGCGTGGCGTTTACATCGCCCGCGAGGGCCAGCGCCGCTTCTTCACCTCCCTCGATACCGCCGATGAGGACTGGAGCCTCCGCGCCGGAGATGTGATCACCCTCTCTCCCGACATCTGACCTGCTGCCCCCATGATCGAGTATTATGGCGAAAACCCCACCGCCAGCCAGAATCCCTTCAGCGCCCTCTTCAAGACCATCGCCGTCCTGCGCATCGGCACCGGCGTGATGCTGCTCACGCGGCACGGCATCTCCGCGGTGCTCGGAGCCTACCATTTCCTCTGGCAGGAGCACCCGTGGGAATGGTCAAAACAGTTCGCCGAGGCAGGCATCCCCTACGCGCACCTCGCCGCCCCGGCCACGGCTCTCATCGTCGCCTCCGTCGGTGCTAGTTGGACACTCGGGTTCCTCACACGCTTCTTTTCAGTTGTGTTTCTGCCGGTGATCATCACCGCCATCATCGTCTTCACCCGGTCTGCCTCGCCCCACCTCGAGGCCGCGTGGCTCTACGCCTTCATCAGCTTCACGCTCGTGCTCTTCGGCTCCGGCGCCATCTCCATCGACAAGCTCTTCCACCTCAGCGACCGCCTCGCTGGATCGAAGAAGCGTCGTTAAGACCGAAGTTCATGGAGAGCACCAGAGCTCTCATGCTTTGCCACATGGTTTGTGGGCAAATAAGTCACCTCAAAAGAGGTGGCTCGGGACGGAATCGAACCGCCGACACGGGGATTTTCAATCCCCTGCTCTACCGACTGAGCTACCGAGCCATTTCCGAATTTCGGAGGCGCGGATAGGAGCACGGCAGGCACGCGGCGCAAGGTGTTTTTGGCTTGTTGGGGCACTTCGTGCTAATTTCCGCCCTCATGAACGACGCCGACCTTCCCCACCTCGTGATTGGTGCCTGCCTGAACGTGCATGGCCGCCTCGGTCCAGGACTGTTTCGCGAGGCTTACGAGGAGTGCATGGCCATCGAACTGCGCGAGCTGGAAAT
This sequence comes from Verrucomicrobiaceae bacterium, assembly GCA_016795465.1. Taxonomy (GTDB): domain Bacteria; phylum Verrucomicrobiota; class Verrucomicrobiia; order Verrucomicrobiales; family Verrucomicrobiaceae; genus Prosthecobacter. The sequence goes on along the minus strand of JAEUHK010000126.1, from coordinate 97,939 downwards.
CGACTTCCGCCGTGCGGTGCCGCTCGATTTCACCTATCGGGAGCATGAGGTGAAAAACGCCGCGAAGCTCGATTTCATCGTGCAGGAGAGACTTTTGCTCATCGTCCGTGCCCAGGAGCAGGTAACAGCCTTGGAGAAGCAGCAGTTTGAATCCATTCTGCGCCTCAGCGGTCTCCGTGGAGGCTTGCTGGTGAATTTTAACGTGCCGGTGCTCCGCAAAGGGGTGCATCGCGTGATGCTGAAACGCCGGGAAAGCTGACCCGCGGAGCATTTCGCACTCGCTCCTTGCGCAGTGGCGGCATCGCACTACTATCGCCGCGGCCCAGCCACTACCCCGTGGTGTAATGGTAACACAGGAGATTTTGATTCTCTCGTTCAAGGTTCGAATCCTTGCGGGGTAACCACCTCGGCAGAGGCAAGAAGCCGGGTGCTCTGATTCCCATGAAACTGCCTCTTCACCTCATCGCGGCCTCGTTTCTCCTCTCGTGCGCCAGCGAGCCTCCACCGCCGCGTCCGCCACAGCCTCTGCTCACCGCGGCGGACCACGGTAAAACGGTCGAACTCATCATCGGCGAGACCGTGGATCTGCATCTGGAGTCGAATCCGACCACGGGCTACTCGTGGAACAGCTTTGAGCTGCCCGAGTGGAAGGTGGTGAAGCAGGTGAATCACGCCTATCAGGGGCCACAGACGCTCGGCGGGGACCAGGTGCTCGTCGGTCGCGGTGGCGTGGAGCACTGGCGATTTCAAGCCATCGCGGAGGGCGAAACCGGACTCGAGCTGGTGTATCGCCGCGGTTGGGAGGAGCCGCAGGACAGCGATCAGCATCTGAAGATTCGTTTCAAGGTGACGAAGGCTGCGGAATAGCTCCGGCTCAGCGGCAGGTCATTGCAGCAATTTTCTAAAACTGAGCTACCATCTGCCCGCCATGTCCACCACCGCCCAGCCAAAAGCCAGTTCCGAGTCCAGCACTGCCCAAGGCTCACCCGTGCGGCAGCTCACGGTCTTCCTGCAAAACCGCGTCGGGGCGCTCATGTCCCTCGTGAAGCTGCTTGGCGATCATCAGGTGGCTGTTTTGGGCCTCTCCCTCCAGGACAACACGGAGCTCGCCCTGGTGCGTCTCATTGTCAGCGCCCCGGATGATGCGCATCTGCTGTTTATCGAGAAAGGCATCGCCCACAGCATGATCCCGGTCACGGTCATCGAGCTCAAAGAGACCGAGACCTCCCTCCCGCAGGCCCTTTCCGCCCTGCTCGGGGCTGAGATCAACGTCTCCTTCAGCTACCCGCTGCTCATCCGCCCCGGTCAGAATCCGGTGCTCGTGCTGCACCTCGATGCCCCGGAGTTCGGCGCGGAGGTGCTCGGCAAGGCCGGCTTTAAAGTGCTCAAGCAGGAGGATCTCAGCCGGTAACCCATGCAGGTCTGCTCGGAGTCCAGTCCGCGTCCCATCCTGTCCACGACCGGCGTTTTTCTCGCCGCGGCGATCCTCGCGCTCGGCTGGACACTGGCCACTGACCATGTGTGGGAGGATTACTGGATCACCTTCCGATCCTCAAAGAACCTCGCCACGGGTCATGGCCTGCTGCACCAGCATGGCGAGCGGCTGCACACTTTCACTTCGCCACTCGGTGTGCTGCTGCCAGCCTTGTGCAGTCTGCTCACCGGCAATCAATCAGACCTCGCGGCGCTGTGGCTCTTCCGCTTGATGGGGGTGGCGGCCTTTGGTGGTGCGGCGGCGCTGTTCGCTGCGTCCACTTCAGCGATGAAGATGCATCGCTCCGTCCCGGTTGTCCTGATGCTGTGGCTGATGACCGACAACAAGAGCCTCGATTTCGCGGCGAACGGCATGGAGACCTCCATCCTGCTGCTTTTCACCGGCTGGATGATCTGGGCCTTGTTTGCCTGCCGCAGTGCCAAAGCCTGGGCGCACCTCGGCTCCGCCTGGGCCGGCCTCATGTGGACGCGACCGGACAGTTTCATCACCATCGCGGCGATGAGTGCCGCGGTGCTGCTTTTCACCAAGCCGGACGAGGGTGGCATGACCAGGAAAGCTTGGTTTCAGTTGTTTCTCAAAGCAGGAGGTCTCTGCACGCTGCTCTATCTGCCGTGGTTTGCCTGGGCTTGGTGGTATTACGGCTCGCCGGTGCCGCATACGGTCACCGCGAAAGCCGGCCTCGCGGGCTCCAAGAGCCTGCTCGGCGGCCTGTGGAGTTTTCTGAGGCAACCGGTCATCATGTTAACCGAATCCGGTGCAGGGGAGTCTGCCCTCACGCCTTCCAATTTTCGCTTTGGCGGCTGGCCTGATTTCGTGAGACCGGCCTGCATCTTCGTCGCGGGGATCGCCTACCTCGTCTGGCTGGTGCCGGGCGTGCGCTGGCAGGCACGTGCGGCCTCGCTCACCTATGCGGTGTTTCTGGCCTACTTGGACTATTACCCGGCCTATCCGGCCAGTTGGTATCTGCCGGCACCCGTCTGGCTCGGCCTGCTGGGGCTCGCGGGCCTGGTGGAACGGGCGTTGAACTTCAGCCAAGGCCTGCGGCGTGCAGCCTGGATTTTCAGTGCGTTGCTTCTCCTGCTCGGCCTGTGGATGACCTTCCATTCCGCACGCACCTTTGCTGTGCAGCAGCAGCGGGTAGAGATCGAGAACCGCAAACAGATCGGCCTGTGGCTCAAGGAGCACGCCGAGCCCGGCGACACCGTCTTCATGGAGTGCCTCGGCTACATCGGCTACTACTCCGGCCTGCGCACCCACGACTGGCCCGGCCTCTCCTCCCCGCAGGTCGTGAAAGCAGCGAAGGCCAATGGCTACCAATGGGCTGCCACTCTCGCCGAGATCAAGCCATCCTGGGTCGTGCTGCGTCCGCAAGAGATCGTCCTGCATCTCGGCGGCGATCTCAGCATCCCCGGCTGCCGCTACCGGCTGGCGCAGGTCTTTGACGCCACCGGCCGCATCGAAAAGCTCGATCTCTACGGCAAAGGCCTGCTCTCCTTCGATAGTTGCTTCCTCGTCTTCCATCTCGAAAAGGAGGTCGCGCCATGAAGCCGGCCATCGTGCGTCCACTCGTGCCCACATGGCAGGTCGCCGCAGCGGCGATCCTGCTCGCCGCGTGCCTGTATGCTTTTGTGAAGCGTCCGCTCGCCGGGACCGATGAGGCTTCTTTTCACTATGCCCGCCTTCACGCCGCGATGGGTGTCTCGCAGGCACGCCATGCGGAGCCTCAAAACGTCATCGCCGAGTTCGAAAAGGCCCTCGCGCTCGATCCCACCTATGCGGACGCCGCCAACCACCTCGCCAATTTTCACCTTCAGCAGCGCCGCATGCCGGAGGCCGAGGCAGCCTACCGCCGCACGCTCGATTTGCAGCCCGATCATGCCGATGCGCGAAACAATCTCGGCCTCCTCCTCACGCTCTCTGATCGTGCCGAGGAAGCGGTCAAAGAATACCAGCATGCCATTCGCAGCCGGCCCGGTTTTGCCGATGCCCGCAGCAACCTTGGTTACACACTCATGAGCCTCGGCAAGCTCACCGAGGCCGAAAGCGAGCTACGTCTCGCCATCGAATCCGGTGCCGGCATCAATGCCCGCCACAACCTCGCCCTTTGTCTCATGGCCCAAGGTCGCAAAAAGGACGCCCGAGACCAGTATGCCGAAAACCTGAAAACCGCGCCCGAGCACCTCGCCAGCCTCAACGACCTCGCCTGGCTCCTTGCCACCACTTCGGACGACGATTTGCGAAACGGCAAACAAGCCCTCGAACTCGCCCGTCAGGCCGATGCGATCACTGGAAGCCAGCACCCGCTCGTCAGGCACACTCTCGCCGCCGCACTCGCCGAGAACGGCCAGTTCGACGAAGCCGCCATCGAAGCCCGCAAGGCCGCTGACCTCGCCACCGCCTCCGGCGATGCCAATCTCGCCGCCACGATTCAAAAACAGGCCGAGAGCTACGCAAGCCGTCAGCCGTGGCGGGAGTGAATCGCTCGCCACATTCATCAATCCGCCCTTGCCGCATCGCCACTGCTCGCCACACATCCACGCGTGTCTGACCACCACGCGCCGCTGATCGATCGGGTGCGCTTGCGCTCCAACCAGTGGCGCAAGCTCCGCTCCATCGTCCTCAATCTCAGCACGCTCGATACCTTCTACGGCAAACGCTTCCGTGAAACTGGCGTCCGTGTGAGCGGCATGAACCGTTTGGAGGATTTCGCCAAGCTGGTGCCCTTCACCACCAAAGCCGAGATCCAGGCTGATCGCGAAGCGCATCCGCCCTTTGGCACGAATTTGACCCGTGCCATCAGTCAGTACACCCGTTTCTGCCAAACCAGCGGCACCTCCACGGGCAAACCGATGGCTTGGATCGATACGCCGGAAAGCTGGGAGGCCATGCTCGCCTGCTGGCGAAAGGTCTTCGAGGCCGCTGGCGTCGTGAAAGGACGCGACCGCATCTGCTTCGCCTTCTCCTTTGGTCCCTTCCTCGGCTTCTGGACTGCCTTTGAGGCCGCTTCAAAGGATTACATGGTGCTCCCCGCCGGTGGACTCTCCAGCCAGGCGCGGCTCGAAATGATGGCCCGCTATGGTGCCACCGTGCTCTGCTGCACACCCACCTATGCCTTGCGGCTCGGTGAACTGATCGGCGAGCCCTCCGGCGTCGAGCGCATGAGCCTGCGCATCCAGAAAATCATCGTCGCCGGTGAAACCGGCGGCAGTGTGCCCGCCATCCGCCAGCGCCTCGAAAAGCTCTGGGATGCCCAGGTCTTCGATCACCATGGCATGACCGAGGTCGGCCCCGTCACCTTCGAGTCTCCAGAACTGCCGCGTCACCTCATCGTCATCGAGGACGCCTACTTCGCCGAGGTCGTCGATCCCGCCACAGGCCTCGAAGTCGAGGATGGCCAGCACGGCGAGCTCGTCCTCACCACGCTCGACCGCACCGTCTGCCCCCTCCTGCGTTACCGCACCGGCGACTACGTCAAAAAGAAGCTCCACCGTGGCCGCCTCACGCTCGAAGGCGGCATTTTAAGCCGCATCGATGACATGGTCGTGCTCCGCGGCGTGAACATCTACCCCAGCGCCATCGACGCCGTCGTGCGTGAGTTCCCCGAGATCGTCGAATACCTCGTCGAGCAGAAAAAGATCGACGACATGGATGAGATCGAGCTGCTCATCGAGACCGACGAAAACATCGCCAAGTCCCTTCTCAAAAAGCTCGAAGCCCGCCTGCGCGATACCTTCAGCCTCCGCATCCCCGTGCGCATCGTCGATTCCGGTTCGCTTCCAAGGCACGAATTCAAAGCCAAGCGCTGGCGCATCGTCGATCCTGCTTAATCAGAAGGCATCATCGCGTAGAGAGAGATGGCTGTCTCTGCTCAGGCCAATTTTCATTTTCCATTTTTCACTTCTCAATTTTCAATCCTTACCGGCCCATGCTCCTCCAGCTTTCCCACGTCTCCAAATCCTACACCGATCCCGGCAGCGGCCAGAGTGTGCCCGTGCTGAAAGACATCACGCTCGGCATCGAGGCCGGTGAATCCGTCGCCATCGTCGGCCCGTCCGGTTGTGGCAAAAGCACGCTGCTGAATCTGCTCGGCACGCTCGACACACCGGACAGTGGCGAGATCACCCTCGATGGCGAATCACTGACCAAATGCACCGCGGAGCATCTCGCCGCCGTGCGCAGCCGGAAGATCGGCTTCATCTTCCAGCTTCATCACCTCATGCCGCAATGCAGCGTGCTCGAAAACGTCCTCCTGCCCACACTCGCCCTTGCGCAGCCGCCTGCGGATGCCCGCCAGCGTGCGGAGCAATTGCTCGCACAGGTCGGTTTGCAGGACCGCATGGCCTGGAAGCCCGCTCAACTCTCCGGCGGTGAACGTCAACGCGTCGCCGTCGTGCGTGCCCTCATCAATCAACCGCGCCTCATCCTCGCCGATGAACCCACCGGAGCCCTCGACGAGAAAAACGCCGAATCCCTCACCACGCTGCTCCTCGACCTCCAAAAGACCACTGGCACCACCTTGGTGATGGTCACCCATCATCCCGCCCAGGCCGCGAGAATGTCCCGCGTGCTCAAAATCCACGAAGGAAGCCTCGCATGAGCCGCCTTTCCCTCATCCTCACCTCCGCCCGCCATTATTGGCGTGGGCATCTGGGCCTGCTTTTCGGTGCCTTCCTCGCCTCCGCCATCCTCAGCGGCTCGTTGTTCGTCGGCGATAGCGTTCGGGCCAGCCTACGACGCGTCGCAAGCTTTCGGCTTGGTCAAATCCAAGCCGGTGTGCTCGGTGGTGACCGCTGGTTCACCGAAAAACTCGCGCGCAAATCGAAAAGCGTGCCTTTCATCCTCGCCGTGGGTTCGGCGAGTGCGGGCAATGGCAATGTCCGCGTCAACAACGCCCAGATCCTCGGTGTCGATGACAGCTTCTGGAGTCTCAGCCCCAGCGGCAAAAAGATCACTCTCGGCTCCAACGAGATCGCCATCAACGAACCGCTCGCCCGCAAACTCAACGCCAAAACCGGCGACAGCATTCTCCTCCGCCTCGAACGCCCCAGCGCCATCTCCCGCGATGCGCCACTCTCCGGTTCCACGAACGAACAGGTCACGCTCCGCCGCACCATCGCCGCCATTGTGCCGCCGGAGGACTTCGGAGCCTTCCAGCTCATCGCCTCGCAGATCACGCCCGATACCGCCTTCGTGGCTTTGGGAGATCTTCAGAAGCAAATCGAGATGGAAGGCCGCGTCAACGCCTCTCTCGGCATGCTAGATCCCTCCAAACGCACCCTCGAAGACTTCGGCCTCAAACTCACTCGGGTCTCCGGCGCCCAGAAAGAATGGGAAATCAGCACCAGCCGCGTCTTCCTCGATCCCATCCTGGCCGAAAAACTCCTCGCCACCCCGCAAGCCTACGGCGTGCTCACCTACCTCGTGAACGGCATCACCTCGGCCAAGGGCGGCACTCCCTACTCGATGATCACCGCGGCAGATCGGATGAATTCGAGCCTCACGGATCACGCATCACGCATCACCATCACCATCACCCAATGGCTCGCCGACGATCACAACCTCCAAATCGGCGATGACCTCACCCTCAAATACTTCACCGTCGGCCTCGGTCGCGAGCTCAAGCAAGAGGACGCCACCTTCAAAGTCTCCAAAATCCTCTCGATGACCGATCCCGAGGTCACGAAGGCCTGGACGCCCGAATTCCCCGGCGTCTCCGACGTGGACAACTGCCGCGATTGGGAACCCGGCATCCCGATGGACATGAAGGCCATCCGTGACAAAGACGAAAAGTATTGGGACGACCACAAAGGCACGCCCAAAGGCTTCATCAGCCTTGCCGCAGGTCAAAAGCTCTGGAACAACCGCTTCGGTGCCCACACCGCCATCCGCTTTCCTGACTCTGGTCAGGACGAAGCCGCCTTGAAGCAGGAAATCGTCTCCAAACTCCAGCTCAGCGACATCGGCCTCGTCGCCCGCGATTTCAAAGCCGATGCCGATGCCGCCGCGAAAGGCAGCGTGGACTTCGGCGGTCTCTTCATCGGCCTCAGCCTGTTCCTCATCGCCGCCGCGCTCGTCTTCGCCGCCTTGCTCTTCCTCTTCACGCTCGAGCGTCGCGCCTCACAAATCGGCCTCCTGCTCGCCATCGGCTGGACACCGAATAACGTCCGTCGTGTGTTGCTGCTCGAAGCTGGTGTCATAGCCATCGTCGGCGTGCTCCTCGGCATTTTCGGCGGTCGTTTCTATACCCAGCTCGCCCTCGACGGCCTCTCCGGTGCCTGGAACGGCGCGGCGAAAGGCCTGCCGCTCATCTTCGAAGCCAGCCCCACAACGCAAGTCGCCGCCAGCCTAGGCACCCTCCTCGTCGTGCTGCTCACGCTCGGCTGGGCCAGCCGCAAACTCTTCGCCTCGCCCGCTCGCAATCTCATTGATGGGGGTGAGCAGACCATCAGCGAGAACAACCGGGCCAAAAAGCCCTTGCTGCCACACTGGCTGCCTTTCGCTCTCATGCCTGTTCTGCCGGTGCTTCCCATGTTTGCGAGCGTCAAAGATCCGATGATGCTCTCAGGCATGTTTTTCGCTTTTGGGACCGCCTACCTTGTCGTGGGATTGCTTGTCCTGCGAGACCGCCTGAGGAGCGGTGGACGCGGAACGGCCATGAGCATCATGCAGATCGGCCTGCGCAACATCTCACGCCGCGCATCCAGGAGCCTCGCGGTCATCGGCATGATGGCCGGAGGCATCTTCCTCGTCGTCGCCGTGAATGCCTTCCGCATGGACGCCACCGACGCCGGAACCGGCGGCTTTGAACTCATTGGCGAATCTTCGCTGCCAGTTTACGAGGACTTGAACTCCAAGGCTGGTCGCGAGGCTTTTGCCCTCGATGAGGCACTCCTGGCCAAAACACACATCGTCCCCTTCCGCGTCCGTGAAGGCGATGACGCGAGTTGCTTGAACCTCAACCGTGCTCAAAAACCTCAATTGGTGGCCGTGCATCCACTTCACCTTCATCACAACTTCAAACTGGCATCAGGCGACTGGGATCCATTTGAGCTTCACGCGCACTTTTTCGACCAGAAAGTCATCCCCGCCATCGCCGACCAAGCCACTGCCATGTGGGGCTTGGGCAAAGGTGTCGGCGATACCATCGACTACACCGCCGCTGATGGCAGCGCCTTCCAAGTCACGCTCGTGGCGCTTCTCGCTGGGTCGGTGCTTCAAGGTAAGGTCATCATTCCAGAGCAGCACTACCTCGCCAAATACCCCGATGCTGCAGGTTACCGCTTCTTCCTCATCGCCTCCGACAAGCCTCAAGAAGTCAGCGCCCATCTCACGCGACAGCTTGAGCAGCGCGGCCTCGCCCTCGAACCGGCCAAGCAACGCCTCGAAGCCTTCCTCGCTGTGCAAAACACCTACATCGGCATCTTCACCATCCTCGGTGGCCTCGGCGTGTTGCTCGGCACCGCCGGCCTCGGTGTGCTGGTGGCGCGTCATGTGCTCGAGCGCAAAGGCGAGCTCGGTCTCATGCAGGCCCTCGGCTTCCGCTCGGGTGCCCTGCGCACCATGATCCTCGGCGAGCATGCCGCACTGCTCGTCATCGGTGTATTGCTCGGCAGCCTTACCGCCGCACTTGCTGTCTTCCCTGCCCTCAAACAAGGCGGTGGCGATCTCCCGCTCACCTTCCTCGGCTCGCTCATCGGCGGCATTTTGCTCCTCGGCCTCGTCATCTGCCTCCTCGCGACCGTTTTCGCGGTGAGAGGCAAATTGATCGAATCCATCCGGCGTGAGTAACCCGGCGTTAACACGTTCTTAACGCGCCTCCGAGCCCCCTTCACTGGCACCTGCGGCTCCCCCACGGAGCCTGCGGGCGTCATGAAAGACCAAGACAATCACGGCCTCCACAAGCTCTCCACCACCACGCTCGTCATCGCGGCGCTCGGCGTGGTGTTTGGAGACATCGGCACCTCGCCGATTTACACGCTGAAGGAGTGCTTCAGTCCGCACAGCCCGCATCACGTCGCCGCAAGCCACGAGCACATCTTGGGCGTCGTCTCGCTCGTGCTTTGGTCGCTGATTTTGCTCATCTGCATCAAATACCTCGTCTTCATCCTGCGGGCGGACAACAAGGGCGAGGGCGGCGTGCTCTCGCTGATGGCTTTGGCTTCGCACAGCATGGGCGAAACGATGAAACGCCGCGTCGTGACGGTGCTGCTCGGGCTTTTCGGTGCCGCGTTGCTCTTTGGCGATGGTATCATCACGCCCGCGATTTCTGTTTTGAGCGCCGTGGAAGGCCTCAAAGACGGCGGATTGCTCGGCGCGGCTCCGGTGGATGCTTTGGAAGCCGAAACGTGGAATCATCGCATGCAGTGGCTCATCATGGGCATAACGGCGGTCATCCTGATCGTGCTGTTTTCGGTGCAATTTCTCGGCACAGCCAAAGTGGGCCGCTTTTTTGGCCCGATCACCGGTTTGTGGTTCGTGAGCCTCGGCGCGCTCGGACTGTCGCAACTCATCCACGGACCGGAAATCCTCGCTGCGTTCAATCCTTGGCATGGATGGCACTTTTTGACCACCGGCGGCCACGCGGGCTTTGTCATCCTAGGCAGCGTGTTCCTCGCCGTGACCGGTGGTGAGGCCTTGTATGCCGATATGGGCCACTTTGGTGCCTCGCCGATCCGTCGAGGCTGGTTCTCGCTCGTGTTTCCGGCCCTCGCGCTCAATTACCTCGGCCAAGGCGCTTTGTTGATGAAACAGCCGGAACTCGCGCACGCGCCGTTTTTCCAAATGGCACCCGGATGGGCCACGCTGCCGCTCGTGTTGCTCGCCACCGCAGCAACGGTGATCGCCTCGCAGGCGCTCATCACCGGCACCTACTCGCTCACGCTCAGCGCCGTGCAGCTCGGCTACCTGCCACGTTTGAGCATTCGTCATACCTCCGAGCACGCTCGCGGTCAGATCTACATTCCGCTGGTGAACTGGGTACTCATGCTCGCCTGTCTCGCGCTCGTCGTCGCCTTTCGCACCTCGTCCAATCTGGCCGCCGCGTATGGCGTGGCCGTGACGATGACCATGCTCATCACCACCATCCTCTTCTACTTCGCCGCACGACATCTATGGAAGTGGAGCGTGCTCAAAACACTGCCGCTTTGCCTTGTGTTCGGTTTGATCGAGCTCGCCTTCCTCAGCGCGAATCTCGTGAAGTTCTTCGATGGCGGCTGGTTCCCGCTCGCTGTCGGCGCTGGCATTTTCATCGTCATGACCACTTGGGCCACGGGCCGCAAGCTCGTGCGTGCCTCCATGGAACGCAGCGCCATCTCGCAGGAGATGCTCATCGAAAGCCTTGCAAGCGGCAAAGCCATCCAAGTGCCCGGCACGGCCATTTTCATGACCAGCACGCATGGCCGCACGCCCGTCGCGTTGCTGCACAGCCTGAAACACTACCAGGCCATCCATCAGCGCGTCATCTTCATGACGCTGACCACCGAAGACGAGCCCTGGGTGCCGCCGAGCCGTCGTGTTGAGGTCGAAAAGCTCAGCGACAACTTCTGGCGCGTCACCGGCCGTTTTGGCTTCATGCAAAAGCCCAACGTCCCGCGTTTGCTGCGCCAGTGCGCCGCGCATGATCTCGATGTCGATCCCGACAAAGCCACCTTCTTCCTCGGTCGCGAAATCATCATCCCCAGCAAAGCACCCGGCATGGCCAAGTGGCGCGAACACCTCTTCTCCTTCGCCAGCAAGCTCGCCCAGCAGCCTGCCACCTATTTCCAGATTCCCGTTGGGCGCGTGATCGAGCTCGGACAGCAGGTTGAAATCTGAACCTGCCGCCGTTATCACTGCGGCCATGAACTCCGCAGCCATATCCGCCACCTCGCTTGCCGAGCGGCTCGTGGCATTCGCGGAACGCGGGCCTGGAGATGCCTACTACCGCCTCTCTCGCGTCGTGGCTCGTGTGCTTGTCAGCCGCCGTCTTCGGCAGCGTCAAAAGTGGTGCGACCTCGCCCGGCAGCTCTCGCAACATGCCGGCGTCGAAGACCGCCTTGTCATGCAGGCTGTTCGTTGGCTGAATCAAGTGCCACTAGACCAGCCACCCGCTGGTTACCTCAGGGGACAGATCGCGTCACTGAACGACTAAGGCTGGTGTTTTAACACCTTTTTGACGCCTCGCAGCGAGCTTTTAACTCACGCTTCGCCGCTTCAGCGCAGAGGCTGAGGTCGTCATGAACGACATCCTCTACCTCAGCATCGCCGCCGTCTTTTTCGTCCTCGCCGGGCTCTATATCCACGGCTGCGAAACTCTCTAACCCGACCGCCGCCATGGAAACCCTCCTCGTCGGGCTGATTGCCCTCGCCCTGCTCGCCTACCTCACGGTGGCGATGCTGCGTCCTGAAAAATTCTAATCTACCGCCATGCAAATCAACGACTGGCTTCAATTTGCTCTCTACCTCGGGCTTCTCACACTCATCACGAAGCCGATGGGCCTCTACCTCATGCAGGTGCTCGACACCAACGGGCGCACCTGGCTCGATCCGGTGGTCAAGCCGGTCGAAAAGCTGACCTACAAGCTGCTCGGCACCGATCCGCAGAGCGAGCAGGGCTGGAAGCAATACACCTTCGCCATGCTGGCATTCAGTTTGGTCGGCGTGGTGTTCACCTATGCGATCCTGCGTTTGCAGGACCTGCTGCCTTGGAATCCGCAGAGCTTGCCCGGATTGAGTCATCATCTGGCTTTCAATACGGCGGTGAGTTTCACCACGAACACCAACTGGCAGAGCTACGGCGGAGAAAGCACCATGAGCTACTTCTCGCAGATGGTGGGGCTGACGTTTCACAACTTTGTCTCTGCTGCTGTTGGTATCGGTATTGCCGCCGCGTTGGTGCGGGGCATTGCTCGAAGCTCTGCGAAGACGCTCGGCAACTTCTGGGCTGACCTCGTTCGCGTCACTTACTACCTCCTGCTGCCCATCTGCATCGTCTTTGCGATCTTCCTCGTTTCGCAGGGCATGATTCAAAACTTTGATCCCTACACCAAGGCGAAGACGCTGGAAGGCGCGGAGCAGGTCATCGCGCAGGGGCCGATGGCCTCGCAAGTCGCCATCAAGATGCTCGGCACCAATGGCGGTGGCTTTGTGAACGCGAACGCGGCGCATCCCTTCGAAAATCCGACGCCGCTGTCGAACTTCATCCAGATGCTCTCCATTTTCAGCATCGGCAGCGGACTCACCTACTATCTTGGCCGCATGGTGAAAAACCAAGGCCACGGCTGGGCCGTGTGGGCGGCGATGATGGTGCTGTTTGTCGGCGGCGTTCTCGTTTGCGCGCACTTTGAAGCCGCAGGCAATCCCATTCATCAGCAGCTCGGCATTGCTGTGGCTGATGGCAACATGGAGGGCAAGGAGGTGCGCTTCGGCGTCTTCAACTCCTCCCTCTTTGCCACCATCACCACCGCCGCGTCGTGTGGCGCGGTGAACTCGATGCATGATTCGTTCACGCCCATCGGTGGACTCGTTCCGCTGTTCATGATCGAGCTGGGTGAAGTCGTCATCGGCGGTGTCGGCGCGGGGTTGTATGGTATGCTCGTGTTCGTGATTCTCGCCGTGTTCATCGCGGGGCTCATGGTGGGCCGCACGCCGGAGTATCTCGGCAAGAAGATCCAGGCCAAGGAGGTGAAGCTGGCTATGCTCACGCTGCTCGTGCTCACCGCGAGCATCCTCGGCTTCACCGCGTGGGCTTGCGTGAGCGATTGGGGCGTCGCAGGCCTCAACAACAACGGCCCGCACGGCTTCAGCGAGATGCTTTACGCCTACAGCTCTGCCACGGGCAACAATGGCAGCGCCTTCGCCGGCCTCACCGCGAACACGCCTTGGTATAACACCACGCTCGGCCTCGCGATGCTCATCGGTCGCTTCCTCATGATCGTGCCGATCATGGCGCTCGCCGGATCACTCGCTGGCAAGCAAACTGTGCCGCCGAGCGCGGGCACCTTCCCGGTGAATGGCGCGACCTTCACCGTGCTGCTGATCGGCATCGTGCTGCTTGTGGGTGCTTTGAACTTCCTGCCCGCCCTCGCCCTGGGGCCCATCGTTGAGCACTTCCTGATGGGCAAAGGCGGCCTGTTCTAAAACCATTTTTTCCTCACGTTCATGTCCCACAAACCCACTTCTCTCTTTGATGCTTCGATCCTCATGCCCGCCATTGGCGGCGCGTTTCAGAAGCTCGATCCGCGCCTGATGGTGAAGAACCCCGTCATGTTCGTCACCCTCGTCGGCGCGGCGCTCACCACCGTGAGCATCTTCACCAGCAAGGCTGATCAAGGCTTTATCACCCAGCTTTCCATCTGGCTGTGGTTCACCGTGCTTTTTGCGAACTACGCCGAAGCTGTCGCCGAGGGCCGTGGCAAGGCTCAGGCCGATTCGCTGCGCAAGGCGCGCAAGGACACGATGGCCCGCCGCCTCAAGAACGGCCAGGAAATCGCCGTGCCAGCTCCCGCGCTCGAAAAAGGCGATCTCGTCGTCTGTGAAGCCGGTGACATCATTCCTGCCGATGGCGAGGTCATCGAAGGCATCGCCAGCGTCGATGAAGCGGCCATCACCGGCGAATCTGCGCCCGTCATTCGCGAGAGCGGCGGTGATCGCAGCGCCGTCACTGGCGGCACGAAGGTCATCAGCGACCGCATCGTGATCCGCATCACCTCCGAAAAAGGAAACACCTTTCTTGATCGCATGATCTCGATGGTCGAGGGCGCGAAACGCCAAAAAACGCCGAACGAGATCGCGCTCACCATCCTGCTGTCAGCGATGACGCTCATCTTTTTGCTCGTCACGATCACGCTGAAGCCCTTTGGCATCTACTCAGGTGTCACCTTCACCACGCCGGTGCTCGTCGCGCTGCTCGTGTGCCTCATCCCGACCACGATTGGCGGTTTGCTCAGCGCCATCGGCATCAGCGGCATTGACCGGCTCATCCGTCGCAATGTGATGGCCACCTCCGGCCGTGCCGTCGAAGCTGCTGGCGACATCGATGTGCTGCTCTTGGACAAAACCGGCACTATCACCATCGGCAACCGCATGGCCTCCGACTTCCGTCCCGCGCCCGGCATCACCGAGCAGCAACTCGCCGATGCGGCGCAACTCGCGTCGCTCGCCGATGAAACACCGGAAGGCCGCAGCATCGTCGTTTTGGCCAAAGAACGCTTCAACCTCCGTGGACGCGATCTCGCGGCTCCCCACCCCACGTTTGTGCCCTTCACGGCTCAGACACGCATGAGCGGTGTCGATCTCGAAGGCCGCAGCATTCGCAAAGGCGCGGCGGAGTCGATGAAAGCGCATGTCGAGGCCCTCGGAGGTCACTATCCGGCTGAAATCACGAAAACCGTCGAAGCCGCGTCGCGTGCCGGACGCACGCCGCTCGTCGTCGCGGAGGGAAATCGCGTGCTCGGTGTCGTGGAGCTCAAAGACGTCGTCAAAGGCGGCATCAAGGAGCGCTTTGCCCAGCTTCGCAAAATGGGCATCCGCACCGTCATGATCACCGGCGACAATCCCATGACCGCTGCCGCCATCGCCGCCGAGGCCGGTGTCGATGATTTCATGGCCCAGGCCACGCCTGAGGACAAACTGCGCCGCATCCGTGCCGAGCAGGCCGAGGGCCATCTCGTCGCCATGACCGGCGACGGCACCAATGACGCCCCCGCTTTGGCGCAAGCCGACGTCGGCGTCGCCATGAACACCGGCACGCAGGCCGCGCGAGAAGCTGGCAACATGGTCGATCTCGACAGCAATCCCACGAAGCTCATTGAGATTGTCGAAATCGGGAAGCAGCTCCTCATGACACGCGGCTCGCTCACTACGTTCAGCATCGCCAACGACATCGCCAAATACTTCGCCATCATCCCTGCGATGCTCATGGCGACCTTTCCCGCCATCGCGCCGCTGAACCTCATGCGCCTCGCCAGCCCGCAGAGCGCCATTTTGAGCGCTGTCATCTTCAACGCGCTCATCATCATCGCTCTCATCCCGCTCGCCCTCAAAGGCGTGCCCTACAAGCCCATGGGTGCCGCCGCAGTGCTCCAACGCAACCTGCTCATCTACGGCCTCGGCGGTGTCTTGGTGCCCTTCGTGGGCATCAAGCTCGTCGATGTGCTCATCACCACCCTTCACCTCGCCTAATCCATGAAAGCCCTCTTTTTTGAACTTCGCCCTGCCATCATGGCTACGCTCGTGCTCGCGGCCGTTACTTGCGGTGCTTATCCGCTGCTCATCACCACCGTGGCGCAGTCAGCTTTCAAAGACAAAGCCAATGGCAGCCTCATCACCGACAAGGACGGCACCGTGCGAGGCTCCGAATTGCTCAGCCAGAACTTCGCCGCCGAGAACTACTTCCACCCGCGCCCCAGCGCCGCTGGAAGTGGTCACGACGCCGCCAACTCCAGCGGCAGCAATCTCGGTCCAACCTCTCAAAAGCTCCACGATACGATCAAAGAACGCATCGCTGCCTATCGCACCCTCAACAGCCTCGCCGCTGATGCTCCGGTGCCCGCCAACGCCGTCACCGCTTCCGGCAGCGGCCTTGATCCGCACATCAGCCCAAAGAACGCGGAGCTGCAAACCGCCCGCGTCGCCAAGGCACGCAACCTCAGCATCGAGAAAGTGAAGGAACTCATTGCCTCAAATACCACGAAGCCCGACCTCGGCATTTTGGGCGAAACGGGCGTGAACGTGCTGAAGTTGAATCTTGCGCTGGATGCTCTGAAGTAATCCTCCCAGCCGTGAACGCCGACGACACACGCCCCGATCCCGACGCTCTGCTCGCGCAGATGCGTCTGGAGGATGTGAAGTCGAAATCCGGCAAGCTTCACATCTTCCTCGGCATGTGTCCCGGCGTGGGGAAGACCTACGCGATGCTGCAAACCGCCCGCCAGCGTGTCAAAGAAGGCGTCGATGTGCTCGCAGGCATCATCGAGACACATGGACGCTCGGAAACCGCCGCGTTGCTCGAAGGCATGCGCACTCTGCCGCGCAAAAAGCTCGAACATCGCGGCTTCACGCTGGAGGAGTTCGACATCGACGCGGTGCTCGCGCAGAAGCCCCAACTCGTGCTGGTCGATGAGCTGGCCCACACCAACGCACCCGGCTCGCGCCACGCGAAACGCTACCAGGACGTGCTGGAGCTGATCGACGCAGGCATCGACGTTTACACGACTCTCAACGTCCAGCACATCGAGAGCCAGGTGGACATCGTGCGGCAGATCAGCGGTGTCGCGATGCAGGAGACCGTGCCGGATTCGATCCTCGATGTCGCGCATGAGATCCAGCTCATCGACCTCAGCGTCGAAAAGCTGCTGGAGCGCATGGCGGACGGCAAAGTGTATCTCGGCGAGCGAGCTGAACAGGCGGTGAGCGGCTTTTTCAAAGAGGGAAATCTCACCGCGCTTCGTGAGCTCGCGCTGCGATTCACCGCCGAGCAGGTGGATCGCGATTTGGAAGACATCCGCCGCGCCAAACGCGTGAGCAGCCCGTGGAAGACCAACGCACGTCTCATGGTCGGCGTGGGGCCGAGTCCGTATGCGGAAAGCCTCATCCGCTGGACACGTCGTGCTGCCACACGCTTGAACTGCCCTTGGATCGTCGTTTGGGTGCAAGGACTCACCGAACTGACCAGTGACGAACAACAGCGACTCTCAAACTCACTCGCACTCGCTCGCAAACTCGGCGGCGAGGTTGTTTCCGTCACCGGGGAAAATATCTCCGAGGTGCTGCTGCGAGTCGCTCGCGAGCGCAACGTGACGCAGATCGTCGTTGGCAAACCGGACAAACCATCGCTGTGGCGAAAATCCCTCGCCGACCGGCTCATTCTCGGCAGCGGCGACATCGACGTGTGCGTCGTGCGTCCGCTCCCTTCGGCGGAAAAGTCTCGCCGCAGCACGAAAGAGCCCGTTTCAGCGACATTGCTCGGCGAGGTGAGTTGGGTGCTCGTGGCCGTGTTTGGCATCGCGAGCGTCTGTTGGGGCATCGTGAGCTACACCGGCTACATGGTCGTCGCGCTGGTGTTTTTGATCGCGGTGGTGCTCGCGGCGCTGCGCTTCAGTCGCGGACCCGTTTTGCTGATGGCGACGCTCAGCGCGTTGTGCTGGAACTTCTTCTTCATCCCGCCGCAGTTCACGTTTTACATCAACAAAGCCGAGGACTGGATCATGTTCGGCCTCTTCTTCATCGTCGCGCTGAGCATGGGCAGCCTCACCAGCCGTCTGCGCCTGCGCGAGGCCGCGGAGCGACGTCGCGCACGTCAAACCGATGCGCTGCTGCGTGTCACGCAAAGCGCCGCACTCGCCGCCGAGCCCGCCAAAGGTCTCGCCGAGGCTCTGCGCACCATCAACGAGCTGCTACAGGCCGACACCGCTCTCGTCGTGCGCGAGAACGACCGCTCATTACCGCCGGTGGCGCATCCGGCGAGCACCTTCCAGCCAAGCGCCAAAGAATGGGGCGTCGTAACTTGGGTTTACGGGAACAAACAAGCTGCCGGTCGCCACACCGACACCTTGCCCGAGTCCGCCGCGACGTGGTTCCCTCTGCAAACGGCCACCTCGCTCATAGGCGTGCTCGGCGTGCTGTTTCATCGCGAGCAACGGCTCGACTTTGCCACGTGGCAGATGATCGAGGCCTTCGCGCTGCAACTCGCGCTCGTTTTGGAAAAAGAGCACTTCATCCAAGCCGTGAGCCATGCCGAGATGCTGGCCCATTCCGAGAAACTGCATCGCACGCTACTCGACAGCATCTCGCACGAACTCAAAACCCCCATCGCTGTCATCAACGCCGCCGTCGAAGGCATGAGCGGCACGCCCGGCCCCTACCTCGACGAAATCAACACCGCCTCGCAGCGTCTCCAGCGCGTGGTGGACAACCTTTTGCACATGACCCAGCTCGAATCCGATGTGCTCCAGCCACGTCTCGATTGGTGCGATGTGCGCGATGTCATCGCCGCTGTACGTCAGGCTGTCGGCAAACCGCTGGAGTCACATCCGGTGACGCTGCATCTGCCGGATGACCTTCCATTGGTGAAACTCGATCACGCGCTGCTTACGCAAGCCCTTGCCAACATCCTGCACAATGCGGCGATCTACACGCCGCAGGGCGCGGAGATCGAAATCAGCGCCGCGTTGGTTGATCAAACACTGCGACTCAGCCTTCGCGATCACGGTCCCGGTTTCCCACCCGGTATGGAGAAATCCGTCTTTGAAAAGTTCTGCCGCGCTCCCGGCTCACCCGCTGGCGGCACCGGGCTCGGTCTCACCATCGCGCGAGGCTTTGTGCAGGCCCTCGGCGGTGACATTACCGCTCGAAACCACCCCGAAGGCGGCGCGGAGTTTGTGATCGAAGTAGAACGAACTTCCAAGTTCGTTCCCCAAGACATCCCTTCGCCAACGAACTTGGAAGTTCGTTCCACGCCATGACCGCCCTCATCATCGACGACGAAATCCAAATCCGACGCCTGCTCAAACTCGCGCTCGATGCGAAGAGCTACACCGTCCGCGAGGCCGAAAACGGCACGCTAGGCCTCCAGGCCGCCGTGTTTCACAAACCCGACGTCATCATCCTCGATCTCGGCCTGCCGGACATGGACGGCGTGGAGTTGCTGAAACGACTCCGCGAATGGAGCCCCGTGCCAGTCCTGATCCTCAGCGTGCGCAACCAGGAGGCGATCAAGCTCGCCGCCTTCGACGCCGGGGCCGACGACTACGTCACCAAGCCCTTCAGCACCGCCGAACTCCTCGCCCGCCTCACCGCCATCCAGCGCCGTCACAGCAGCGATGAAACTCCAAATCTCCAGATCGGCCCGCTGGCCCTCGATCCCGCCCACCACAGCGCCGCGCTCTCCGGCGAGCCATTGAAGCTCACACCCACCGAATACGCCATGCTCGCCCAGCTCGTGAAGCACGCGGGCAAGGTCGTCACGCTCAAGCAACTCCTCCGCGCCGTCTGGGGCCCGCAATCCGAGCAGCAGACCAACTACCTCCGCGTCTATGCCAACCACCTTCGCAAAAGGCTCGAAGGCACCCGCCTGGAGATCCAAAACGAGCCTGGCATCGGCTACCGCCTGATCGAGCGGTGAGTCATTCACACCTTCTTAACGCCGCCGCGCCTCCTGTTTACTGGCGTGAGTCCATTTCACGCGCAGGATGCCTTCATGAATGACTCACCCAAACCTCCACCGCCTCGCACCCCCGTGCCCGTGCACGTCGTCGGGCAGTTTAGCTGGGGGCTGACGATTCTTTTCGTGCTGGCCTCGGTGTGCTGGGTGCTGCTGCCTTACACAGGCTCCACGTTTTCGGCGCTGGTGTTTTTGCTAGCCATCGTGCTCGCGGGCACGCGGTGGAATCGCGGCCCCGTGCTGGCGATGGGCGTGGTGAGCGCGCTAGTGTGGAATTTCATCTTCATCCCGCCGCGTTTTACGCTGCACATCGAGAAGCCGGAGGACGTGGTCATGTTTGGCATTTTCTTCGTGGTCGCGCTGAGCATGGGGCATCTGATCACGCAACTCCGCGAGCGTGAGGCGGCGGCGGAGAGGCATCATCGCGAGCAGGAGCAGCTCCAGGCGGCCAAACATCGCGCCGAACTCGCGGCGGAGGCGGAGCGGCTGCACCGCACGCTGCTCGACAGCGTGTCGCACGAGCTGAAAACGCCCATCGCCATCATCCGCACCGCGATTGACGGCCTCGGCACGGCGAATCCCTTTGCGGCGGAGATCGAAACGGCCACGCGACGCCTCCAGCGCATCGTGGAGAACTTTTTGGAGATCACCCGCGTCGAATCGGATGCGGTTAAGCCTGCTCCAGACTGGTGCGAGTTCCTCGATGTGATCCACTCGGCCACCTCGCCACTTCAGCGTGAGCTTCTGCCGCATCCGCTGCGCATCCTCGGCGCGGATAACCTGCCTCTGCTGAAGCTCGACAACCGACTGCTGTCCCAAGCACTCGCCAACGTGCTGCACAATGCCACGCAGCATGTGCCGGCGGGGAGTGAGATCGAAATCCATGCGACATTGACGCCGGAGAGCGCTTTGGAGATCCGCGTGCGCGATCACGGGCCCGGTCTGCCGCCGGAGATGGAGGAGCGGGTGTTTGAGAAGTTTGCCCGCGCTCCCGGAGCGCCAGCGGGGGGCACGGGACTTGGTCTGGCCATCTCACGTGGCTTGATGCGGGCGATGAAGGGTGACATCTCTGTGCGCAATCATCCGGAAGGCGGCGCGGAGTTTCGTTTCAGCCTGCCGGTCAAAACACGCCAGCCATGAGCAAAGCCCTCATCATCGACGACGAGCAGCAGATGCGCCGCCTGCTGCGCATGCTGCTGGAGTCCCGCGACTACGAGGTCTGCGAGGCCGAGGAAGGCCAGCTCGGGCTTCAAGAGGCTGCGTTTCATCGCCCCGATGTCGTTTTGCTCGATCTTGGGCTGCCCGGTCTGGGTGGCCTGGAGGTGCTGAAGCGTCTACGCGAGTGGAGCGATGTGCCGGTGCTCATTTTGAGTGTGCGCGACCAAGAGGCCACGAAGGTCCAGGCGCTTGAAATCGGTGCCGATGACTATGTGACGAAGCCTTTTGGCAGCGCGGAACTGCTCGCGCGACTCGATGTCATCCAGCGCCGACGCGGACCTCGTCACACGCCTGAAATCATCGCCGGACCGCTCAAGGTCGATCTGCTGCATCACGAGGCCCAAATCGCCGATGAAGCCCTCAAACTCACTCCAACCGAGTTTGCGCTGCTCAAAGTGCTCACCGAGCACGCGGGCCGAATCGTGACGCAAAACCAGATCGTGAAGCAAGTCTGGCCCGGCCAGTCCAGCGACCCCAGCGAAGGCCTGCGAGTCCACATCAATCACCTCCGCAAAAAACTCGGTGATCGCGGCATCCGCATCGTGAACGAGCCGGGCATCGGTTACCGGCTGGAAGCTTGATCAGCGGCCCTTTCGTTCTCGCTGTCGGGCTCGATACTCGGCGGGACCGCAGCCGACTTGTCGCGCGAACATGCGGCTGAGGTAGTGGCGGTTGGGGAAGCCGGTTTCGACGGCGATTTGATCGATGGTTTTGTCGGTGAGAGCGAGAGCTTCGCCGGCGAGGCGGAGGCGTGTAGCGAGGACGTAGGCGGCGGGTGTTTGGCCGGTGTGTTCGCGGAAGCTGCGGATGAAACGCTCGACGCTCATGCCGGCGCGTTCGGCGAGGAAGTGGTTCGTGAGTTTCGTGTGCGGCGAGCGAGCGATGAGGGCAAGGACCTCGGAAAGGCGCTCGGGGAGCGTTTGCGCAGGCGAGTCGAGCTTCGCGAAGACGACGTGCAGCAGCGCGGAAGCGAGGTGGAGCAGGCGATGGCCGTCGGTGGGGCTTTGGTGGGTGTCGATGAGTTGCGTGAGCAGGCCGCGCATCGTGTCATCGACTGGAAAAAGCATGGGCTCGGCAGAAAAGGACACACCGGGACGATTCGTGGTGAAGTGCAGCCAGTAGTGGCAGGCACGCACCGGGCCGACGCAGTCGAAAACGGTGTCCGCGGGGATCAAAACGGCGTTTTTGGGCTCCAGCGGGATTTGGCGGCCTTGGAAGACGAGATGGCAGCCGGGCTTGGGATTGTAGTAGAAGCGCCAGAAGGGCGAATCGACGCCTTGATGGTTCCAATTCTCCAGCGCGGGCTGGTAGCCGCTTTCGTGGATCAAAAACGGCGTCCAGCCTGCCGTGGCGACACGCGCGAGGTCCACGCCCCAGGGCGTGGTGTAGTTGAGGTATTTGCGCCGGGCGGCCATGATCGGACACAACTACGGCAGAAAAGGGCATGTTCGTCCAGCGTTGGTTTCGGTGATGCGAGTCCTCTTTTTCATCCTCACCGCCAGCGCCGCGCTGGCCGCGAACCTGCCGCCCGATCATGCGAAGCGCATGGAGCGCGGCCTGAAGCTCTTCGAAAGCGAGGTGTCGGCGATTTTGAAGCAAAACTGCCTCAAATGCCACGGCGGCGAAAAGGTGAAGAGCGACTTCGACCTGGCGACTCGCGAGGATTTGCTGCGCGGTGGCTCGCATGGCTCGGTGGTGGTGCCGTTTGATGCGAAGGGCAGTCTTTTGATGGCGCTGATCCGACATGAAAAAGAGCCGATGATGCCGGACAGCAGCCCGAAGCTGCCGGAGGTGGTTATTTCGAAGATCGCGGCCTGGATTGATGATGGCGCGCCTTACTCCGCGCCGCTGGTGGCCGGGAAGAAGCCGAAAAAAGACAGCAGCGTGGTCACGGACGAGGATCGGCAGTGGTGGGCGTTTCAGCCGCTGAAGAAGGTGCAGGCGAAAAGCATCGATGAGCTGCTTTTGAAGAACGCGAAGGGAATGAGCTTCGCGCCGCCGGCGGAGAAGGCGGTGCTGGTGCGGCGGCTGTATTTGGATCTCACGGGGCTGCCGCCGGATGATGCTGACAAGGCTGACTTGAGTGACCTAATTGACGGGCTGCTGAGCAGCCCGGCGTATGGCGAGCGTTGGGCACGCCACTGGCTGGATGTGGCGCGGTATGCGGAGAGCACGGGTTTTGAGCAGGACTATGACCGGCCGTTTGCGTTTCATTACCGTGATTTTGTGATCAAGGCGCTGAACTCGGACATGCCGTATGACCAGTTCGTGAAGTGGCAGCTCGCGGGGGATGAATATGAGCCGCAAAATGCGCTGGCGCTCGCGGCGACAGGTTTTCTCGGCGCGGGCGTGTTTCCTTCGCAGATCACGGCGAACGAGGTCGAGAGCTCCCGCTACGATGCGATGGACGACATGCTGGGCACGACGGCGAGTGCGATGCTTGGTCTCACGCTGAGCTGCGCACGCTGCCACGATCACAAATTCGATCCGCTACCCACCCGCGACTACTACGCGATGCTGAGCACCTTCACGACGACGACGCGCATGAACGTGGACGTGCATCCGGACGGCAAAGTGACCTCCGCGGTGACGACGATGAATGCGAAAAAGAACACGCCGGAGGTGAAGGGCGCGACGCGCATGATGATCTGCGCCGAAGGCTACGATCCCATCGTGATGCACACGCAGGGCGGTCCGTTCTTTGACAAAACGTATGTGCTGAAGCGCGGCAATCCGCTCATGAAGGACGGCGAGGCCACGCAGGGCTTCCTGCAAGTGCTGAGCAAGCCCGGTGATGCGAAACGCTGGCAATGGCAGCCGCCTGCGGGCGCGAAATCGACCGGCAAACGTCGCTCGCTCTCAAACTGGATCACGGATGTCGATGGCGGCGCGGGGGCGTTGCTGGCTCGCGTGATCGTGAACCGGCTGTGGCAGCATCATTTCGGCACCGGTTTGGTGCCCACGCCGAATGACTTCGGCAAGACAGGCACGCCGTGCACGCAGCCCGAGTTGCTCGATTGGCTGGCTTCGAAGCTCATCGAGAACGGCTGGAAGCTGAAGCCGATGCACAAGCTCATCCTCAGCAGTCGTGCGTGGCAGCAGAGCAGTGCCCGCGATGCGAAAAAGGAGGCCGCTGATCCGGCGAACGGGCTTTTCATGCGTTTCGTGCCCTATCGCCTCGAAGGCGAGGCGATCCGTGACTCGATGCTGGCCGTCAGCGGTGTGCTCGACCCGACGATGCACGGCCCCGGAACTCGCGATGAGAACAGCAAACGACGCAGCATCTACTTCAACATCAAGCGCAGCCAGCTCATCGGCAGCATGGTGGCCTTTGACCAGCCTGAGCCGCTTGTGAGCCAGGGCGCACGCCCCACGACGACCGTGGCACCTCAGGCGCTGATCTTGATGAACAGCCCGCAGGCCCGCCAATGGGCCGAAGGACTCGCGAAACGCGTTACAGGTGCCGGTGATGCCGCGAAGCAGATCGCGATGACGTATCGGCTTTGCTTCCATCGCGAGCCCAAATCCGACGAGTTGGCCACGGGGCTCGATTTCCTCCAAAGCGGTGCCTCGCTGGCGGATTACTGCCAGGTGGTGATGAGCTTGAATGAATTTGTTTACGTGAACTGAGGCTTGGTCGGGTCGATGAAGCCTCTGTTGAGCATGAAACGTTAAAAAATTCATGTTTGAGCTTGTCATGCAGTTTTCGATTCGTTAAAAATATAACGCTATGAGCGAGTCAACCCACCTTTCCCGTCGCGAGAGACAGATCCTCGACGTGCTGCATGCGGAGGAGAGCGCCACGATTTCGGTGGTGCGCTCGAAGATCCCTGATCCACCCACGGACATGGCCGTGCGCCGCCTGATGCACATCTTGGAGGAGAAAGGCCATGTGAAACGGCGTGGCAAAGAAGGGCGCGAAGTGGTCTATGCCCCCTGCCAGTGCAAAAGCCGCGCCGGGCTGAGTGCGCTGCGGCATGTGCTGAACACCTTCTTCGGCGGCGCGGTGGATGAGGCGCTGGCGGCGCATCTCACGCGGAAGGATGCGGCATTGACTGATGAGCAAGCACGCCGCATCCAGCAGCTGATCGACGAAGCGAAAAAACAAGGGCGCTGACACACCATGAATGCGGAACTCGATCTTCTTTCTCACACGGCACTGAAGGGCTCGGCGGTGCTGCTGGCGGCTTTGGTGGCGGGCTTGGCGTTGCGACGGCTGGCAGCATCGCGGCGCTATGCCATCTGGATGACGGCGATGCTGGCGCTGGCGGTTTTGCCCTTGGCGATGGTTTCGCTGCCGGCATGGCGGGTGATTCCGAAAAGCACACCACCGCCGGATTGGATGGTTTTGGAGCCGAAGGAGGTCGTCGAGGCCGTGGAGATGCCGGTGGAGGCTTCCGTAGCCGCCGAGCCGGTGGCACCAGCCATGCCCGTGCCGGCCGCGATGCCTCCGCCGGAGCCTGTGAAGCCTGTTTGGACCTGGAATGAGATCATTGAATGGTTGCCGATGCTCTGGCTGGGCGTGGCGGCGTTGATGCTGGCGAGGCTTGGGTGGAGTGCGATGCGCCTGGGAAGGCTCCAGCAAACGCTGACGGCTGGAGCGTGCGAGGACATCACCGCAGTGGCTCGCGAGCTGGGATTGAAGCGTGTGCCGCGGCTTTTTGTCGGTGCCGAAGAGGCGGTGCCGATGGTGTGGGGTGTGAGAAAACCGTGCCTGCTGCTGCCATGCGGCTTTGAGTCGTGGAGCATGGAAAAGAGGCGCGGGGTGCTGCTGCATGAGCTGGCGCATTTGCGGCGGCGTGATCCGCTGGCGCTGTGGCTGGCGCAAACGGTGAAGGCGCTGCATTGGTTCAATCCGCTCGCCTGGCTGACGCTGCGGCAGATGCGGGCCGATCAAGAGCGTGCCTGCGATGACGCGGTGCTGCGCCATGGCGTGCGGGCGAGCGATTATGCGCAAGCGCTGCTCGACCTGAGCCGCCACAACCGTGTGGCACCGGGGCTGGCCTTATGCGCTTTGACGATCACCCGCTGTGCGCCGGTGGAGTCGCGTGTGAGAGCGGTCCTGGATGCGAAATGCTGCCGCGATGCTCTCACGCTGCGCTGGCTGGCAGGCATGATGGCCTTGGCGATGCTGCTCATGCTGCCGATGGCGATGCTGCACGCCATCGAAGGCCCCAAACTCCGCGGCCGTATCCTCGACCGCCATGGCGTGGTGCTGGCGGAGACGACGAAGGAGAAATCCCGCCACTACCCGCTGAAGGCGCTCGCGGCGCATGTGATCGGCTACACGGGCAAAACAAGACCTGATGACCCCACGCCGATGGGGCGCAGTGAGATCGAAAAGAGCCAGAACGATCTTCTCGCACGCGGCGACGATGTGAAGCTCACGCTCGATGCCCGCATCCAGTCTATCGCACACCGTGCCATGCAGGATGCAGGCATCAAACGAGGGGCCGCCGTGGTGCTCGATCCGCGGACGGGCGAGGTTTTGGCGATGGTTTCACTGCCGAGCTTTGATTTGAATCTGTTCACCCCGAGCATTTCTATCGAGACCTTTGAGACCATCATCAAAGACGCGGACATGCCGCTCATCGCCCGCGCTTTTCGAGCCGAATATCCGCCCGGAGCTTCGTTCTCCGGACTCACGGCTCTCGCGGGCATCCGAGCAGGCAAGGGTGACAGCGTTTTCGAATGCTCTGGCTCCGTGACGTATGGCGGCCGCACCTTCCACTGTTGGAAAACCAGCGGTCATGGCAGGCTGAACCTCGGACAAGCGATCGAAAACAACTGCAACTGCTACCGATATCAACTTGGCAATGCAGCGGGGCATTCGCAGCTAGAATCGCTCGCGGACAGCCTGGGGCTCGGAAAGCCTTACGACCTGCCTTTGGAAAACGCGGGCGAAGGATACTTCCCAAAAAAGGCATCCTCAGAAACATCAGGCCGCGTCTGGACGGCAGGGGACGTTGCCAACATGTCCATCGGTCAAGGCATGGTGCTGGCGACTCCGCTGCAAACGGCGGTGCTGGCCGCGACCTTGGCGAATGGCGGTCGTGTTCCTGCTCCGGTTCTTCTGAGACATGACGAAGCACCACGCTGGCGTGCTGATCTCGCCGCTGACGGTCTTTCGAAGGTTCACATGGAGCAGGTGCGCCAGGCGATGCGACGCGTGGTGGATGGCGGACGGGGCAAAGAGGCCCGAAGCGAGAAATTCGTCATCGCTGCCACGACCGGCACCGTGCAGTGGAAAGTCTCGAAGAATCAAGATCTCCAAGTGATGATGGGCTTTGCACCCTTCGATGACCCCGAGCTGGCTTTCGCCGTTATTCATGAAGGAGAGCCGGGAGAGGTCGCGAGCGCCGGTGCTAAGTGCGGTCCAGTCGTGAAACGTATCGTCGAGGAGTCGCTGGCCCTGCCCGCGGATGGCAGCGGGGAGGTGAAGGCAGTGGAGGATTCACGCAGTTGGCAATCCGCGTTCAAGGAGCAGGCGAGCGAGATTCGCCAGGCCATCAATCAAGCGGCAGCGGCGATTGGGGAGTCCCAAATTCAGGTGAGCAGTGTTGTCATCATCTCGGGCGAGCTTGAAGTGAAAGGCATCGCCTCCGGGATGATCGCGGCGCTGGCGTTCCGAGAGCGGATGGCCGAGATTGGCAGGCCGTGGCACCTGGAGTGGACCTTCCCGGTGCCAGTGACGATGTCAGACGGGCAGCGAGTGCGTTTCTCAGCGAAGGGTCTGACACCCGCCGCTGTGGAGGCAGAGAAAGAACGCAAGAAGCGCCAAGAAGGCTTCTCATTGGCCGATCCGGTCGCCTTGGTGGAAAAGTCGCGCCGCTTGCTTTGGGACATCGCGCAAAAAAACATGGCATTGCCTGACCTGCCTGATGAAGCCCGGCTGCTGACAATCACGAGGGACATGAAGTTTCCGAGGGAGATGAAAGGCACACGAGCTGGCTTTGCCGCCCCGCGTGTCGTCGTGCTGGAGTGGCTGCGGGAGGCCATGCGGCATACTTCAAACCAACTGACCGCCTGGCCGGAAAAACCGGCCGCCTTTACCCACAGCTATCATCGGGGCGATAGCGACCTCGTTGTCACGACCAAAGACGGAGAGACCGTGGAGATTCATGTCCAGGCGGCGTGGCCTAGGCTCTCGCTGCCGCAGGGGATTCGACCGGAACCCAAATTCAAACTCAGCCCGAAGATGCCGAGCCTGCCAAACTGGGAGGAGGCATCCCACGGCCCGCGTGGAAGCATCCAGCCGGAGGACGCCTGGCATCTGCGAGACGACGAGGAACGTTTTGTGGTTCCGAAAACCATGCGCAGACAGCTTCCCGTGCTCGATTCGCCTTGGATCGGGAAGCCCGTCATCGACCCTGTTCCTCCGAGAGCGAAGGACGAACTGGACGTGCTGGTGGAGAAATACCGCGCCATGGACCGCAGCCTCATTGCGAGGTGATCGAGGGGAGTCGGCATGCTTATTTCAACAAACCGGTATCCGTGAGCCACTCGACGAGGCGTTGGGGCCAGCGGGAGGCGGCGGTGGGTTTGGCGTCGGGTTTGTAGCCGAAACCGTGGCCGGCGTTGGCATAGAGGTGGAGCTCGGCAGGCACCTTGGCGGCTTTGTATTTGAGGTAGAGAGTGGCCATGCCTTCGGAGATGTCCTGGCGGTCGTGGTAGCCGGCGGCGATGAAGAGCGGCGGCATGCCTTTTTCGGCGGAGAAGAGGGCGGAGGTGCCGGGGTAGATGAGGGCCTGGAAATCGGGGCGGCAGCTTTGGCGCTCGATGGGGTCGGCGGCGTCTTTTTGGCCGGGGTCGTTTTTCATGGCGGCGAAGGCGGCGAGCTCGCCCCCGGCGGAGAAACCGAGGATGCCGAGGCGGTCGGGTTTGATGTGCCATTCTTCGGCGCGACTGCGAATGAGGCGCAAAGCACGGCGGGCATCGGCCATGGCGTGGTCTTGGATGGTGTAGGTGCTGCCTTTCTCGCGGGCGAGACGATACTTCAGCACGAAGGCGGCGATGCCGCGCTCCTGGAACCACTCGGCGAGCGCATAGCCTTCATGGCCGAGGCAGAGTTTCTGATGACCGCCGCCGGGACAGATGATCACGGCGGTGCCGGTGGCTTTGTCCGCCGCAGGCACAAAAGGCGTGATGGTGGGCTGGTGGACGTTGCACACGTTGGAGCCTTCGACCTTTTCAGGCTCGGCTTTGCGTGCCTCGGAGCCTGGGGCACCGTTTTCCCAAAGCGGGATGGCGGGAGGTGTTTCGGCGGCGAACGAGGCAAGAGCGATGAAACCGGTAACAAAGGCAACGATTCGGGGATTCATAGAGGTGACGAGACTGGCAGATTTCGCCGCTGGACGCCAGCGGGTTTGCTTGCTGTTTCGTCCCGGTTTCTGACCGTTTTTCGTCCCGATCTTTTTAGTGGGCTTGTGGCTGAAGGGCGGGTATAAGTCCCCGGTCTGCCACCCCCAAGCTGCCGCAGGCATCTGACTCACGAATGAGCCGCCCCATCACATCCATGCGTTTTCCCGGTGAGAGCACCTGGGAGGTCTGGCGCTGCAATCGCGCCGGAAAGTGGGAGCATTCGGTGGTGGCGGACGTGAATGACAAGGTGTCCGTGCATGCGATCCAGTCGGTCTGCATCGACAGCTCGCCCTTCTGGTCGGCCACGCAAGGGGAGGAAGTGCCGGACCCGGACGATGTGTCCATCCTGCGCTGGGAAGCGGCGGGCGTGAGTGATGTGGATGGCTCGCGTCAATCCACCTGCTGGAAGGTGCTGGAGCAGCCGCATCGTCACTTGATCGGCTCGATGGCCATCACGGCGGATCTGGCGGATGATGAAAGTCTGGGCCTCGCGGCGGAGCAGTATGAAATCAGCGCCCGCATGCTGCCGTTGCCGCCGGATGGCATCGCGATCTGGAAGGAGTTTGGACGCTTCGTCACGGCATTTACCCGCGAGGGGCAGTTGCTGCATGTGACGGTGCTCGCCTCGCCAGAGTTGAACGCCGACACGGTGCTGGAGCTGCGTGACGCGCTGCTGGCGCTGGATGCGCATGAGTTTCTCGACCGCCTGAGCGTGATCAAAGTGTGGACGGAATGCGAGCCGGGCTTTGTGAGCGCCCTTTCGAGCACCTTCAGTTCCAGCGAGGTGCAAACGGAGCCACGTCCGGCTCCCGTGCCACCGGCGGACTACCTGAACCTCATGCCGATGCAGGTGGCGCTGGTGCGCAGCGAGCAGATGCGGCGCAAGCGGCTGGTGCAACTGGCCACGGCCTTGGCCGCGGTGTTTGTGGTGGTGTTTGCCTCTTGGGCCCTCCTGCTCTGGCGGCAGGAGCAGAAAATCCTCGCGGACGAGAAGGCGCTACAAAACCTGGCACCGCAGGTGTTTTCCGTGCAGGAGGCCAAGCAGGCCTGGGTGGCGATGGAGGCCGCAGTGAATCCGGACCTCTATCCGGTGGAGCTTTACCACCAGATCATCTCGCTGCTGCCGCCCTCCGGCGTGCGACTGAACGAGTTTCAAATCGACAACGACAAGATCACCGTGCGTGGCGAGGCCTCCGACACTCAGAAGGGTCTCGACTTCCGCGAGCAGCTCACGAACAGCCCTGCGCTCTCGCGTTTTGACTGGAACATTCCTGTGCCGAAGAGCCTCGACGGCACGCGGGTGCAGTTCGACGCCGTGGGCACTTACAAGCCAACCGAGGAGGTGACCAGTGAAGGCCAGTGAACAACGCCTCGTGCTCGTGCTGATCATCCTCGTGGCCGTCTTTGCCACGGGCTTCACCACCATGCGCATGCTGAACTGGCAGCGCACGCTGGAAAAGAAGGCCCGCTCCGTGGTGATGCGCACGAATGAAACGAAGCAACTGCTCACGGAAGCGCCGATGTGGGAGGAACGCCTTGCCTGGCTGCGCACCGCCCAGCCGCAGATGACCAGCGTGAACAAGGCGAACAACGACCTCGACCAGTCACTCGTCGAAACCGCCAAGAACAGCAGCGTCACCATCGAGAACAAGCAACTCCAGGAGCCGGTGGAGACCTCCTACTTCCACCAGGTGGGCGAGACGGTGCTGGTGAAGACGGAGGTGAAATCGCTGATGCACTGGCTCCACGAGTTGCAATCGCCGGAGAGCTTCACGCTCGTCTCGCATCTCACGGTCCAGCCCGTGCCGGAGGATGCCTCCAAAGTGACCGCCACCGTGCATGTCTCGCGCCTTTTTTCGCTGAACAAGCCCGCCGCTGAAAACACCGTGGAGACGAAGACACCATGAAACAAGCCTTCACCTTCATCACGATGATGCTGGGAGCCGTTTCGAGCCTCCCGGCGGTCGAAAACGCCTCCGCGGCCGCGTTTGAGCCGCCGAAAAAATACGGCGCGGAACGCTACATGGCCGGCTGGGAGCGGAATCCTTTTGCCATCCCCACACCGCCCACGCCACCAGCCGCGGTCGAATCGCAGTTCAAGGACCTCGCGATCAAGTCCATCTTTGGTCCGAAGGACAGCCCGAGGTTTTCGCTGGTAAACACGAAGACGCATGAACGTGTGACCATCTCGATGGGCAACCCCAAGGACGGCATCGAGCTGAAGAGCTTCTCGATTGCTGAAAACAAGCGTGAAAGCACCATCGAGGTCACCAAGGGCTCCGAAAGTGCCACGTTAAAGTATGCCACGGACTACGTCCCGCCCGCTGCCAATGCGCAGGGTCGGCCTGGAGGCGTTCCCGGCATGCCAGTGCCTGCTGGAATGCAGGGCACGGCCAACCGCATTCCCATCCCACAGGTGGGCGCGGTGAATCCCGCCGGCCAGGCCAGTCGCCCGGGCGTCCCGGCGGGCACACCCGCCAGCCAGCGCAGCGTGCCCGGTGCGGTGAACAACGCCGCCGCCAACGCGGCATCGGCTGCGGAGGCAACCGCGCGTCGCCGCCTCGTGACTGTGCCGCCTGCCACGGGTGCTGCGGCCACTTCTGGCACCACCCCCACGATCAATCTGAACATGCCGGGCACGAATCCAGCATCGCCCATCATCACACCGGCCACCACGAATCCAGCCACAGGTGACATCACGCCTCCGATCGTGCGCCCGCCGCCCTCGATCTACCTCGATGGCTCGCGCTGAGCCCTGCAGCCCCGTCTTTGAATCCATGACCGCCATGCACTTACCACACCAGCAGGCTCACGCCGCGCTCCTCCGCGTCGCGGCATGCCTGTGGCTCTTCGCCACCGGACTCGCGGCACAGGCCCCCGCGCCCGCCACACCAGTGAAACCGGCCACGCCGCCTTCCATCCCCCGCCCCGTGCTGCCGCCCGGCCTGCAACGCCCCGGGATCAGCAATCCGAACGCAGTCCCTCCAGCGGTTCCCGGTGGCATCAACCGCCCCGGCTTGCCCGCTGGTGTCACCTCCGGCCCGCAGCCAGTGTCAGCGAGCACGACCAATTCCAAGCCAGCGGCCACCACGTCCGCGCCTTCCATTCCGCCTCCGCTCACGAACGGCACACCGCCACCACCTGCTGCCGGCGCCACCACACCGAAACCGCCGCCCATTCCGGGGAACAATCCACCTGCCGCCAAGCCCGGCGAAAAAGCCCCGAACCTCATCGCCTTCGACGCTGAGACCATTGATGTCGTGCTGGAGGAATATTACCGCGTGACCAAACGCCGTGTTTTGAAGGATCGTGGCCTCGAAGCCACCACCGTCACCATCATGGTGCCCGGCGAATTCACCGACGAGGAGTATCAGGACATCATCGAGAAGGGCCTGCTCATGCACGGGCTTGCCCTCGTGCCCAGCGGCCCGAATTTGTGGAAGCTCGTCGCCGCTGAAACGGGCTCCAGCCCCGGCCAGCAGCAGCTCCCGATGGTGCTCGATGCTGACAAACTGCCGGAGACCGACCAGGTCGTCGTCCATGTCGCCACGCTGAAGTATCTCGCCGCCGAGGAAGCCGCCAACACACTGCAAAGCGCCATCCCGCCGCACCCGTATGGCAAAATCGTCGCCGTGCCGAATGCACGCTCGCTGGTCATCACGGAGGCCTCGCAGACCATCCGGGCCTACCTGGATCTCATCAAGCACCTCGACCTCCCGCCGAGCCAGACGGTGCAGAAGACCATCAAGCTCATCCGCACCGATCCTGAGGATGTGGCCAAGCAGCTCGAATCCCTGCTCGACCTCAAAAACGGTGGCGGAAGCACCGGCTCGACTTCCACAAACCGTCCTGCCACCCCGGCCACCGCACCGCGGGCACCGGCTATTCCAGGCATTCCGCAGCAGGCGGCGCAGCCCGCGGCTGCGGCAGCACCGGTTGTCTCCGCCAGCGGCGGCGGAGCCACCTCCGAAGGGGCCAAGCCCATCATTCTCCCGATCGTGCGCACGAGCAGCCTGCTGATCGTCGCCCGCCCGACAGACATTGAAGTCATCGAAAAACTCATCGCCGAACTCGACGCCGAGGCCACTGCGAACCGCTTTGTCTCCCGCCGCCTGAATTACATCGACCTCACCACCTTCCTCAGCCTCGCGGAGAAGGCACTCATGCGTTACGACAAAGACGCTGGCGGCAGCACGAGCACCACCACGGGTCAGAACAGCAGCACCAACAACACGAACAACAACTCCAGCTTCAACAATTTTGGCAACAGCGGCTTCGGGAACAGCAGCTTTGGAAACAGTTCATTTGGTGGCGGGCTCGGTGGCGGCTTGGGAAGCAGCATGGGTGGTGGCATGGGCGGCAGCGGGCCCAAATTGGAAGTGACGACGAAGGCGAACAGCGTGCTGATCGGCCGCACGCTCGTCATCATTGATCCAGGCAGTTCCAAGTTTTTCGCCAGCGGCCCGCCGGAGCAGCTTCAAACCCTCGAAGACCTCGCCACGGAGCTGGATGTGCGTCCGCGGCAGATCATGATTTCCGCCATCATCGGCAGGTTCAGGCTCAGCAACGATTTTCGATTTGGGCTGGATTGGATCAACTCGCTCAAAAGCCTCGGTGGTGACAAGCTGATCGGCGGCGTGGGCGACGGTGGAGCCACTGCGTTCAATCCAACGGATCTCAACAACTTCGCCACACTCGCAGCCAAGGGAGGGCTTTCAACTCTCGGCGGGCTCGCTGCTTATGGGCAGGTGACCAAGAATCTGAGCATCTTCATGAATGCGGTCGAGACGTCTGGTCGCTTCAAGGTGCTGCAAAAACCTGTCGTCACCACACTGAACCACCAATCAGCGAGCATCTACATCGGCGAGCAGATCGCCATCGCAGGCCAAAGCTTCACGAATGGTGTGGTGGGAGGCGGCTTTTCCTCCACTACCCAGTATATTCCGATCCGTCTTCAGCTCGACATCACGCCGCACATCTTCAACGACCAGGAGATCATGCTGGAATTCAAACAGCAGAACAACTCCAAGAACGGCACGAGCACCGTCAACGGCAATGAGGTGCCCAACATCTCCGAACAAGGCATGAGCAACGCTCTGATCGTGCCTGATCGCACCGTTGCCATGCTGGGCGGGCTCATCTCCGAGGAAAACGACAATCCCCAATCTGGCATCCCCTTCCTGGTCAGGCTGCCTCTCATCAAGTATCTCTTCGGCAACACCACTCGTAATCAGAGCCGCTCCGAACTCATGATCTTTGTGCAGCCGTATATTCTCCCGGATGGCGCCACCCATATCAACGAACAGACCCGGCTCTTTAACAATTCGCAGAACTCGAACGACGTGTTCGAATTCGCCGGCTACCCCGAAGAACCGCTTCCTCCCACTCCGAACTTCTACGCCAAGGACAAGCCGCGTGTTCAGACGGATGTGGATGCCACGCCGGCACCTGAAACCGAGAAACGCGGGTTCTTTGACAAGTTCAAAGGCTGGTTCAAAAAGAAGCCGAAGGAGTGATCGGACGTTTGGTCTGACGCGTCCGACTTGTCAGACACGTCGGACGAGCATCGCAGCCTCACTTCGCCGGTTCAGCACCGAGCTGCTCGCGCAGTCCGGTGGCACCTTTGGGCAGGGAAAGCGACATGCCGGAGCTTTGATTGGGCGTTTCCGCCGGAGGAGTCAGCGGCACATTTTCCAGCTCTGGCACTGGAATGGCTTTGAGCGGGCTGGGAGCCTGAGAGGCTTTCTGCACGGCTTTCGGAGGCTCGCTGTGTTTTTTCTGCCACAAGGCCCGGCCGGAGAGATGGGCTGAAAAGGCACCGAGGATCATCGAGCCGCCGACGAACACGAACACCTTCAACCACTTCGGCACCTCGTCAGCGGGAAGAAGATGCTCGGGAAGGGTCGGCGGGGCATCCGCGGCCGCTTTGGCCCAATCGGGCGAACCCGCAGGCGGCTCCGGCTCGCCTCCGCCGCTGCGGAAAAGCAGCTCGGCGAAGCCAATGGCGTTCGTCTCGGCGGAGGTCGTGATGCTGCCGGAGGTCAGGGCACCGGCCACGACGGGCGGTGTGACATCGCGGTTCAGCGGAGCGGAGACACTCTTCGTGCCGTTCTTCGGGGAAGAGACGGCTTTGGTGCGCGGTTTGGGCTGGATTCGGTCCACATCCGCTGTGACGGGCGGTTCCGTGGTTGGCTTCACCAAATCATGATGCTGCACGACACGGGCGTAGCGGCCGAGGAAGTCGGAGCGGGTGCTCGGCTTCGTGTCGAACACCTTCGCGATCTCGTCATCGAGCAAACGGGCGATCGTTTCACGCTCGCGGGCGGTGCCAGCCGGCTCCGCCTGCACGCCGACGGGTGATTCGATGCCGATGAGCAGCTTCGTGAGCGCCGCCAGCCAGCCACCATGCCAGAGCGTGTCTGATTTCACCGCCACCTGCGGCAGCAGCACCGCCGGATCAGTGCCACGACCGGCCATCGAGACGAGCGTGGGATGCGCACGCACGACGAGATTGAAGGCGGGCCACTCGTTGAGCTTTGAGACGAGCAGCTTCGCGCAGCGGGCATCCTCGCGGGGGAAGCCGGTGAGCAGGAAAATGTCCTCCAGGCGCAGTTTGGCGATGGGCAGGTTCGACGCATCGAGCTGCGAGAGCGCGGTGTCGAGACCGGCGAGCACGAGATAAGCCTCCTGCACCTCGATGGAGCGGCGTTCTTTGAGCAAATCGGCCAGGCTGATGCCCTCGGCCACTTCCTCGGCCAGGCAGGTGATGCCATCGGCCTCGTTCACCAGTGCCACGGTGATCAGGGCGGTGTTTTCCCTTTTTTTCGTGACCTTCAGAGCCGCCTGATCGGCGGAAAGCACCTGCGCCGCGCACACACGGGCCGGAGGCACCTGCTCGATCAGCACCCCACGTCCCGCTTTCGTCAGCGTGCCGCGCATGCTGTAGGGGTTCGCCATGTCGAGGCGCTGGCTTTGAATGCGCACGAGGTTCACCACACCACGGGCCACGTCTTGATAACTGGCCAGCAGCGGTGCCAGCAGGGCACGCGGCTTTTGCGCGGTGGGGATCTCACCGGAGAGATGCTCGGGAGAGAGCTTCAGGAGCTGGTTCTTCAGATCACGCATGGCCACGGTGACACCGGGGCCGGCATTAGAAAGACACGCGCCGAGCAGCTCCATGAACTCCGGCGCAGGCACCGGATGATCTGGCAGGGTCACATTACCTCCCGCTTGTTCGAGGAGGAAGGTCTTCAAAAACTTCGCCTGCTTCTCAAAGCCGCTTTTCAGCGCCCGCTTCTTCGCACTTCCATTGTCCAGCACGCGGAAATCAGCGGCGAGCACCTGCACGGCCTGCGGTCCGGTCTGCACGACGCGGAAATTTTCCAACGGTTGGTCCGTGAGGAAGTCACCACGCTCCGCCACGGCTACCGCCGTCTCCAGGGAACGACAGGCCAGCATCACGGCCAGCCAGCAGGGCAGGTCCGTGAGCCGCGTGAGGTAGGTGCGCAGCGGCTCGCCGTCGATGTTGGAGGTGATGTAGAAAGGGTTTCCCTCGTCCTCGCCATACTCGATCATCCGCGCCATCGCCGGATGGCCACCACGCTGGATTTTGCGGCAGGTGTCTTCAAAGGCGCCGCGATTCGCCAGCGGCTCCAGCAACACATGGCAATGCACATACTCTAGCCGTTGAGTATCAAAGGCCAGCACCGCCACCTGCTCGGCATTGCGCACCAGCTCGACGTTGTTGCCGTCGGCGTCCTGGACGATCTGGTAGTGCCTGAATTGGCTCGGGTCCGGCATGAGTGACTGTTGAGGAGAGAGTGGGGAGAACGACGGGCCGATGATTCCACACGCCCCTGCATCTTCAAGGGCGGGTTTCCGCCATCACCCACCGTGCGTAGCTCTCCGCCACCTGCTCCGGTCTCAAAGCCACGATCTCCGGCACCTCGTAGGGATGCAGTTCCCGCAGCCGCTGCTCAAAGGACGGCCACGACGACGCCGTGGTCTTGAAGACCGCCAGCACCTCCCCTGCCCTCTCGACCGCGCCCTGCCAGCGGTAGATGGACTCGATGCCGGGCAGCAGATTCACGCATGCCGCCAGTTGAGCCTCCACCAAGGCCGTGCCAGTCTGGCGGGCTTTCTCCACATCTGGAAAGGTGCATAAAACGACGAGAATATTGTTCATGACCGCCACTCTATGAGATCCGCCTTCATCGACAAGCTCATCAAACGCATGGACCGCCTCGAACCGGGCGAGGTGCAGGGCATCGTGCTGGAATTGCTGCGGGAAAAAGGCCTGCTCGAAAAGGTCTTCGAGGCGCTGCAGGAAGGTGTCATCCTCCTCGATGCGGAGGGCCAGGTGACCTATGTGAACCGTGCCGCGTGCCAGTTCTTCGGCATGGAAAAGGAGGCCGTCATCGGCCAGCGGCTGGCGCAGGGCGTGCGTGGCCTCGATTGGGATGGCGTGATGGACCCGGGCACGGTCATCAGCCGTGACATGGAGGTGCTGTATCCGGAAAACCGCTTCCTGAACTTCTACATCACCTCGATTGACGACAAGGACACTTCGATGGGCTTTGTCATGCTCATCCGCGATGTCACCGAGACTCGCAAACGCACCGAGGAGCAGATCGAGAGCGAGCGGCTGAACGCCTTCACCATGCTCGCCGCCGGTGTGGCACATGAGCTCGGCAATCCGCTGAACTCGCTCACGATTCATCTGCAGCTCCTCGAGCGTCGTTTGAAGAAAATGGGCACCAAGGGCGATCCGCTGCGCGAGCACCTCGACGTGGCCTCTGGCGAGATCAAACGGCTCGACGGCATCATCAGCCAGTTCCTCGCCGCCATCCGGCCCACGAAGCCGCAATTCCAAAGCGTGCAGATTCGCGATCTGCTGGATGAATGCCTCCGCGTGCTCCAGCCGGAGATCGAGCGGGCCAAGGTGAGCGTGAAGCTCGACCTCCGTGCCGACCTTCCCGCGATGCCGCTCGATGCGGCGCAGATCAAGCAGGCCTTCCACAACCTCATCCGCAATGCCTGCCAGGCCATGCCGAAAGGCGGCCAGCTCACCATCGGCGGCACCTTCACCGACTACGAGGTGCGCCTGAGCTTTGAGGACACCGGCAAAGGCATCGGCGCCGAGCAAATGGGCAAGCTCTTCCAGCCCTTCGCCACCACGCGAAGCACCGGCACCGGCCTGGGCCTGCTCATCGTCCGCCGCATCATCCGCGAGCACGGCGGCGAGATCGACATCGAGTCCCGCGAGGGCCACGGCACCCGCATCACCCTCTGGCTGCCGCTGGTGGAAAAGAAGCTGCGCCTGCTCACGCCGCCCGAGCCTGAAAATCATGCGGGGAGTGGCCCGAATCCCGCGTAGCCGAGCGTATCATGAGCATGTCCTACCTCGCCATCGGCCTCGGCCTGCTGCTTTCCTTCCTGCTTTCAGGATTGGAAAGCGCGGTGATGGCCGTGAGCCGCGTGCGGGTGCGGCATGCGGCATCAAATGGTGATCCGCGTGCCCGTGGCCTGCTGCCGCTCATCGAGGATCGTGATGCACTGCTCGGCTGCATCACCGTGGCCAATCACATCGCCAATCTCTCGGTCTTTTTGCTCGTGGCGCTGCCGCTCGTGCGACGTGCGAGCGTGCTGGAGGCCTCGCTGGTATTCGTTCTAGCACTGCCTGTCTTCCTTATCGGGCTCGAAGTGATGCCGAAGAAGCTTTTCCGCCGCTTTCCCTTCCGCTCACTGCGCAGCGTCTCCGTGCTGCTGCACCTCATCGGCATCGCCAGGCCTGTGTTCAGGGCTTTTTCGCCAGCGAAAGACACCAGCATGGTCGATGCAGAAAATGCCAGCACGTCCGCCGACAACCAGCGGCGTGATGATTTGAAGCATCTGGCCCGTTCGCTCGCCAGCGATCAACAGCTCTCCGGCTCCGCCACGCGGCTCATCGAACACATTCTGGACTTTCGCCGCCTCACAGCCGCGGATGTGATGCAGCCGCTCACGCAAAGCGTGGCCCTCGCTGCCGAGCTGCCGTTGCAAACGGCGCTCATCCTCGCCCGCGAGCAAAACACGCCCGTCCTGCCGGTGCTCGGCGAAAACGGCACCTTCATCGGCGTGCTCGACACCGCCGAGCTGCCCGCCTCCGTGCCTCCAGACCGCCTCGTGCGGCAACACATGCGCACGCTCGATACCATCCAAGCCTCCGAGCCGGCCCTGCGTGCCCTTCAACGCCTCCGCAAGCAAGGCCGCCGCCTCGCCATCGTGACGGATACGAAGGGCCTGCCCGCCGGGCTGCTCACCGAAGAGCACCTGCTGGAGCCCCTGATGCGGGGCTGAGATTTAACAGGAGAATTGCTGCACGAATTCGGGGACTCAGGTAGAATTCCCGCATGTCTCGTCGCCTGGCCGTCATCCTCTTCTCGCTCGCCCTCATCGCCATGAGCTCGGCACTCGCCTGGATGTTTCGTGAGATGATGGTCGCTGTCGAAGTGCCGCAACTGACCGAAATGCCTGCGCAGCCCGTGCGCAAGCCGGTGGTGAAGCCTGCCGCGCCACAGGTGCCCGCCACCTTTGCCACGCCATCCACCACCACGGCTGATCAAGAACGACCGCTGGCCGAGACCATCGCCGAAGCGCTGCAAAATCCGGAAGCCATTCCCGGCGAGGCTTTGCTCACCTTCAAAAACGCTGCCGCGCTCGCCGCCTTCCGTGCCCGTGCCGCACAGGCCGGGCTCGACATCATCAGCATCGATCCCACGCTGCTCACCGCCCGCGTGCGCTATCGCAGCCTCGACGGATTGCAAAAAGACCTCGCTGAGCACGCGAGCGACTACACCAACGCCGGCCCGAATCTCGTCGCCCGCATCCCCGGCCTGCCGCAGCAACCGCAAAAGGACACCGCGAACGCCGGCGGCAGCACGCCGTTTCGCTCGCAAGGCCTCGATTTGATCGGCGCACCGGCGAATCGCACCGGCTGGGGCTCCGGCGTGACCGTGGCCGTGCTCGACAGCGGCGTCGTGGACCATCCTTCGCTGCGAAACACCTCCATCACGCACATCGATCTCGTCGAGGACGGCCAGCCATTTCATGGTCACGGCACCGCGATGACCTCTTTGATCGCTGGCGATGATCCCAACGTCAGCGGCGTCTCACCCGCCACGAAGATCCTCGATGTCCGCGTGGCCGATCCGCAGGGCAACAGCAACACCGCGCTGCTCGCCAGCGGCATCGTGCGTGCCATCGATTCCGGAGCCAAGATCCTCAACATCAGCCTCGGCTCCTCACAGACCTCACCCGTGCTCGAACAAGCCGTGCAATACGCCCTTTCACGCGGCGCCGTGATCATCGCCGCCGCGGGCAACGAGCAATCGAATGCGCTCTCCTATCCCGCCGGTTACGCCGGAGTCGTCAGCGTGGCCGCCATCGATGCCAACGGAGCTCAAGCATGGTTTTCCAACTCCGGACAAGGCCTCACGCTCGCCGCACCGGGCGTCGGCATCGTCTCCGCCTACACCGCCAACAAGCTCGTTATCGGTAGCGGCACATCACAAGCCGCCGCCATCACCAGCGGCGTCGCCGCCTACCTCGCCGGACGCGGTTACCAGACCACCAACATCTCCACCGTCCTCGCCCGCTCCGCACGTCCCACCGGCGCTGCGCAAACCGCGGTTGGAGCAGGCATCCTGCGCATTCCTTAAACAGGCTCGCGACCCGCGATAGCGTCCTGGAGTGCGCCGGACCTCCGGCGCTTTCGAATGTCTCCAGGGCCACGAAAAGCTCCAGCGGGCTGGAGCACTCCAAAACGCTGTCGCGCCTGCAACATGCCAACTGGCCCGTTGCGGTTCACCGCGCCTATCGTCTATCGTTTATCGTCTATTCTTCCTACCTACCTTTATGCCTCCGCGTCTCCGCCTTCGAGCCAACTGGCACACGCTCGCGCTGCTCTGCATGCTCGCGGCGATGTGGTATGCGGCGGAGGCGCAGTCGAATGGGGCAGCTTACCTGCTCGCGTTGCTCGCGGGAGTGCTCGCGCTCGTTTCGCTGCTCCATGCAAGGGCCAATTTGAAGGGCCTGCGGCTTCGCGTGCGTGGCGTGACCACCGTGCGTGAAGGCGGCAAGGCACGCGTGAGGCTGGAACTCTCGAATGTCGGCCCGAAGGATGCCTGCGGGATCGAAATTCAATCGCTCGAAGGCGGCGGAAGCCAGTTCGTCGAAAGCATCGCAAGCGGTCAGTCACGCGTGATCGAGCTGCCGGTGGCCGCGAGGGCCGGTGGTGGCTCCACGTTGAAATTCATCGCACGCAGCGTGTATCCGCTGGGGCTCTACGACATAGAAGCGGTCGTCGAAACGGCTGCGCCGCGTCGCGTGCATCCGCGACCGGCAGGCTCGCTGCCCCTTCCGGCACCACAACCGCTCTCACCGCATTCACAAGCCGGCGCCTCTTCACACGGCACCAGCACGGGCGGACGTGGTGGCGATGACTTCGCGGGCACGCGAGAGTTTCAGCCAGGTGATTCACCGCGCCACATCGACTGGCGTGCGGTGGCGCGGGGCCGGCCGCTCGTGGTCAAAACATGGGCTTCGAATGCCAACGAGGCCGTGGTGCTCGATTGGGAATCTCTTCCGGCCGATGAAGGCGCCCGAGCGGCGCAAATCGCCCGCTGGATCGAGGATTGTGAGCGTGACGGCAAGCTCTACGCACTGCGGCTTCCCACGCACGACATCGAAGCAGGCCGCGGAGACATGCATCGCCGCCGCTGCCTCGATGCGCTGGCTGATTTCACCGCCGGTCAAAGTGGTGAAGCACTCGGCAAAGGTCGTGACACGCTGCGCGAGAGCCGAGGTGCCGCTCGTTCGGCCTTTGAAACCTCTTTCCACATGCCCAAAGGGCCGCTGCTCGCATTGAGCATCGCTTTGACGGCCACCTTCCTGCCGCTCACGGATGTCATCACGGTGCCTGCGCTAGTCATCGCGTTGCTTTGCTTTGCCTGGCGTGTGCTGCTCCATCGTGGCGTGCCACCGCTTCTGCTGCGTGTGCTCATCTTGCTGGGCAGTGTGGCGTTGATCTGGACCGGGCATGGCGGCCAGGCCAGCATGGAGGCAGGCATCGCGCTGCTCGCGGCGCTCTCCGGTGTGAAATTGCTCGAAAGCCGCGCCCCACGCGAGTTCCAGGTGCTGGCACTCATCGGCTGGTTCCTGTGCCTCTGCGGCATCGTGATCGACAACAGCCTGCCACGCATGCTGTGGGGCCTTGGCGTGTTCTTGCTGATCACCGCGTGCATGACACGCTTCCGCCTCAGCACGCCCGGCGTATGGCGACCGGCACGGCTCACCGGCGTGCTGTTTGCGCAGGCGCTGCCTCTCGTGGCCGTGCTCTTCGTCATCATGCCACGCGGCCTGCTGGACCTCCGCACGACGCTCGGCGGCCGTTTCATGGAAAGTGGCATCTCCAACGAGCTCGATCCCGGCAGCATCACCAAGGTGGCTCTGCGCATGGAGCGTGCCTTCCGTGCCTCGTTTCCCGATGGCAAGATCCCGCCGAACCTTCTGCGCTACTGGCGCTGTCTCACGCTCAGCGAATGCAATGGCTTCAGCTGGCGGCGTGGTGAGCGTTTCGGCCTGAAACTGCGCCCCAAACGTCCCGATGAGACTCTCGATGTGCGCCAGGAACTGCAAATCGAGCCGCACGGCATGCGTTGGATCCCCGCGCTCGATGTACCATTGCTCGTCAGCGCAGGTGGAGCTCCGCTCATACCGGAATTTGATGATGCACTCGCCTCGCCCATCCCGCTGCGCGGTATTACCAAGGTCACCACCTGGTCACGGCTGCAGCAGCGTGAATTTGAGCCGCTGCCGGATCATCATCGCCAGCTCTACCTCGAACATCCCGAAAACCTCCCGCAGATCGTTTTTGACCTCACCGACGACTGGAAGGCTCGTGCGCAAAGCGACGTGCAGATCGTGCAGCTCGGTATTCTGCATCTTCAGCAAAACGGTTATCAATACACGCTCACGCCGGATGATTACTCCGGCCCGGGTGGACTGGAGGATTTCCTCGTGCGCGGGAAAAACGGCTTCTGCGAGCACTTCGCCAGCAGCTTTGCCACGCTCATGCGTGTGGCCGGCGTGCCTGCGCGAGTCGTCATCGGCTTCCTCGGTGGTGAATACAACGACCGCACCGGGCAGATGATCGTGCGCCAGAGTGATGCGCATGCCTGGGTGGAGGTGTGGCTCGAAAAATCCGGCTGGACGCGTGTCGATCCCACCGCGGCCCTCGCCCCTGGCCGCATCGGCAATGGCAACTTCCGCGGTTACCTCGATCTCGATGGCGCGGCCATCGAACGCCAGCGCCTGAGCTGGTGGGGGCTCGCGATGTTTGAGACGCGACTGCTCTGGGATCGTGTGAACTACGCGTGGCAGGATGCCGTCGTGGAGTTCAACGAAGACTTCCAGCGTGACTGGCTCGCGCGACTCGGCTTCGAGGACGGTCGCTGGTGGCACTTGCTCGTGCTCAGCCTGCTTTTTCTCATCATCGGCCTCGTCTTGATTTCCATCTTCCTCCAGCGCCGACGTCGCGAGGCCGATCCCTGGCATCGAGCCTGGCTGAAACTCTGCACCAAGCTCGCCAAAGCCGGTCATCCGCCCCGTCATCCCGGCGAAGGCCCCCTCGCCTATGCGCAGCGCCTCTCGCCTGCTCATTCACCGCTGCACGATCTCGCCTTGCTGTATGCCGAAGGCCGCTACGGAGCCTTCGGAGCCTCCCTGCCTCATTTCCAAAAACAAGCCGCAGCGTTGGTGATGCCTTCCAAGTAGCATCGGAGGGCCAGATGGCATTCCGGCCCCCTTCAAGTGGGCGGAGGCGGTGCGGAGCCTTGGGGAATAGCGTGCCCGATAGACCAGACAAATGGGCGGGAATACAATCCCGCCCTCCATCGGGGTGAATCGTGCTTGCGCCCTCTTCCGGCCCAAGTGAGTTCCAGCGCATGAAGCTCACCCACCTCGGCATCAGCCACTTTC
Organism: Verrucomicrobiaceae bacterium; assembly: GCA_016795465.1. Lineage (GTDB taxonomy): Bacteria > Verrucomicrobiota > Verrucomicrobiia > Verrucomicrobiales > Verrucomicrobiaceae > Prosthecobacter. Next base: position 53,708 of record JAEUHK010000126.1, on the reverse strand, counting down.
GCAGCATCGGCGAAACCCCTGTCATGATCGACCTCGACAAAAAGATCACCGTCCTCGTCGGACAGAACGACTGCGGGAAGTCGAATGTGTTGAACGCGGCTCATTGGATGAGTCAAATCTACAACATCGACAAAGTCGGGTATCCGAGTGAAATCGATTATCATTTCAGAAACAGCAAGCAACCAGCCTTGCTGCATATCCGCTCATGTGCTGAAGAGAACTCACCAACCGCCTTACACGACCTTGGGGAAGTAGATTTAACGGTTCCACTTGAAACCGACTACTTCGAGAAAGGCAGCGCGGCACAAATCGAGTCTGTCCACTTCGATACCCTTCAGGAAATATTCACGGCGCTTGAGATCGAACTCGTTTCGAGGCAACGATCAAATGAGAATATCGCCAAAAAGGCAATCATCCGTGAACTTGTAATTAAAGCCGCCAAAAAGCTTCCTCGCATTCATGTGGTTCCTCAATTCCGGCGAATCGAAGATCAAGAGGAATACTCGATTGGAGGGCGTGGCATCGTAAGACTCCTTGCACATTGGCAGCACCCCGAAATTGGGAACGACCACAATCTCGTGCGCTTTGAACGTGTGCAAAAGCTACTCCGTGATCTACTCAAACGTTCTAATCTCACTCTCGAAGTGCCACACACTCAGAAACAAATACTTGTTCGCGACGGATCCCTCCGTCTCCCGCTCGAATCACACGGCACAGGCATTCACCAACTCATCATCCTCGCCATCGCGGTGCTGTCAGAGGACAATGCGATCTTCGGCATCGAAGAGCCCGAGATTCATCTGCACCCGGTGCTCCAGCGGCGCTTTCTGAAGTTCCTGCGAGAGGAAACGGGGAACAATCGCTACATCATCACGACGCATTCGCAGACAATGATCGCACCGGCGGAGGATGTGGATGTGATCCACCTCAAGATGGTGGATGGCGTGACGATCCCGACCCGGGTGACGACGAATGCGCATGCCTTGGAAGCGCTCGATGACCTCGGGGTGCGGGCGAGTGATCTGCTCCAGGCGAACGCGGTGATTTGGGTCGAAGGGCCAAGTGACCGCATCTACCTCAAGCGCTGGATGGAACTAGTGAGCCGTGAACTCGGCGGGCCGGAGCTGATCGAGGGCATTGATTATGCGATGATGTTCTACGGCGGCCGATTGCTCTCCCATTTGAGCCTGGAGCGCGAGGGCGAGATCGACGACGGCTTCATCCAACTGCTGCGCATCAACCAGCGCTCCGCCATTGTGATGGACAGCGACCGAAAAGAGAGCCTCGACGAGCCACTGAACGGCACGAAGCAGCGCGTGATCGCCGAATGCGAGTCAAACCGACTTCACGCATGGGTGACGGATGGCCGGGAGATCGAGAACTACCTGACTCAGCGCACGGTGGAAGCCGCAGCGAAAGAAGCGAGCATCAATCTCGCTGACCGCTTCTTACTGACGACAGCCACAAGCAAGTTCGACGACGCCTTCAAACAGATGGTGGGGTCCAAAGCGCCTGCCTGGTGCAACTACGCGGCGAACAAGGTGCCATGGGCACATCGTTTCGTGAAGCACATCGGGCTGGAAGACATGAACGCCGATCTGAAGGAGCGGGTGACAACCCTCATCCACTTCATCCGCCGCCCCAGCGCCTGAGCATCATCGGAGGGCCGGATTGCATTCCGGCCCATTTCAGAAGGGCGGAGGCGGTGCGGAGCCGTGGGGAATAGCGTGACCGATAGACCAGACAAATGGGCGGGAATGCAATCCCGCCCTCCAAAGTTGCGTTGTTGCTGTGCAACAGCGCCGCCCTGTTCCGCAGGAACAGGGCAACTTTATTCAATAGCCCATCGCGGTGCCGATCTGGAAGACAAGGAGGCTCAGGACATAGGCGGTGCCGGTCATGTAGCCGAGCTGGAGCATGGCCCACTTCCAGGAGCCGGTTTCGCGTTTCACGATGGCGATGGTGCTGACGCATTGCATGGCGAAGACGTAGAAGATGAGCAGGCTGATGCAGACGAGCGGGGAATAGACGGGTTTGCCATCGGGACGGCGTTCGGCGGCGAGTTTATCGCGCAGCGGGTCGAGGTTTTCGTCGTCGTCGCTCTCGACGGCATAGACGACGCTCATGGTGGAGTTGAAGACCTCACGAGCGGCGAAGCTGCCGATCAAACCGATGCCGATTTTCCAATCGTAGCCGAGCGGTGCGATGGCGGGCTCGATGAAGTGGCCGGCCTTGCCTGCGAAGCTGTTGGCGAGCTGGAGGGATTTGTCCTCGGTGTCGGTTTTCGGGTAGGTGGAGGCAGCCCAGATGAGGATGGAGATGCCGAGGATGATGGTGCCGGCACGCACGAGGAAGGCCTTGGCCCGCTGCCACACGAGCAGGAGGATGGATTTGAGCGCGGGCCGCTTATATGGCGGCATTTCGAGGATCATCGGGCTGGCCTCGCCCTTCATGACGGTCTTGCTGAAGATCCACGCGAAGATGAAGGCGCTGCCGGTGCCGAGCGCATAGAGCGAGAGCATGATGCCGGCCTGCATCCACGCACCGACTTCCTTCGTGGGAAACAGCACGGCGATGAGCAGCGAGTACACCGGCAAACGTGCCGAGCAGGAGGCCAGCGGCGCGATGAGGATGGTGACGAGGCGGTCCTTGGGATTGTCGATGGTGCGGGCGGCCATGACGCCGGGCACGGCGCAGGCGTAGGAACTCAGAAACGGCAAAAACGACTTTCCATTGAGGCCCACCTTGCTCATCAGCCAGTCCATGATGAAGGCGAGGCGGGACATGTAACCGGTGTCTTCCAAGATGCCGATGAAGAAGAAGAGGATCAAAATCTGCGGCAGGAAGATGACCACGCCACTCACGCCGGGCACGACACCATTGACGATGAGATCACGCAGGTCGCCAGGGCCCATGAGCGTCTCCACCCAGGCGCCGAGATCGCCAAAGATGCCCTCGATCCAGCCCATCGGCCCTTCGGCGACGCGGAAGATGAGGTAGAAGAGGATGCCGAGCACGAGCAGCAGGTTCGCAAAGCCGAGCACGGGATGCAGGAAGATGCGGTCGAGCTTGTCGGTGATCGTTTCCTTCTCCTGATCGGGCCGCTTCAGCACTTCGGCACAGAGTTTTTCGATGCTGCGGTAGCGTTCGGCCACGAGGTCGTCCTCCCAACCGGGGAAGGCGGCGTCGATGCTCTTTCGCAGCTCGTGGATGCGATTCATCTGCGCATCGGCGAGGCCGTAGTGCGTGGGATCGTGACCGGAGAGAAGGTAGAGCGGCTCCAGCAGCGAGGCCTTGGCATGAATCGCTCCCGTTTCGCAAAGCGGGCCGCGGCTGCTCTCCAACGCGGCTCGCACGCCAGCGGGAATGACGGCGCTTTGCCACTTCGTGGCGGGCACGTCATCGCGGCTCAGGGCTAGTTTGAGCTCGATGAGGCCCTGGCCCGTCACGGCCTGTGTTTTGACGACCGGGATGCCGAGGAGCTCGCTGAGCTTCGTGGCGTCGATGCGCCATTCGCGTTGCTCGGCCACATCGACCATGTTCAGCACCAAAATCGTCGGCAGACCGAGTTCGAGCACCTGGGAGATGAGGTAGAGATTGCGTTCGAGGTTCGCCGAATCGACCACGCACACGACGCGGTCCGGCCGCGGGGTCTCGGGGCGTCTTCCGAGCAAAACATCGCGCAAAACGGCCTCGTCAGGCGAGCGGGCGTTCAGGCTGTAAGCGCCCGGCAGGTCGATCAGCCGGAGCTTTTTGCCATGCTGGCTGTAGCATTCGCCGATCTTCTTTTCGACGGTCACGCCGGGGTAGTTGGCGACCTTTTGCTTGAGGCCGGTGAGCAGGTTGAAGAGCGTGGTCTTGCCCGAATTCGGGTTCCCCACGATGGCGATGAGCGGCGTATCGGCAGCGGCGGTGCTCATGCGGCGACGGGAGCGATGGCAATGAAAGCCGCCTCGTGGTTGCGCATGGAAAGCTGGGAGCCACGCACGCTGATCTCGATCGGCTCGCCCAGCGGGGCGCGGCGGGTCACGCGGACGCGGGTGCCGGGCACGATGCCCATTTCCCGCAAGCGGGTCAGGCACGACCGGCCGGTGGGCATGGCCTGCACGATGGCATCGGTGCCAATGGGGAGTTCAGCGAGGGTGGAAGGCATGGAAGGAAGAACGCGGCTGCAATTGAGACTCTGTCGCAAAGTTTGAGCCGAGAGTAACGAAAGGCACCGAAGCTGCAATGGCCGAGTTAGGGCGAATTTTGGCCCGCCAAGGCCTGCCTCAAACCGCCACGCCATGTGCTCGCAAAAACGGCACGAGCTCATCGACGCCGAAATCGGCCAGGACCTCGCCGTCCCAGTCCATCGTGGGGGCCTTCGACTGGCCGCTGAGGTCGATCATCTCCTGCATGGCCTCGCGGTTGCCGGAGACGGTGATTTTTTCATACGCGATCCGGCGGGCGTCGAGGTAATCGAGCACCTCCTCGCACCACGGACAGCCTGTTTTGACGTAGAGGATGGGTTTGACCATGCCGCAGCATGCGGTGGATGGGCTCCGAGGGCAAGGACGGCTTCCGTGGCATTGGGAATCCCGGTTGACCATCCGGGGGGGCTCCCCTAGAATCGCCGCCGCAGTTCCTCCAGAGCATCCCCTCACAGCTCCGAGGCCGTCCCCTGACCGCGAAAGAAGCTGAATGCGCCGACCGACCCACCTGAAGGCGCCCGAAGTGACTGCTCGCCGGATGTTTGATCCGCTGGGAAGCCTTGTGATGACCGCCCGCGGGCGGCCAGAGCTCTCCGGGGCGGTTCCCGCCAGCGCTGGACTACCCTGCAACAGCCCACGGCGACGCCGCGCCCGGCCCCGGAAAATGGTTTTCGACTGTTCCCCGCCTGCCCGCCCCGCGTCCGCGTGAGCTGCCCACCCCAAGCACGAACCCGAACACGCCCAACACGCAACGAACACCCATGTCGAACAACCCGAACTCCAACAATGGCCCCCGCCGCCGTCGTGGCGGCCGCAATCGCAGCAACCGCGGCCCGAATGAAAACTTCACCAAGCGCACCCCGCGCCTCGATGACCGCTCCGGTCTCCAGAAGTTCCTCAACGCCATCTCCTTCGGCCTGCTTTGCAAGGCACCGTCCAAGCAGAAGCAACAGCCCGCCAAGGCCCCCATAACCAACACCACCGTGGTGAAATCTTCCCGCCCGGAAGGCGGCCAGTCCCCCCGCCCGCCTCGTGAACCCAAGCCCGCCCGCGAATTCGCCCCTGCGAACCCCGCCGAGGTCACCACCGAACGCCTCTACGTCGGCAACCTCTCCTACGACGCCACCGAGAGCGACCTCTTTGAGCTCTTCAACGGCGTCGGCAGCGTCCGCAACGCTGAAGTCGTCGTGCACAGCCGCACGCAGCGCTCCAAAGGCTTTGCCTTTGTGACCATGGCCACCATCGAAGAAGCCCGCCGCGCTGTCGGCGAGCTCAGCGGCAAGGAATTCATGGGCCGCCCGCTGCAAATCAGCGGCGCCAAGCCGAGCAACCGTGGTGATCGCGACGAACGCGGTGAGGCCGAACAGCCCGCCGAGGCTGCTGAAGCCGCCGCCGCTTAACACGCCCCAATCACATGCCCGCAGGCTTGCAAGGCCTGCGGGCTTTTTTATGCCTGCGAGGCACCACAAGTCCCCTGCCCTGAGTGAGTGCAGCAGTTGGCCTCGTATGAATTCACTCATGCGCCCGCTCCTTTTCCTCGCTCTCGCCTCATCCCTCTTCGCCGCCGATTGGCCCACGTATCGCGCGGATGCCTCGCGCAGTGGCTACACGAGTGAGACGATCCCGAATCAACTGCGGCAGCGCTGGGCGTTTCGGTTGCCGAGCGGGCCGCGCATCGCGTGGCCGAATTCGGAGCGCATGGAGTATGACCGGGCGTTTCAGCCGATCATCGTGGGCGATCTCGTGCTGTTTGGCAGCTCGGCGGATGATCAGGTGTATGCGATCGAGGCGCAAAGCGGTCGCGTGAAGTGGCGGTTCTTCACCGGCGGGCCGGTGCGCTTCGCACCGGTGGCGTGGAAGGATCGCGTGTTCGTCGTGAGCGACGACGGGCATCTCTACGCGCTCGCGTTGGCGGATGGGAAAGTGCTTTGGAAACATCGCGCAGGTCCGGCGGGGCGTCAGGTGCTCGGGAATGAACGCATGATCTCGCACTGGCCGGCGCGGGGCGGACCGGTGGTGATGGATGACATCGTTTACTACGCGGGCGGCATCTGGCCGAGCGATGGCGTGTATCTGCATGCGCTGAAGGCGGACAGCGGCGCTCCCGTTTGGCAAAATGGCGACACAGGCTCGATCTACATGCCGCAGCCGCATGGTGGCGCAGAGGCCGCGAGCGGTGTCGCGCCGCAGGGCTATCTGCTCGCGAGTGGTGGCTCGTTGATCGTGCCCACGGGCCGTGCGGTGCCTGCGGTGTTTGAGCGGGCGGATGGGAAGCTGCGCTACTACCACCTGCAAAAAAACCAGCAGCGCGGCGGCACGCGCGTGCTCGTCACCGAGTCGAATTTCCTCAATGCGGGCACGCTTTTCGATCTCGGCACCGGCGAGGTTTCCGGCACGTTTGGCACCGGACCAAGCGTGGCGATCAACGGCGGTGTCGTGCGTGCCGAGGGCCGCTCGCTCGCGACGTATCGCTGGAGGGATGTCGAAAAGATCGACCGCAAAGGCCAGAGCTACAAAGCGCGAGTGCTTGAGCAGGACAAGATCGCGCCGGTCGAGCGCGAGGTGCTGGAATTCATCATCACTGGCCCCGAGGCCGTCGTGGGTGCGGACGGTCAGATCAGCGCCATCGACTACACAGGCCAGCGCACCGAATGGTGGAAGCACAAAGTCGAAGGCCGCGTGCTCGGTCTCGCTGCGGGCAATGGCCGCCTCGTCGCCACGACCGATGCGGGCATCGTATATCTCTTCGATGGCGATCCCGCGCCCTTGCCGCTCGCGCAGGCTCCCGAGGCCGAAAAGCCGCTCGATGCCACCATCGTCGCTGAAACGAAAGCCATCCTCGATGCCACGAAAGTCACCGAAGGCTACGCCGTCGTGCTCGGAGCTGCGAATGCCGATTTCGCGCTCGCTTTGGCCCGTCAGTCGAATCTCCAAATCATCGCGATGGAGGCCGATGAAGCCGCTGCGAGTGCCGCGCGGCATCGAATCGCCGCGGCGGGCCTCTACGGCACACGCGTGAGCGTTCACAGCGGTTCGTTGGAGGCCACCGCGTATCCGAAAGGCTTCGCGAACCTCGTCATCGCGCCAAAAGACAGCACGCCCGCGATTCAAAAAGAGCTCGAGCGCCTGCGCCGGCCCTACAGCGGCATTCTTTGCCATCGCGGCAGTTTGAAGATCGAAAAAGCCACCACGCTCGCCGGTGCGGGCGATTGGACGCATCAAAACGGCAGCGCCGCGAACACGCTCTGCTCCGATGACGAGGTGGTGAAGGGCAAGCTCTCGATGTTCTGGTTCCGCGATGTCGAGTTCGAGGTCGCGAACCGACACGGGCAAGGCCCCGCGCCGCTCATCGCGCACGGTTTCATGGTCGTCAGCGGCGTGCACGGCCTCTGCTGCCTCGATGCCTACAACGGCCGCAAGCTGTGGGACTACAAGATCGAAAACCTCCTCATCGACTACGACGGCATCCATCACGATGTCGGCATCGGCGACACCGGCAGCCCCTTCTGCCTCGGCGGCGACTCCGTTTACGTCAAACACGGCCCGCGCTGCCTGCGCATCGACCTCGCCACGGGCAAGCTCGTGCGCGAGATCGCCACGCCCGTGCCCGCTGATGCCGCGAACCGCAACTGGGGCTACCTCGCCTTTGAAAACGGCCTGCTTTTTGGCTCCGTCGAAAACGCCGCGCACAACGTCAGCCCGCGCTACCAGCTCACGAACTTGCGCACCGAGTCCGTGCTCTTCTTCGCCGTCGATCCCGCCAGCGGCGCGGTGAAGTGGCAGTATCAGCCGAAGGGCAGCATCCGGCACAACGCCGTCGCCATCGCCGGTGAGCGCGTCTATTTGATCGACCGCCCGATCGTCGAGGCGGATCGCGTCACCAATCCGCGTCGCGATGGCAAATCCGCGCCGAAGCTCACGCACAACCAGATGCCGCCCGGCACGCTCCTCGCCATCGAGGCCGCCACCGGCAAAGTCTTGTGGGAAAACCGCGACGACGTGTGGGGCACGCAACTCGCCGTCAGCGCGAAGCACGGCGTGCTGCTCATGAACTTCAAAGCCGTGCGTCACAACTTCTTCGAGCTGCCCTCCGAGGTCGGCGGACGCCTCGCAGGCTTCGACATCACCTCCGGCAAACGTTTGTGGGACCAGGACGCGAAGTATCAAACGCGACCGCTCATCAACGACCGCACCATCTACGCGCAGGGCGGCGCGTGGGACCTCAAAACCGGCTCACCCGTCGAGTGGGAGCTGAAGCGCTCGTATGGCTGCGGCCAGATCGCCGCTAGCAAAAACCTCATGCTCTTCCGCAGCGCCACCCTCGGCTACGTCGATCTCACGCGTGATGCCGGCACCGAAAACTACGGCGGCATCCGCCCCAGTTGCTGGATCAACGCCATCCCCGCCTCCGGCCTCGTCCTCGTCCCCGACGGCTCCTCCAAATGCCACTGCAGCTACCAGATGCAGGCCTGGTTTGCGCTGCAGGGGGAGTAAATATTCTGCATTCAACCACGAGACTGCTGCACCAAGCCGCCGGCTGGGAGTGCAGAAACGGGCTCTTGATCGCCATGAACGAGCGCTACACTCCACACATGAGCAGTTCTCATGATCAACCCCATAAGTCCTCCAGCAAGAATGCATGGAGAAGCCTTCTTGGCCTGGTATTCAGCATCATCGGTTTCATCACCTTGGTTTTGTTGGTTGCGTGCATGAGCATGTATGTCTGGTTCTATTTGGAACAGACGTGGAAGTGGCCCATGTGGACCATGGGTGTTGCCTTTCTGCCACCTGTTGCTCTTCTCATTTATTTCTGTGAGGACCCGCCACGGCCTTGGCACCTTCTTGGTGTGGCCATGCTTGCAGGTGGAATCCCAAACGTCGGCCCGTTGCTTTCCAGCATCTATCCAAACCCATATTGGGGTATTTGGACTGGTCCCGCTCTTATCCTCATTGTTAGCTTCGTGTCCAAGCTGCGCAAAGCCAAGTGATCTCAGTAAGGCGGACTCTTCATCCAAATCGCAAAACAAGCCGCTCATGTCCGTTTGGACCTCATGCGCTCCATCCTCCTCGCTTTGCTCGCTGTGCCTGCTTTGGCTGCTGAACCGGTTGTTTTCGTCTCTGCCTTCGCTTCGGGCGAAAAGGCCGGGATTCATGCCTTTGGCTTCGACAACGAAAAAGGCACGCTGAAGCCGCTGAAACGCGCCACGGGCATGCAGAGCCCGTTTTTTATCGCGCTCTCGCCGGATCGGCGGTTCTTGTATTCCATCGACGAATTCGGCGGGAAGGACAATTTCGTCGCAGCCATCGCGATTGAAGGTCGCAGCGGCGATTTGAAGCCGCTCAATCGCCAAAACTCCCGCGGCACGGCCTCGTGCTTCCTCGAAGTCGATCCCACGGGCCAGTGCGTGCTCGTCGCGAACTACAGCAGCGGCAATGTCACCTCCTTTCCCGTGAAGAGCGATGGCTCGCTCGGTGAAGCGGTGTCGTTTTTCCAACACAGCGGCTCCAGCGCCGATCCGCAGCGGCAGAAAGGCCCGAACGCGCACTGCTTCGTCATCAGCCCCGATGGCAAACATGCCCTCGCCGCCGATCTCGGCATCGACAAGGTCATGATCTACACCCTCGACGCCGCCACCGCGAAACTCGCGCCGAACACCGCGCAGCCCTTCGCCAAACTCACGCCCGGCAGCGGCCCGCGTCATCTCACCTTCCATCCGAACGGCAAGCTCGTCTATGTCATCAACGAACTCGCCAACACCATCACCGTCTTCGATTGGAACGCCGCCAATGGCACGCTGAAGGAGAAACAAACCATCGCCACGCTGCCGAACGACTTCAGCGGCAAGAGTTACACCGCCGATTTGAAGATCACGCCCGATGGCAAGCACCTCTACGGCACCAACCGCGGCCACGACAGCCTCGCCAGCTACCGCATCGCCGCCGACGGCACGCTCACGCTCCTCAACATCCAGCCCAGCGGCGGCAAAGGCCCGCAAAACCTCCTCATCACCCCCGACGGCCGCTGGCTCCTCTGCGCCAACATGCCCGGCAACAACGTCGTCGTTTTCCAGATCGACACCACAAGCGGAACCATCACCGCCACCGGCAACCCCGTCGAGGTGCCGATGGCTTCGTGTATCCGATGGTTGGAGTGATGTGATGCGCGACAGCGTCGCGGAGTGCGGTGGCAAAGATGCCGGGGCCACCTGGCATCGACGACACCGCTTTCGATAGCCCTGATCGCGTTGAATGGCCAAACAACGTCGTCCGGCTGGCGAAAGCGGTGTCGCGCCAAGGCTTGCCACCGCACTCCACGACGCTCTCGCGATTTCGAGCACCGCATCGTTGAAGAGTCTCCTGCACAAGACGCGTATCTCTTCACATGCCAAAATCCCTCCTCTGCGTCCTCCTCATCTCCGCGGTGTCATCTCTCAGCGCTGCCGAGCCGCTGGACTTCACGGTGAAGCTCGAAACGGTGATGAAGCATGACGACGGCAAGTTCCTGTGGTTCCACCCACGTGCCGCAGCGGTGCCGGGTGGCGTGGTCATGACGATTCAGAAGCACCTCAAGGTCTCCGACTACTACTCGGGTCTGCATTTCATGCGACGCGACGGCGTGGATGGCGCGTGGAGTGGGCCGACATTGCCGCCGGAGATCGATTGGCAGCCGCAGACGGATGGCGTGACGCTCAGCGTCGCCGATGTGACGCCGGGCTGGCATGAGAAGACGGGCAAACTCCTCGCGATCGGCTGCCGAGTGCGCTACAGCCCGAAAGGCAAGCAACTCGATGATGTGAAGCGAGCGCATCAAACCGTGTATGCCGTCTTCGACCCGAAAACCTCGAAATGGACGCCATGGCAAGTTTTGGAGCTGCCGGACAGCGAGGAGTTCAACTTCGCCCGCAACGCCTGTGCGCAGTGGGTCGTCAAAAACGACGGAAAGCTGCTCGTGCCGCTCTACATCGGCAAAAGCGCCAAGGATCGCTTCAGCACGACGGTGGCCGAATGCAGCTTCGACGGCGAAAAGCTCGTGTATGAGCGAAATGGCGATGTTTTGCGCCTCGACGTAGCGCGTGGGCTTTATGAGCCGTCCTTGATCGCGTTTGGCGGTCGCTACTACCTCACGCTGCGCAACGACGAACGCGGTTACGTGAGCGTGAGCGATGACGGACTGCATTTCGCGGAGCCCAAACTATGGACCTTCGACGACGGTGCGGAACTGGGCAGCTACAACACGCAGCAGCACTGGCTGGCGCATCGCGATGGTCTTTTCCTCGTCTATACCCGACGCGGCGCGAACAACGATCACATCGTCCGCCATCGCGCCCCGCTCTTCATGGCGCGGGTCGATCCCGAGAAGCTTCAAATCGTCCGCGCGAGCGAAAAAGTCGTGGTCCCGGAGCGCGGCGCGGAACTCGGCAACTTCGGGTGCGCCCGCATCAACGATCACGAATCCTGGGTGACGGTATGCGAAGGCATGTTCATGAAGGACTCCAAAGCTCGCGGCGCCGAAGGCGCGACGTTTGTGGCGCGGATTCTTTGGTCGAAACCCAATTCGCCAAGCCCATGAGCGAACCCATCGTCTATCTGAACGACCGCTTCCTGCCTGCCTCGCAGGCGAAGCTGAACATCTACGACCTCGGCATCGTGCTCGGCGCGACGCTGACGGAGATGACGCGCACGTTTCGTCACCGGCCGTTTCGCGCGGAGGAGCATGTGGCGCGGCTGTATCGCTCGCTGAAGTTCTCCGGCATCGCGATTCCGCTCACGCCGGAGGAGATGCTGGCACGCACGAATGAGTTGGCTGAGGCGAACTGCAACCTCCTCGGCCCAGATGAAGATCTCGGCATCGTGCATTTCGTCACGCCGGGTGAAAACGCGCTCTATGCGGGCAGCGCGGGCTCTGCTGGGCCATTAAGACCGACGATATGCATTCACAGCTTTCCGCTGCGCTTTGAGATGTGGCGGCACTTGTTCACCGAGGGTGCGCATGTCGTCACGCCGTCGATCCGGCACATCCCACCGCAATGCATCGAGCCGAAGATGAAGAATCGCAGCCGCCTGCACTGGTGGCTGGCCGACAAGCAATCACAGGCCGTCGATCCGCGTGCGATCACGCTGCTGCTCGATCTCGATGGCAATGTCACCGAGTGCGCGGGATCGAATTTTGTCATCGTGAAGGACAAAACGATCATCTCTCCCTCGCCGCGGAACATTCTCGGCGGCGTGAGCCTGCAAACCGTGCGCGAACTCGCGCCGAAGATCGGCATGGACTTCATCGAACGCGATTTCCAGCCCTACGACGTGGTGAATGCCGACGAGGCCTGGCTCACGACCACGCCTTACTGCATGGCGCCGGTGACGCGGATCAACACCACGCCCATCGCCGATGGCAAACCTGGGCCGTGGTTCGTGAAAATGCTCGCCGCGTGGAGCGAGCTGGCCGGATTCGACATTGAGGCGCAGATCACCGGCCTCAAGGCCACAGGTCCTTGATCGGGCGCGGCGTGAGGTCTTCGACGCCCTTGGGGAACATGCGCTTGCGGTAGGTGAGGATCTCCGGCTCCTGCGGCGTGATGAGCACGACGTGCTCGTAGTGGCTGCTGGGCTTGCGATCCGTGGCGATGACGGTCCACTTGTCGTCCAAGATTCGCGTCTTCTCGGTGCCGAGGTTGATCATCGGCTCGATGGCCAATGTCATGCCAGCCTTGAGACGCGGGCGGTCGCCTTTTTTGCCGTAGTTTGGCACTTGCGGGTCTTCGTGCAGCTTGCGGCCGACACCGTGGCCGACGAATTCGCGCACGACGCTGAAGCCATGCTTGGTGACATGATTTTCGACGCTGTGGCAGAGGTCGCCAAGCATCCAGCCATCACGTGCATGGTTGATGGCGACATGCAGTGACTCCTCGGTGGCCGCCATGAGCTTGAGCGTTTCCTTGTCCACGTTGCCGACGGGCACGGTGAGGGCGTTGTCACCGACCCAGCCGTCGCGGTAGATGCCGATGTCGATTTTGACGATGTCGCCATCCTGGATGACACGAGGTCCGCCGATGCCATGCACGACCTCTTCGTTGATGGAGATGCAGATGTTGCCGGGGAACCCGCGATAGCCGAGGAAGGCGCTGGTGCAGCCGGCGGCTTTCATCGCTGCGGCTGCAAAGCGGTCGATCTCACCGGTGGTGACACCGGCGTGGACCTCGGCGGCGGTCTTCAGAAGGATGTCGCGGGCCATCTGGCCGGCTTTGCGGATGCAGTCCTGCTGTTGAGCGTGACGGATGGGGATGTTCCCCGATTTGGCAAGACCCATGAGCCAGGAAAGGATGCTCACTTGTTGATGAGGTAGCTCACGAGAGCGACCAGCACGATGAGGGCGATGCCGACCCAGAGCCACACGAGGGTGGTGGAGTCCATCACCTTGCCGCCGGTCTGCTGAAGACGGTCAAAGCGACCACGGATGCGGCCCTTCTTCAGGAAGCCGTCGTAGTGGCTCTGCAGGAGGTGTGTCTCGACCTGGCGCATGACGTCGAGCACAACGCCGACCAAGATGAGAAGGCTGGTGCCACCCAAGAACTGAGCGGCAGAGGCCGAAATGCCAAGAGCGGAACTGGTGATGCCTGGGAGAATGTAGAGCGCAGTGAGGAAGATAGCGCCGGCGAAGGTCAGACGGCTCATCGTGAAATCGAGGAAGTCCGCGGTGGGCTTGCCGGGGCGGATGCCCGCGATGTAGCCACCGGACTTTTTGAGGTCTTCACTGATCTGCTGCGGCTGGAACATGGTGGCGACCCAGAAGTAGCTGAAGAAGAAGATGAGCAGCGCGGAGATGGTGTAATACCAGAAGCCGGTGCTGAGGGTCATGGAGAGTGTTTGGATCCAGCCAACATCGCTGAAGAAGGAAGCAAGGATCTGCGTGGGGAAGAGCAGGATGGCCTGGGCGAAGATGATGGGCATCACGCCGGAGTAATTGATCTTCAGCGGCAGATACTGCGTCTGGCCGCCATACACTTTACGACCGACGACACGCTTCGCGTAAGTAATGGCGATGCGGCGGGTGGCCTGGGTGAGGGCGATGACACCTGCGATCACGAGGATCATGAAGGCGAGGAGGATCACGAGCTTCGCGGCGCTGGTGGGATCGGCATCCGCACCACCGACGTAGGTCTTCCACACCTGGATGAAGGCACCTGGAAGGTCGGAAACGATGTTCACGCAGATGAGGATGGAGGTGCCGTTGCCGATGCCGCGCTCCGTGATTTGCTCGCCAAGCCACATCATGAACATGGTGCCTGCGGTGATGGTGATGACGGCCGGGAGGATGAAGGTCCAGAAGCCAAAATTCGGGACGAGCGGCCTGCCCATGGTTTCAATCGTCTGACCGAGGCCCTGCATGAGGTAGTTCTGCTTCGGATCGGCGAGTGATTGCACCAGCATGAAGGCCTGGAACACGCAGAGGATGATGGTAGCCCAGCGGGTATACTGGGTGATCTTTTGACGGCCGCCTTCTTCACGGGCGAGTTTAGTCAGCGGCGGCCACACGGCAGTAAGGAGCTGCAGCATGATGCTGGCGCTGATGTAGGGCATGATGCCGAGGGCGAAGATGGCGCAGTTTTGCAGACCACCGCCGGAGAAAATGTTCAGCAGGGCGGCGACTTGGGCGCCGGCTGAGGAGCTGTTCTCGGCCTTGTCAGCGATCCACTGGCTGAGCACGGTGGGATCGATGCCAGGAAGGGTGATCTGGGTGCCGACGCGGACGATCACGATCATGGCGAGCGTGAAAAGAATGCGGGAGCGCAATTCCGGGACCTTGAAGCTGTTGGCGAATGCGGAAATCATTGGCGGCGTGTTGGCTTAGATGCGGCGATGGGCCTGTTTCCGAGAGCGGTGGAGTTAACACCGCGGAAACCGGCCCATCACGAGAGTGGTTGGGAATGATGAGAATTACGCTGCGATGCTGCCGCCGGCCTTCTCGATCTTCTCACGGGCCGCGGCGCTGACCTTCGCGCCCTGGATGGTGAGTTTGCGAGTCAGCTCGCCGGTGCCGAGGATCTTGATCACATCGCAATTGCGGGAAACAAGACCGACGGTGCGGAGGGAGGCCTCATCGACGGTGGCACCGTCTTCAAAGGCTTCGTTCAGATCACCGACGTTGACGACTTCCGTGGCGTCCTGAAACAGGGCGTTGTTGAAGCCTTTCTTGGGGAGACGACGGTGCATGGGCATCTGACCGCCTTCGAAACCAGGGCGAATGCCGCGACCAGCACGGGCCATCTGGCCCTTGTTGCCTTTGCAGGAGGTTTTGCCATGGCCGGAGCTTTCTCCGCAGCCGATGCGCTTGCGACGCTTGCGGGCGCCGGGGCGGTTGGTGGTGTCTTGGAGCTGCATGTAGATTTTAAAGTGTGAAATTTGAAGTTTTGAGATTCAAAAAGCTCACAGAGCCTTCTGCTTCTTCTCGCGGCCACGGGCGCGGAGGATCTCGTCGGGCTGGCGCAGTGTGCTGAGAGCCTGAAGGGTGGCCTTGACGATGTTGGCGTGGTTGGAGGAACCGAGCGACTTTCCGATCACGTCCTTCACACCAACACACTCCAGAACGGCGCGGGCAGCACCACCGGCGATGATGCCAGTTCCAGGTGCGGCAGGCTTCAGCATGAGGTCACCACCGCCATGGCGGCCGACGATTTCATGCGGGATGGTGCCGTTGAGGATGTTGTAGCTCAACATGTTGCGGCGGGAGCTCTCGGTGGCCTTCTTGATGGCGTCGGCCACTTCATTGGCCTTGCCGAATCCCCAGCCGACCTTGCCCTGCTGGTCGCCAGTGACGACGAGGGCGCTGAAGCTGAAGCGACGGCCGCCTTTGACGACCTTTGCGCAACGGTTGATGTGAACCACCTTCTCGATGGTGTCGCCGGAAGCGGAACGCGAGTCACGCTGGGTGACTTGGGCGACGGCTGCCTCGACAGGGATTTCGATTTCTTCGGTGGCGGGGGCTGCTGTTTCAGTGGCCATACAGTGCGATAAGGAAAAGGGCTGAGGTGCGGAGATTAGAACTGAAGGCCTTTTTCACGGGCGGCGTCGGCGAGAGCCTTGACCTTGCCGTGGAAGGTGAAGCCGGCGCGGTCAAAAACCACGGCGGTGATGTTCTTGGCGGCGGCGCGTTCGGCAATGGCGGCACCCACCTTGGCGGCGTGCTCCGAATTTGCCTTGCCAGCGCCGTAGCCCTTTTCCTTCGTCGAGGCGGAGACAATGGTCTTGCCGGCCTCGTCGTCGATGATCTGGGCGTAAACGTTGGTGTTGGAGAAATAAACAGCGAGACGCGGGCGCTGCGCGGTGCCGCCGAGTTTCTGGCGGATGCGCGAGTGGATGCGGGCGCGGATGGCTTTGCGATTGATGGTGGCCATGACGGTCGTGAAAACAGGAAAGAGGGTTTACTTGACGGACTTGCCGGCTTTGCGGCGGATGTATTCGCCCACGTAGCGCACGCCTTTGGCCTTGTAGGGCTCCGGCGGGTAGTAGGCGCGGATGTCAGCGGCGAGCTGGCCAACGACCTGCTTGTCGATGCCTTCGATGCTGATTTTCGTGTTTTCGGTGACGGTCACCTTCACGCCTTTCGGAATGGGGTGGAGACGGTCATGGCTCTGGCCGAGCTGAAGGTCGATGTTCGTTCCTTTGACAGCGGCACGGAAGCCGACGCCATGGATTTCGAGGTTCTTCGTGTAGCCCTGGGAGACACCGACGATCATGTTCGTGATCAGGCGCTGCGTGGTGCCGTGAAGGGCACGCACGGTGCGCTCCTCGGATTCACGGGTGACGGTGAGGGTCTTGGCATCGCCAGCGACGTTCACGCCGCGAGGAAGAACCCAGTTGAGTTCGCCCTTGGGGCCTTTGACGTTGACGTTGCGGTCATCGCCAACTTTGACGGTGACTTTATCAGGAAGAGAAATGGGGAGTTTGCCGACGCGGGACATGTTGAGATAGGCTCCAGGTTCGGGGTTTACCAGACAAAGGCGAGCACTTCGCCGCCAAGCTTCGATTTACGGGCACGGGAACCGGTCATGACGCCTTTCGAGGTGGAAAGGATGGCAATGCCTAGGCCGCCGAGCACGCGGGGGATCTCGTCACAGGAGACATACTTGCGGAGACCGGGCTTCGAAACGCGCTCGAGCTTGCGGATGACCGGCGTGGTGTCTTCGGTGTATTTCAGCTTCAGTTTGAGGCGGGGATGAGCGGCGCTGGTGTCCACTTCATAAGCCCAGATGTAACCCTCTTCCTTCAGGATGCGGGCGAGCTCAGCCTTCATCTTGGAGAAGGGAGCAAACACCTGCTCCTGGCCGGCGGAGGCACCATTGCGGATGCGGGTGAGGAAATCGGAGATCGGATCAGTCATGACGTTGCGTGGGGTCCGTGGTGGTTCAGTTCAGTTATTAGGCGTTCTGAGCGGCCTCGGAGGCGGCATCGTCGCTCTTCTTCTTGCCCATCGCACGGAAGGGCATGCCCAGCGCACGGAGCATTTCGCGAGCGTGGTCGTCGTTGTTCGTGCTGGTCACGAAGGTGATGTCAAAGCCGAGCGTGCGCTTGATCTTGTCGAGCTCGATTTCGGGGAAGATGGACTGGTCGGTGATGCCGAGGGTGTAGTTGCCACGACCGTCAAAAGCACGGGGAGCAACGCCACGGAAGTCACGGATGCGGGGAACAGCGGTGCGCACGAGACGCATCATGAAGTCATACATCTTGTTGCCGCGGAGGGTGACCTTCACGCCGACGTTTTCACCTTCACGGAGCTTGAAGTTGGCGATCGCCTTCTTCGACTTGGTGATGACGGGCTTCTGGCCGGTGATGAGCTGCACTTCGTTCACAGCGTCTTCGATGGCCTGCTTGCGCTCTCCCTGGCTGCCGACGGAGCAGTTCAGGACGATTTTTTCGAGCTTCGGCACTTCATGAACGTTCTCGACGCCGATTTGCGTCTTCAGTTCAGCAACTTTCTGCTTGTACAGGGTCTTGAGGGCGGGTTCCATGATATGTAGGTCGTTGCATCCTTTCCCTCGTGGTCCGGCAGGGGTGCCGACACGCAGGCCGAGGGGGGTAGGCAAGGGGCGCGGAGCATGGCGAGTCGTTTGGAGTTGGCAACTCCCTTTTTCAGGTTTTCAGGCCCAAATGCCCGTTTCGCTCTTTTCTGCGGCGGTCAGCCCGCTGTTTTAGAGACCCCAATGCCGCTTGGCGAAGCTCAGATACTGCGACCAATCGTAATCGGTCACGTCGTGCTTCCCGGTGCGGTTGTGGTAGCCGATGAAATCGCCGACCGGGGTGTCGATGGCAGGCTGGGCATCGACGACGGTGCCTTTTTTGCCAAAAAGGGCATAAACCGGCCCGGCGTGGAAACCGGACAGGAATTCGCCCTTCTGATCCGCCCAGTGGTCCTCGGCGGCGCTGGCGATGTAGATCGGCCGCGGGGCGGCGAGGGCGATGAGCATGTGCATGTCGATGGGGCACGCGGCGGCGTTTCCAGCATAGATGGCATACTTCGGCGTGAACCAATGCGGGAAGGCCTTCGTGATGATGGCCGTCGTTTCACCGAAATCGCGACGCATGAGGGCCGCGCCGCCTTCACCGCTGTTGTTGGAGATGACGACGCCGAACCGCTCGTCCTGCACGCCAGCCCAGAGCGACGTTTTACCCAGGCGAGAATGCCCGATGACCGCGAGATGCTTGCCATCGATCTGCGCATCGGTCTGCAAATAGTCCGCGATGCGGCTGAGGCCCCAGGACCAGGCACCGATGGCTCCCCACTCGCCGTCTTCCCAGACCGTGTTGGGGCCCTCTTTGCTCACCGCAGCACGCAGACTGTCCTTCCAGCCATCCGCGTGGTCGGGCTCGATGTCGCCGTAGTAGGCAGTGGCCACGGCAAAGCCGGCCTTGAGGATCATTTCGAGCGGCCAGCGGCTGCTCTCCGTGCCGCGAGTGGCCTTGGTGGCCCTGTGATCGACGATGTGCTTCTCCTTGCTCTCACGCATCCAGCGAGTGGAGAGCGGCACATCCTTCTCCGTGCTCACCGCATGGTTTCCGCCAAAACTGAGGCCCACAAAGCACGGTGCCGCCTTCACGCCATTCGGGATGTAAAGCATCACATCCATGCCCCGCCACGCCGGACGCTCCGGCAGCGAGATGTGGATGAACTTCCGCGTCGCTAGCCCGCCCAGCGCATCTGTCTTCGTCGCTGTGACCTCAAACTTCGGCGTGCCCACATTCGCCGGCGTCTTGCCATACACATGCTGCTCAAACAGCGCCAAAATCTCCCCGCGCCGTGATTTCGTCCACTCTTCGGCCGTCGTCGCCTTCAACTCAGGCAGCGGATCATTGCCCACCTTCGCCTCATCGTAGTTCACGCCGGGGCGTGGCGTTTGAGCGAGAAGCGGAGCAGCGGCAAAAAGCAGGAAGAGTTCGCGGGTGAATGTCATGAGGCGCATTCAAACGACTGCTGGAAGCCTGTTTATGCGGCGGAATCAGTCTCAGCTCGCCCCGGCGCCTCGCAGCACAGCAGGCAAGGTCTGCGCCAAGATTTTCACGTCGAGCCAGAGAGACCAGTTGTCGATGTACTTGAGGTCGAGGGCCACCCATTCGTCGAAGTTCTTGATGCCGTTGCGGCCGGTGACTTGCCAGAGGCAGGTGAGGCCGGGCTTCACGCTGAGGCGGCGGCGTTGGGCGTGCTTTTCGATGCGCTCGATCTCATACACGGGCAGTGGTCGCGGGCCGACGAGGCTCATCTCGCCGCGGAGCACGTTGATGAGCTGCGGTAGCTCGTCGATGCTCATGCGGCGCAGCCAGCGGCCAAAGGCGAAGATGCGCGGGTCGTCTTTGATCTTGAAAACGGGACCGTCCATCTCGTTGTGAACCTCCAACTCGGCTCGGCGTGCCTCCGCATCGGTGTGCATGGTGCGGAACTTCCACATCGTGAAGGGCTTCCCGTAGAGGCCGGCACGCTCTTGTTTGAAGAAAATCGGGCCGCGTGAGCCGAGACGGATGCCGACGATGGCGATGAGCCACGCGGGCGAGGAGAGCACGAGCAAAATGGCCGCGCCGAGTCGGTCGAGAGCGCCTTTGAAGAGCAGTTCCCACGAGGCCTGCGGCGTGCTGTGGAAGACGAGCATCAGTTTTCCGCCCATCACATCAAAGGTCGGCCGGGCGATGGCGGTTTGGAAGAAGTCCGCGGCGATCCAGGCCTCGACGCCGACGGTCTCACAAGCCTGCACCGCCTCCTCGATCCGACCGAAATGCACATGACGCACCGCGAAGAGCACGCGGCTGATGGCGTGCTCCTTCAAGGCGGATTCCAGCTCGCCCACCGGACGCGTGGTGATGTCGAATTTCATCACGACATCGATCTCCGCTCGCTGCTCCTGCGTGAGGTGGGCGATGAAATTTTCGATGTCCTGCTCCTGCCCGGCCACGATGACCCGCTCGCGGCCTTTGCCGGAGGCGAGACGACGGCGGAGACGGTCTCGTTGAAAACTCTCGCGAAGCAGCAGACCACAAGCGCCGAGCCCGACCGAGAAAAGCACCACGGCACGGCTGGGCACCTCCCATTTGAAAAACACCACACAGGCACCCACAAACATGCCGATGATCACCAACCCCTCGAATAGCTGCCGCAGCGACTGGCCGGGCGTCTTGTTGTGGATGTTCGAGTAGAAGCCGCGGGCCTCCAGGGCGATGGGGGTGAAGAGCGGCACGACGGCCAGCACCCAGAAAAACTGCTCAAACGGCGGGATCTCGATGGCATCCGGCATGAACATCGGCACCACCTTCGAGCGCAGGTAATGGCTGAACCAGAGCGAGAAGGCCAGCACGGAGCTGTCGAAGATCTCCGTGAGCTGCAAATTGATTTCTTGCTTTCGGCCAAGCATACTCGGGGCGTTCCAACCGTCAGTTTTTAGTTAAGATTACTGAAATTATAACAGACCTAGCCTGTGCCACAACTCCTTTCCTCGAAAAACCTCCTCCTCTCCACCCGGCCCCTCGCGGTGGGGGTCGTGGGCGATCAGGCCGCTCTCCAGCATTTGCTGAGCCTCGACACCGCTGCTCGCGAGGCCACCTGCGATGTCGTCGAGCTCCGCCTCGACACGCTCCAAATGCCCGCCGCCGACCTGCGCCAGCTTTTGACCGGCAACACCCTGCCCCTGCTGCTCACCTGCCGTCACCCCTCCGAGGGCGGCTCCTCGCCCACCGATCCCGCCGCCCGGGCGGCCATGATCGAGCCGCTGCTGGACCTCGCCGCGCTGGTGGACATCGAATTGCGCACCGCGCAGCAGATGCAGAGCACGATTCAAAAGGCCCACGCGGCAGGTGCCTTCGTCATCGGGTCCTTCCACGACTTCCAGGCCACGCCGGCCGATGAGGTGCTGGAGGGCTCCATCTCCTTCGCCCAGCCCCTCGGGCTCGACAGCGTGAAGATCGCCACCTTCCTCAACAGCCAGGACGATCTCATCCGCCTCATGAAGCTGGCCTCCGCGCCGCATCGCCAGCGCATCTCCGTCATGGGCATGGGTCCGTGGGGCCGCGTCTCGCGTCTCGTGCTGGCAAAATGCGGCAGTTTGCTCAACTACGGCTACATTGGCACCTCAAACGCTCCCGGCCAGTGGCCTGCCTCCGAACTCAAGCAACTCCTTCCCCAGCTCTGACACGCGCCATGAAGTCCCACACCACCCGCACCGCCCTGCTCGCTCTCGCGGCCTGCCTCGCGGCCACTTCCTGCGATGATCCGAAACGCGAGGAGCAGCTCCGCTGGCGCGAGGAGGAGGTGCAGGCCAAGCTCACCGCCATGGCGCAGCGCGAGGCGGAGTTCGCCAAGGAGAAACATCAAATCGCCGAGACGGTGAAACAGATGGAGGCCCGCGAAAAAGCCGTCGCCGACAAGGAGAAGACACTCCTCGCCCAGCTCGCCGAGGAGACCGAGAAACTGAAAAAGGTCCGCCGAGAGATCGAGATCAAAAACCTCCGCGGCCCCGTCCCGCTCATCTCGGCCGAGCGCAGCATCGTGATCGACCCGGCCTCCGACGACATCCTCTTTGAAAAGAACGCCGACAAACGCGGCGCCATCGCCAGCACGACGAAAATCATGACCGGCCTCCTGGTCGTCGAGGCGGGCAACCTCGATCAAATCATCACCGTCGAGAAAAGTGACACCCAGTGCGCCCCCGTGCGCCTCGGCATCAAGGAGGGCGAGACCTACACCCGCCACCAACTCCTCAGCGCCGTGCTCGTGAAAAGCTCCAACGACATCGCCCAGGCCCTCGCCCGCGACAACGCCGGCAGCGTGGCCGCCTTCGTCGAAAAGATGAATGCCAAGGCCAAGGAGCTCGGCCTGCAAAACACCCACTTCGTCAATCCCCATGGCCTTCCCGGCCTCACCGACGACCAGCCCTACTCCACCGCCCGCGACCTCGCCGTCATCGCCAAGATGGCCGACAAGCTCCCGGACATCCGCGCCATCGTGAAGCTACAGACCTACAAGTTCAAAAAGCCCGACGGCAAGTTCATCGACCTCGCCAACACCAACCGAGTCCTGCGCACCGCCTCCTACTGCGACGGCATGAAAACCGGCTACACCGATGCCGCCGGCTACTGCCTCGTCGCCACCGGCGAACGCAACGGCCGCCGCCGCATCGTCGTCATCCTCAACGACACCGAAAGCGGCGTCTGGAAGGATGCGCAGGCCTTGCTCGATTGGGCGCTGAAGGCCTGAGGCACCGGACCAGTTGGAGTGTTGGAGTGCTGGAGAATTGGGTTTTGCCAAAATCCATCGCTCCATCGCTCCATCGCTCCATCGCTCCATCACTCCACCACCCCGCCAGCCTTCTTCCTCGCCACTTCCGCGAGATACGCCGTGTCTCGCAGCATCTGCTCGTAGTAGCTGCTCCAGTTCGCGGTGCCTTTCGGATTCGTCGCCTTGGCTGAGCGTGCCCAGAGGTAGGCTGCCTCGGCTTTTTCAAACTGCCGCAGGTTGTGGAAATGTTTTCCAAGAGCCACGCGAGGCTCTTCGTGCAGCGGAGCGAGTTCCATGGCCCGATGGATGGCTTGCAAAGCCTCGTCGTGCTTGCCAGCGGCGTCGAGGGCATCGGCTCTCGCGAGCTGGTAGTGATGGCTCATCGGGTTCAAAGCGCAGGCGCGGGTCAAAGCAGCCAGGCCGGCTTCGATGAGGCGTTTTTGCTCGGAGGGGCTTTTTTTCGGACTCCAATTGTCGAGGTAGGCGAGTCCCAAGCGATACTGAATCTCTCCGCTGCGTGAGTCGATCTCGGCGGCACGCAGCAGATGCTCCAGCGCCGTCGCCTGGTCCTTTCGCTTCACGGCCAGATAGGCCTGCGCGGCCTGATAATCGGCCAAGCCCCACGTCACCGCGCCGAAGGCCAACACCGCGCTGGCAGCCATCGCGGCCAGTTTGATGCCCACACGCACGCCGGGCACGCGCAGGCGCTTCGGACCATCCGCGTCGATGCCCGGATTCGCCAGAAAACCGAGCATTACCGCGCCGGTGAGGATCACCGCCGGGATGTGCCAGTGAAACTCCACCACCGCATGCACCATCGTGGCTGTCAGCGCCGCCAGCGAGCCAAGCACGAGCGACAACGTCACGCTGCCGAGCCTGCCGGTGCGTGGAAACTTGCTCCTCGCGAACCACTTCACGAACACGATCCCATTCCACACATGCGTGGCGATCAGCACCGCGAGCAAGCCCAAGCCTGCCCAGCCATAGTCCGCCAGCATTTGCAGGTAGTCGTTGTGGGCAAAAAGCGCATCGCCCTCCCAGTTCGCCATCCGCGGATCACGAAACTGGATGCTACCCGCATAAAACATCCGCGCTCCAGCTCCCCACAACGGTTCCTCGGCATGCTGCGTCATTGCCGAGCTCCAAATCCGCCCGCGCACATCCTCCGACATCGGCGATCCGACCTCGCGACGCTGGATCGCCTCCTCGTTCACCTTGTAGAGCACCCCGCCGCCGAGCACCAGCAGCAGCGATCCGCCGAGCAGCAGCCATTTGAAAAGCGCCCGCTGCGTGTGCCAGACCAGCCACAGCGCCAGCAGCATGAACACCAACGCGCCCACCGCCACACCTAACAACGCTCCGCGACTCACCGTCAGCGCCGTGCCCGTGGCAATCGCCAGAATGATGAAGCCCAAAAACAATCTCAGCGCCGCGCCCGCACGCCCAAACCACATCCATCCCGCACACAAAAACATCACCATCGAGAGAAACGCCGCCAGATGGTTCGGATTGTTGAACAGGCCGCCGATGCGTCCCGCGCCAAAACTACGCACAAAGCCCGGCACCACATGGAACTCCCATCGACCGCTAAAATGCACCAAACCCACCGCGAGGTTCGCCACGGTCAAAACGAGCAACACATACAACACGCCCATCCTTGAGCTCGGATGACTCGCCGCCGTCGCCGCCAGCAAATAGGCCACCAGCGCTCCGCACAGCATCACCGCATCCTCCCGCGCCCAATCCCCCACCGACGAGCCCCAGGCCCGTGCCGCCACGTAAACGACAAACAGCAGCGTCGAGGCCAGACAAGCATCCGCCGGCGGAAAACTCACCCGCAGCCTCCACTTCGCCGCCGCCAGCAACCCTCCCAGCCCCAACAGCAAAGCCCCCGGCCAGAAAAACAGCAACCTCGTCTCCGTGCCCAGCCCACCCGCGACGAATAGCGCGGCCAGAAAGAGAGCGAGAATCAGTTTTTGCATGCGCCGCCACTCTCAACGGATCTGATGGCTAGGCAACGCCAAGCAAAGCGACAACCAAAAACAAAACGGGACGGTCTTTCGACCGTCCCGCGAAGCTTTGATCCACCTATTGAACCTGTCAGGCTGCGTCCTTCGGCTTGTCACCTGCAGGCTTTTCGCCCTCAGGCTTGGCGTCTTCGACCGGCGGACGACGGAAACCGCCCTCGCTGCCGCCAGGGGGACGACCACCTTCACCACCAGGACGGCGGAAGCCACCGTCACCGCCAGGAGCTCCCTGACCAGGACTTCCCTGCCCGCCAGGACCGCCGCGGCCCATCATCTCGCGCAGCTTGTTCATGGCGGTGACGTATTCTTCCTCGGAGACACTGCCGTTCGCATCAGTGTCCATGCGTTTGAAGGATTCCTTGGGGTCACCAAACATCCCGCGACCGGCAAATCCTGGGCGACCACCTTCTTGGCCACCAGGGCCACCAAAGCCAGGGCGTCCGCCTTCCGGTCCACCCGGTGGGCGGCCACCTTCAGGTCCGCCTTGGGGACGACCGCCTTCGGGACCAGCAGGAGGAGGATTGCCACCTTCCGGTGATCCCGGCGGACGACGGAATCCACCTTCACCTTCAGGGCGAGGACCGCCTTCGCCACCCGGGCGACGCATGCCACCACCAGCCTCGCGCATGCGCTGAGTAATCTGTCCAAACTCCGCCTGATCGATGAAACCGTCCGCGTTGGCATCAGCACGGCTGAAGCGCTCATCGGTTTCTTTGCGCGACATGGCGCCAAACTCTTCTTTGCTGATCTTGCCATCGCCGTCGGTGTCCGCCCGCTTCACGAATTCGGCCAGACGGCTTGCCCCATCACCGCCTTGTGGGGGGGGCTTGGGTTGACCGCCCTCTTGGGCATTGGCAAAACAAACGCCAAGGCAGATGAAGCCGAGGCCAATGATGAACGATGCATGTCTTTTCATGAGTGATAGAAGGTGAGAAGGTTGAACTTGGCGACATGGAAACCCTCTCGCCTCGAAATGGTTGCACACTTCACCCTGTTTTTCCTCATACAGGGATTCAACGTGCCCCAAAAAAACAAACAGGCCTGATGGCGTGAAACCATCAGGCTTGCTCGAAAGATAGGACTGGGAAAAACCTCAGGACTTGGCCACTGGCGCGGCAGCAGCCGGCTGCGGTGTCGTTTTCGCCGGAGCGTAGTAGTAGCTGGCGTAGTTGTAGTAGGTGTACTCTTTGAGATTGGAGCTGGAGCGGTTCAGAATCACACCACCGACGTTCACTTGGCGCTCGTAAAGCAGGTCGAGCGCCTTGCCAGTCAGGCGGGCCATGGTGGAGGACATGCGGACGATGAACAGCACCGTGTCGAGTTTCGGTGCAAAGCTGGCCGTGTCATCCGCGACGAGCACTGGAGCACTGTCGAAAATCACATAGTCATACTCATCACCCATTTCTTTGAGCATCTCCTCCGCCGTCTTCGACAGCAGCATTTCGGATGTCTGGTCAAACACATCGCCACGGGCAAGCAGGTCCAGATTGCGAATGCTTGTCTCCTGCACGGCATCACGCCAGTGAAGCTTGCCACGCAGCGCTTCACTCAGGCCCGGGGTGGCAGGAAGCTTGAACAACTCGCTCACACCACCACGGCGAAGGTCACAGTCCGCCAACAAGACACGAGCACCAGCAAGAGCCATGGTCACCGCGAGGTTCGATGTCACTGTCGTCTTGCCTTCGTTGGGAACAGCACTCGTGCAGAGAATGGTCTTCGGTGCCTTCCCGTTCCAATTCTTGAACAAGATCGACGAACGAATCGTGCGGAATGCTTCAGCGTAAAGATGACGATCGTCATTGGGACGCAGCAAGGCCACATCACCACGTTGACGCTGCTCGGGAATCTGTCCGAGAACCGCTTCGCCAGGGAAAAGCGCTTGGAACTCGCTGAAGGAGTTCATGCGGTCATCAAGACGGTCGAACAACAACAAGATGATCACGCCAGCACCCAGCCCGACGATCAGTCCGATCACGATCGGCATTTTCCAGTCATCCGTATGCTCCGAGGCTGTCGTGGCACGTTCCTGAACAGCCACATAGTCGCTCTGTGTGTTGAACATGTTCTGGAAGTTTTCAGCTCTCTCAAACATCTTTTGATAGGCTTCCTTCGCCACCAAGGCCTCGTCTTGAAGCTTCTTGTGCTCCGCCAGTTTCGCCCCGAGTTCGATCGCCTCTTTTTCACGTTCGGCGACCTGCTTGTCGAGAACCACCACCATGCGGTTGATAGACTCCCGCTGCGCCCGCATTTCGTCCTGAATCTGCGTTTCATACTCCTTCAACAGAGCTTCCTGACCACCAATCTCCTGACTGATCTCCATGACCTGTGGATGGCTCTCCTTGAAGGTTTCAAGAAGGGTGCGCTTCTTTGTCCTTAACATCGTGATCTGCCCTTTGGTCCGGAGATAATCCTGTTCGGCTATCGTTAGACCTTTGGCTCCGGAACCTGCGTCGGTAGCGGACTGTCCTGCATCGCCGCTGGCCGGCGCCTTGCCCGGATTGGTAGCACCGCCAGCATTAGCCTGCCGCTCACGTTCCTGCATGGCCCCTTTGACGTTGTCTAAAGCCAGCTCGATCTCGGCTAGGGCCGTCCGCTGAGTCTCACGCTGGGCTTTCAGGTTCGTCAGGAAGTACGCAGACTCATTCTGGCCATTGGTGATGGTCAGGATGTTGTTCGCCGAACAGAATTTGGCCAGAAGGTCCGCCTTCTCCTCCATGACCTTTTGCTTGTTCACCACCTCCTGGAGGAAGGTGCTCAACACCTTGCCCTGAGCCTGTTCACGAATGCTCTGACGGAAGGAGATGAATTCATCAAGCAGAGCGTTGAGAAAGATCTGCGTATACTTGGGTTCGGAGCCAGTGGCCAGAATATTAAAAATCGCCGACCCCTTGGTCTGCGCCACGCGAATTTCCACATCGGAATCCTTGAGGTCAGGATAAAGCGCATGAACACGTTCGCGAGCCTTGCGAATCATCTCAGCGCTCTCGATCGTTTCAATGATTGTCCCGTAAAAGTCCTGAAGCTGCTCCTGCCACTGCAAATCTCCATTTGCCACCATACGTCCACCAGCAACCAACTTGGCAAGCGATCTAAAAATCTGGGGTTTCCCCGTGATCGTGAGGGCTTGCACACACACGCCGATGCTGGCCGTGAGCAGCAGAAACCACCAGCGCCGACGCAGAAGAATTTTGTATCGTTGAAACTTGGCCGAGGCCTCATGGATGCGATTGAGGGTGCTGGACTGCACCTGACCGCCGGGAAGCGTTAGATTCTGTTCCATACGATTAGGATTGGGCTTGGGGATTATTGCCGTTGGATTCCTCGTTCCAAGGTGGTGAACGATGATTGCGTTGAGTCACATCATGCCCATCTGGATGACCGGAGCTTGTTCTGACTAGAAATTAACAGTCTTTTCGGGGATGATCAGCACATCATTTTTCCGAATATAGATGTCTTTCTGCATCTGGCCTTTGACCATGATGCTCTCGACATCGACCAAAATGGTCTTTTCACCCTGGCTAGGGGTGCTGCGAACAATACGCACATGCTTTTTGTCAGCAAACTGGGCGAAGCCACCTGCTCTAAGGATCGCCTGGCTGATGGTCACGTCCTCTGTAGCTGGAAGGTCATATTTGCCCTGCTTGAGGACAAACCCGAACACCGTGTAAGTCTCCATTTCCTTGCTGTAAATGCTGTCTGTCTCGGGGATCTGGTCGATGGTAATAAGCACCGTGGCACTTATGAAGAAGCTTTTCTCAAGGTCTCTCTTGATGGTATAGGCCAAGTCTTTGCAAGTGCGTCCGGCAGCACGAACGAGACCGATGTATGGAACTTGGACTTCGCCAGTTACAGCTACTTTTTGCTGTTCTGCTGGCTTGCCGTCTTCACGAATCCTGATGCTCACAATATATCCTGGCTGGATAGGTTTGTTACTGTCGAGAACCTCCATCGAATTCAATGAGGCTGCTCCAGAGATGACGCCAGCTTGCATCGAATTGTTTGAAGCTCCTCGTGAAGCCGCGCTTTTGGCCTGTTCTGGGGGACGAAAACCGGGATCCTGAGCGCTGGCCACACAGGCCAGCAACGCGACGATGGAGAGCAACAAGTAGGATTTCATAAGGATGAGGAAACGGACGTTGGTTCCTGAGAACAAAAGGGTGGCTTGCGACACCGCAAGCCACCTCCATTCGGACAAGTTAGGATAAAAAACGTTAAAAATTGTAGCTCAAACCGAGGATAATTCGGTGCTGGTTGAAGTCGAGGTTACCGCCATCTGTCTTGGTGGTGAAATAGCGATATCCCACGTTGAGCATCGATTTCTGTGTCAATGCCATTCCAAAGTTCAAATTGAAGGCATGCTGATCAAAGTCACCGTTGAATGCCTCAGAATCTGTTCGACCAAAGTGATATCCAGCCCCCATCGAGATTCGGGATGTGATCTGATGGTTATAATATGTGTCGAAGCCATATTGAGTAAGGCTTGCTTGAGCTTGAGGAAAAGCTGCGTTGAAACTAGAGGGTTTGGCACGCTCGTAATAGCCGGTGATAGACAACCTCCCACCTTTGGAGGTAATAACCGATACTCCATAATTCACATAATTTGCAGTAATGAAGTTCGATGATAGATTCAGAGCAGATTCATGTCCGAAACTAAAGACATGGCTAACTCGGTTGTTGATCTGATTGTTGATACTGAGGTTGAAGTAGTAGTCTGAAAGATCCGTGTCGTCTCCTGGGCCAAGAGGAGCAAAGACCGTTGGTTTCTCAAAGTTAAACTTCTGGAGCCCCCCAGCGACACGAATGAAGCTGGAAGAACCTATTGGAGCACGAATGAAGGCTCCTGAATTGATTAAAATTCCATCATTAAGCATAGGCTGCTCGTAGCTGAGTAGGCTTATGGATCCTTCATATCCAGCTGACCACGTGCCATGAGGACTATAGGTAAGAGTGCCCTGGAAGGTGTCCAACTGACGGTTGAACTGTTCGAAATTCGTTTGCAGGGCTTTCGAAATCGAATTGTTGTAGTTTAGCGATAATGTCCACTTCGAATTGACAGCCCAATTCATCGCCACGCCGGCATCGTTTTGAAACACACCGAAGATGGATTGAGCATTAAGCGCAAACGAGTTACTCGTAGCAGGTCGCACGGAAATACGATCATAAAATGTAAAATAAAGAGGTCCCGCCTTAACATCAAAGGCCAAGGTGCTTCCTGGCAGGATATTCAGCAGATAATTGCCGTCTCCGTAGGGCGCTAATTCAGGATGTGAGAAGTAGTGATCAAGTCCAACCGCGGATGTGATGCTCAGGACGTTATTCTGCGTCACCCGATAGTTAGCACTGATATTCAGCATGAAAGTGCCGATCATATCAGACACCGGGTTGTTCTTTGAGCGGTTGACATTGCTATTGTACTCCAAGCCTCCATAGAAGCCCAAGCCGACATTTACCGGACCAAGAGCAAAATTGCGTTTGCCAGTGAGGAATGGATCCGAGACATAAGTTGGGGCGAAGTATCCCGTTGGTGTAGTATACTGGCCCGCATAGTTGGTGTAATCCCCCACGTAACGGGCAGCCACGGCTGCGCTGCCGCTGCGCACGGCGGGCTGGGAAACCTCGCGAGCTTGTCGGAGCAGGTCATCTGGACGCATCTGATCCTCTTCCATGCCCATGTAAGTGCCGCTGTCGTAATCATAGACCACATCGCCGCTTTTGTATCCAGAGCCGCTTTGCTGCATCTGCTTGGAACGCGAGCGAAAATCTTCAAAGAAGCTGCTCGATTGAGAGGGTGATACACCGAATTGTGCATGCACTTGGCCTGCAAGCCAGAACGCCATGACTGGCAAGCCAGCACGTAGGGCGCGTGCAACGAAGGAACGGTTCAAGAACAGCATAGGTCGGGAATGTTGTGCGAATCTAAACCTTAGATAAAAGCAACTTGGCCCAAGTTTGTCCATCTTTAAAAAAAGCCCAATTTCAAAAACCTCGTTTCAGAGGCAAGCAAATCGCCAGTGCCACCACCAATGCAGAATTCCCGATTGGATTGAAGCGCGGGCTTAGCGAGCCTGGGCTCTCGGTCGCGGTCTGAAGTCGAGTTCCAATTGAACCTCACGATGAATGCCGGGGCCAAACGGCCTCACGAGTCCGTCGTATCTCAGGCGTCTTGTCACGAGCACCTTGCGAAAATGGTCCACGAGGCGAGGAAATCGAGCGGTGGGTGTTGTTATCATGGAAAGTTTAATGATTGGGTTCTTTTGAACAGTTTATTGAGATGTTCAAATAAACAATTCACCTTTCTTGGGCACCTGTGATGTTGACGAATGCCTTGCCACCGCCTGTTTGATCCGACATGCCCACCTCTGCTGAATCCCGCTCCCGCCTCACCATCCCCGAATACGCCATGGCCTTGGCCCACGTCGCCAGCCTGAGGTCGGAAGACCCGTTTCGGAAGGTTGGGGCAGTAGCCTTTGATTTTGCCAATCGGGTTATCGGCACGGCCTACAACGGGCTGGCCCCAGGCTACGACCCCGACCCGTCGTTTTGGAGTGACCGGGACGCCCGGCGCAAATTCATGCTGCATGCCGAGGTGAACCTCTGCAGCCTGTTCACCCGCGGAAACGTCAAACTCGTGGCATGCACCACCAAGCCCTGCACGAGCTGCATGCAGATGCTCTGCGCCTACGGCGTGAAAGAGGTGTACTACCGGGATGATTACCCGGAATCCGAGGCCGATGCCATCGCGGAACGTTACCGCATCCAACTGGTGCAACTCGCCGACTACCCGTCGATCATCGCCGAGCTCGATAATACCCCGGTGCCTCGCTGAGTCAGACTGCGACGGCGTTTCCAGAGGCTTGCGAAGCCAGCGCCGCGGCAAAAATCTCCTGCGTGGCCACCGCCTCAGCCGGTGTGGCGCAGCCAAAGCGGCCACCAAGCAAGCCGGCACGTTCCATCAGGAAGGCCGCCCACATCTGCTGGATCATATCAGGGAAGCCAGGCTCGAAAATGCCACCCGTCACCGTCTTGAACGGCATGCCAAAGCCGAGGTCCGTCTTCTTCCAAAACTGCTCCTTGCCGTTTTCAAAGAGCCAGAGCGTTTTCGGCTCCTTCGTGCTGTAGCGCACGCCGCCCTCGGTGCCCAGCACCTCCACGAACCACGAATTCGTCTCGCCGGGAGCCATCCGCTTCATCTCCAGCCGCAGCGGTACCTCGTTGCCACCGATGCTCGTCCAGCAGTGGAGCAAGGCATTGTCCCACGTGTCACAAACCGCCATGCCGCCCTTCCCGTCGGGACGCTGCGGATAGCCCTTTTGGAGCTGCGCAAAGAGTCGCGAAGGCTTCCAGCCGAGGCGCAGCGGGATGTGGCAGGCGTGCATGCCCAAATCACCCAGCACACCGATCTCACCACACGTCGCCGACTTGCGCTTCCAGTTCGCTGGCTTCGTCGAATCGAGGTCGCTGCTATGGTGAAAGCCGCTGACCACCTCCAGCACGCGTCCCAGCTTCCCCAATTGAGCCACTTGCATCACTCGCTGAGCCCCCGGCAGGAAAGGAAACTCCGAGCTGCATCGCACAAAGCGCCCCGATTTCTCCCCTGCCTCATGAATCCGCCGCGCCGAGGCCAGATCAATGCCGAAAGGCTTCTCCGCAAAGAGGTCTTTCCCTGCCGCCAGCACATCCAGATAGATCTTCTCATGCAGGTTGTGCGGCACCGCCACATACACCACCTCCACGGCCGGATTCGCCAGGAGCTCGTGATAGTCCGCCGTGATCTGCGTGCAGGACGGCACCCGGCGGAACCAATTCCGCACGTCCTCCACGAGGTCCGCCACCGCCACCAGCTCCGGCATCACCTCCACGTCCGTCAGAGCACACCAGCGTGCGAAGGCGCTCGCCATTTCCCGGCCCATGAGGCCGCCGCCGATGATTCCGATGCCGACTTTTTTCATGCTGATCAGGTTGGGTAAAAGTTGCCGGCCTGCTGCTGGCCGGGCCGCGATGAGACAACAGCCCCCTTCCCTCATCAACCGCAAATCCGGCCACATTTCGTTTGCCACCGCCCCGGAGACCACTACTCTCCGCCCCCCTGTAACCCGCGCCCCCCGCACCTTATGAGAGCTGACCTCGTCGAAGAAGCCGCCAAGCACATCAAAGAGTATCCGATCCTGATCAATCTCGTCTCCAAGCGGGTCCGCCAGATCGCCTCCGGTCGTTCTCCCCTCGTCGATCGCCGTCCCGGCCTGCGTGACGCCGACCTCGCGCTCCTCGAAATCATCCAGGGCAAGATCACCCCGCTGAACATCGACGACAACTGATCCCTCTCCGGCACGCCGGCCAGATCATCGTTTCCCAAATGGGTCCCGTGCGCCGCATCGGACCCATTTTTTATCCCTCGCATGTCCGAGATCGCCTCCAACCGCAAAGCCCCGCGCGACTACCACATCCTCGAGACCTACGAGGCCGGGCTCGAACTGCGTGGCACCGAGGTCAAATCCATCCGCCAGGGCCACATGAACCTCTCCGACGCTTTCGCCCGCGTCGAGCGCGGCCAGGTCTGGCTCTACGGTTGCGACATCAAACCCTACGACAAAGCCAGTCACGAGACCCACGAGCCACGCCGCTCCCGCCGGCTCCTGCTGCACAAGCGCGAAATCATGAAGCTCGATGCCGCGGCGCACCAGAAGGGCCTCGCCCTTCCGGTGCTCAAAGCCTACTGGAAAGGCCCCCGCATCAAAATCCAGGTCGCCATCGGCAAAGGCAAAAACAAGGCTGATCAGCGCCACGACCTCAAAGAGAAGGCCGAGAACCGCGAGGCCGCCCGCGTCGTCGCCGCCTTCAACGACCGTTCGAAGCGCTGACCAGCATTCCTCGTCTCACGCCCACTTCAAAAATCAAAAATCGTCATTCATCAAACCCACCCAACCGCGGATAGATGAACTTCGATGGTTAAAGCGCTGAGCGGCGCACAGACAACGAAACACTGAACCAAACCTTCCTGTGTCCTATATCCCAATGGCTCTTGGTTACCTCGCGGTGCTCGTGGTTCTCGCCATAGCCTTCTGCTGGCTCAAAGACCGTTTCACCTCTGCTCTTTGGCGGTGGCGCAACCCGCCTGAAGAGCTCGCCGCTAAACGCCACGCTTTCGAGCAGCGACTGCTTCATCCCGACTGGGAGTTTTACGAGCGTCATTTACAGCGTCCCGCACCTTCGGCGTTGCGCGAGTTGTTCGCCAACCACAGACTATTGCTCGCCAACGACTGCGGCTATTACGAAGACTACTACATCAGTACTTTCGAGCCACTCGATGAGACGGCGCTGGTGGACGCTCGCCAGTGGGTTGGCTACGACATTGTTCCATTCGCCAACAGCGAAGGCGATAGCATCTATCTTCGACCCGGATCATCCGAGTCCGACGCCGTTTTCATTACATACCATGACGGAGGCGACACCGAGAAAATTGCGCCTGATGTCTCAACCTTTCTTCAACGTCTTCACCGCGCTAACTGAAGCGCCTAACCTCCAAGTTATAAAGTAAATCACCAATTGTCAGGTGCCCTCAGAACTTCATTCCTCTGCCAATTTGTATTGTATCGGAACCCAGCGGCCTTCTTTCCCTGATTTTGGTGCGCAGCCCCCCGCGCATTGACACTCTCCTTCCAAACATTCCCTTGCCCGCACCTCAAATCGCGGCAGAAAGCCTAACGCATCATGGAAAAGCTCATCGTCCACGGCGGCACCCCGCTCAAAGGCCGCGTCAACATCAGCGGCTCGAAAAACAGCTCCCTGCCCATCCTCGCCGCCACCCTTCTCACGAAGGACACCTGCACCATCCGCCGCGTTCCTGACCTGTCGGATACCAATTATATGCTTCAGATCCTCGGCGAACTTGGAGCCGAGGTCGAGCGAGCATCCGGCGTCGTCGTCGTGAAGGCCGAAAAGATCAAATCCATCGCCCCTTACGACCTCGTGCGGAAGATGCGGGCCTCCATCTGCGTGCTCGGGCCCCTCACCGGCCGTTTGAAGAAATGCACCGTCTCCCTCCCCGGCGGCTGCGTCATCGGTGACCGCCCTGTGGACCTTCACCTCAAAGGCCTCGAAGCCCTCGGAGCCCAAATTCAGGTCGATGGCGGCGACATCCATGTGAACGCCAAAAAAGGCTTCAAAGGCGGCCCCATGAATTTGATGGGCAAACACGGCTCCACCGTGCTCGGCACCGACAACGTCATGATGGCTGCCGTGCTAGCCAAAGGCACCACCATCATCGAAGGCGCCGCCGCCGAGCCGGAGGTCGAAGACCTAGCCAACTTCCTCATCAAAATGGGCGCCAAGATCGAAGGCGCAGGCACCAACCGCATCGTCATCGAAGGCGTGAAGGAACTCCACGGTGCCGAGCACATCGTCATCCCAGATCGCATCGAGGCCGGCACCTTCCTCGTTGCCGGAGCCATGCTTGGCGAAGGCGTCACGCTCAAGCGAGTCATGCCCGAGCACATGAAAGCCATCACCGATGCCATGGTGAAATGCGGCTTCCCGCTCGAAATAACCAAGGACAGCATCACCGTCCGCCCGAATCCGAACGCCAAGGGCTTCGATCTCACCACGCTCTGCTACCCCGGCTTCCCCACCGACATGCAGGCCCAGTTCTGCGCCCTCGCCTGCGTCATTCCAGACACCAGCACCATCACCGAGACCATCTTCCCGCAGCGCTTCATGCACTGCGCCGAGATGAAGCGCATGGGAGCCAACATTGACCTGCAAGGCGCCACCGCCCGCATCCGCGGCGGCGTGCCCATGAAAGGAGCCCCCGTCATGGCCTCCGATCTCCGCGCCTCCGCCGCCCTCGTCCTCGCCGGCCTCGTCGCCGAAGGCAAAACCGAGATCAACCGCCTCTACCACATCGACCGCGGCTACGAACACCTCGACGACAAGCTCGCCGCCCTCGGCGCGAACGTCGAACGCGTAAACGGATGAGCAAACATCCCGAAAGAGTTCCATAGGCACCAGGCATACCATGGTGGTTCTTCGTGATGGAATCACTCTGCGTGCTCGACGTTCTCGTCGCTTGGCGCATGCATCGCCGCCCTCCAGCAACTCAGTGACCGTGATGCTGCTCTTCCGCATCGAGGCCCAGGCCCTTTTCGATACCGTGAGCGGCTTCTGCACGCCACTGGATGACTTTCGAGGGGAAGATGCCACCGACGATCAAAAAGACGGCGATGACGGCGAGCGGCCAGCGTTCGCGTGGAAGGGCATCGGGGATGTCAATGACATCGCGCGGCAGAATGCCGAGGAAGAGGATGTTGAAGATGCGCAGCAGGTTGATGGCGTTAAACGCGGTGGCGATGGGCAGGGCGATGCCGAGCCAGGGGTGGTTCTCGAGGGCACCGTGGAAGATGAGATCTTCCGCGCAGTAGCCGAGGGTGCCGGGCAGGCCGATCAGGGCAAGACCGCAGACGAGGAAGAAAGTGGCGAGGCGCGGGGCTTTCGCGGCGAAGCCGAAGTGGCCGTCGGGGTCGTCGGTGCTGGCGACGCGCACTTCGAGCACGCGCACGATGGCGATGAGGCCGGTGGAGGCGGCCGCGACGACGAGCCAGTGGACGAGAGCGCCGGTGATGCCCTCGGCGCTGTCGGTGGCGATGCCGGCGAGGATGAAGCTGGCTTGCGAAAGGCAAAGCAGGCCGAGCATGCGGCGCGGTTTCTTTTCGGCGAAGCCGCGGATGCTGGTGATGAGCGCGGTGGCGAGCGCGATGATGCTGAGGAGGTCGAGCGTGTGCTTTTCCGCGAGCGTGAGCACGGTCGTCTCGCTGCGGGCGATGAGCAGGGCACCGAGGTGGCCATTAAAAAGCAGCGCGACAGGCAGCAGCGGGCCGAATTCGAACTGGCGGATCATCCAGCCGTGCAGCGGGAACAAACCTTTGCGCAGCGCGACGGCGACGATGAGCAGCGTGAAGGCGAAATTGCTCGCGTGGCTGATCTCCTCGATCTCGATGTGATGCAGCACGGCGATCGCGATGGTGAGCACGACACTGCTGGCGATGAGGAAGCCCTGCGCTACTTTGCGGCTGCGATCTTCGCCAAACATGCGGAAGACGAACGGCAGACTAGTGAGCCACCAACCGGTGGCGAGCACGGCGAGGTTCGCGGCGGCGTAGGCCGTCTGCGTGGCCGCGGCGAGCAGCAGCATGCCGGCGAGGGCTTTGCCCGTGGCATCACGACGCGGCATGAGGATCAAAACACCGAGCGTGAGCACGGCAAAGAAGGCCATGGGCACGGCGTCGAGCGCATCGGCCTCGAAAAACTTCAGCCAGGGGTCAAAGAGGCGTTCGTGACCGGCGGCGGAGACTTCGAAGGCGGCGCGTAAAAAACAGGCGAAGGACGCCGCGGCACCAAAAATGGCCGGAAGACGAGGTTGGGCCGATTTGAAGGCCCAAAGGGCTCCAACGAGCAAAAAGCCGAGTCCGAGGCTGATGAGGGGAAAAGACAAAAAGGTCATGAGTCGGTCAAAAGATCAGGATTTGCCGCCGCGAAGCTCAAACAGGCCCAGAAGCCGTGCGAGGCCCACCACGGGCGCGACGATGAAGCGATCCACAATCGGATCGTAGAAGCCGCGGCCGAGCGCGACGCGGTAGAGCCAGAGCTGGACTTTTTTCGGCAGCAACGATTCGTAGTGCTCGCCGGTGGGATCAATGCGACCGCCCGCAGCGGAGTGGACGCGATTGTAGTCACGCAGCATCGAGGGCGAGCGCAAGAATTGCAGCGTGCGCAGCACAGCATGGCTGACGAGATGCACGATGGCAAAGCTGGTCCAGCCGAGGCCGATTTCGACGAAGATGAGGCCGAGCTGCGTTTGTGCGGCATAAGCGAGCGAGGTCTTCGCGTCCGCGCAGGTGCGGTGGACGAGCGTGCCGAGGAAGGCGGTGGTGCTGCCGATGAAAATCACGAGTCCCGTGGCAATCGCGGAGGAATGCAGCAGCGGCTCGATGCGCAGCAGCAGGTAAGCACCCGCGTGCACGCTGATGGCACCGTAAAAGATGGCGCTGGAGGGCGTGGGGCCTTCCATGGCACGTGCGAGCCATCCGCAGAAGGGTCCTTGCGCTGATTTGCCGCTCGCGGCGAAGACGAGCATGACGGCGACGATGGTGGCGGCGGTGCCGTTGATGTTGTTGACGTGTCCGGGCCACTCACCGCTGAACATGCCGTTCCACGAGGCCGTTTTGAACCAGTGATGAGCCAGGAAGACGCCCATGAGCATGAAGAGATCCGCCACGCGATAGGTGGCGAAGACGCGAAGGGCATTCTTCACGGGATCAGGCCGGTATTGGAAGAAACCGATGAGCAGCACGCTGGTGATGCCGACGATTTCCCATCCACCGAGCAGCACATCAAGCGAATCGGCCATGAAGACGAGCAAAGCGCCGAAGGTGAAGAGATGCAGCAGCAAGAAAAAGCGGAAGAAGCCAGGATCGCGATGCAAGTAGCGCACGCTGAAGGCCCCGACGACGCCCGCGAGGATCACGGTGATGGTGACGATGGGCAGCGAAAGGCGGTCGAGCAAAATGGTGAGCGGAAACTCGTAGTGCGCGACCTTGAACCAGTGATCGCCGATGGACGCATGCACGGAGTGCAGATCATCCTGCCACATCTTGTAGAAGATGATGCCCGCGATGACGGTGAGAAAGGCATACACGAGCTTCGTGAGCCGCGACATCGCCCGCTCGGACACGGGCACGCCGAGCAGCCAGAGCAGGCTCAGAAGGAGAAAGGTGATCCCCGGCGTGGCGAGCAGGGTGAGGGAAAGTTGCTGCAGAGACATTTAGGCGGCGGCTTTGGAGAGTTTCGGTTCGATGCGGGCGAGCGGGAGGTGCTCCATTTTGCCGCGATACCAGTGCATGGAGTTTGGGGTGACGGGCAGGGGCTCTTCGTCGCCGGTGAGGGGCTCGAAGATGTCGTTGCCGCGGTAGATTTCGATGTGGCCGTCGTCTGGGTCCATGGTGGCGATGCGGATCCATCGATTGCAGACGAATTCGACGAGCTCCTTGTTCGCCTTGATGACGCTCATGAGGCGCTGCGGCGTGGTTTCGACAACGAAGAGGATGCGCACGGGCTCGTGGATCTCGACGGTCTGCACGGGCAGGCCGGTGCGCAGATCGCCCTGAAAGCCGTTCATGACGCCAACGAGGCCGGTGATGTTGTGCGGGAGCTTCGTGCCTGCGCCCCAGACTTCGTTATCGACGGTGGAGAAGTAGTATTCGAGGCTGATGCCGCCGCAGACGGGAATGACAGCACCGAGCACGCGGGCGAGCGCGTTGTTGTCGGCGTCCTTCGTGGCGTCGTAGCTGATGAGGAAGGCGCGGCGGTCCATGAAAAGACCGCGCGTGTGCTGTCGGCGGCCGACATACGCCACGGCGTTCGTGCAATGGCCGTACTCGGGCCGCGGCTCGGCGATGTGCTCGGCACGGGCCTGCACATGGCGCAGCGCACGCTCGCCACGCACGCCGGAGCCGGCGGTGCCGAAGCGGCGCACGCGTTCGTCGGCATTCAGCACGCGGGCTTTGTCGAGAGACTGCTTCACGCGGTTGAGATCGCCATGATGCGTCTCCGGCATGAGATCGACGTCGAAGAACTCGATGTCGTCGCTGCACGTGTCGTGGTAGCCGCCGAGGAACCACGTGTCCTCGGGAATGATGACGCCCTTCGCACGCAGCGCTTCGCGCACGCCGGGACGGTTCGCCATGATGGCGAAGATGCGGGCATTGGGAGCGCCAGTGCGGCCGCCGCAGGCTCCGCAGCAGTAGGCGGACTCATACGGATTGTTCAAACTGGTGCTGCCATGGCCGAGGATGACGACGAGACGTGCGTGCGCTTTGTGCAGGCCCGCAAAACCGAGCACGGTGTAGATGCGGTCGGCCATTTCCTGCTCGGTAAAGCCATGCAGCAGGCCGGTGGTGGCGTGGCGCGACTCGGGATCATCGCGCATGAAGGTGACTTCCGTCTTCGGCGTGGGCAGGAAGGCGCGATTGAGCTTCTTGATGAGGTTTCCGTATTCACGCGGGCTCAGCACGCGGAAGATGAGCGGGAAAAGCGAGAGGAAGCCGAGGCACGCGGTGCTGATCCAGCCGCGCACGAGGGTGCGCGAGGAGATGAAGCCGTTGCGCGTGATTTTGGCCCACGCATTGCGACGCTTCTGACGACGCTCATGCAGATGGGAGTGATCATCGACAGCGACTTCGCGCACGGAGTGGCCCGGTTTGACGACCACGGGGCAAAGCGAGACACCACCCGCATCATCGATGCCCGCGTAGTCGATGGCGACACCGAAGAAACCAGCCGCGCCAACGGTTTCGATGCTTGGATCGACTTCCTCAAGCGCACGGCGGATCGATTCCTCGCGTTCGTCGATGCAAAAGATGATCTGCGCGGCGAGGCGGTCGGTTTCCGGCATCGGATTCGGCATCGCGCGATGTTTCGCGAGCGGGATGAGGATGCGGCGCTCATGGCGGCGCTCGTAGGCGAGGTGCAGCAGGCGGCGGCGCTCGATTTCGTTGCACGCGGCCACTTCATGCAGCAGCGCGTTGAATTCCGCGTCAGGCAACAGGCTCAGCACGCTGCTTTGCAAGCCGAGAAGCTGCGCGGCATCGAAAAAGCGCGCCACAGGCGTAAGCGGGTCCACGCGGGCGGACGGGATCTTCACCGCACGCCAGGTGCTGGTGTCGTCCATGATGTCCTCGAGCGCGGCGATGGTGTAGGTGAGGCGCAGCGCGAGAAATTCCATCAGCGAGCACTTCACGCGGTCATGCGGCGCGAGCGTGACATCGTTTTCCAGCATGCGGATCATGCCTGCCCAGCCGGGCAGCGCGATGAGTTCCGCCATGAGGTAGTCCTCCCATTCGCTCGGGAAGACGGCGAGACGCTCCAGCGCATCGATCACGACATCCTCGGCGCTCATGTTGCGCTCTGCCTGGCGGCGATACTCGCGGCCGACACGCGTGAGATGCTTCCGCGCGATGGAAAGCGGCTGCGACATCACTTTGCGCGACGCGGCGAGCAGTCCCTCTTCGCGCAGCGGCATCGGCCAGTAAGCGATGCCTTGATCGAGATACGCGCCGACGAGTCGGATGAGCGGCGGATTGACGATCAAATCGAGATCGATGCCTTTTTCGGCCAGCACGGCATCACGTGGGCGTTTTGGCTTCGCGGGCGGCGGTGTGACATGCTTTGGCACACGCGCGAGGCACACGTCCCAGAGTTCCTTCGGCGTGTCGCCGGTGAGTTGATGCGCCGCAGCGGGTGGGAGGTCGTGGCGGAAGCTTTCGAGCCAGTTTCCCTCCTCAATCGCCCACGCGATGTCGATGCCGTTCACACGACGCACGCCCGGAATGAGCAACGCACGACGAAGCTGCCTGCGCGTGAGTTTGCTTGGCAAAATCTCCGCATCCGGCTCGCGAGCGAGCACGTCATCAATGTCCTCATCGAGGATGCGGCCGCGCGCGCGGTCGTTTTGATACGTCTCTTCAGCAAGAAAGGGCTGTGCCTTGAAAAGCTGCGCTGCCTCCTGCACCGAAGGCTCGAACTCCTGATGCTGAAAAGCATGCAGCGTGTTGTGATGCACGAAAACGCCGATGGGGCCCTGCGTCGGCAAATAGTGCGCGGCATGATCAAGCACATGC
The DNA here is from genome assembly GCA_016795465.1 of Verrucomicrobiaceae bacterium. Classification (GTDB taxonomy): domain Bacteria; phylum Verrucomicrobiota; class Verrucomicrobiia; order Verrucomicrobiales; family Verrucomicrobiaceae; genus Prosthecobacter. Next base: position 12,070 of record JAEUHK010000126.1, on the reverse strand, counting down.
TGGAGATGCTCGCGGCGTTCAGAGGCTGAAAAATGAGTGTGAGGCACGGAAGGAGGGATTTCAGCCACTAAACGGCATCTTCGATGCCAGAACCATCCCTTTGGCAGGGGGTATTTTGTCCCCGTCGGGGGGATGCTTGTGCGCCGAGGTGCATTTCCCTTCGTGAAACGATGCTTTGAGACGCTGGCCGCATCCCCCGAGACCGGGTGCATTTTACCCTGCCGAGGGGATGTTTTGGATGGCATGCCCTGTGCGTAAATCGCAGCGTCCCCAAACGCACTCATCACGCACCATGTCCGCTCCCACCTCCGCCTCACCACTCGCAGGTCCCAAGCCCGTCGGCAACTTCGCCGGCTTCAAACAGCATCTCGGCAAGGACATGGTGTCCGGCTTTCTCGTCTTCCTCATCGCGCTGCCGCTCTGCCTCGGCATCGCAAAGGCCAGCGGATGTCCAGCCATCGCTGGCATCTTCACCGCGGTGGTCGGCGGCATCCTCGCGCCCTTCATGAGCAATTCCGAGCTCACGATCAAAGGCCCCGCCGCAGGCATGATCGCCATCGTGCTCGGCACGGTGAACGAACTCGGCTATGAAAAAGCGCTCGCCGTCGGTGTGGTGTCCGGCTGCATTCAGATTCTCTTCGGTGCCTTCCGCCTCGGCACGCTGGGCGAGTTCTTCCCGGTGGCCGCGGTGCACGGCATGCTCGCCGCGATCGGCGTGATCATCATTTCCAAGCAGATTCACGTCGCTCTCGGCGTGGCCGCGCATGCGAAGGAGCCGCTCGAACTGCTCGCCGAGATCCCGGAGAGCATTCAACATATGAATCCTGAGCTCGCCTTGATCGGCCTCATCGCCGTGACGCTGCTGTTTGCGAGGCTCTTCATCAAAAACAAGCTCGTGCAGGCCATCCCCGGGCCGCTCATCGTGCTGCTCATCGCTGTGCCGCTGAGCTACTACTTCGACCTCGAGCACAAGCACATGTATCAATTCCACGGTCACGACTATGTCGTGGGTCCTGATGCGCTCGTGAATCTGCCGATGAACATCCTCGATGGCATCAAAGGCCCCGATTTCAGTGCTGTCTTCAGCGGGGCGAGCATCAAATGGATCATCATGTTCTGCCTCGTCGGCTCGCTGGAATCCATGCTGAGCGCGAAAGCCGTCGATCTGCTCGATCCGTGGCAGCGCCGCACCGATTTGAACCGCGACCTGCTCGCCGTCGGCGTCGCGAACACGCTCGTGGCCTTCATTGGCGGCCTGCCGATGATTTCGGAGATCGTGCGCTCCAGCGCGAACCGCAACAACGGCGCCCGCACCCGCTGGGCGAACTTCTGGCACGGCACTTTCCTCCTCGTGCTCGTGGCCAGCGTGCCCGCGCTGCTGAATCACATCCCGCTCGCCGCGCTCGCCGGCATGCTGGTCTTCACCGGTTACAACCTCGCCTCGCCGAAGGAATTCCATCACATGCTCGAGGTCGGCAAAGGCCAGCTCGTCGTCTTCATCGTCACCTTGATCGCCACACTCGCCACGGACCTGCTCATCGGCATCGCCGCGGGCATCGTGGTGAAAATGATCCTGCACTGCTGCGCCGGTGTGAGCGTCGGCAACCTTTTCAAACCATACACCGAGGTCAAAACCGGCGACGCTGATCATCCCGTGGTCGAGGTGCAAAAAGCGCTCGTCTTCAGCAACTGGCTGCCGATGCGCAAAAAGATCCTCGAACTCCGCCATCATCCCAAAGTGCAGGTGGACCTTTCCAACACGCATTTCGTTGATCACTCGGTCATCAAGAAGCTCGAGGAGATGGCCCAGGACTGGAAGCTCGAAAACCGCGAGCTCATCCTCGCCGGACTCGACGGGCACCGTCCGGTCTCCTCGCATCCGCAAGCTGCGCGACGCGCGGTGAAGACGGCCTGAGGAATTTTGATCTCGTTGGTGTAAAACAAACCTGAAACCATGGTGGCGGTGCCCGGCAGCACCGCCACCAGCCCCCGAACCATGCCCAACCCCATGAAAAAGGCCCTCCTCGCTGTCTTCAGCCTCCTCATCACCACCCTCGGCTGCGCAGCGGCTGATCACACCGAATCGAACGACAACCTCTGGCTCAACTACGTCGGCGATCATCCCTTCTACCCCGGCAGCAAATGGGGTTTGCACCTTGAGTCCCAATTCCGCCGTGCAGACATGGGCGAGCACTGGCAGCAGCTCCTGCTGCGCCCCGGCATCAATTACACCATCAGCCCCGCTTTGACCCTCAGCGCCGGCTACGCCTGGGTGGAAACCTATCCGTATGGTGACATCCGCATTCCGCAGGACTTCCCCGAGCATCGTTTTTGGGAGCAGGTGGCCTACAATCACAAGTGGCTCGGCCTCGAATGGACTCATCGCCTGCGTCTCGAACAACGCCGCATCGGTGAAGTGAGCGCCGTGACAGGCGACGTGACCAACTGGCGCTATGAAAACCGCATCCGCTACATGCTCCGCACCACCATCCCGCTCAGCGATGACAAGAAGTGGTATCTCGCCCTGTGGGACGAGCTCTTCTTCAACTTCGGCTCCAATGTCAGCATGAATTATCTTGATCAAAACCGCGCATTCATCGGCATCGGGCGTCAGTTAAGCGACACGACGAAGCTGGAGATCGGCTTCATGGAACAGACCGTCCAACGCCGCGGCGGCAACGTCTGGGAAAACAACCACACCATCACCGTCTGGCTCACCTCAAAGTGGCCGTTCAAGTTTTGATGCCTACCGGCCTATAGACGACTCGTTTGCACCTGCAAAAGCGCGCATCATCACGCCCGTTTGAAAATCGAGAATCGATCTGCGAAGGAGATATTCGTAGCGAGTCGTGGTCTGGTTGATTTCGGCGGCGGTGAGGGTGAGCTGGGCTTGGCTTAGCTCGACGACGCTGCTGCTGCCAGCCTGGAAGCGGGCTTCGGCGAGGCTGTAGGCCTGGGCGGACTGCTCGCGGAGCTTCGCGGTGATGTTGAGGCGTTCGAGGGCGTTGGTGGCGTTCAGCCAAGCGATCTGCACGTCGCGGGTAATGGCGGCTTCCTGATCCTTCAAGGCTTGCTCGGCGGCTTGGGCGCGGAGTTCGGCCTCGTTTTGACGGGCGGTGTTGAGTCCGCCGGTAAAGAGCGGCCAAGTGAGCACGACACCTGCGGCGGCGTAGTTTTGATCGAGGGAGCTATCACGCCAGGGCATCGTGCCGGCGGTGCCTTGCAGGGTGAGGCGCGGACGGCTGAGAGCGTTTTCGGCTTTGACGAACTTTTGAGCCGCGTCGCGCTCCAGGCGGAGCTTGGCGAGCTCCGGGCGCAGATTGAGCGCCATTTGGATGAGGCCGTCGGGCTTGGAAGACAGTGCCACGGGCTGCTGGGGCGAAACAACGTGGTATTCGCTGTTTTCGGGGTCGAGCAGCAGGCGGGCGAGCGTGGCGTGGGCGGATTTGAGGTCGTTTTGCGAACGAGCGAGCAGCAACTCGGCGTCCCTGGCGTTTACTTCGGCAAAGCTGACGTCGATGGCGGACTTGAGCTGGTTTTTTTGCAGCGAAACAGTGTTGTCACGCAGCAGTCGGCGGGTTTTGACGGTTTGTTCGGCGACGCCAAGCAAGGCCTGCGCTTGGAGGATGGCGTAGCAGGCGGCGTCGGTTTCGAGGAGGATCTGGGCGCGGGTGAATTGGGCGTTCTTCGCCTCAGCCTCGGCTCTGAGGCGTGAGCTGGCGGTCAGATTGCTTGTTCGGCCGAAGTCGGTGATGAGCTGTGTCACATTCAGCGCGCCGGAGGCACGATCATAGACGCCGGCGAGCTGGAGCGCATCAGTGGAGGCACGGACGCCGCCGCTGTGCTCGCTAGTGATGACACCGGCGGCGATGCCCTGCACCTGCGGCAGATAAGCGGCGCGATTTTGATGCACAATCTCCTCGACCGCGCGCACGGTGAGGTCGGCGGCTTTGATACGCGGATGTCGTTTCAAAACGAGGGCGCGGGCCTCACCAAGGCTGAGCGTGCGCGGTTTGTCGCCTGCGTGGGCGGCGATTGCCGCGAGGAGGAAGGTCAAAACGAGGCGTTTCATGAGGGAACAGCAGCGATGGATTCACGACGACGATGCGCGATGAGGTAAGCGGCGGGCACAACAAACATCGTCAGCACGACGGACACGCCGAGTCCGCCGATGATGGCGCGGGCGAGCGGCGCGTAGGCCTCGCTGCCAGCGCCGAGCGCAAGCGCCATGGGCGCGAGACCGATGAGCGTGGCGAGCGAGGTCATCAAAATGGGACGCAAACGCACGCGACAGGCGGTGACGACGGCATCCCGCAGCGCCATGCCGTCCTGGCGCAGATGACGGGCGAATTCGACGATGAGGATGCTATTGGACACGACGATGCCCATCATCATGACCACGCCCATGAGCGACATGACGTTCAGCGTGGTGCCGGTGGTCCAAAGGATGAGCACCACGCCGACGAGGCCGGTGGGAATGGCCAGCAGGATCAAAAACGGATCAAGGAAGCTCTGGAACTGCGCGACGAGAATGAGATACACGAGCACGATGGCGAGGATGAGGCCGAGGCCGAAGGTCTTGAATGAGGCCTTCATGTTTCCGACACTTCCGCGCAGGTCGATCTTGGCTCCTTCAGGCACCTTGGTTTCCGCGAGGATCTTTTCCACGCCCTTCATGACAAGGCCCACGTCCTCGCCCTCAGGAGCGACGAAGAGATTGATGATGCGGCGGATTTGGTAATGCGTGATCTCGGTGGGGCCGAGCATCGGCTCCAGCGTGGCGACGGCGTCGAGCCGCACGGATTTTTCCATGCCGGGACCGCGAATCGGGATGGCACGCAGCATCTCGAAATCCTTCACATGATGATCAGGATACTGCACAGTGAGGTAGTAGTCGTTTCCGCTTTTCGGATCGGCCCAGAAAGTGGGCGCGATAAGACCGTTCGACATGAGTGCGGTGATGACATTGTGCGTGACCTCCTTCGGCGTGAGGCCGAGCTCGGCGATGCGTTTTCTGTCCAAGTCCATGCGGATGGCCGGGTAGTCCATGTCCTGTGGCACGAGCACATCGCTCACGCCGGGGAGCTGGCGGATCTTCGCGGCCAGCTCGGACGCGGTCTTGTGCGTGGCCTTGATGTCGCTGCCGCTGATCTGGATGTCGATGGGCGTGGGCTGGCCGAGGTTCAGCACGGAATCAACGAGGCCGCCGGACTGGAAGAAGGCGCTGACGTGTGGCAGCTCGGAGCGGATGCGCTCACGCACGCGCCGCATGTAGTCGTAGCTGCCGACGTGGTGGTTTTCCTTCAAGCTGACCTGCACGGTAGCGGTGTGCTGCGCGCTGTTTGGATTGAAGATGGCGGAAAAGTCGGCGGTGATGCCGATGTTTGCCACGACGATGTCGAGATCGTCCTTAGCGACGACCTCTTGGCAGATTTTTTCGACCTGCTCGACGAGTTTCTCCGTTACTTCGAGCCGCGTGCCGCTGGGAGCCTTCAAGCTGATGTAAAACTGCCCCGCGTCCGTGCGCGGAAAGTAGGCGAGTCCAATGCGCGGCAGCAGCAAGGCGGAAGCGCCGAGCGCGGCCACCAGCACGATCAAAATGAGCGACGGAGCCTTCAAGGCCGTGCGAAGCAGGCGCTCGAAGAGGTTCAACATGCCGTCGAAGCGGCGGTTGAACCACGCATTGAAGCCTTTGGCATCAGGCGAGCCGTGCGGCTGCACTTTTTTGATCCATTTCGCGCAAAATAGCGGCACCACGGTCATCGCGACGAGATACGAGGCGAGAATGGAAAGCACGACCGCCAGCCCGAGCGCCTGGAAGAGGTAGCGGCTGGCACCGGAGAGGAAAATGACCGGGAAGAACACCACCGCCGTGGTCAACGTGGCGGCGAGCACAGGCAGCGCCACCTCGCGGCCGCCCTTCTCCGCGGCGACCTCAGGCGTCTCGCCGTGCTCCATGTGGCGGAAGATGTTTTCCAGCACGACGACGGAGTCATCAATGAGCCGCGAGAAGCCGAGCGCGAGGCCGCCGAGGATCATCGTGTTGATCGTGCCGCCGCCGAGCGCCAGCGCGATGAACATGGCGAGTGCTGAAAGCGGAATCGACAAAAACACCGCCACCGTGGCCCGCATGGAGCCGAGAAAGATCAGGATGAGCACACCGGTGAGCACGAGGCCGATGCCGCCCTCATGCACCAGATTTTCGATGGCCTTTTTCACGAACATCGACTGATCAAAGACGACATTCGTCACGAGCTGTTTCGGCACATCGACCAGGTTTTTCAGCACGTCCTTCACGCCCTCGACCACGGCGATGGTGTTTGCATCGCCGCCCTGCTTGAGCACGGGCTGGTAGGCGGAGCGCTGGCCGTCCACACGCACGATGTTGTATTGCACCTGCGAGGCGTCTTTGGCCTCGCCGATGTCACCGACGAGCACAGAGGACTGGCCCACCGTTTTGAGCGGAATCCGGCCGATGTCCGCGATGGTATCGACCTGCGTGTTCGCATAGATGTTGTAGTCAAAGGGGCCGATGCGCACATCACCGGCGGGCAGGATGAGGTTCGAGTCATTCACCGAGCGCACCACGTCCATGAGGCTCATCTGATGCGCCTCCAGCTTCAAGGGATCGACATAGATCTGAATCTGCCGGTAGCGTCCGCCGAAGGGCTGCGGCACCGCCGCGCCGGGCACGACGGCCACTTGCGTGCGCACCTTGTAGTGACCTGTGTCGCGCAGTTGCGCCTCGTTCATCCCTTCACCCTTGAGTGTGATCAAACACACCGGCTGGCTGGAGGCGTCGAATTTCAGCACCACGGGCGGCAGGGTGCCCGGTGGCAGCCTTCGCAGCTCCGCCATCGCCAGATTGCCGATGGAACTAACCGCCGAATCCGCGCTCGTGCCTGGCTGGAAGTAGATTTTGATCAAGCTCGCTCCTGGCAGCGAGCGCGACTCCATGTGGTCGATGCCGCTGGCGAGCGTGAGAAAGCGCTCCATGCGCGCAGTGAGATCCTGCTCGATCTGCTCCGGCGGCATGCCGGGATAAAACGTGGCCACGATGACCACGGGCATCTTGATCTCAGGAAAAAGATCGACCGGCAGCCGCACGAGGCTGGTGATGCCCACCACCAGCGTGGCGAGGCAGGAGACGATGATGAAATAAGGATAGCGGAGGGCGAAACGCGTCATGTGGGGTCAGTCTTCGGTTCCTCAGTTGAAAACGCCGTGAACAGCATCGCGCAGCTTGTCCACGGTCACGTTGCCAGCCTTGCACAGCTCCAGCACGCGGCGTTCGCGTTCGATGATCTCGGCAGCGGCCTGCGGAATCGCGGCCGCGATGTCATGCGGCACGGAAAGCACGCCATGAACGTCGGCATGCAGCAAGTCGCCAGGCTTGACCTCCAGTCCGCCGATTTTCACCGGCGTGCCAAACTCCACGACATGCACATAGGCATGCGAGACAGAGACGTGGTTCGCAAACAAGCGGAAGCCGCTGCCCGAGATCGCGGGCAGGTCGCGCACTGAGCCATTCGTCACCGCCGCCACGCAGCCGAGCGCCTGCAAGATGGCCGCGTGAACTTCGCCGATGAAAGCGCCCGTGCCGGGCTTTTCATCCACGTCCTCGATCACCACGATGCGCGGTCCGGGGATGGTCAGGATGTGGTCCCACCAGTCCGTGCGATCCACGAAAGTGCCGCCAGTGATCGGCGGGCTGGAGCAGCGGATGCGTGCCGTCACCGCATGGCCCACCAACGGTGCGTCACAGCCCGTGAGGCAGCGGATGGAGGAATCCGCATAGCCTTCGTTGCGCAGGCGCAGATTGAAGGTCTCGATGGCATTCGCCACCGTGCAGGTATCGAGGGCTTGCAACGCCTTCAGAGCTTCAGGAGAGATCGGCGTCTTCATTTCTTGTCGAGGGTCGGCAGTTCGACTTGCTTCGGCTGCACGCTCTGACCGTGGCTGAACTGCGCACGGCTGCCGACCATGACGAGATCGCCCTCGGCAAGGCCTTTGATGACTTCGAGATGCGTGGGCGACTCCGTGCCCACCGCGATGTTCCGCTCCTCGATCTTGCCGTCTTTGATGAGATAGACGCTCGCAGTGCTCTTGTCCCGCGTCACAGCCTCGACTGGAAGCACCAGCGCGTTGTTCCGGCGATCGATTTTGAGCATCACCGTGGCATAGACGCCCGCGATGAGGCTGCGGTCCGGATTTGGCAGGTCGATCTGCGCCTCCATTGTGCGCGTGGACGTCTCCACTTTCTGCGAGACGCGGGTGATCTTCGCCGAGAACTTCTTCGTGAGTGACGGAATGCTAATCTCCGCCTCATCGCCAACCTTAACGCCCGCCACATACGAAACCGAGACAGGAAACGCCACGCGCAACAGATCCACCTGCGATAGCCGCACCAGCGGTGCTGTCCCGGAGCTGGTGCCCGCCTGAATGAGCGCCCCTGGGTCCGAATAGCGCCGCGTGATCACTCCTGCGAAGGGCGCGGAGATTTTTGTGTAGTCCAGCATCGTCTGAAAGCGGCTCTTGCTCGCCGCAGCCACGTTTTGGTCCTCCTTTGCCGCGTTTAGCGCCGCGCGTGCCGACTGATCACGCAACCGTGCCGAATCAATGTCCTGCTTGGCGATGAGGTTCGGCTGCGCCTTGTCCGCTGATTCCAAACGTGTCAGGGCCAGATGCTCCTCCTCATAAGCCGCCGTCGCCTTCTCCATTTCCGCCTTCGCGCGCCGCTCACTGGCCTCCGCATTCTGAAGATCGAACTTCAGCTCCGGCACATCCAGCGCCGCGATGAGCTGCCCCTCCTTCACCGCATCCCCGGCATCGACGAGCATCTTGTCCAGATACCCGGTGGCCCGCGCATGAAGCTCGATCTCCTTGTAAGGCCGCAGTTCCGCATCAAACGACACCTCCCGGTAAATCTCCCCTCTGGCCACAGGAACGACGGCGACAGTGGGAGTATCAGCGGCAATGGCGGCATGCTCAAAAACAACCGCCAGCAAGACCAAGACAGACAGCACCCAGACATTCAAGGGCAGGCGAAAACGAAGTGGCTTTTCAGGATATGGCATGTTTCGAGATGTTTTTTGCAACGGACTCAAATGATTCATTGTTACAGTTTCGTCACATACTGAGGAGCAACGAACCATTTCTATCCCCCCATCAGGCTAATTTGAGCAACAGCTGCCCACTAACGCTCTGCGTTGGGCGAAATTGGGAACACCAGCTTTGGTTACCGCAAATTCTCAGGCACCACGGCCTCGATGCGCACACCGTGCGGCTGCACGGGCGTCACGCTGAGTTCGCCGCCGCATTGACGTGCTCTTGCACGCATGCCGACCATGCCGAGGCTCGGGCTGTGGATGACGTCATTGACGCCCGCAGGCAGACCTTTGCCATTGTCTTCAATCACGAGATGAATCATTCCCTCCTCACAGGTGAGCCTGATCTTCACCTGCGAAGCCTCGGCATGCCGCGCGATGTTTGTGAGCGCCTCCTGGGCAATGCGGAAGAGGTGCGTCTCGGTTTCATCGGCAAAGCGGCCTGGGCAGCTCGTGTCGAAATCCACCTTCAGCCGCGTGCGCTGCGCGAATTTCTCCACCAGCCAGCGCAGGCCCGCTTCGAGGCCGAAATCGTCGAGAATGACCGGGCGCAGCAGTTGCGAGAGCTCGCGCACGTTGGCGATGGATTCATCGACGAGGGCAAGGCAGTCGTTTCGCAGCGAATCCAGGTCATGCGTGCTGCCGCGCGTCAGATTGGAGCGCACGGCGGCGAGTGATTGGCCCAGCTCATCATGCAGCTCGTGTGAAAAGCGCCGGGCGGCCTCCTCCTGGGTTTGCAGCATGTGCCAGGACACCCTGCCCAGCTCGTCCGCCTGCCAGCGGATGCGGCCGATGCTGTGGCGCACAAAACGGATCGTCAGCAGCGCGAAGACCGCCGCCAGCACAAAGCAGGTCCCGAGCAGGAGCATCGACTCGTCCGCCAGATTGCGCAGTTGTGCCTCAATCCCTTCATTCACCTTGCTGAGATGCTGGGTGCTTCGCAGAATGAGATCGTGGATGAGTTTCACCACCTTGTCATGGCTGGCAAATAGGGATTCCATGAGCTGCTTTGGCAGCGGTCCTTCGTGGTCGATCGCCTGGCGGGCCGCCTGGGAAAAAGACTGCGTTGCCTCGGCGAGACGCCGCCACTCGTCCGCGTGTGGTGTTTGTGCTGCCTCTGTGGTAAGGCGTGAGACATCGCGGTCCGCCTCCGCCAGATCTTTCAAGACGCGCGTCCTTGCCGTGGGATCCTCGCTTTGGACGATCTGATGCAGCACATGGGCCAGCGCATCCTCCTCCGCCTGCACCTCGTAAAGCAGTCTGGCCATCAGCAACTGCTCCTTCACCAGGCCGGCCGAGTTCCGCCGGATGGCACGGCTGTCCCGCACCGCCGCGACTCCCGCCATGCCCAGCAGGACCACGACCAGCCCGAATCCAATCGAGAGGCCCCATAGAACTGTGCGCTCGGTGATGCGCTGGGTGAATGGAAAAAGCCTCGCGGTCATGGGAGGTCCCTCAATCAATCAAACCGTTGCGGATGGCGAAGCGCACCAACTCGCCGATCGAGTGCAGATTCAGCTTTTCCATGATTCGGCCCCGATGCGCCTCGACGGTGTACACGCTCAAGTTTAGCGCGGTGGCGATCTCCTTGTTCGTTTTGCTCTCCGCGATCATTTGCAGCACTTCGCGCTCACGCGGGGAGAGCAGGTCGATGGGGTTGGTGACATGCTTCCGGTAGTCATCGAGCACCGCGTCGCTCACCTCCGGGCTCAACCAGCCCTTGCCCACGGCCACCGCACGCACGGCGGCAAGAAAGTCGGCCTCGCTGCAATCTTTGAGCAGATAGCCCTTCGCGCCGGCACGCAGCATCTCGCGCACATAGACGGAATCTTTTTGCATGCTGAGAGCCAGGATGCGGGTCTTTGGCAGTGCCTTCGTGATCTGCCGCGCGGCTTCGATGCCGTTGAGCTCCGGCATGGTGACATCCATCACGACGACATCCGGTGTGAGCTTCTCCGCCATCTCAACGGCTTCACGACCGTTCGACGCCTCGCCGACGACTTCCATGTCCCATTGCGCGGCGAGCAGGGCTCGAAAGCCATTGCGCACGACGCCATGATCGTCTGCGAGGAGGATGCGGGTTTGTTTCGATGCCATGCATCCGGAACGTAAGCGGCGGGGTTCAAAGCGCAAAAAAGCAGGGGAAAATTCCGCGCGATGCCTCACCATGCCGCCATGACTCAGGACGAACTCAGCCGTCTCCTCCAACACGCGGCCTCCGCCACTCCGGCGGAGGTGCCAGCCGCCTTGGAAGGCTCCATCATGCAGCGGGTGCGCACGGACACCGGCCGCGCCCGGCGCTGGTGGATGCTCACCGGCCTCATCGTGGCGCTGGCGGTGCTCGCGGGCATCGCCACCGCCGCCTTCATCGGCTGGTCCAAAGCCGTCCAGGACCCCATCCATGCCAAACCGCCTGCCATGCCCCTTTTCAAAGGAGGACCGCTGTGATGCACTCGCGGCTCAAATGGCTTCTCGGCTCCGTTTTGATCTCCTGCGTGCTCGCGGGCCTCACTGCGTGGCGGGTCACGGACTGGACGCTGCATCGTCATGGCGAAAGCCATGCACATGACGATGCGGAGACGGACCTGCATGCGTGGATGCACGAGCATCTCGACATCACGCCCGAGCAGCATGACAAGCTCGATCCTATTGAAAAAGAGTTCGAGCAGCGTCGCGTGGCACTGAAAGCGCAGATCAGCGCCGCGGGCGTGGAGCTAGCGGAGATCATCGGCGCACCAAATGTCGATGAGGCACGCATGAAGGCCGCGCTGGATCGCTTGAATCAGGGCCAGGCGGAGCTGCAACGCCTCACGCTCGATCATTTCTTTGCCATGAAGCGTCATCTGCGACCGGCGCAGGCACGCAAACTCGTCGAATGGACTCATGATAGCCTCGCCCGCGAGCACTGACCTCCTGCTGCCCGCGGCGGACGTGTCATCGTCGCCGGACATCGAGCAGGAAAA
>JAEUHK010000101.1 GCA_016795465.1 Verrucomicrobiaceae bacterium | reverse complement strand
AAAGCCCGGATGACGAACAGCTTGCCTTCATGCAGGCGAGAGCGCACTGTCCTCTCCCCCAACCAACCACCGAATGCGTTGCCCCAAATGCAGCAGTTCCCAGGATAAAGTGATCGACTCCCGCGAGGCGAGGGAAGGCTCCGCCATCCGCCGCCGGCGGGAGTGCATGAAGTGCGGTTTTCGCTTCACAACCTATGAAATCGTCGAGCGTGAGGAGTTGCGGGTGGTGAAGCGCAATGGCGCCCGCGAGAATTTCAACCGCGACAAGCTCCTCAGCGGCGTGCGCAAGGCCTGCGAGAAGCGCCCGGTGAAGATGGAGGACATCGAGCAGCTCGTGGACGACATCGCCATGGAGCTAGCCGAGGAAGGCTACCGCGAAATCCCGAGCACCGTGATCGGCGCGAAGGTGATGCGCGGCCTCGAGGCTCTCGATCATGTGGCCTATGTGCGCTACGCGAGTGTTTACCGGCAGTTTGAAGATGTGGGCGAGTTCATCGACGAGATCCAAAGTCTCGGAAAACGTCGTCTTCGCGAAAAAGGCCAGGTGGAGCTTTTCAATCCGAAGAAGAGCTGAGATCCACGTTTGCCAGCGCGGTGCCGAGGCGGGCGCATTCCTTTTTGAGCTTCTCCAGCAAGGCACGGGCACCAAACAGATCGCCATCCTGCGCGAGGTGGCAGAGATGCGAGGCCGTTTCGGAGGCCCGTGTGGCGGTGTACACGCCGAGCATGCCTTTGAGCGAGTGCGCGGCTTCATACAGGGCAACGGCATTTCCAGCGCTCAGAGCCGCGGAGGCATCTTGAAGGAACTTGTCGGAGTCCTCGGCGTAGATCGCGATGAGCTCTTTGGCCATCTCCGGACCTCCGGCAGCCGCGACGAAGACATCGGCTTTGAATGCCGGACCGCGTTTTTTGGGCTTCGCGGCCTCGGCGGGCGTTCCGGTGATCTCGAGACGCGGCGGTGCGGCGGTGCGGCCATGCATGAAACGCTCCACGGCATGCAGCAGCTCGGCGCTGTGGATCGGTTTCGAGACGTAATCATCCATCCCAGCGGCGATGCATTGCTCGCGGTCGCCTTTCAGCGCGTTCGCGGTCATCGCGATGATCGGCACATGGCCGCCGTGCTTTTCCTCGATCTGGCGGATGGCACTGGTGGCCTGAAAGCCGTTCATCTCCGGCATGTGTACATCCATGAGGATGGCGTCGAAGTCTCCATCCCGCACCTTTTCGACCGCCTCCTGGCCATTGTTGGCAATCTCGACACGATGCCCGCGCTCTTCGAGCAGCTTCGCCGCCACGAGCTGGTTCACGCGACCATCTTCGACGACGAGCACCTTCATCGACTTCTCCGCGAGACCGAGCAGCGGCCCGGTGGCGGGTGCCGAAGGCTTGTCGAGGCTGTCTTGCGTGGCCTCGCCAAACACCGCCGTGAAATGAAAGGTGCTGCCCTTGCCCGGCTCGCTTTCCACCCAGATGCGGCCCTGCATGAGCTCCACGAGATCGCGGCAGATGGCGAGGCCGAGGCCGGTGCCGCCATAGCGGCGGTTCGTGTTCGTCTCGGCCTGCGTGAAGGCGTCAAAGATGCGGCCCTGCACCTCCGGCGAGATGCCGATGCCGGTGTCGTGAATTTCAAAGTGCAGCGTGGTCTTGTCGAGCGCCCGGGATTCAATGCGCACGCGCACGATGATCTCGCCGCGGTCGGTAAACTTGATCGCGTTGCCCACGAGGTTGATCAAAATCTGCCGCAGGCGGCCGTCATCGCCGAGAAGGATCACCGGCACGTCCTCCGTCACCTTGTGAGTGAGCGTGAGATTCTTCTGCATGGCCCGCACGCCGAGGGCGAGCAACGTGTCCGCAATCGTGTGACGCAGATCAAAGTCCTGCTCGTCGAGCTCCATCTTGCCCGCTTCGATCTTCGAGAAGTCGAGCACGTCATTCAGCAGCGCCAGCAGGCTCTCCGCGGAGTTTTTGAGCATCAGCAGATACTCGTGCTGCTTCGGATCGAGCTTCGTGTTCAGCAGCAACTCGCCCATGCCGATGATGCCGTTCATTGGCGTGCGAATCTCATGGCTCATGTTCGCCAGGAAGGCGCTCTTCGCCCGGTTCGCAGCCTCCGCGGCGAGTCGCGCATGGCGCAGTTGCTCCTCGGAAAGCTTTTGCTCCGTGATGTCGGTGTGTGAACCGGCCATGCGGTAGGGTTTTCCCTCCGCATCCCGCAGCGCCCGGCCGCGGGCGAGGATCCAGCGCCACGAGCCGTCCTTGTGCTGGAAACGAAACTCCACCGCGTAACGATCCAGCGAGCCGTAGAGGTAATCGTTCACCGTCTTCATCACGCGGTCGTGATCCTCTGGATGAACCCGTGTCTCAAAGGTCGAAAATTCATTCGCGAGCTCATGATCCTCGTAGCCGATCATGTCCTTCCACCGCGGCGAGAAGAACACCTCGCCGCTGCGGATGTCCCAGTCCCAGATTCCGTCATTCGTGCCGCGCACGGCCAGCGCAAAGCGTTCCTCGCTCGCGGTGGCGAACGGAGGCAGGTCGTCGGAGGAGATCTGGGGCATGCGGCGGGCTGGAGGGCGCCAAAGATGAACCGCAACCGCGCCGCTGTCGAATGCGCAAGCGATGCACGTTTGACCATTTTCCCTTCGTTTCCGACCTCGTATGCATCGCCGCACCCTTCTCACCGCCCTCGCCGCCGCCCCGCTCACCACTTTCGCCGCTGAAACCAAGCTCCGCGTCGCCATCATCGGCCACACCGGCCGCGGAAACTACGGCCACGGCCTCGACACGATGTGGAAGGCCATCCCCACTACCGAAATCGTCGCCATCGCCGATGCCGACGCGAACGGTCTGGAGGGCGAGTTGAAGAAAATCGGCACCGGCAAAGGCTTCGCCGATTACCACGCCATGCTCGCCGAAGTGAAGCCTGACATCGTCGCCATCGGCCCGCGGCACATTGACCAGCATCGCGACATGATGCTCGCCGCCATTCAAAACGACGCGAAGGGCATTTACATCGAAAAACCCTTCGTCCGCAGCCTCGCCGAGGCCGATGAGGTCATCGCTGCCGCGGAAAAAACCGGCACCAAGATCGCCATCGCCCATCGCAACCGCTACCACCCTGCCCTGCCGATGGTCGCGAAGCTCATCGCCGACGGCGCCATCGGCCGCGTGCTTGAAATCCGCGGTCGCGGCAAGGAAGACCCTCGTGGCGGCAGCCTCGACATGTGGGTGCTCGGCTCGCATGTCATGGGCTGCGCCATCGCCCTCGCCGGCCCGGCGAAGGCTTGCGCCGCGAACGTGTATCAAAACGGCCAGCTCATCACCAAAGCCGATGTCAAAGACGGCGATGAAGGCATCGGCCCGCTCGCTGGCGACGAGGTACACGCCCGCTTCGAGATGGAAAACGGCCTGCCGTTCTTCTTCGACAGCCTCAAGGATGCCCGCCTGAAAAAACCCGCCTACGACGATCCCGCGTCCTTCGGCTTGCAGATCTTCGGCAATGCTGGCGTCATCGACCTGCGCATGGACCAGGAGCCTTTCGCATGGATTCAAACCGGGAGCGAACCCCGCAAACCTGTCCTCGCAGACAAGGACATCGCCAGAAAAGTCTCCAGCCACGAAATCCCCGGCCTCGACCTCATCGCCGCCATCCATGAGAACCGCGCCCCGCTGTGCGATGGCATCCACGGCCGCCACCTCACCGAGATGATTTCCGCCGTTTACGAGTCCCACCGCCTCAACGGCCAGCGGGTGACGCTGCCGCTCAAAACGCGGGTGAATCCACTCACGCGGCTGTGAGCGGAGCCGCGCTTGCGGCCTTGAACCAGTTGTGGCATTCTTTGCATCGTTATGAACGCCTTCGCCAGTCTCGACAAGCTGCTCGATCCGGCCCGCCCCTGCTTTACCGCGGAGACGGCAGCCAATATCCTGCGAATCGAGCCGGATGCAGAACGCATCACGCGCATGGAGGAACTCGCCGTGAAGGCGAATGAGGGAAATCTCACTCGCGAAGAGGAAACAGAATATCGCAGTTTTATCTCCGCCGGAAAAATGATGTCAATCCTGAAGCTTCAGGCCCGTCTTTTCCTCCAACGCCAGGCTGCTTGAACCATGGATGCCCCCACGCGGCTCGAGGTGCGCAAGCGGGCGGGCAGCCGCTGTGAATACTGCCGCTTGCGCCAGCAAGACGAGCAGGACAATCCCTTTCATATCGAGCACATCATCGCCAAGCAGCACGGTGGCTCAGATGATTTGGGGAACCTGTCGCTGGCCTGCAGCCAGTGCAACGCCATCAAAGGCCCGAACCTCTCCAGCATCGATCCAGACACTGGACTGCTTATCAGGCTGTTCCACCCACGAAAAGACCGCTGGGAGGATCATTTTCGACGCGATGGTGCTTACATCCTCGGCCTCACCGAGGTGGGCCGCACCACCGCTTGGCTCCTCTGTTTCAACGATCCTGACAATCTGCACCAGCGCGAGTTGCTTCTGCAACTGGGTGAGCTGGACTAAGCTGTCCGCTTCTTCGTCAAAAACCCCGCCAGCGCCTCCGCGGTGGCGAAATGATCTCTCGATAGCTCCGCGGGACTGATCGTGAGGCCAAAGCGCACTTCGATTTGCAGCATGAGCTGCATCAGCGCCATCGAATCGAGGCCCAAAGCAAACAGATCCGCCTCTGGCGTGATGGGCTCCTCGGGTTCGAGGATCTGCTCGGTGAGCAGCAGGTCGATCACGGCTTCGGCGCGGATGGGTTCGGGCATGGTGGAGCGGCTAAAACATGCGGCATGCAGGGCGTCAAACATTTGATCCGTGCCGTATCCGCGGGAAAGAGTACCGCGCATGCTTTTCGACCTGCCGCTGGCCGCCGCTGAATCCATCCCGCCTCTCTTCGCGCTCCTCGCGGTGATGCTGGCGGGCGTGGTGCTGGTCTCGCTGCTGCTGCTGCGGCTCCAGCAATCGCTGCTGGCCGGCTATTTCCTCTGCGGCGTGGTCATCGCAAACTCCGGCATCATGACGCTGCTCGGCGGTGGCGAGTCGCAGGCCCGCATCGCGAGCATGGCGGAGTTTGGCGTGGTGCTCTTGATGTTCACGCTGGGGCTCGAGTTCTCGCTGGGCGAGCTCAAGTATCTGCGCCGTCTCGCCTTCGTGGGTGGCGGTTTGCAGATGGGCCTGTGCATCGCATTGGCGGGGGCCGTGGTGTTTGGCTTTGGCATCGGCTGGCAGGGCGCGGTGGTGCTCGGCGTGGCGCTGGCGATGAGCTCCACCGCGGTGAGCTTGAAGAGCTTTCAGGACCTCGGCCTCGAATCGAGTCCCGGTGCCCGCATGGCGCTGGCTGTGGCCATTTTCCAGGATCTGTTCATCATCGCCTTCTTCCTCTTTGTGCCGCTCATCCTGCCGCATGAGGGTGAGAAGAAGGCGCTCGGCGCCAGCATCGGCAGCCTCGTGCTGCGCGGCACATTGTTCGTGGTGTTTTCTGGTGTCGCCGCTCGTTGGATCATCCCGTGGCTGCTCAATTCGGTCACCCGCACGCGGAACCGCGAGCTCTTCACGCTTACGGTGATCGGCTGCTGCGTGGGTCTTGCTTTCACCGGGGGCCTGCTCGGGCTTGGATTGGCGCTCGGAGCCTTCGTCGCCGGTCTCGCGGTGAGCGAATCGATCTTCAAACACCGCATTCTCGCGGATGTGATGCCGCTGAAGGATCTGTTTTTGACGCTCTTCTTCGTCACCGTCGGTTTGATGATCGATGTGAAAATGGCCGCGCAGCACTGGCAGCCTATTCTGGTGCTCACGCTCGTGCTCATGCTCGGCAAAACAGCACTCATCACCGCCATCGCAAGAAAACTCGGCCTCGCGCATCGCCAGGCCTTGATGGCAGGCATCGGCCTCAGCAGCGCTGGCGAGTTCTCACTCGTGCTTTTGCGCCAGGCGGGCGAATCCGCGCTGTGGAGTGCTTCCACGCAGCAGATCCTTCTTTCGGCCTCGGCGCTCTCGATGGGCCTTTTGCCCGCCGCGATGCGTTTTGGCACTCCATTGGCCAGTTGGCTTGAAAAACGCGGCTGGGGTCGTCGCAAGGCCGCGCTGAGTGATCCCGGGGATCTGCGCCAACGCGTCAAAGGCATGCACGACCACGCCATCATCTGCGGGCATGGCCCGGTGGGTGAAAAGCTCAACAAGGAGCTGCTCGACAGCGGCGTGAGCACGCTCGTGATCGAGCTGAACGCGGAAACGGTGCGCCAATTGAAGCGACAAGGCCAGACGGTGCTCTTTGCCGATGCCACGCATCAAGAAACGTGGGAGCTCACGCAGCTCGCGAAGGCCCGTCTCGTCGCGCTGACCTTTCCCGATGCGCTCATCAATGCGCAAGCGCTCGACATCATCCGCGAATCACGCCCCGACATCCCCGTGCTCGCTCGCGCACGCTTCGCGAGTGATGTCGAACGTCTCAAACGCCTCGGTGCCACCGTCGTCATCAACGACGAGCAAGAGGCCAGTCAGGCCGTGGTGGACGCCGCGATCACGCTGCAAGGGGCGTGAAGAACCAGTAAGAAGTGAGAAGTGAGAGGTCGAATGAGTGAAACTGGGCCAGTTTTGAGGTGACAGCTTCGAGGTGAGCGATTTGAGTTTCGCATGATTCTTGACGGCATCATCGGTTTGGTTGGCGCACTCTGGGACGCGATGGCTGCGCTCGCAGTTGCCTTATTCGAGGTCGTTCCCCTGACGGTTAATTTGCTCGCAGCACTGGCCGAATGCGTCATCGGCCTGTTCGTGAGCGGGTTCACGCTGGGAAGGATGGCGCGGAAGAAGAAGGAACCTGCTGAACCGAAGCGATGGACTACGGCGGAGATTCGGCTTGGCATGCTCGGAGTGCTTGCGGTGATCCTGGTCTTGGGGTGGGCAGTCGTCGCACCGCAGCTGATGAATCGCACGTTCACCTTGGTGGCGGAGGACGGTCACAGCCTGCCGTATGCTGCAATCATCCTTCACCAGTCCGATGGCGATGTGCATAAGCGGACAGACAGCGCTGGAAGCGTCGTGGCCAGCCGGTTTTCGACGCAAGGGATCACAATCAAAGATCCTCGCTATGTCGCACAGACTTGGAAAGGTGATGAGATGACCGATCAGCTCATTGTTAGACGAACGATTCTTGGAAGCAGCCTCGATGTGCTGGCTGGCGGGCTATTGAAGCCAACGCGGACGGCAAAAGACGACGAGCCGAACGAATGAGAGGTTAGAGGCTACATCACCTCTCACATCTTACTTCTTACTTCTCACCGCTTGTACATCAGCCGGCCGGTCCTCGCATCGATGTAAGTGCCAGGACCGCCGTTCACCGAGGGAGCGGGATAGTTGTAGCCGGGAATGATCGTGCCGGGCCCCACCGGCTGGCCGCCGATGGTTTGATAGCTTTGCACGCCGCCGGTGGAGCGGATCACGCCGCTGGAGCTGCGGGTGCCAAACGGGCCGGTTTGATTCTGCTGGTACATGACCGTGCCGCCGGGCTGGGCCATCGACGCGGCATTTTCCTCGGTGCGGAGGGCTTCACGATTGGCATGACGGGCATAATCGGCCTCGGAAAGGCGGAAGCTCGCCGCTCCGCCCGTGCTCTTGTAGTCATCACGGCTGCTGGTTTCGGGCAACGACAGATCGGGACCTTCGCTGACACATCCAGCGAGCAGCACGACAGCGATGCCGAGGGCGAATTTTGATGTTTTCATGCCGCGATAGTAACACGGCGGCCTTGTGGCGTGGAGAAATCTTTGCCACGATGGCCGCATGCAGCCCGTCGTCGTCTCCCATCCGCTCGCCCAATGTCATCTCACCGAGATGCGTGATGCCTCGACGCCACCGCATCGCTTTCGCCGGCATCTCAATCTGCTCGGGCGCATGCTTTTCCTCGAAGCCACGCGTGAGCTGCCCGTCGCCGCGATCCGCGTGCTGACGCCGCTTCAAGAGACGAGTGGCGTGAAGTTCGCCAGGCCGATGGTCTTTGTGCCGATCCTTCGCGCAGGCCTTGGATTGCTCGATGGCATCCTATCGCTCGTGCCGGATGCCTGCGTGGCACATGTGGGCATCAAGCGGAATGAGGAGACTGCGCAGCCGCAGCCGTATTACGCTAATCTCCCGCCGGTGATCGCCGAGGCGGACGTGTTCCTGCTCGATCCGATGCTGGCCACCGGCGGCAGTGCCGTCGAGGCCGTGCGCCAGGTGAAGGCCGCGGGGGCTTCACGCATCACGATGCTCTGTGTGGTGAGTTGTCCGGAAGGCATCGCGGCTCTTTCCAAAGCCCATCCCGATGTCCGCATCGTCACCGCGGCGATTGATGATGGCTTGAACGACCGCAGCTACATCGTTCCCGGTCTCGGTGACGCGGGTGACCGGTATTTTGGGACGGTTTGAGCCTGTCTTTGCGGGCCTAAAGCATTCTCCATTTGGCAGCGGCACCGACAACGGCTGTATTTTAGGCCATGTCTCAAGGACCCCTCCTCATCACCGGCGGCGCCGGCTACATCGGCTCCCACACGGTTCGTCATCTGCTCGACCAGCATGAACGCGTCATCGTGCTCGACAATCTCGTCTTCGGCCATCGCGATGCCTTGCCGATGGATCGCGTGACCTTCATCGAGGGCGAGATGGCGGATGCCGCGCTGATCGAAAAGCTCTTCAGCGAGCACAAACCGGAGGCGGTGCTGCACTTCGCGGCCTTTGCCTACGTCGGCGAGTCCGTGACCGATCCGCTCAAGTACTACCGCAACAACCTCGCCGCGCCGCTCACGCTGCTCGAAGCCATGCAGCGTCATGGTTGCAAGCGCTTCATCTTCTCCTCCACCTGCGCGACGTATGGCGATCCAGTGCGCATCCCGATCGATGAAACCCATCCGCAGGCACCGGTGAACCCCTACGGCGCCTCGAAGTGGATGCTCGAGCGCGTGCTTCGTGATTGTGAGCGTGCCTGGGGGCTGAAAGCGGTCTTCCTGCGCTACTTCAATGCCTCCGGCTGTCATCCGAGCGGCGAGATCGGTGAGGATCACAACCCTGAGACCCACCTGATTCCTCTTGTCCTGCAGGCCGCCACAGGTCAGCGGCCGCACATCACCGTCTTCGGCACAGACTACCCCACTCCGGATGGCACCTGCATCCGCGACTACATTCATGTGTGCGATCTCGCCAGCGCTCACGCCCTTGCTTTGAACTATCTCCGCGAAGGTGGCGACACCATTGCGATCAATCTCGGCACAGGAAGAGGCTTCAGCGTCAAGGAAATCATCGCCACCGCCGAGTCTGTCACCGGCAAGACCATTCCCGTCGTCTATGGCGAGCGTCGTGCCGGTGATCCCTCCGAGCTCGTCGCTGACCCGGCGCTTGCCGCAAAGGTCATCGGCTGGAAGGCCGCCCATCTCGATCCCCGCGAACACATCGAAAGCGCTTGGAAGTGGATGAACGGTCCAGGCGGCGGTCGATACGCGGATTGAACGAATCCAAGGTGGGTGTATCTAACGAAGACCCTCAAAAACCTCCAAAAGCCCCCTCATGAAAGGAACCGCAGCCTTCCTGCTTTGCCTCATCGTCGTCATTTCCGGCGCATGGGTGCATGCAGTCGAGCTCGTCGGCAGCCCGAAGGTCACCGTCACGACCAATGGAGCAACCGTGCAATGGAAGACGGATGTGCCTTGCGGCACGCGTCTTAGCTACGGGCTGAACGCGGCTCAATTGAACCAAAAGGCTGAAGGTGTCGTCACCGCGGATCACGCAGTCACGCTCAGCGGCCTCTCCACCGGCACCACCTATCATTACAGCCTCGGCAGCGCCCGTCAGCAGCTTGCCACCGGCACCTTTACCACGAGCGGGAACGCGCCCGCCGCGAATCCGCCGCCCTCCATCGTGCGCCGCGTGCTCGAGGCCATCACACCCGAGAAAAAGCCCGCGCCGAAGGCCGCCATCCCCGCCCAGGCTCCGCCGACGCGGCAGACTTGGGGGAATATGTCCAGCTTGCAGGATCACTTTGACCGTCATGGTCACGATTTCTCGAGTCGGTCGCCAGATGATTATGCCGCGCAGGCCTGGCTCTTCCTGCAACGCGCCCGCGCCGAGGGCCTGCCGATGAAACTCGACGACACCGATGGCACGCTGCGTGTCTTTGATCCGAAAACGCGTGCCTTCGCCGCCTACAACGAGAGCGGCCGCACCAAGACCTTCTTCAAGCCCGAAAGCCCCACCTACTGGCAGCGCCAGCCTGGCCGTCCAGTGAAGCCTGCCGATCTTCGCCTCCCTTTCCGCTGAGATGTCTCGATACTCCTCCCCCCCAAAACCCAGCCATGAGAACCTCCACCACCACGCACATCTGCCCGGTGTGCGGCTACGACGAGCTCCACGAGCCGCCGCGTAACCGCACCGGCGGCGCTTCGCTCGAAATATGTCCCAGTTGCGGCTTCCAGTTTGGCGTCACGGACGACGACAAAGGCCTCACCTATGACGACTACCGCCTGCAATGGATCGAAAGCGGCATGAAATGGTCCAGCAAAGGAAAGAAGCCGCGCAAAGATTGGAACGCGCAAACACAGCTCGGCAGCCTCGCCCTCAGCGCCTCGCTCAAGCGAGTCCGTGGTCGGCCGCCACGAGTCTTTTTGAAGCCCAACTGAGATCCTCAGTTGATCACTTTGCAGCGCCCTTGAGCAGACTCTTCGCATGCTCACGGGCGCTCGTGATGTTACCGCCCAGCATCCGGGCGAGTTCTTCCACACGTTCCTCGTTAGCGACTTCCGAAATCTGGGACTTCGTGTGCCCGCCTTTGATTTCCTTCGTCACCACGAAGTGACTTTTCGCCAGCGAGGCCACCTGCGGGAAGTGGGTGATCGCAATCACCTGATGCGTCGCGCCCAGCGCTGCCATCTTGCGGCCCACGGCCTCGGCGATGTTGCCGCCGACGTTCGCATCAATCTCATCAAACACGAGCAGCGGCACCGCGTCCTGCTTTGCGAGAGCGCTTTTCACCGCCAGCAGCACGCGGGACATTTCGCCGCTCGATGCGGTCATGCGCAGCGGTTTGGATGGCTCGCCCGGATTTGGCGCAAAATGGAAATCGACCTCCTCCAGGCCGCTTTTGGCCGGCTCGGCGAGGTTCGTGAGCTGCGCGGCAAAAACGCTCTGCTTGAAGCCGAGATCGGCCAGATGGCTCGCGACCTCCTTCGCGAGCTTCGGAGCCGCATCCGCCCGCTTTTTCGAGATTTGCTTCCCGAGCTTCAAAACGTCCGCCTCACGCTCTTTGACGAGTTTTTGCAGCTTCGCGATCTCCTCACCGCGATTTTCGATGCGGCTTAGCTTGCGCTCCGTCTCGGCCAGGAACTCCAAAATCTCGCCAATCGTGCGGCCATACTTCCGCTTCAGTTTTTGAATCGTGTCGATGCGGCTTTCCAGCCTCGCGAGCTCCGCCGGATCGATCTCCAGCTCCTCCGCGTAGTCCGCCACACTGCTCTCCAGCTCCGTCAGCTCGATCTGAGCCGATTTGAAGCCTTCAAACATCTTCGCCGTGCCCGGATCGATCTTTTCCAGCTCGTGGATGCTGCGGCTGATCTCGCGCAAACCATCGATCACACTGCCATCGCCATCGCTCAGACGGCTCGTGATCGCTCCGCACAGCTCGGCGAGGCGTGCGCCATTCGCCGCGATGCGATGCTTCGACTCGATCTCCTCCTCCTCGCCCGCCTTCAGGTCTGCGGAGGCGATTTCATTCGCCTGAAACTTAAGCATGTCGATCTGCTGGCTGCTGGCGCGTTCGGAATTCTCCAACTCGTCGAGTTCCGCCGCCGCCGCTCGCCATTCTTTCCAGGCCGCCTCATACTTTGCGAGCTGCTCCTCGATGCCGGCAAACTTGTCCAGCATGTCCATCTGCCGCTCACGAGAGTTCAGCGATTGATGATCATGCGGTCCGTGCAGATCGACCAGAAACTCACCGAGGCTTTTGAGCACCTGAATCGTCACCGGCGAGCAGTTCACGAACTGCTTGTTCGCCCCGCTGGCGCTGATGGTGCGCTTCACGATCAACTCGCCATCCTGGCAGGGCTCCAGCCCGGCCTCTTCGAGCACCGCGTCCACGGCCTTCGCATCCTTCAGATGAAAACTCGCCTCCACAGTGCAGGCATCCTGCCCCGTGCGGATGAGTGAGCGGTCCGCCCGCTCGCCGAGGATGAGCTTCAAAGCCCCCACGATGATCGACTTCCCCGCCCCGGTCTCGCCCGTTACACCCACCAGCCCCGCCGCGAGTTCCCAGGTCACGTCTTCGACGAGAGCGAGGTTGCGAATTTTGAGGACAGAAAGCATGCGGCGGCGGTTTGGAGTGCGCGAAGATGGGAAGTCCGCGACGCATTTCAACCACCACGCGGCGATCTTCCGCTCCAGGCCTTGAAAGCACGCGAAAAATGCGCGGCGGACTTGTAACCGAGCTCGGCGGCCACGTTTTTCACCAGCGCGTCTGGCTGGCGCAGCTTGATGGCGGCTTGCGAGAGCTTCAGGCGGGTCAAACAGGCGAGCGGTGTCTCGGTGTCGTAGCGTTGAAAGAGGCGCGTGAAGTAGGCGGCGGAGACGTGGCAGGCCTTCGCGGCCTGTTCGATGCTGTTGAGCACCGGGTAATTGCGCAGCAGATGACCGCGGCAGCGCAGATACGTCGCGTAAGCGGGGTCCATCTTCGTTGTGGCGGGTTGGCGACTGTCCGCGCAAAGCACCAGCGCATGCTCCAGTGCCGCGCAGGCCGCCCGCAGGCCAAAACGACCGCCACGCAGCGCATGATCGATCACCTCTTCGAGCAGGCTCACCACCCGCGAAGCATCCGCCACACGCAACACACTGCCGGCGGCGAGGTCAAGATCGCTCATCAACGCGGCGGCCCGCGGACCGGTAAAGTTGAAGAAATACTTCACCATCGGCTCCTCCGCCGAACTACGGATCACATGCGGCATGCTCGAGTCGTAAAAGAACGCGTGCCCGGCCTCTACCTCGTGTTTCCGGTTCGCCAGCGTCGCGCTGCCTTTGCCGCGTGACACGAATTCAAAGGCCAAAAATGGGAATTCCTGCCGGTCCACGATGAAATCCGGCGCACACCACTCACAGCCGCCACCCACGAGGCAGAGCACAGCCGCATCGCGCTGCCGCTCCTGCCATTCGGGCAGGAAGAAGCGCCGCGTGCGCATCACTTGCGTGGAAAAGTAGTCAGCCTGGTCGGTGGCGGGCATGCGTGGAGCATGTCAGGCTCATCAAGAATCGTCAAGCCGTTGCCAAGGATGAGCAGCGAAGCCTCATTTATCTTTGCCCCTTCATCTTTTATCCTTTCAAGCCATGTCCCAACCACTCCGCGGCATCATTCCGCCCCTCGTCTCCCCATTGCGTGATCGCGACACCCTCGACGTCGCCGGTTTGGAGCGTCTCATCGAGCATCTCATCAGCGGCGGCGTTTCGGGCCTCTTCGTGCTCGGCACGACCGGTGAAGGCCCGAGCCTCAGCTACCGCCTTCGCCGCGAATTGATCGAACGAGCCTGCAAACTGGCCGCAGGACGCGTTCCCGTGCTCGTTGGCATCACCGACACCTCCTTCACCGAAAGCGTGAATCTCGCTAAATACTCCGCGGAGGTCGGTGCGACGCATGTGGTGCTCGCGCCGCCGTATTACTTCCCTGCCGCGCCGCCGGAGATGCTCGAATACGTGCAAGACCTCGTCGCCGAGATGCCGCTGCCGTTGTTTCTCTACAACATGCCCGGTTTGACGAAAGTGAGCTTCGAGCTCGACCTCGTCCGCCGCGCACTCGACATGCCCGGCGTCTGCGGCGTCAAAGACAGCTCGTGTGACATGATCTACTTCCACCGCCTCATCGAGATCGCTAAGCAACGCGCCGACTGGAGCGTGCTCGTCGGCCCCGAAGAACTCACTGCCGAGGCCGTGCTGCTCGGCGGTCACGGCGGCATCAATGGCGGAGCCAACCTGCACCCCAAACTCTACGTCGAGATGCATCAGGCTGCCGCCGCGC
This sequence comes from Verrucomicrobiaceae bacterium, assembly GCA_016795465.1. GTDB lineage: Bacteria > Verrucomicrobiota > Verrucomicrobiia > Verrucomicrobiales > Verrucomicrobiaceae > Prosthecobacter. The sequence continues at coordinate 90,295 of JAEUHK010000101.1, read as the reverse complement.
AGGACCTCCAGCGCACTCGCGAACTGCACGCCCAAGTGATGAAACTCGCCGGAGCCATCTACACCGTCGGCAAGCACAAGAGCGCCATCATCAAAGGCATCAAATGCGGCCTTAGTCTCCTCGGCATCTGTGACGACCACATGGCCGAGCCTTTCCACCGCTTCCGTGAGCCAGAACGCGCCATCATTCGTGAAAGACTCACCGCCCTCGGCTTGCTCAGATAGGAACAACCACGGAATACACTGAATACACGGAAAGGTTTTCCAGTTCAGTTTTCCGTGTGTTCTGTGTGTTCTGTGTGTTCTGTGTGTTCCGTGGTCAAACCAACTCCTTCAAATGAATCCCAAACTTCTTTATCCAGACGAAAGCTTCGCCATTCGCGGTGCGCTCTTTGAAGTCTATAAGAACAAGGGTTCTGGCTTTCTCGAACCCGTCTATCAAGAGTGCTTGGAGATTGAGTTCCGATTGGCTGGCGTGCCTGCCATTGCTCAACCACGGCTCCAGCTTGATTACAAAGGCACACTGCTCAAAAGCGAATACATCCCGGACTTCATCTGCTTCGACAAAATCATCGTGGAACTCAAAGCTGTGAAGGAACTGACAGATGCTCACCGCGCCCAAGTGCAGAACTATCTCAAAGCCACCGGCTTCAAACTCGCCTTCTTGGTCAATTTCGGCCATCACCCTCTCATTGAGATCGAGCGGATCGTGCTCTGAAGGCCCAACCACAGAATACACTGAATACACGGAACCCAAACCAACCGAACAACCAACCCGTCATGAAACTCTATCGCCTCATCCTTCAGTGTATTCTGTGTATTCCGTGGTTGTCTCATGCTGATCCCGCCATCCTCACAACGGAATACATCTACGACACCGGCCCTTACCCACAGATCCACGCCACCACGATCGTCGAAACGCCCACGGGGCTCGTCACGGCGTGGTTTGGCGGCACGGCGGAGAAAAATCCGGATGTGTGCATCTGGGTGTCGCGTCAGCTTCCCGATGGCAAATGGACCGAAGGCGTCGAAACGGCGAACGGCGTGCAAGCCGACGGCTCGCGCCATCCGACATGGAATCCTGTGCTGTTTCAGCCGAAGAATGCGCCGCTCATGCTCTTGTACAAAGTCGGCCCGTCACCGAGCACGTGGTGGGGCGAACTCAAAACGAGCACTGATGGCGGCAAAACATGGTCGGCGGCCCAAAAGCTGCCCAAAGGCATCTTCGGCCCGATCAAGAACAAGCCTGTGCAACTCGCGAACGGCGACATTTTGTGCCCCACGAGCAACGAGACCGATACGAAGCCGAGTGCGTGGGCCATCTACTTCGAGCGCACCTCAGACCTCGGCAAAACATGGACACGCACCGAACTTCTGCACGACGGTCTGAAGATCAGCGCCATTCAGCCGAGCCTTCTCTTCCTCGGTGGAGACAAGATTCAAGCCGTGGGCCGCACGCGACAAAGCAAAGTCTTCCAAATCACCTCCGAAGACACAGGCAAGACCTGGGGCGAGATTTCCCTCACCGATCTGCCCAATCCCAACTCCGGCACCGATGCCGTCACGCTCGCGGATGGCCGTCACCTGCTCATCTACAACCACACCGCCAAAGGGCGTAGCCCGCTGAACCTCGCCGTGAGCAAGGATGGCAAGACTTGGGAAGCCGCCCTGGTCTTTGAAGACGAGCCGAAGAAGGAATTCAGCTATCCCGCCATCATCCAGACCAAAGACGGCCTCGTCCACATCACCTACACCTGGAAGCGGGCGAAGGTGAAGCACATCGTCCTCGATCCCGCCAAGCTCACCACGAAGCCGATGGTGAACGGCGAGTGGCCGAAGTGAGATTCGATCATCATCGAATCCAGATCCTTCCACGCCCTTCGATTGCCCATCGACTCCATCATCATGCCCAGAACCTTTCTCACACTCACCTTCGTCGCCACCTGCTCGTTCGCTTTCGGCGATGAGAAACTCGAAATCATCAAACCCGGCTCACCGACATCTGCGGTTCCGACAGTCAGTCCGGCGTCGCGGGAGAATGTGATCATTTACAAGGAACCAGACCGCTACGGCGGCTGGCCGGCGAATCACGGGCTGTGGCAGTGGGGCGATGAGATGGTCGTGGGCTTCACGTCGACGTGGTATAAATCGACGACGTCCGATCATCGCATCGACCGCACCAAGCCGAGCTACGAGATTCAGGCCCGTAGTCTCGATGGCGGGAAGACTTGGAAGACCGAGGAGAATCTGCCCTTTGCCGATCACAAAACGGAAGCGAAGCCGAAGCCGCTGACAGAGCCGCTGGAATTCACCGCACCGGATTTTGTTTTGCGCTTCCGATTTGGCGGACTGCACGCGGGACCATCGTGGTTCTACACGAGCACGGATCGCTGCAAGACCTGGCGCGGGCCGTTCCGTTTCGCGGTCGAAGGTGTGGAAGGCATCTGCACGCGAACCGATCTCATCGTGCTCGGGCCGCGTGATTGCCTCATGTTTGGCAGTTGCGGCAAAAAGAACGATGGCAAGGAAGGTCGCGTCTTTTGCGCACGCACGACCGACGGCGGTGTGACGTGGAAGTTCGTCTCCTACATCGGCGACGAGCCGCAGCCGGGCGGTTTTGCCATCATGCCGAGCACCGTGCGCACCAAAAGCGGTGTCCTGCTCACCACGATCCGCATGGGCAAACCAAACGCAGACATCCAGCTCTGGCGCAGCGATGATCTTGGCAAGACGTGGCAACACGTCAGCGCCGTCACAGGCAATATCGGCGGCAATCCTCCTGCCACCGTCCTGCTACCGGGTGGCCGTCTCTGCGTCACCTATGGCCACCGCCGCAAGCCCACCGGCATCCGTGCACGCATCAGCGCCGATGAAGGCAAAACCTGGCAACCGGAGATCGTGATCCGCGATGATGGCTTCGATGGCGACCTCGGCTATCCACGCGCACTCGTGCGGCCCGATGGCAGGCTGTTCACCGCCTACTACTACAACGGCCCACGCGAGGAGGATCGCTGCATCGAGGGCACATTTTGGACGCCGCCAGCTCATCCTTGAACATGCCAACCATCGCTCATGAACCTCCGCCATCTCCTCATCGCCCTTTGTTGCATCGCTCAAGCTCACGCGCAGGAGGAATCCACGCGTTCGCTCACGCTCGATGCGCGATTGCTGAATCTCCCTGTCTGCAACGGCGCGCCGAAGCAGCTCGTGAAGCTGGAAGTCGGCGGGAAGGAGGTGCGGGAGTTTGAGATCGAGTTCACGAGCGAGAAGAAGCCGGATTTTTATGTCTTTCTCGATGTCACGGCATGGAAGGGACAAGCGGCGTTGCTGCGTGGACCTGCAGCGGTGGTCGCGGGCATCGAGAGTGGTGATGAGATCAAGACGAGCGTGCCGGTGTATGCGGAGCAGTGGCGGCCGCAATTTCACTTCACGTCGATGCGCGGGCGGTTGAATGATCCGAACGGCCTGCTGCACTACGACGGCGAGCATCATCTGTTTTATCAACTGCATCCTTACGGCGTGAAGAGCGGCAGCAAGAGCTGGGGACATGCGGTGAGCCGCGACTTCCTGCATTGGGAGGAACTGCCCATCGCGATTCACGCGGAGGAGGAGGGCATGATGTTCTCCGGCTCGGGCGTGGTGGATTGGAAGAACACGACGGGCTTTCAAACCGGTAAAGAACCGCCGCTCGTGCTCATCTACACCGCCACGGGACCGCCGCGCGATCAACGGCTCGCGTTCAGCAATGATCGCGGTCGCACGTGGACGAAGTATGCGGGCAATCCGGTGCTGCCGGAGGTGGCGCACAACAATCGCGACCCCAAAGTCTTCTGGCACGAGCTTACACAGCTCTGGGTCATGATCCTGCACTGCACCGAGAAGGGCAAAAAGCTCCCGCCCATCGATCCGAAGGACCCGACGCGCAAATCGGGCGAGTTCGTCTTCTTCACGTCGCCCGATTTGAAGCAGTGGAAGCGCGAAGGCAGCGTCATCGGTTTCGCGGAGTGCCCGGATCTTTTCCCGATGAAGATCGAAGGCACCGAGAAGACGAAGTGGATCGTCCACGGCGGTCTCGGCGAGTATTTCGTGGGCGACTTCGACGGGCGGAACTTCACGCGCACCAGCGATCTGCTGCACGGGCCGTATGGCAGCGCCTACTACGCCGGTCAAAACTACAGCGACATGCGCGATGGCCGCATCGTGCAGCAAGGCTGGGCCAAGATGGGCGACAACTTCTTCCCCGGCATGCCCTTCGCGCAGATGATGAACATCCCCTGCGAAATCACCCTGCGAAACACCGGTCGCGGCCCGCGCCTCGTCTGGCAGCCCGTGCGCGAGATCGAAGCGCTTCGCGCAAAGCATCACGCCATCGCCGCCAGTGTGGTGAATGCCCAAAGCGATCCGCTCCGCGAAGTGCAGACGCCTTTCTTCGACCTCCACGCTGTCATCGACGTCGGCACCGCCACCGAGATCACGCTCGACCTGCGCGGCACGCCCTTCGTCATCGACGTGAAGAAGCAAAAACTCACCAGCGGCAAAGCCAGCATGCCCATGCCGATCCGCGAAGGCCGCCTCGACCTCCGCCTGCTCAGCGACCACAGCCTCATCGAGATATTCACCGACAAGGGCTTCAAGTTCGGTGCATTCCAGCACATGCCGAATGCTAAAGCCCGCATCGCCCCGAAGCTCACAGCCTCCGGTGGCGAGGCGAAGATTGTGTCGCTCGATGTGCACGAGCTGAAGTCGGTGTGGCCGATTTCGAAGAAGAACTGAAAACCGCCCTCACCACCCTTTTATGCTCACGCGCCTCTTCAGCCTCACTCTCGCGTTTTCGCTCACCGCTCATGCCATCGAGCCAAAGGACATCTTCAAAGACGCGGCCGTGGTTTGGCATCTGGATGGCTTGGAGGCTTCGAATGGTGTCATGATGAAAGCCGACGGCGCGGTGAAGGTCGGTGTGGAGTTGAAGGGCAAGGAGCGCGATGAATCGCTGGCTCGCGGTGGAGACGGCAAGGTGGCGGTGTTTGAGGGTGGCGTTTTGACGGAGGTGATCGGTGAGAAGGGGCCGCTGAGCATCGCGGGGGAGGCGATGACGGTTTTGCTGCGGGTGAGGGGTGGTGGTGAAGCTTGGAAGAGCGGTGAGGTGTTGGCGCGGCATGGCGGGCATGCGGTGACTTTGTTCAATCTGCATGTGAACAAGGACGAGCTGGGCTTTGAGTTTGGCGTGCAGGAGAAAAAGGGGCTCGCGGGTCGACTGGCGGTGCCGCTGGAGAGCATCACGAAGGGCGGATGGCATGATGTGATCGCTCGATACGATGGCACGAAGCTGATGCTCTTCGTCGATGGCGTGGCGGCGGGTTCGGTGAAGGTCGCGGGGCATTTGCGGGCGGAGAACAAGCAGCCTTTCACGCTCGGGAAGGCGATGCGCGGCCAGGTGGATCATGCGGCGGTGTGGACGCGGGCCTTGAGCGATGCGGAGGTGGCGACGCTGAGCGGTGGAGCGAAGGCGATCGCGGAAAAGAACGTGGGACGACTGCGCGAGATCGAAAAGGTCACCGGGCGCGATGATTTGAAGCTCGTCGATAAACTCCGCGCGGCTCGAGAGCTGCGGGAGCAGATTCAGAGCGATCCGCTGCGTCCGCGCTGGCATCTCGGCACGCCGGATGGCGTGTGGAATGACATCAACGGCACGGTGTTTTGGAAAGGGCGCTACCATGTGTTTTTCCAGAGCCTCATCGCGCCGGACGCAGCCACGGTTTTGAACGGCGGCGATGTCGCCACGAATCGCAAGGAGTGGACGCATGCCTCCAGCGCGGATCTCGTGCACTGGGTGTATCACGGCACGTCGTTGCGGCCGGTGTTCGATGGTTCGCAGCCGAAGGGGCTCTACAGCGGCGACATGATCGACGGCGCAGACGTCCCGACGCTAATCTACCACATTCCCGGCCAAGGCACGGCCATCGCGAAGCCGGTGAATTCGGACGAACCCGAGTTGATCGAATGGCAGCCTATCAAAGAGAACCCGGTCATCCCGCTCGAAGGTGCGCCGGAGGAAGTCGTGATCTTTGATCCCTTCGCGTGGAAGGAGGGCGACCTCTACTACGCGCTCATCGGCAACAAAAACAAACGCCCCGGCTTCGAGGGCGACACGACGAGCCTGTATCGCTCGCGTGACCTGCTGAAGTGGGAATACCGCGGCCCGTTCTACCAATCGGATCGCAAGTGGACCACGGAGGTCGAGGACTGCGCGTGCCCGGATTTTTATCCCATCGGCCAGGGGAAGCACATGCTGCTCATGCACACGCACATGCCGTATTTTCAGGCGCAGTATTACATCGGCACCTGGGACGCGAAGGCCGAGCGATTCATGCCAGAGAGACATGGCAAAATGAACTGGCCAGGCGGTCATCTCGCCGCGCCGGAGACGCTGCTCGATGCGAAAGGCCGCCGCATCTTCTGGGGTTGGGTGCGCGAGGCTCGCAAAGGGGCCACGAGCAAAGGCTGGGGCTCCGTGGCCACTTTGCCGCGACTCTTTTCGCTGCATGACGATGGCGAGTTGAGGATCGAGCCCGCACCCGAACTCGAATCCCTGCGCTACGACGAACGTCGTCACGCTGACCTCAAAGTGAGCGCCGCACGCGAAGTAACGCTCGACGGCATTCGCAGCGACAGCCTGGAGCTTCGCCTGCTCATCGAACCCGGCAGCGCGAAGGAGTTTGGCCTCGCGGTGCGCTGCTCGCCCGATGGCGAAGAGCAAACGCCCATCGTGCTTTCCTTGCCCAAACAGACACTGCGCACCGAACTCGCGAAATCCGGCGCGGAAGGCAACTTCAAGGACATCACCGAGCAAGTCGCGCCGATGCCGCTGAAGGCCGGCGAACCCGTGCGAGTGCGTGTTTTCCTCGATCGCAGCATTCTCGAGGTCTTCGTCAATGAACGCCAATGCCTCACGCAGCGCATTTATCCGGCTCGCAAGGACAGCCTCGGCGTGAAGCTCTTCACCCGCGATGGCGAGATGACCCTGAAGTCGCTCGAAGCGTGGAAGATGATGCCGGTGTTTTGATCGCGACACGGACTCACGCTCGTTTTTTCAACCCAACTGCACCCGACCACCATCATGCCAACGGCCAACCATGCCTCCTCCGCGCCAGAAAAGACCAATCCGCGACTTTTCCTCTGGGCCATCACCTCGGCGCTCGCAGGCTTTTTGTTCGGCTTTGACACCGTCGTCATCTCTGGCGCGGAAAAGACAATCCAGTCGCTGTGGAAGCTCAGCGATGCCATGCACGGCGTGGCGATGGCTTCAGCGCTGTATGGCACTGTGTTGGGCTCGCTCATTGGTGGATGGCCCACGGATCGTTGGGGACGCAAAAGGACGCTCATCTGGGTGGGCGTGCTCTACTTTGTCTCGGCGGTGTGGTCGGGCATCGCGCCGGAAGTTTGGTCGCTCATCATCGCACGCTTCATCGGCGGTCTCGGCGTGGGTATTTCCACCGTGGCCGCGCCGCTCTACATCACCGAGATTTCACCGCCGGATCGTCGCGGACGCCTCGCAGGCATGTTTCAGTTCAACATCGTCTTTGGCATCCTCGTGGCCTTTCTGTCGAACTACCTCCTCGGCGGCATCGGTGAGCATGCGTGGCGGTGGATGCTCGGCGTGGAAGCCGTCCCAGCGCTGTTTTACACGCTGATGTGCTTCACCCTGCCCGAGAGCCCGCGCTGGCTGCTCACGCGAAAATACGATCGCGAGGCCGGACTGGCTGTTTTGCGTCAAATCCAGCCTCAGGCCCCATCGGCGATCATCGAGGCTAACGCCGCGGAGATCCTTTCTGCTGCGAAACATGACGCACGCAGCTCGCAGGGCTTCTGGAGCACCAAACATCGCGTGCCGATCTTGCTGGCCTTCCTGATCGCGTTCTTCAACCAGCTCTCCGGCATCAATGCGGTGCTCTACTTTGCGCCGCGCATCTTTGAAATGACCGGACTCGGCGCTCAGGCCGCACTGCTGCAATCCATCGGCATCGGCATCACGAATCTCGTCTTCACGTTTGCCGGCCTGTGGCTCATCGACCGGCTCGGACGGCGCACGCTGCTCGTCATCGGCTCGTTCGGCTACATCGCATCGCTCGGGCTGTGCGCGTGGGCGTTTTTCACCGAGCACTTCAGCATCGTGCCCGCGTGCATCTTTGCCTTCATCGCCGCGCATGCCATCGGCCAGGGCGCGGTCATCTGGGTCTTCATCTCGGAGATTTTTCCGGACCGGCATCGCGCCACCGGTCAGGCGCTCGGCAGCGCCACGCACTGGGTCTTTGCCGCGCTGCTCACCACCTTCTTCCCGACCATGGTCAGCGCGTTTCCGCCGGGCTGGGTGTTTCTGTTTTTCACCTTCATGATGGTGCTGCAGCTCGTGTGGGTGAAAACGATGGTGCCTGAGACGAAAGGCGTGTCACTCGAGGACATCCAGAAACAACTCGGCATTCATTCATGAGCGACAAACCGGTCATCATCGGCTTTGGCGAGCTGCTGTGGGACCTGCTGCCCGCCGGAGCCCAACTCGGCGGCGCACCCGGCAACTTCGCCTACCACGCGCATGTGCTCGGCGCGGAGGTCCACATCATCAGCGCCATCGGCGACGACGATCTCGGACATCGCGCTCTCGATCAACTCCGCGCCGTCGGACTCGACACGCGCTTCATTTCCACGCTGAAAACGCCTCCCACCGGCACCGTGCCCATCACGCTGAATGGCAGCGGCCAGCCGAGCTACACCATCGTCGAAAACGTCGCGTGGGACATGATCCCGTGCTCGCCGGAGCTGCTCGCACTCGCCGCCCGTGCCGATGCCGTGTGCTACGGCAGCCTCGCGCAACGCTCGCCGGTCTCGCGTGATACTTTGCGCCAGTTCATCGCCGCCACGCGACCGGACTGCCTGCACATCTTCGACATCAACCTGCGTCCCCCGCATTTCACGACCGAGGTCGTGCTCGATTCGCTCGCCACCGCCACGGTTTTCAAACTCAACGACGAAGAACTCCCGCAACTCGCCGCCATGCTCGGCTGTGCGTCCGATGAGCCCGCGGTATTCGCGCATCTCTTCGCCCACTACCCGCTGCAAACCATCGCCCTCACGCGAGGCGCGAACGGAGCCACCCTCGTCACCCGCGACCACCGCCACGACCTCCCCGGCCAACCTCCCGAACTCCTCGCCGACACCGTCGGAGCCGGCGATTCCTTCACCGCCGCCCTCGTCACCAGCCTGCTCGCTGGACGTTCGCTCGCTGAAGCAGGCACGCGAGCCATTCGCCATGCGAGCTACGTGTGCTCCCAGCCCGGCGCGATGCCGGAGATGGGGGCGTTTTTGGCGACAGCAAAGTAGCCATCACACTATTTTGCCATTTTGCTACTTCAGTATCAAGGTCTCCCGGACTGCCTTGAGATTCAGGAATCTCGTCCATAAAGGCTTTATTTGAAGCCAGAAACCCTTGGGCAGCATCTCTCGTCTCGAAGGCTCCTATTGAAACTAACTCAAAAGGAAGCATCTGCTCATTTGAGCACATTGAGGAAGCATTATGAACAATGGAAGCGGGATGAAGTCGAGCCGACAGCCTCATTCTGGCTCCGACTTATCAACTTCCTTGGCTACTATCCATTCCCCCTACAATCACCTGCGGGTTGGGTTCTGATGACTCGCCGCCTGCTTGGGTTAAGTCAGTTCGCTTTTGGAAGACGGGTGAAGGCAATCGCGAAAGATGTCCGCGAATGGGAACATGGATCGAGCGAGCCGCCTCATGAGTTGCTGGCAAAAATCCAGCAGATCGCCACACCCCTTGTCGGAAAATCGCCGATGTGATAGTGGTCGGATTGTGTCTAAAGCTCTCGATTCACCCATCACGGACAAAGCCCGCCTGACGGCGTTGATTGCTGGTCTGTGCGCTGGGATTCCAGCCCCATTTCTTGTGGAATTTTTGTGGAGTCCATTCACCGGACTCAATCCGGCCCATGTGCTTCTACTGGTCATTTTGACACTGAGTTTCGTATCCGGCAGTGTGGCCGTCCTGCTTAGCTGGAAGCAGCTTCCAGGCAGAGCGCAGGCCGTCGGAGTCGGTGCGAGAATCGGAATGCGGGCAGGCATCTGGGCGGCGTTGGTTGCCGGAAGCGTATTGATCGTGGTGGCGACAGCAGCCTCACATTCGGCCACCACAACGGCACTGGATAGGTTCCACCGGGGGCAAATGTGGCTGAGCTTGGCAGTCAGTTTGGCCACCGTGCTGCCAAGTATGCTTTGCGGTTTTCTGGGTGGCCTTGTGGGTGCGGGTGTCATCGCGAAAAAGGTGCCGGTTCAAAATCCAGACCAGCCGTCCATACCGCTTCCTTGGTTGAAATGGATCAATGGGAGCATCGTGGCAGCGGTAGTGATCGCTTTTGCTGCGCCACTCTCACGAGTAGGCCAACCGCTGGTTGTTGATCCACCGCCACCAGCTCCACCTGTTGTTGAAGCTCCGCCTTCCCCACCCGTTCCCCCGCCTTTCCACTATGAGCCTCCTCAGGGAATCAAAACGGCAGGGTTGGGAGAAGTTCAGCCCGACTTCACCAAGATCATTCCAGATGTGCAAAACTCTTGCCCAGTCGCCTTGTCTCCTGATGGGGTGATGATCGCATTTGGTGATGCTTCTGGAGGGAGGACAGCCGTCGGCGTTTATGACCTGCATCGTTTTAACAAGGTTGCATCCATCGTGGTGCCCTCTTTTCCACACGGCACTCTCGCCTGGGCACCTGATCGGAAAGCCATCGCATGCACGCTGGGTGACGGAGCCTCCCGACGCATCTGGATTGTGAAAATCGAGACCGGTGCGGCCATTGAGCTGCCTCGCCCGCCGGGCAGAGATGTTCCCGGTGGCGATCTGTTTTGGTGGCAGGAGCATGAACTCGCCTTCTTTCCCGAGGATGAGGCTCCGCTCACATTTGATCTCGAAAGGTTGGAGCTGGCGGCATTCGAGGAGTCCCATGCCTTCAAGAAGCTCGATGATGCCGGTAAGAAGATATGGATTGAAGGGCCAAGATCGAACTGGCCGGAGCAGATTGGTTGGAGGCTGGGCCTCCGAACGATGCTCAAATCAGCAGTCCCTCCAGCGCGACGGGAACCCGACTCACCATGGGAACTTTCGGGGCAGACCATTTGTGCCTATGAGCATCCGAAATTGCCCTTGGCTTTTGGTTTCAAATCACTGCCTGTGAATGAGGGCGACAAGATTCTTTGTTCAGCAGACGGCTCCAAGATCATCCGGCTGTTGAACGGGCAGATCGAAGTGACTTTCATGAAGAAGACAGCCTGTCCTGACTTCATGTTTGAGGTGGAGATGCCCTTGCCGGTGGAAGAGATCGGGAACACCGGCTGGCAAAACCAGATTGATTCCAAGGAGCTATGCTTGCTGGTTTATGCACCTTTGAGAAATCCGCTGAACAATGTGATCGTCGGGCCTGATTACAGTCAGGTGCGGGCGCTCGCCCGCTTGAGTGAGTGGAAAGGTCGCAAGGCCGTCTTCATCGTGCAGACACACGATAAGGGCATCATGGCGGAAGATGTCGCTTCCACATTGCACTATTGGGAGCCTGGAAAGATGTCCGAGTGGAAGCCGACCAGCACCCGAAAATGGTGGTCTGCCATCAAGCCAAGTCCCTCTGCCCTGCCTGACAAGCTCTCCGAATTGGAATCTCCGCAGCTTTTCAGTTTAATCCAGGAGCCGACCTCTTTGCTGGTGATGAAGGCTGCGGAAAAGCCCCGCTTACCATCTCCCAAAGTAGTTCAGGAGGCTCCTGTTGTTGCCGCACCTGCTCCGCCACCTCTTCCCGCGATTACAGAGCAGGATGTGAAAACTTTTTTGAGCGAGCATCATGCCAAGGCATCACGCGGAGATGTTGTTGGCATGATGGCCGACTATGATCAAATGGTGGACTTCCTCGACAAGGGCCGTATTCCAGCCGCCCAAATCGAGTCCGAGGAGACGCAACATCGCCAGAAGTGGCCGAAGGGCAGCGAGCAAGTGATTGGAGCGATTTTTGTGATCAACCAGTCAGGCGTCTGGAATGCCACCTACACGATTGAATTCTACAATGAGAATGCGTCTGGCGACTGGCACAAAGGCCGGGCCGATCTTTCGATAAACATGAAGACTGAAGGCGGCAGGCTCCACATCACATCACAGCGAGCCAAGGTTTATGGTGTGACGGATAGCAAGCAGTCTCCAAAAACATCGACATCGGCGGCTGCCCAGCCCCAACAGCCTAAAGGCGTGGGCATCTCCGTCCCCAAGCCCTGCTTTGTGTCGGTGACTCAGGCGAAGGATGTTCGCCAAATTGAGTTCACCGACCAGATCAGCTTCGTGAACCGCATTACATGGCATCGCACTTACCGTGAGTTGTCCCCTGACGGAAAGGTTCTCAACACATGCCGCGCCATTTACGATGGAAGCGGCGGTGTATCGCAAGATCGTAGATCAGCCCGAATCTATGTCGGGTCACAGGGCTGGGAGCGGACACTCGGAACACCTGAGTTTGTTCGTTTCTGTGAGAAAAGCGCCGCCTCCATGGTCGGCACAGAGTTCAATTTCCAATTCACTCAGGATGGGATGATCGAGTCGGCACTAGGCATCTCTTTTCGACTTCAAAAGTAGGCTTTGGTGGGGAATGCCTTCCCCTCGCGGCAACTGCGTGGGCCGCTACCCCTTCTAGCGAGGAGGTTTCCCCGCAACGCCCCTCGCTGTCAAACAAGCCCAGCTCTCTCGATCTGCGATCCAGTTCGCTCTTCCAAATTTCGTGCCTCAGTTGGCAAAGCTGGCCCTGCCCCGTCCCCGCCTGCATCGCCAACCCAGGCACCAAGGCCCGCCGCCAGTCCCCTCTCAGCCCGTCTGGCATCAGATTCGTTCCTCACCGTGAATGACAGACCAGCTTCGCCCCCGCCCTCCATGTGGCGCGTCACGGCTGAATGATCTGCCTCGATTCCTCCCCGCCTTCCCACGAGGATCGAGCTTGCTCATTCTGCCGCCACGCTGGAAACGGATGCGGGAAGAAAACTTCGGTCGCCCGAAGTTTTACACCTGCCCTGAGTTATCCACAGCTCATCATGACAGCGTGTGTCACATTCATGTTAAGATGGTGACATGGAAAAAATAGTGCGCAAATCAGCGGGGGTGAAGTTTGAGAGCGATGTGCTGGATTTCATCGACCGCATGGCACGAGAGCAGCAGCGTAGCCGGAGCTTCATTATCAATGCCATCTTGAGATGGTATTCCAAATGGCTCGTAGAGCAGCAATCAAAGGTCGAGCCGGGGAAAGATCAGCCGGTGATCCGGTTGTAAGCTGCCATGCGGAACACGCTGGATCGAAAAGTTCTGCACCTCACGTCAAAGGCCCTGGAGCCTGGAATTTCAGCGTTCCACGGCTTCAAGGCACCAACGTCGAATACCACCTACACTCCGAATCAGTTCTTCGATGTCGTCATCCCAAATTTCTCGCGGGGCGTGGTGCGTATCGTGGCCTATCTGGTTCGCAAGACTCTGGGATGGTGCGATGCCAACGGGAATCCGCAGGAAGAGCAGATCGAGGTGACCTACTCGGAACTCGAAACGAAGGCCGGAGTGAGCCGTGACATGATCCGTGGCGCTTTGGACGATGCCCTGGCCGGTCATCTCATCGAATGCGTGACGGAAGGTCGTGCGAAGCACGCCCATGATGCCGGACAGTCAGCCTGCTATCAGCTTTGCTGGTCATCGGCACCTTACACGACACGCTTGAATGACTTTCGAGGATTCTTCGAGGGCGAAGGCAATCGCACCGACATCCCGAACGAGTTCTTTGACGTGCTCATCCCCAACGAACCCCTCTCGGTTATCAAAGTGGTCGGGGCAATCATCCGCCACAGCATCGGTTTTCAGGCCAAGCATGGTCGCAGACGCCAGCAGGTTGCCCTGTCCTATCAGCAGATCGAAAACTATGCACGCTTCGGCAGCCGTTCCGATCTCGCCAAGGCGTTGCGAGTAGCGCTGGAGAAAAACTACATCGTCCGGGTGGAGAACGGTGTTTTCAGCCATGAAGCCATGGAGCGGCGGCGGGCTGTGTATGCAATCCGCTGGTGCGATTTTCCGAACGGTCAGAAAAACGAACCAGCCATGGAACGGTCAGAAATTCAGACCAGCATCAGTCAGATTTCCGAACCAGCATATCGGTCGGAAAATCGAACCAACATTAAAACGAAACCAGGAAATGAAACTGGAAACAGCCTTGCGGCAGACAACGATCCTTTGAGGAAACAGCTCCTCAGCTTTGGCTTCACTGAGAGGACGGTCGCCAACCTCATGCGCGAGCACAGCCGGGAGGCCATCCAGCAGCAAATCGCGTGGCTGCCGGATCGGGCACCGGCCAGGAGTCCAGCGGGACTCTTGCGCCGATCCATCGAGCAGCGATGGCCTGCTCCGATTAAACTTAGGTCGCCCGAAGTTGCCGGAACAGCAGGGTGGGAGTTCGCCCGGTCATTCTACGCGGCCTACGGGGGCAATCGTGGCGAACCGGTGAATGAACCGTCACCGCGAGAGGCCGAAGCTGCCGAGGCTTTTGTCCAGCGATTGACGCGAGCCACGAAGGAGGAAGGGCGTGCAGCGGAGTGGGGCCGTGAGCTGGGCACTCTGGCCCGCGATCAGCGCAATCCTTTCCCATCACTCACGCTCGCCATCCGGCAGCTTGGAGATGCCTTCCTCGTTCAGCGGGAGAAGCAGCGACTCCAAGTTCAGCTCACCGGCATCACGCAACGCCGTGAAAATCACGAGCAAAGGTTCCGCGAGGCATGGCTTCAATGGCTTGCCAATCGGGAAGCGGAGATGCGCATAAACCAGTCTGAGGAACTGGCTCGCTTCATCGCCCAGCGAGAACGCGACCGTGCCGAGCTGGAAGCCGACCCGAAGCCGTGGTCGCGTCGTGTCCTGGAGCATTTCGACACGGACAACGCCCGCCTCAGTGCCTTCCGCCAGTTCTTCGGCCTCCCGGACTTCTGGCAGTGGGACACCGACATTAACAACCAGTCATTTCAAACCAAACCATGAACATCATCACCGTCATCAATGCCAAGGGAGGTTGTGGCAAGAGCACCATCGCCATGAACCTCGCCAGCGGCCTCGCACGTCACGGGCATCGAGTCCTGCTCATGGATCTCGATCCCCAGGCGCAGGTCACTCAATGGCTCGCCGCAGGGGATGGCCTCACACCGGAGGGCACGCTGGTTTCCGCGCTCACGCGGCAGCAGTCCCTCAGCGAGGTCATCCAACCCACCGGCTTTGAAAGCCTTTTCTTTGTCGCCAGCGCCGACGGCCTTGAAGACCTCGGGCGTGAGATCAGCCAGACCGACGGTTATCCGTCGATGCTGACTCAATTGCTCGCCGAGGAACACATCGCCGACCGCTTTGACTTCATCGTCATCGACTCGCCCAACCAGATTTCGCCGATCATGGAAAACGCCATTTATCCGGCGGACGCCTTCATCGTTCCGTTTGAAAGCACGAAGGCGGTGAAGAGCTACGCCAGCATTTACAAACTCCTCGTCAAACTTCGCTCCAGCGCCGACTTCCGCATGCTGCACGTCCTGAGCAACCTCACACGCCTGCCAGGCTTGAGAAAGCGTGTGCTCACCTTGCTTGCGGATGACCAGATTTCATCCGCTCGCAGCGAGATTCGCTCCTGCGGATGGATGGCCCAGGTGGACGAGAATGGAGGCAGCATCTTCCACTACCGGCCTCTGTCAAAAGGAGCGCAGGACATGGCCGCCCTCGTCGAAGAGGTGCGTGAATTATTCAATAACGGGCCGCAGGCCCACACGGAGGCAGCAACACCTGAAGTGCCGACCATCACATCATCAGTGGATGCACCCTCCGCTGCAACAGCATGACCAAACTACCCGAAGGGAAAAGCCGTCTCGATCTCGTGAAGTCCGGCCTCACCGGCGGACTTCCCAAGAGAGGCCGCTTCATTGTCAGCATCGACCGACTTCAAGAAGACCCGGACAACGAACGCAAAATCTTCAACAACATGGACGACATGATCGAGTCCGTGCGCCGTCACGGAATCATTGAGCCGATCACCGTCACCCAGGATGGCGAACGCTACCGCATTCTCACCGGCCATCGCCGCTTCCGCGCCGCAAAGGCTGTCGGCCTCACCGAACTCGAAGTTCTCGTGCGTGAGCCGGATGACCAGATCACCCGTCGATTCAAAAGTTTGATCTCCAACATCCAGCGCGAAAACATCGCTGCCGTGGAGCTTGCGGAAACGCTCCGCAGTCTTCTGGACACCGGTGCTGTCACCACCCAGCGCGAACTCGCCGCTCAGATAGGGAAGAGCGAGCAATGGATGAGTTCCATGCTCCGTCTTTTGGAATTGCCCGCCCGTTTGCAAGAGGAGCTGCGCAACACACCAGGCATCGGCTACGAAATGGCACAGCGAATCGCCCAAGTGGACGACTCCCGGCTTCAGGAAGAGCTGGTGTCAGCCGCAGCAGCAGGGGAGAGCACACGCAGCATTCGTGCTCGGATTGAAACCCACCGCACCCTGCATGGAGGAGGGAAGGGCAAGCGCGATGCTGGTTCACGCACCGGCAGCCTCATCCAGCTCAACCATCGGGAGGGGAACTGCATCGCCACCTTGCGTGCAAAGCGCGAGCCTGGGGCGAGGGAAGCGATGCTGGAGGCATTGCGACAGCTCACCCGGCAGGTGAAAGAGGACGACTCACTGCGTTGAGATTGTCCACAATGAGGGGATTGACATTTTCCTGCGCTTCCCCCATAATCAGGTCAGCCTTCGAGGCACCCATTTATTTGCCCCCCGCCCGACACGCCGCAAGGCCTCGGGCGGGGTTATTTTTGCCCTGATGTCTGCCGAACCCACCATCAAACGAGCCATAGTCTTCATTGACGGTCAAAACCTCTTCCACGGCGCGAAAGAGGCTTTTGGGTATCCCTTCCCAAACTTCGACGTGAAAAAGCTCGCCTTGGAGGTCTGCGCCCGCAAAGGCTGGCAGCTCCAGCAGGTGCGCTTTTACACCGGCTTTCCTGATGCGTCCGACAATCCCTTTTGGAACCACTTCTGGACGGCCAAGCTCGCCCAGATGGGCCGTGAGGGCGTTCATGTTTTCAGCCGCCCGCTTCGCTACCGGAATCAGAGCATTGTGCTCCCAGATGGCACGGCCAGCACCATCCTGGTCGGCCAGGAGAAAGGCATCGACGTTCGCCTTGCCCTCGATGTCATCTCGCTTGCCTGGCAGGGCGATTACGATGTGGCCTGCATCTTCAGCCAGGATCAGGATTTGTCCGAGGTGGCCGATGAGATTCGCGGCATCTCACGCCTCGCCAGCCGGTGGCTTCATATCGCCTCGGCCTTTCCGTTCAGTCCCGTCAGCCGCAACAAACGCGGCATCAACAGCACCGACTGGATCAAACTGGATCGCGCTATCTACGACATCTGCATTGACCCACGGGATTACCGTCCAAAACGAAAACCTTGATCGGTTATGGAAAGACCACATTTCCACCCAATCGTCAAGACCACCGACCTTTACAGGGCTGCTGCGAAGCAGCTCTTTTGCTTTGCATGGAACCGTGGCGGCGATTTGGAAATCGGCGAGCCACCACTCAAAGACACATCTGCTCAAAACTACGGGCGACCGAACTCCAGCTTCAAGGACACGCAGGCGGCCAAAAGCCTTGTTTACGGCCGCAAAAATGTCCTTGAGTCGGAAAAACAATATTGTGCGACATGTCTCCACCCCTCTCTTTGCCCCTATTTACATGGTATGTAGGGGCACGCGAAAAAATCGCGGCGAGTGCTACCGCACCAGACGACGATTGCACGGCCTCACTGAGCGACGATTCGCCGCCAGGGCCGTGATACGGGTGCCCCCACGTGTTCGGGCTCAACGCCCGACTTCACGCGTTTTCCTCCAGCGACAAGGACTTGATCGACTTACGGACAGAGGTCATGCCGGAACCGGGCTAACCGCCCTCGGACAATGACCAAACGCGTGAAGTCGGCCGCTGCGGCCAGCCGGCAAAAGCCGGACTGCCCTCGCCCAAACACATGGGGGCCACGACGGGGCATCACCTTGCTAGACACCACCAGTTCAATTCACTCCCGGAGGTCACTGAAATGCACTGCCCGATTGACTAGGTCTGCCGTCACGATACCCCGACGCTTGGCGCGCAGTTCGCGGAACACTCTAAATCCTTCGAGAATAGCCTTCTCCCACTCCCACAAATGGCACTTCTCTACCTCATAGCCCGCAACAAACTCCGGGATTAATTTCAACAGCGAATAGTCTAGTGAGGTAATCGACTCGAAATATTTCAAACGGAGTGCACGATGAAAAATCAACGTCGAGATGCCTTCCTCAATGAGGATCGCTCGGGCACCGTCTTGGGCTTCATCTATCTTGGGAACACTTTTCCTTTTCAGTTTGAAGAGACCTCTGAGCACTGGCGACCAACCCAGAATACCTGCATAAGCCAAATGAAAAGCATCGTGAAATCGATAATCATCGTGCGTGATCTTGTTGTCAGTTATCTGCGAGCCAATGTTGATACCGTTGCATTGCTGGATGACGAATGTTCTGGCTCCCGCCTTCTTCTCGATGATGTGCATCTCAATTCGTCGGGGCAACTGTTCCAGTGAATCATAACCTTCGTCGAAAAGTCGGGTTGGAACCCTTTGTTTCGGCCATCGGCTATATATCTTCGACTCATTGTGCCTAACCGCATCATCAAGGCTTACTGAAGCAACATTTGCGGCTTCTATCAATGTTCGAAAGACTTCGACGAGATGAGCTGACAATGTGTCGCGGTTGGTTGAAATCCGACCGTTGTTAAAATCGTTGAGTAAAAGGCCAACTTTCGCAGCCAAATTGATGATCGAGGACTCAAACTCGGGAGACTCTGGAGAGCCTCGGCGACGTTTCTTGGTTTGAATATCTGCGAATGTGCCAAAGCCCCCCTCGGTTACTTGATCCCAGTCATGAAAGTCCCTGAAAACCCGTTCAGCCAGGACACTCAAAGATAGCGAGGCCCGAGAGGCGATGTTAGAGAAATACCAGAGAACATCCCCGAATTCCTCGACAACTGTCTCCTCATAGCCCACAAATGATTCGCGGTCTCTTTGCTTCTTCTTCAGAGCGCTCAGCAGAGTTCCAACCTCTCCAAACAAGCCAAGCAGCATGAACGAAAGCCCCTCAAGACCTCCTGTGCCTAGCTGATCGGTGTCGCCTGCGATGCGTTGATACTCGTCTAGATTTGCAGATTTCATTCGATCATATCAGACATTTCTGCGCGAGCTGCAATCACTGTATTGCATGGAAGTGAGCGTGCGGTTCTACCAACCACGGCTACGCACTGTTGACTCGAGCCAGCCAACGATCATACATTTGAGAAAACACTGGATTAATGCAGTTCCCCATTGCTTGAATTATAGCCCGCCCGTCTCGTCTTTTTCGGACACCCTCGGCTGTGAGCACAGACGCAATATTCATCCATGCTGCGGGAATTTGCATTGCCCCTAACTCTTCAATCAACTGGGGAGACGTGACATGTTTGTCGATGATTCTCACTATCAAGCTTTCTATGCTTCGCACGATGGACTCCGTCTCATCAAAGGTTGCTGCTAATGAGTCCACGTTTTTCGGAACTTCGACGGCTGACGCAGCAAACACATCCTCCTTGGTATCCTCATAGATGTGCAGGCTGTCACTGACGTGGTGATAACTGCCTAGTTCCACTCCAAGCCAACCAGCCATGATCTCGTGCAATGATGTGAATTGCACCAGATTATAGGGCAAACCTCGAAACAGATCATTGCTCCGCATGATCTGCATCCAATCAAGCTTGCCGCTTCTGACCTTGAGCATGGCGCATACATTGCATGGAATATCTGCCGCCAAGGCATCCCCATTTTCTGACGGAAAGTCGGTGCTAGAGTCCCATATTTGCAAGACGACTTGCCGAGATTCTGGATTCGACCGCAAAGCCTGAAACGCGCGAGCCAATTGGTCCAAACCAGTTTGATGGCGGAGACGGAATCCGTATGCGCCATGGAAGGTCGTACCAGTGCCTGCAAACTTCGGGAGGGCTGTGTTGAAGTAGGTTAAGAAAGCCGAGTCGTTGCGCCCTCGAAGCATCCAAATAACCTCCGCCATTGCAAACGCTGGATTCAACCCTGGACTTCGCGAGACAACCCATCGCTGTCGGGGATCATGCAGGCACAGAGCTGCGTGAAGCACCTCATCGGTAATCCCCGACCTGCTCGATTGCTTGGCAGACTTACCATCGCGAAACAGATCAACGGCCGTTAGCCACAGCTCATCTGCGGTATTGCTTTCAATGTTAGTGAACATGTAGTCTTGCGGATGGCAGTTTGTCGTTGATCCCCCACTTCGGCGGATACCAAAGAGTGATTGGCTCTATTGTAGGGCGAAACTTCTGTTTGATCCTCGTTCGACCAGTGTGACCGCTGATTTCCGGGTGTGCCACCCTCGCGTATTTGTCCACTTCGCAAAAAAGGTTCTGACAGTCTATCAGTTGTAATTTCCGCCCCCAGAGACTCTCAAACCTTATCCCCAAACGCAGGAACTCATCATCTTGTCGCTCCGCCATCAATTTGATCAATTCAGGCTCGCTCAGTCCGGCAGTATCACTGAAACATTTGCGGATACCGTCTTTTGCCCCTGGCCCTGGACAGACGAACTGCATTTCAGAGAAGTTCAGCAGGGGTCCGTAGTTGAGATCGGTGACATACTGGTAAGCTAGGAAGTCACCAATTGTCGGATATGCCCTCAACAGTTCGAACGCCAGTCGCATGTTACGACAATCAGTCAATCGGTCGGGAAGCTCCTCTAATAGCATTCGCTGAAGCAGTCGAAGATGCATATGGTGCTTTCTGCCTGGCCCTGCAGCTTTACCGCCTGAAGGCATGATGTAGGCTGCAGAGTAAATGCGTTCGCCTGCGTTCATCGCTTCATCAAGAACCGCAGCATAGCGATCAAGATCAAAATCAGAAAAACGGGGCTGCCCAAACGATGAGGTTAATAGCTCCCACGTTTCGATACGATTGAAGAACTTGAACAGTATTGTGCGGAAAAAAACTTCATTTGGTGACTGGTCCCCACTGTAGATCACGTTTCGTATCAAATACTGACTGACACGATCAGAGGCCCGGTATGCGTTCGTGAATTTGTGCTCCAACAGTATCCTATCACTAGTCCATGGAGCACAATCTTCGCGAACCCGTGCAAAGAAAATCTTCTGACGCTCGGCAGCAAATCGCCAATAGGTATCGAACACCGGCGAGGTCTTTACAGGTGCCCAATTTGGAGCTGGAACATCTGCGATGTTTTTTTCAAATGAGAGTCCCAGCAACGGGGCTTCCTGCTCGCGACACTCGTTCTCAATGATCTGCTTTAGTTTGCGAGGTCTTCCGCGAGGATTTGGCATATATTATCGAGCGTTTCAGTTGGTTCACCATCGTTGCATACTCTATGCACCGGAAAGCTAGTTTGCTCCTCCTTGGCGAGTCTTGCGTATGCGGCCTTGAGCTTTTCCCAATCACGGCTCGGCTCTGGCCGGAGCGACGATTGTCGATCCAGCAGAATCAGACACTTCGGGATGTGAGGATACCAGACAGAGTTCTCAGCAGCGATAAGGTGCTCCAAAGTTGACCGTTCTATCCCGGCCACAGTGCCATAGACAAGCGTTGACCACCAAAAGCGATCAAGCACCACCGTCGTGCCTTGATTCAGTAGCGGCTTGATCCTTGTTTCAATAGTGTCCAAATGCGCTGCAATGTGGAGCGTTTGCAAAGCGGCTGGAGTGATTGTGTTTAGACCAAATGCCTCTAATTTATGGTGTAAGGAATACACAAGCGATCCAAGCGTTCCAGGTTCCCTTCCAGGAAAGGAAAGGCTAACAATGTGTTGCGAGTTGGTTTTTAGGACATTCACAAGGTCGTGAACGATTCTCGTTTTTCCGACACCATCCGGGCCTTCGATTACGATGAGGCGTCCTACTTGAGTCTTCATGAAACGGTGACATCTGGTGTGTGGCGAGTGTCGATCTCTAGCCGCAGTTCTAGTAGTCTGCTCTCAAGTTCCCGGAGGTCCTTTTTCTTGAAGTTGAGGCGAGGTGATCCGACAAAACAGACAAACTCTCGGAATGGAACGTCAAGTTGGTGAGCCATAAACACTCCCAACTGACACAGACCCAAATAGTTGCCGTAGGCGCGCTCGACAATGACTTGAGTTGGATAGTATGCACTTAACCCAAGCGATCCGTCTTCGAGGAAGTAAAATCCGAGTTGCTGGAGGCACGGGAAATTCTTCTGAGCACTGCGAGTGTGATCACGTCTTGGATCAAAGATCGAGACCTGAAGCCCTGATTGTCTGAAATGTGTTCGCCGCTCACTTGTCTCGGCACATCTATCGAGGATGAACTTCAACTGATTGTTGCCCGAGGAGTCACTCATCCCAGTGCCGTCAAAGTCCACCATTCGCTCAAAGTAGGTGTGGCGGAACTGCGAAGGAGCAATCACCTTCAATCGGGGCATAAATTCCCCAACATACCAAGTTGTGAGCGCATCAATGTCCGACAGCTTCGCTCGCCAAGGCGAATACGGAAAGATCAGACTCGCCGTCTCTCTGACACGCGGGCTTCCTGCGGCCCTGAGCACAGCATCAATCGCCGATCTCACTGG
Source organism: Verrucomicrobiaceae bacterium (assembly GCA_016795465.1). Taxonomy (GTDB): domain Bacteria; phylum Verrucomicrobiota; class Verrucomicrobiia; order Verrucomicrobiales; family Verrucomicrobiaceae; genus Prosthecobacter. The sequence goes on along the minus strand of JAEUHK010000101.1, from coordinate 67,530 downwards.
GCTATCGGATTCAACCATCTGACGAGCGTCATCCGTTCGAATCCGAACCATCGTAGGGCCGAGATGGTCACAGCCGGGCTCCATTGCTCGCGCAAACAGCATTGCCCAAACCTCGGCCACGTCTGAGCCGTGAATAATTTCATCGCAGTTAGTCATTTTCATCGTCGTCTTCGAGGTGTCTGTATTTTGCCCATCCGCTAAAATCCTTCTTCATCACGCGAACCGCAGCAGCCCATCCATTCGGGCCATTTATGAGTGATATGCCTGATTGTTTGGCTTCGGCCAAGATGCCAAGTGGTGTCTTCTCTATGGTGCTGAGATTGCTGTGTTGAAGATCCGCGCCGAGTGGAACTAACAAATGGTCGCCAACGGCCAAGTCGATAGGAGCCTTCGGAATCAAGTTGCAGGCCACCACTAGGTGTCGGGTTGCATGGTTTGGCACGAAGTGACGACGGATGGTCTTTGGTTCGTGGGTCAAAAGTTCCATCGATTTCTCGGGAGACAATAGCTGAACCCCATATCGCAAGTGATTGACGAGAGTGCCGTAGCCAACTCCAAACCAACATGCCAACTCATATGCCTGCTGATAAGATGGGCTGCCTATGTCCATGCCTAACTGCTCAGCCCCCGACTTGATTGCTGGCGGCAACATCAAGAGGTAGCCAGCAAACATATTTACGAGTCGTTCTTCTGGCTTGTCATTGTAGCGCTCGAGCGAGCACTCCTCATCAATCTGTGATCCATGCCCAAAAGCCCAATGACCAAGCTCGTGGGCGGCAGAGAAGGCGCGTCTCCCATGCGGACGCTCGGATGGCACCATGATTGCGTTCTGTTCCTTGGCGAACATGCCCTCGAATGAACTTCCTTGAATGAACTGTACGCGGAGGCCTAGATGGCCCATCGCCAAGTCGAAAACATTCAACGGGTTGAGGCGAGGGACTTGTGCTTCTCGTCGAACTTCGATGGCGCGTCTGAGGGCAGTCGTTGCGAGTTCGATCCTGTTCATTTGTCGTTGTGGCTCTTCACCGTTTTGAGAAAATCAATAACCTTATCAAGATCGGATTTCTGTAGTTTGCCTAATTCACGAGCGGCCAAGAGCAGCGAAGGTGGTATCGAGTCTTTAGGGGCGGATCGACCAAGAAGCCACTCTGTTGTGACTCCGTAAATGTCAGCGAATTTCCCCAATTCCTCTGCGGTGACCTTTCTCCGTCCGGCCTCTATCTCGGAGATTGTAGGGCGCAGATAGTCCAGCATTCTCGCCACCTGCGATTGCGAAAGGCCGGCTTGCTCGCGCGAGGCTCTGAGACGATCCGAAAGATCTTTATCTGGTATGGTAGCCATAGTCGTGTTTATCGGGTTTGTGGTAGCTCCGCAAGGTATTCAAGAAGTTCACCAAAACGGCGAAAGCGTTTGTATCCAGTGTCCTCATCCACACAGGTAAGTGGATTGTCATTCTTGGGAATCTGAACTCCCAGCCGCGCGGTGAATTCGCATGCGAGTTCAATGCCGGAGAAGGAATCTAAGCCAAAAACAATCTCAAGGTCCGACTGATAGTTGATCTGCTCCTCAACGACGTTGTCTGAATATTCGCGGAGACAATCTATCACCGTAGTTCTGGATGGGTAGTCTTGAAGGTTTGGTTCCATAATCTTACATATGGGTAAGATATGCTTACCATTCTGTCAATCGACAATTAGAGTCTATGTCTTTTGGACACTGCATTTTGGGCTCTACTACCCACTCGGCTATAAGGGCGGGCCGGTGGTTCATGCTATAATGTCTCACGCTTTCAGCCGTCGAGGCCAGTTGCCGTTACCCGCCTGGCTCGATCCACAAGACGTTTGCCAGGTGACTTGCTGGGCTGGCACCCATTTTGACGAGGGGGTGATCTCTGGCCCGGTTTTCATCAATGTTCCTTTCTGGAGCGGCGGCTGGCCTTGGCGGCTTGAACACACACATGGAAGAGCATGATCTTCACATCGGCATGAGGCAGGCGTGGGGCGGCGAGGTGCCGTTTGGTTTCGATCTGGCTGATGCACGCTATCACACCTACATCATCGGAAAGACAGGTTCCGGGAAGACGACGCTCTTGCGCAACCTCGTCCTTCAACTAATCCAGCAAGGGCACGGTGTCGGACTCATCGACCCGCATGGTGATCTGGCGGAGGATTTGCTTCTTCACATCCCGCCCGAGCGGGCCGAGCAGACTGTATATTTCCATCCTGGCGACCTCGATCACCCCATCGGACTCAATTTACTCGCCCAGACCACACCGGAGGATCGTCAGCTCGTGGCCTCCGGCATCGTGAGCGCCTTCAAGAGTCTCTGGCATGAAAGCTGGGGGCCAAGGCTCGAATACATCCTGCACAACGCCATCGCTGCTCTCGCGCATTGCCCGAACACCACTCTCCTCGGACTCAATCGCCTACTCACCGACGCGGCCTATCGCCGATGGGTGGTCAATCAGGTCGATGATCCTTTCCTGCGCGACTTTTGGGAGAACGAATACGAGAGCTGGGAGCCGCGCTTCAGGCGCGAGGCCATCGCGCCCATCCAGAACAAGGCCGGTCAGTTGCTCCTCTCCCCCGTCATCCGCAATATCATCGGCCAGGTGCGGAACAAGGTGAGCATCCCCTTTGTCATGGACGAGGGCCGCATCTTCATCGCCAACCTCTCAAAAGGCGAGATCGGCCACGACAAATCCAACCTGCTCGGCTCTCTGCTCATCACGCAGTTTCAGCTCGCCGCCATGGCCCGCAACCACCAGCCCGAGCATCAGCGGCGCGATTTCTATCTCTTCGTGGATGAGTTCCAAAATTTTGCCACCGAGTCCTTTACCTCGATTCTTGCCGAAGCGCGAAAATACCGGCTCAACCTCACCTTGAGCCATCAATACATCGCTCAACTCTCCCCCACCGTACGGGAGGCCGTGTTTGGCAATGTCGGCACCCTCGTCGCCTTTCGTGTCGGCTTCGCTGATGCCGAGCATCTGCACGGCGAGTTCGGCGAAGAATTCCACGCGCGGCAGTTCGTCGATCTGCCGCGCTACGAAACACTCATCCGTAACCAATCTGCCGATGGCGCGATGCACTTCCAACGCACTCAGCTTTCCCCTCCCATCGAGACTCATGCAGGCCGCCGCGAGCGCCTGCTCAAACGCAGCCGCGAGCGCTTCGCCACTCCCAAGGCAGAGGTCGAGAGCAAGCTGGCACGGTGGCTGATGCAGCACCCATGACGGCGCATCCCTTGCGAGAATACGCTCTGCTTTGGTATCCTGATTGGCAGAGCGTTCTGCGGCTCTCGGAGCCTGCGGTTGCCAGACTGAAGCCTGCCTCACCTACGAGGTCGGCTTCTACTGACAACCTCAACACCGAAGCCCCATGAGCACCGCAGAATCGCGCATAGATCCTTATCAAACTGTAACCAACCTCATCATCGAACATCTGGAACGCGGCGTCGTTCCCTGGCGCTGCCCCTGGCAGCGTGAAGTCGGCATCCCGCGCAACTTCCACACTGGCAAGACCTACAATGGCATCAACGTCCTGCTCCTCGGCCTGCGACACTTGCCCTCCCCTTACTGGCTGACATTTCGTCAGGCCCAGGAAAGAGGCGGACATGTCCGCAAGGGCGAACGGGGCGCACATGTCATCAAGGTCGGAGAATCGAAGTCCGCCTCGTCTTCCGAGAACGAAGGCTCCGACGATCCGGCACACCCCCAGCGCAAACGCCTCTTCCTTCGGGAATACACGGTCTTCAACGCCACGCAGATCGAAGGCATCGAGTTCCCCGCAACACCAGGCATTCCGGCACTCAGCCCGAATGAACGGATCGCAGCCGCCGATCAGGTCGTCGCCGAGATGCAGCTACGTCCTGTGATCCATGAAGGCAAAAGCACCGTGGCCTGCTACCGCATGGCAACAGACACGGTTCAAATGCCTGCCATCGCGTCGTTCGAGAGTGCCGAGGCATACTACCTCACACTCTTCCACGAATTGATTCACTCCAGCGGTCATCCAAAGAGATTGAACCGCGAAAGCCTCATCAAACATGACGGCTTCGGAGGAAAAGTCTATTCCCTGGAAGAACTCGTCGCCGAGATGGGCGCTGCGTTTCTCGGCATGGATACCCATATCGTGAGTGACTCCCATGAGCAGTCCGCCGCCTACCTGCAAAGCTGGCTGGATGTCTTGCGCGTCAAAGAACACAAACGCTGGATCATCAATGCCGCATCCCAGGCCAGCAAAGCTGCCAGCTTCATCCTCAATCGGGCAGCCCCTTCAACTGACAGCACCTAAGTGACGATGACAGCGTGAATCCAGAAGCCTCTCCACAACCTGGAGAGGCTTTATTCGTGATACAATCCTTGCATGACTGAAAAACAGCAGCGGCTCCCGCGATTCACACGCGATCCTGATGCCGCTGGATCATTCCAATTCACCCAGCGCGACCTCGAAATCCTCCGCCATGTCGCCGAGCATCGCTTCATTCGTTCAGAATGGCTCATCAAACTGGCCGGTGGCAGCCGCCAGCAGCTTCTACGCCGTCTGAACCTCCTCTACCACCACGGCTACCTGGAACGCCCACGCTGCCAGCTCGATTACTACCACGAGGGCGGCTCTAAAAGTCTCGTCTATGGCCTCGCCTCACGCGGAGCGGGGCGTCTTCGACGTGATCTCGACATGCCCTTCGAGCGCATGGATTGGACGACTCGAAACAAAGGCATTGGCCGTCTATTCCTGGAGCACACCCTCATGGTCAGTGACTTCATGGCCGCGCTCGAACTCGACTGCCGCCAGCGTCCTGATGTTCGTCTGCTTTTCGCTCACGAACTGCCTCAACCCAAAGGTCGAGAGAATCACCGTGAACCCTTTCGCTGGACGGTTGATCTCCCCGGCAAACGCCATGTCGGCGTGGTGCCGGACAAGGTCTTCGCCCTCGAAGTGACTCGTCCAGAAGGTTGCGTAGAACGCACCTACTACTTCCTCGAAGCAGACCGGGGAACGATGCCCATTGAGCGACGTGATATTCGACAGAGCTCCGTGATGCGTAAAATCATAAGTTACCAGGCTACTATGGCTTCCAAAGCGCATCTCATTCGGCTCAACGTCAACCGCTTTCGCGTGCTCGTTCTAGCGAGGAACTTGGAGCGAGTGAGACACCTTCAAACTGCCATAGCCGACTTAAAGATAAGCCAACGCGGACGAACGGTAATACACCACTCAGGCACTCCATCTCCGATGAGATCGCTTCTTGCTTAAAGCCGTCAATTCGTTATCGCAGCAAAGAAGCCGCATTCACATCTGAAGCGAAATTGATCTCAAGTTTCATTTTGAGGTAAATTTGAACGGGCTAAAATTTGTTTGTGAGTCATAAACGTCGATGCCTTCCTTGTGCTTCAACCAGTTTACAATCAGGTAAGTGAAAGGGGTCGCTAAAGCTTCATACAACACTTTGAAAATGTAGCCCGACCATGCCGCTTGGATCAGCAACGATGTGGGCAGGACTCCGGCAAAAGCTATGACCAAGAATAAAACTGTGTCCAAAAGCTGCCCAAAGACGGTTGACAATATGGTGCGCAACCAAAGCCGCCGACCACCATTGATCACCTTCAGTTTAGCAAGAACGTAGGAGTTTAAGAATTCGCCCGCCCAATACGCAATAATCGAACCAAGGACTGTTCGTGGAACCATTGCATAGACGCTAGAAAACGAAGATTGAAACGGCCATCCATCGGCAGGACTTATCCAAACGACAAGCGCCATAAATCCAGCCATGAATGCGCTTGCAACAAGACCGCACCAAATGACTGAGCGGGTGCGGGCATAACCATATACTTCAGTGAGGCAGTCTCCGAAAATATAGGTAACAGGAAACAAGAGTATTCCAGCGGTGAACGTATATCCGAAGACCTGAATGAGCTTCTGTGCTGCGAGATTTGATAGCAACAGACAGACGACAAATGCGATTGCGATGACGAGGAGAAGCTGGGGTTCCTTGGTTGGCTTTCCATCTTCTGCTTGGGATTCAGATTCATTCTTCATATATTTTTGTTGATTGGGGATGTTGGAAATAACAGGCGTGCTTCGCCAAGTTTAGCACTTAATGCTTTCTCAACGCATAACTGTCGTTGTGTCGAGACACCAACACCAGTCAGCGAAGAAACCAACGAACAAAGGGTTTTAATCCACGCTCTGACCAAATCCACCGGGGCTGGATAAAACAAAAACTCACTACCTCCCTCAACACGCAAACCATAGACTGCGTGTTGTCGATTCGTTCCCGGATTGGCTATTCGAATCCGACATGCAAAAGCTAAAGGGGAAATCGAGATGATTCGAAGCCTCTGTTCAAGTTCAGTCTCGGAAATTGAATGCGCCAAGGCGGCGAGAAGCCCTTCCCATTCAAAGCTTCCAAGCGGCACGAAGTATGTGAAGCTGATATTACGATCTCGAATATTTCCAATGGTCTGATCAAGCAACTTAGGGTCTAGCAACTCTGCAAAAGTATCCGTCAGAATCCAAATTTGATCCCCAGGTTGAAGCGTATTTTGAAACAAGACTTCCTCGTGGAGGCGAGTGGGATCTAAACCCGTTGCCAAATCTTCAGGGGCTATACCGAAGGCTGCTGTTGCAAGTCGAAGAATCGTTTCCTTCTTCACAGATTCTTGATCTCCAGATGTCTTGCTCAAGAAGCGCACTATTGACGCTAGCACCTCCAGGGATGGACACTTCCCTTTTTCGATTCCACTCACGTGCTGACGTGTCTTTAGGCCAACTTCCGTTGCTAGCTGGGAAGCACTCATACCGAGGCGTTGCCGCTCATGCCTGATGAGGCTCCCCAACTCTTTATTTTCCCATGGTTTCATAGGACTTTGGAAAACCATTCGCAGGATGATACCTCAGGCACCTCAGTCGTCGGAAGCTTTTCCCATCGTAACGATGACAAAATCGCGCGCCCGATTGCATTGTGCGGTGCGACACGACCCACAACACGCTTGAAGCCTTTGGATTTCGCTATTCGAGTCAGCTCCAAAACAAGACTTGATCCTTTATATTGACGACGCCAGTTGGGATGCACAATCAAGTGGCAAATCTCGACGTCGCCATTGACGAGAGGTGCTTCAGAGATGCTTAGCGACCCAAAGCCTATTGGCAATTCGCCGACACAGACAACCACAGCGAAAACTGACGTTGCTACCCATCTCGCAAGTTCTTCGGGTGCCAATTGAGTGTCCTTCTTTCCAGAAATTAGAGGCACTTCGTTAGTCATGCTTATCCAGGCTGAAAGAGGTTCATGTATGTTTGGCGTGCATGGCGCGAGAAAGAAAAGTTTGTCCATTGTATGAGGACAGAAATATCACCGCTGCATAAATTGCCAAACAAAATTACATTGTTGTCCATTATTGGTGGACTTAGTAAATATCAGTGGACATTTTTGTCACTTTGCAATAAAAAAGCCCATCATTGGTGAGTGCCAATGATGGGCTGAGCAGTGAAGTGGAGCTTTCCAGAGCCACTCTTCACAAGGGTGTTAAACCCAGCTCAGTCGAAGCAACGAGTCAGGATGTTGAACCATACTTACCACTTCGACCACTATGCATGCTACCAAACTAGCCTCGACAAGTCAATCATCGGCAAAACTCGCCGCATCTGAAATTACTGAGAGACAGATGGAATTTTACAGGCGTAACGGTGCTGGTTGCGCTTTCGCCGCCGCCGCTGCCAAGAACCCCGAGCGGTATGGTTGGAGGCAATATGTGCTTGCACCTGATTCCTCGCAGATCAATTGCGCATTCCAAGATGCTATTGGGTGCCCCGAAGTCAGCACTGCCTCATTCATTTTCCCTTCCGTCAATACACTTGATGGTGTCGTTGAGCTCATTAATGTGCTAAGCACGACCGATCCGTTTTTCATCGAAAGCGATGAATATATAGATGGATACAGGTGCATCGCAATTCGTGCAAAAGCTGGTCAGGCTTTGAGCTGGATTTCGGGATTCGGGCCATTTGATGACTTCCCAATTACACGAAGATCGCCCTTTGTAGAAATCGCGTTTCGCGTCAAGCCGCGCCCGCCTTATAAGTTATTCATGAAAAAATCACCAGATGGAATCATTCATCTCGCAGATCTTGATTTTCTTGGTGATCTGAGTTGGGCCGCATTTCAGACTCTTTGGCATGCCAGTATCCGGAGGACAGCAGAAATGCTGGGGCATAGTCCTGATCGGAAAAGCGCGGCAAAAACGACCTTCGCTCTCCCTTTGTGAGTAGATTGCGACATGTGGTATAATCGGCTTATATGGTCACGCATTTATTCATAAAGCAAAAGCAAGGCGCACCGCTTTTGGCATCTAACAGTTTGATGTTTGATGCCAACGGTATCGCAGGGGGAGTCCAATGCCTCCCTTTGCGGCAAGTGCTGATTGTTCCTACTCGCACCATGAAGGAGTTTGGCGTGGAAGCTGAGGTGCTTCGTGCAAACATCATCGTGGAATTCGACAACCTTCATAACCTTCGTTCAGGAACGGTTCTCCAGATTGGTGAAGCATTGATTCGACTGACGTTTCATTGTGAAAGCTGCGACAAGCTGCGCCCTTTTATCCTTCCCAGTAAGATCGCTCACAATCGTGGCTTTCTGGGCCTATTCTTGAACGGAGGAAAAATTCGAGTCGGTGATCCGATAACTGTTGTTGACACGAGATACGAAGAAATTCCGTTTAATCCAACCGAACGAATTCGTTGGTATCTCCGATCTGCAAAAGCGAAAGTTGCATCAAAAACGCTTCTCGAAAACATCGGTTTTTCGCGTTCCTATGCTAGGGTTCTCCCGCGATGGTTGGCACCGCTTACCAACCACGAACGATCCATGATTACTTGGAGTTCGAAAGGTGCCAAATGATCGACAGTGGCAACTGATGTGAGTGAGAGCCACTAACAAGGTAAGTGATGAAAAACATCACATACCAAAAAGGAACCGTCAACTCCCGCCAAACCTGGTCGCCTGATACCATGAGCTGCGGAGGTGTTTGCATCCTGCAAACGTCCCACAAACACCAATGCACAGTTCATTATTTTATGGCAAAACCATTCATCGACTTCGCGGCAGTCAAAGCCGCTGTGTCGTTTCAACAGGTGCTTGAGCACTACGGCTTCACCGCCGGAATGAAAAGCACTCGCAACGGCGACGGCCTCGACGGCCCTTGTCCCATTCACCCAGAAGCCTCCGGGAAAGACACCTTCAAGGTGACGCTCTCGAAGAACTGCTGGTTCTGTCATCTCTCCACATGCAAATGCGGCGGCAATCATCTCGACTTCGTCGCAAAGATGGAGAACTGCGATGCGCACGAAGCAGCGTTGAAGCTGGATCAGTGGTTCAACCTCGGTCTGGCTGGCAAATCGGACTCACCTCCGCCGCGTCAGCAGCAAAGCCCGGCAGCGCAAAACGCTCGTCCATGGTCTGGCTCACCACCTGCCCATGGAAACAGCACACAACCCTCGCGGATCGCGGAGCCACAAGAACCAGCGGAGGAACCTGGAGAAAATGCCCCTCTCAGCTTCAAGTTGGAGAATCTGAAAGCAGATCATGGGTATCTAACCGAGAGAGGACTCACCCCGGCAACGGTGGCAGAGTTTGGTCTCGGTTTTTGCGCCAAGGGCACCATGTCCGGGCGCATCGTCATCCCGATTCACAATAAGGATGGCGAACTCGTGGGCTACGCTGGACGCTGGCCTGGGCAACCGCCCGAGGATCGACCGAAATACAAGCTGCCGAACGGCTTCCGAAAAAGTGCCGAGGTCTTCAATCTCGACCGTGCTTCCAAGGAAGAGAAAGGGCTGCCATTGATCGTCGTCGAAGGTTTCTTCGATGTCATCAAGCTCTGGCAGCTTGGTTTTCACCGGGTTGTTTCCATTATGGGGAGTTCCCTTTCCATGGCTCAGGAAGCAGCCCTCGTGGAGGCATCTGAAGGCAGGGCTGGCATCATCTTGATGTTCGATGAGGATGAAGCTGGACGCATGGGCCGTGAAAAGGCCCTCGTGAAGCTGGCGAGGCGGTTGTTTGTCCGGGTCGTGCCTCTTCCCCAAGAAGGAGCACAGCCTGATCACCTGACCGAGAACGAGCTTCATGCTCTGCTGGATTGAGAACCATGACTGACCCAACTCACCATGTTCATTCTCTACCCGCAGACTGGCCTGTTTCCTCTCGGTCAGCTTTACGCCACGCCGGGTGTTCTTGTCGATGTCACCGAAACTGAGATTTCCGCTGCTCTAGCCCGTCATTCGACAGGCGACTGGGGCGATCTCTGCCAGGAGGACATTGATGAGAACAACCGTGCGCTCAAAGAGGGGGCACGGCTTCTGTCGTGCTATCGTTCATCACAGCGAGTGAAATTCTGGATCATCACCGAATGGGATCGCTCTGTGACAACAGTGCTTCTCCCTTCGGAATACTGACCACGCTCAAAGGCAGCCAAACTGCCAACTCATCGTGAAGATGAATCAACCCCGCTCGGAGTTTATCCGGGCGGGGCTTTTCTCATATTTTTGATGTTGGCTCATGCTCATCTAGCCCATGTCTTTTGCCAGTCTTGCATCATCGCAATCTCCTCAGTCTGAGCCTTGATGATGGCTTTCGCCATCTCAAGAAGCTCTGGCCGGTTACTGGTTTTGAGAGCGGCCTCCGCCATGCTGACCGCACCCTGATGATGCAGTATCATTTCGCTGACGAATGTTTTATCAAAATCACCGCCGGTCTTACCTCGCAGGTTTTGCATCATGCCCTCCATCATGCTGTTCATGTTCATTCCCGATGGGTTTGCCATCATTGAACCATCCGGCATGACATGCGAATTGCTCATGCTTGCGCCATTCCTATTTTCTGGCATCACCGGTTTCATGTCCCCTGCCGCGAATAAATAGCCACCCAGAAATGAAACTCCTGAAATCAGGATGGCGACCCAGACAAGTCTGTTGTTTGTCATTATTTGATTTGTTAATTTGTAAATTCACGAAGGCAGTCATCACCCTCAGTTTCATGATTATACATTATCGACGTTTATTACTCCACAGCGTCGCCGCCCTGCCGCAGCCGAGTGATGGCAATTTGGCTGAAAGCAGTTGAACACAGCCTCATGGCTGCTGCTGAAACTGCTGCCATCCCGCGTGTTTGCGCGATCCTGCCCCCACAGGTTTGAAAATTAAAAATTGAATATATCGGCAGTCGGATCATCTTAGACCCGTCCATGACCTTCCTCCGCAAACGCATTCTCCCCACGCTGGCCGTTCTGGTCATCGCGTGTGTGCAGGTGTTTGGGATGCAGCGGGGTTATCTTTGTGAATGCGGCGGAGAGCAGGAAGTGACGCAGGCGGATCACTGCCACGGCCCTCACTCGGCGGCCTGCCATGATGAGGAGCAGACAGCGCCTCATCATTCATCGGACGATCACCCGGACAGTGAGGACACGCATGAGCACCCTGCCATCGTCGAGAGCTTGACGGCGAGCCAGGCGTCGGTGATTCAAGTCGCGGCTCCTGCGCCAGTGCTGGTTGATCTAGTGATCCCTGAATGGATTCTGTCGGTGCTGCTGCCAGCACAGGTTTCGATGGTTGCCGAGGCTCCGCCTTGGTTGGAGCACGAGCGAGGTCGAACTTGGCCCCAGGTGCTCGCACACACGATTGTCTTGAGAGTTTGAGAGCCTTCACGGCCCGCCATCCACGATTGATGGCAGGTGGCTGTGATGTGTCCCCCTTCCGGCATGGGATTTCCATGCCTGAATTCTCCAAACTCTTTTTCCATGAAACCATTCCCATTTTTTTTGCTCGTATTGACCTGCGCCAGCCATGCCTCGGCGCTCTCGTTATCCCTCGGTGAGGTCGCATCTCGTGTGCGGATTCATCATCCCGCTCTCAAGGCGGCCCGTCTCGCCATTGAGGAAGCCCGTGGACGGCAGCTCGGCTCCGGTCGCCTGTCGAATCCCACGTTTGGCTACGACTTCCAAAACCAGAGCAACGTCAGTCCGCAGACCGGTGTCTTTTCCATCGACCAGTCCTTCCCCATCACGCGAAGGCTCAGTCTGGAGAAAAAGCTCACCTCTCAGCTCGTCACCTCAGCGGAGCTGGAGATTCGGGATGTGGAGCGCAAGCTGATCTCTGATGCTCAGCAGCAGGTGGTGCAGTTGCTCACTCTATCGAAACAGCGTGCCTTGAGGCAGCAGCAGACCGAGCTGGCTCAGAAGCTCTCGGAGTTTGCCAGCGGACGCGCCAAGGCGGGCGAGGTGTCGCCTTTGGATGCGAAACAGGTGCAGCTCGACGCGCAACGCCTGCGTGTGGAGTCACGCTTGCTGGAGGCGCAGAGCGTCAGCCTGCTCGGGCAGCTCAAGCCCATGCTCGGCCTGCGCTCGGAGGATACGTTGAACATTTCAGGTGATCTGCCAGACATGTCATTGCCCGCGAAATCCTCGTGGATGATGCGGCCCGACTACCAACTCGCGCAGACAAAGATCGCCGCTGCCCAGACGGGCAAGGATCTCGCCAAAGCGAAACGTATGCCAGATGTGACGGCGGGGTTCTTTGCTTCCCGTGAAATGCAGGATGTGACGACGACGCAGCGTGAGCGCACCGGCTTTGTCGGCTTCCGCATTTCCATTCCTCTACCCTTCTGGAATCGCAATCAGGGCGAGATTGCCGAAAAGGCAGCCGCAGCCGAACGAGCACGCTTAGAAAGTGAAGCGCTCGCGGTGCAAATCAATGGCGAGGCTGGCACCGCACGCCGCGAGATGGAAACGAATGCCTCAATCGTCCGTGAGACGCGCGACACGCTTCTACCGCTGGCGGTGGAGCAGATGACCGCCATGCAAAAGGCGTATGAGTCGGGGCAGGCCGACCTGCTCTCCGTGCTGCGAGCACGGGATCAAAGGCTCCAGCTTGAGGCCGCTTCACTGGATGCCCTCCGCGACTTCCACCTCGCCCGCATTCGTTACGAGGCAGCCACCGGCAAGCACGCACCCGCCTTGCCCGCTGCCACGCCTGCATCAAAGCCCGTCAACCCTTCCTCAACACGCCGCTAACTCATTCCCCGATTGAACATGAAACGATCCCTTGTCCCCCTCTTTCTGATCCTGACCCACTCCGGCTTCATCCACGCCGCAGAAGACACCAAACGCGCCTCCAACACCGTCGTGCTGGATGACACCGGAGTGAAAAACCTCCGCATCGAAACCGTCGAGGTCGAAGAAACCGACTTTGAGCAAACCATCTTCTCGCTCGGACGCATCGAATCCATTCCCGGCAAGGTGGCGGCGGTGAGCAGCCGCATTTCAGGCCGCGTGGTGGAGCTGAAAGTCGCTCCAGGCGACATGGTGAAAAAAGATGACGAAGTGGCGAAGATCGAGAGCCGCCAGCCCGGCGATCCGCCGCCTGTCATCACGCTCAAAGCTCCGCTCGGAGGCCTGATCACGCGTGTCGAGAAACGTCTGGGCGATCCCTTGGAGCCAGAAAACGCGCTGCTGGAAATCACCGACCTGAGCGAGGTCTATGCCATGGCACGAGTGCCTGAGCATCAGGCCGGGCGCATGAAGCCTGGCACCGTCGCACACATCAAAGTGGCCGCTCTGCCGACAGAGAAGTTTGATGGCGAGCTGCTGCGTTTCGGCACCAGCGCGGACAAGGAGAGCGGCACCATTGACGCCATCTTCCGCCTCACCAATCCCGGCGGCTTGCTGCGGGCGGACATGCGAGCGGAGTTTTCCATCGTGATGAGCAAGCGTGCCAATGTGGTCAGCGTGCCGCGTGCTGCTTTGCAGGGCGAGTCATCGAACCGCTTCGTTTATGTGAAGGACTTCGATCTGCCGAACGCTTTTGTGAAGACCCAGGTGCAGGTCGGCGAGATGAACGACCGCTTTGTCGAGATCACCAGCGGTCTGCTTCCGGCAGATGAGGTGGTGACTCGTGGTGCCTATTCGCTCTCCTTCGCCGGAGCCAGCAGTGTCTCGCTCAAAGAGGCGCTGGATGCCGCGCATGGTCATGAACACGCCGCCGATGGCGGAGAACTGACTCCAGAGGCAAAAGCGGAGATGGAAGCCAAGAAACGTGCCGCTTCCGGCCTGCCACCGCAGGCGGAAAGCCCCGGCAACCCGCTTTGGATGTATGCCAGCGGTGTTTTGTTCGTGCTGCTGCTCATCTCCATGTTCAGCAAAAAGCGCAGTGCCAAGGACGAGGATGAAGTCCCGGTGAAACCCATCAAGAAGGAGGCTGCGTAAGTCATGCTCAACAAAATGATTCACTGGTCGCTCGCCAATCGAGCGGTCATCATCGGCCTTGCTCTCATCCTCATGGTGATGGGCATGAAGACGGCCACCGAGCTGCCGGTGGAGGTGCTGCCAGACCTCACCAAGCCCACTGTCATCATCTTGACCGAATCTCCCGGCCTTGCGCCGGAAGAAGTCGAGATGCGCATCACTCAGCCGATGGAAAGCGCTCTCATGGGCGTGGCTGGACTCACGCGGCTGCGCTCGAACTCCGACGTGTCACTCTCACTCGTCTATGCCGAGTTCGGTTGGGACACGGACATCTACAAGGCGCGAATGCTCGTGCAGGAGCGCCTGCAAGGCGTGCGTGAGCAGTTGCCGCCTGGAGTGCAGCCCTTCATGACACCCGTGGCATCACTCATGGGCGAGATTTTGCTCGTTGGTGTGCGCTCCACCATCAAGGAGGGCGAGGAAGGCTACCTGCCACCACGAGATGTTCGCTCGTTGGCAGACTGGACGATCAAACGGCGGCTGCAAAGCGTCTCCGGCATTGCTGAAATCCTCAACATGGGCGGCGGTGTGAAGCAGATCGAGATTCAGCCAGATCCCTTCAAAATGCAGGCGAACAACGTGACCTATGCCGAGCTGGAAACCGCCGCGACCGAGGCCGCAAACACCACCACAGGAGGCTTTCTCAACACCGGCCCCACCGAGATCATGGTGCGCAATCTAGCGATGACCGTGGAGCTGAACGACATTGCCCGCACCATCATCAAGAAGGTGAACGACCGGCCCATCTCCATCGGCGATGTGGCGAATGTGGTATGGGGCATCGAACCCATGCGTGGCGATGCCACCGTGAGCCAAGCACCGGAAAAATCACCGACCTACGGCGTCATCATGTCCATCACCAAGGCTCCCGGCTTTGACACCCGGAAGCTCACCGAGCAAATCCAGGCGGCGCTCGACGAATTGAAACCCACCTTCCCGAAAGGCGTCGAAACCACGCTGCTCTTCCAGCAGAAAGACTTTATTGATCACGCCATCGGCAATCTAACGGAGGCCATCCGCGATGGTGCGGTGATGGTGACCATCGTGCTGTTTCTGTTCCTGCTGAACTTCCGCACCACCTTCATCACCTTGATGGCGATGCCGCTCTCCTTCGGCATCACGCTGCTCATTTTCAAATGGTTCGGCGTCAGCGTGAACAGCATGACGCTCGGCGGCCTCGCCGTCGCTATCGGCATGGTCGTCGATGATGCCATTGTGGATGTGGAGAACGTCTTCCGCCGCTTGCGGGAGAATGCCGCGCTAGCGACACCACATCCGCGATTGAAGGTCATCGCCAAGGCTTCCGGTGAAGTGCGGAACTCCATCCTTTACGCCACCGTGCTCATCATTCTCGTGTTCCTGCCGCTGCTGGGCCTCACGGGAGTCGAGGGCAAGCTCTTCGCGCCCATCGCTATTGCCACGATCATTTCCATGATCGCATCGTTCATCGTCTCGCTCACCGCCATCCCGGTGCTGTGCTCCATGCTGCTGAATCCGAAAGAAGGCCATGCGCACAAGGACGGCTTCATCACGCGGAGCATGAAATGGCTGCTGGAGCACACGCTGTTGAAGTTTGCGCTCAATCAGCCGCTCATGGTGCTCACCCTCGCCGTGGTGATGCTCATCGCCGCCTTCTCCTTGTATCCGAAGATGAACAAGGATTTCCTGCCCAAGTTCCAGGAGGAAACCGCGCTCATCGCCGCCACCACCGCGCCGGGCACTTCCCTGGACGAGATGAACAAAATCTCCGACGTGATTGAGCAGCAAATCCTCACCATCCCCGAAGTGCGCAAAGTGGGCCGCCGTCTTGGGCGTGCGGAACGTGGCGACCATGTGGTGCCTGTCTCCACCGCCGAGTTCGATGTGGACTTCCGCGAGGCTCCTGGCGAGCACGGCAGCAAAGGCCGCAGCCGGAAAGAAATTCTCGATGACATCAACAAGAAGATCAAAACCGTGCCCGGTGTCTTCGCCGTCGTCGGCGGGCCGCTGGCGGATCGCATCGGCCACATGATGAGCGGTGTTTCTGCGCCGGTGGCCGTGAAGGTCTTCGGCCCTGATCTCGACAAACTCCGGCAGATCGGCATCGAGATTCAGGCCGTTGCCAAAAGCATTCCCGGCTTCGAGGACTGCAAGCTCGATCAAACCTCCTCCATCCCGCAGCTCCGCATCGAGGCAGATCGTGATCGAGCCAAGGCCTACGGCATCGCCCCTGGCAAACTCAATGAGCAGCTCTCTGCGCTCATCGGTGGCAAGGAGCTGGCCGAACTGCGTGAAGGCCAGCGTGCCGTGAATCTCGTCCTGCGCCTGCCCATCGAGTGGCGGGACTCGCCCGACAAAATCGCCGAACTGCCCGTGGAGATGATGGATGATGGCGACGGGCAGCACATTCAGCGCATCCCCTTGTCACTCGTCGCCGATGTGCGCGAGGCCAAGGGGCCGAACGTCATTTTCCGCGAAAACAGCCAGCGCCGCTTCGCTCTCGGCATCAAGCCCACGGTGCGGGATGTCTCGAACCTCGTCGTGCGACTGCAATCCGAGGTGAGGGAAAAAGTCACGTTGCCCGAAGGCTACTTCATCACCTTCGAGGGCGAGTTTCAGGCGCAAAAAGAGGCCACGCAGCGCATCGTCGTGTTTTCGGCCATCGTCTTCGTCGCCGTGTTCCTCATGCTTTACGGCTACTTCCGCAGTGCCTCGCTCGCGTTGCAAGTGCTCGTGAACATCCCGCTCGCGCTCATGGGCGGCCTAGCCTTCACCTATTTTAAGCTGAACAACATCAGCATTGCCACGCTGGTCGGTTTCATCGCCGTCGGCGGTGTCGCCGCACGCAATGGCATCATGATGATCAGCCACTACCTGCACCTCATGCAGCATGAGGGCGAGGGCTTCACGAAGAAAATGGTCATACGCGGCACCCTTGAAAGGCTCGTGCCCGTTTTGATGACCGCCCTCAGCGCAGGCATCGGCTTGATCCCGCTCGTGCTCGCGGCGGATCAGCCGGGGAAAGAAATCCTGCATCCCGTGGCCGTCGTCATCGTCGGCGGCCTCATATCCTCCACCTTCCTCGATATGGCGATCACGCCCGCGATGTTCTGGCTCATCGGACGCCGAGCCGCCGCCAAGGCCATCGAACTCGACGCACCCGCCTCCCATTAAAATTTTCCGAAGTCTCGACGGCATACACGCCGTCGCACCCAGGCAAAACAGAACCGAAACCAAACCAAAGACAACCGCACCCCATGAAATCCAAACTGCTCAGCACCCTGCTCACCCTCGCGCTCGCCTTCACCGCCACCGCTGCGGACAAAGACAAGCATGACCACGAACACGCCGCCAAAGCCGGCCCCACCGGTGGCAAGCTCATCACCGAAGTGGAACCCCACGTCGAGTTCTTCGTGAACAAAGACAAGAAGGTCGAAATCCGCTTCATCAACGACGACATGAAAGTCGTCGCCCCAGGTGAGCAAGTCATCACCGTCATCCTTGGTGATCGCAGCGCTCCCACAAAGCTCGCCTTCACCAAAGACGGCGACAAGCTCATCTCCGACAAGGTTATCCCCGAAGGCGATGATCTGCCCACAGTCGTGCAGATCAAGGCCAAGGCCGGTGAGAAAGCCGTGACCGAGAAGTTCAACCTGAACCTCGCCCAATGCCCCACCTGCAAGAACAAGGAATACGCCTGCACCTGTGCGCATGGCGAAGAAGAAAAGAAATAACCCACCACCAGCCCATGCTCCGGCGCGGCGCTCGCGCCGGAGACCACTCACTCCTTTACCACCATGAAATCCACACTTCTGCACCTCGCCATGCTGCTCGCCTTCTGCGGCAGCGTTCACGCCCACGGGCGTTTTATTTTCAGCCCCAACGGAGGCCGCATCATCGCCATTGATTCCGTCACCACGCCGAATGCGGAACTCAAAGTTAGCGCCGACCGCCGCTTCGAGATCACCTTTCTCGATAAAGACCGCAAACCCATCGCCCTCGGCGAGCGCAAAGTCACCGTCACCGCTGGCGACCGCAGCGCCGCCAAAAAACTCAGCGTCGAGGCCAAGGGTGACACCCTCATAACCGAAACCGCTCCCGAAGGCACCGACTACTACGTCATCATGCAGCTACGCGAGCCAGGCGCGGCCAAATCCGTGCCCTTCCGCCTGCACTTCAACACCATCGCCTGTGGCGAGTGCAAAGAACCCGAGTGGCACTGTGATTGCGGCAGCAAAAAGAGCGGCAAAAACGTCGAAGTCCCCGCCGACCTCGCCGGTGTGTGGGCCGAGATCAACCAGCACACCGAAGAGCTGCACGAAGGCACCACCGACAAAGCCTACGAAGCCATTGATGAAGTCACGGAAGCCTTTCCCGTGCTGGCCACCGCCCTCACTGCCAAAACCGATGCCGCGAAGCAGGCCGACGTGACCAAGCTCGTCTCCGACCTCAAAACCGCGCTCCATGGCGTGCGCGAAGCCTTCGCCGCCCGCAAACCCGCCGAGGCCAATCTGCATCTCGACACCGTGGACAAAACCCTCGCCGCTCTCAAAGCGCTCTATCCCGCCGAAATCGCCAACGCCAAACTCAAGGAATAACCCCGCCACCTATCCAGACCATGTCAGACATCACCCAGCTCATTCAAAGTGGCAGCGCCCATGCGTGGCTCTACATTCCCATCGCGATCCTGCTCGGTGCCCTGCATGGTCTGGAGCCGGGGCATTCCAAGACGATGATGGCGGCCTTCATCATCGCCATTCGTGGCACTGTTTGGCAGGCGGTGCTGCTGGGCCTCTCCGCCGCCATTTCACACTCGCTGCTCATCTGGATTCTCGCCGCGCTGGCACTGCATTACGGCGGTCAGTGGAACGCCGAGCACACCGAGCCTTACTTCCACCTCGCTTCTGCCGCGATGATTTTTGTGCTGGCCGTATGGATGTTTCTTCGCACCCGGCGGGAGGGCCTGGAGGCGCACGAGCACGCGGAACGCCACCACCATCCTTCCAGCCACGCACCGGCAACTGTGGTGGCTCAGGATTTTCAACACACCATCACCCTTCCGGAGGGAATGATCAGCAACGAGCGCCTCGCCGCGCTGGCCCTCCGCCGTGCGGAGGCGGAGAACCCAGGCGTCATGCTCGACACCGGGCATGGCTGGCTGCGCATCCAGATCAGCGCTGGAGACTCGCCACGCTTTCGCATTCATCCCTGTCGTGCGAGCGGCGAGCTGCTGCCGATGCCAAAGCGCACACGCATGGCGATGGAAACCTCCAGGCTGGACGGCAGCTCGCAGAGCTTTCAGTTCGAGGAGCAGGATGCCTTCTGGGAATCCACGGCCCTCGTGCCGGAGCCGCATGAGTTCGCCGCCACACTCATGATGGGGCATGAGGACCACGCCCACACCTACCGCCTCCGCTTTCATCGCCCAACCACGACTGACAACCAGACGCCTGTCGCTCCCGCGCCCGCTGTGGAGGTCGTGAACGACGAAAACGATCCCTACCAGGATGCTCACGAGCGTGCCCATGCCGAGGACATCGCACGCCGCTTCGCCAACCGAGCCGTCACCACGCCGCAGATTGTCTTGTTCGGCATCACCGGCGGCCTCATGCCTTGTCCCGCCGCCTTCACCATCTTGGTCGTGTGTTTGCAGATCAAGAAAGTCGTCCTCGGCTTCGCCCTTGTCGCCGCCTTCAGCCTCGGCCTCGCCTTGACGATGGTCACTATTGGAGCCGTCGCCGCGTGGAGCGTGAATCACGCTCAGAAGCGATTCAGCGGCTTCGGCGAATGGATGCGCCGCGCTCCCTACATTTCCTGCGCCCTCCTCGTCCTGCTCGCCGCCTTCATGGCTTGGCAGGGCTGGCAGGGACTTTCACAACCACACCAACACATCACACCATGAAAACATCCTCCGCTTTTTCGTGTGGCAGGCTCCTCACCCGAGCTGCCACGGTCGCTATAATCTGCGCACTGTTCTCCCTGTTCGTGCTGCCATCCACCGCCAGCGCGATCCGCCCGATGGGCACCACCATGACCGGCGTCGTCCAAAGCGTCGATCACACCACCCGCTGGATCACCTTCGCGCAGGATGGTGGCCCCGTGCGCCAGTTCGTTTACTCCGAATGGGCCAGATTCTGGCACGGAGAGGTGGAATCGCTGCCCACTCATCTCAAACCCGGCATGAGGGTTCAGATCAAGCTGCACAATCCCCTCATCGGCCCGGATTTCGTGCGCCAGATCGTGCTGCTCGCGCCTTCGCTCAAGCCCTGACCGTCATGAATTCAACCTCACTTACCATTCATTTGCTTGCCATAAGCGTGCTGTTGGTTTGCTCCTCATGCACCACTACTGTCTGGCAGCATGCGCAACGCTCTGATGGACTGATTGATTTTGTGCTCGGTGGTGCTCGCAGGGAACTACCTGTCACTGTGGAGAAGGTTTCAGATGAGGGTGGAACCATTGTTTCGGCACACGTCCGCAGCAGCGTCACTGGCACCATGGTCTTCGGACTCGTAGGACGGCATTCCTTGTTCAATCCGCCGGCAGGCTCCCACGTCGATGTCGTCGTGCTTAATGCGCGGGGAGAAGCTATCGAAGGCACCGCTGTGGATTATCTGCCACGCGAACTTCCATCGGGAAGACGCATAGGCTTCTCCTATTCGCGCTACTCCGTCTCGCTCGCTTCAAAGCCACCGTCTGGTTCATCCGTCAAAATCGTCTTCCACGGAGCACCGAAGTCCGCCTGCGACTTTGCCAGGCGTCCATGAACTCTCACATCTGCATCTTTCCTCTTTCCACAAACGCCATGAACACACAAACCACATCCACCCAACGCCGCCGGAGTTCACTCCGCCGACTCACCACCCACATCATCTGTATCCTGCTCACCACCACAGGAGCGGCGCTCGCAGACAACGTCATCAAGCTCCAGGTGGCCGCCAAGACCGAACACAACGATCCCAAAGGAAACAATCCACAGGAGGTGCAGAGCCGCTGGCTCGAAATCTCCGCCACCGCCTTTCATCTCGAAAAGCCTGCCGCAGTGAAGCTCGAATGGGCCTTCTTTGGCGACAACCTCGACACGGACAAGGTGATCAAACATGGCAGCGGCACAGAGACCGTGGAGCTGGCTCAAGGCAAAAAGGCCGACGCCAAGACCAAGCCCGTCAACTTCACCTACACCCCGCGTCATTCAGTCCGCACTGGCAGCGGCAAGCGTGCCCGCTCAAAAGTCATCGAAGCCACCGGCGTCCGCTACCACGCCTGGGGTGTGCGGGCCTTTGTGGACGGCAAGCTCGCCGGTGAAGCCTACAGCACGCCGAGCATCCAAAAACTCATGGGCGGCACGGATTGATTCGCATGAACCCTTTTTTTCCACCGGGTGCCATCAAAAAGCCCGCCGGAGCATCCATTCTCCGGCAGGCTTGTTTGGAAACAGGGCATCCACTCCCTGGGTTAGTGACGGCCACGGCTGCCAAAATCAAGATGGAATCCCGGCAGGCTGATGTGGCCTTGGCTACCGCTTTGATGGCTGGAGCCATGACCGGGATTCGGAACGTAATGCTGGTTGCTGCTGTGCCCGCCGTAGCTGCCATGACTTGGCGTATAGTGGCTGCTGGAGCCATGACTGGAACTGTGTCCGCCTCCATGATTCGGTGTGTAGTGATTGCTGGAACCATGACCGGAGTTGTGCCCGCTGCCGTGGCTAGAACCATGGCCGGAGTTGTGCCCGTTGCCATGAGTGGAGGAGTGTCGGTCTCCCGCCTGCACTGCGGCAGGAGTGAAGACGGCGAAGCTGGCAGTGACCGCCAGGAGAGTGATGAGCTTTTTCATGATGCGTTGGGTTTGGGTTTGGGTTTGAGTCGTTGCCGCATAACAGCGGCGTGTAAATCAGACGCAGCGCGAATGCGGCTATTCAGCAGCACTCCATTTTTTCACACCTTTAATTTATGAGCACCGAAGACACCCACACCTCCGAATCCAAGTCCTGTGGCTCATGCGAGCACGGACATGATGAAACATCGCTGCCGCGCAATGCGCTCGTCATCGCGTCCGGTGCGCTGCTTGGCCTCGGGATGCTGCTGCAATGGCTCAAGCTAGGGCCATCCATGTTGCACACGGGTTGTTTTGCCTTCGCGACACTGGCGGGAGGCTTGTTGGTTTTTCCTGCGGCCTTCAAAGCACTCAAGAAACTGCGGCTCGACATGAACGTGCTCATGACCGTGGCGGTGAGTGGCGCATGGCTTGTAGGTGAAGGCGCGGAAGGTGCCGCTGTGGTCTTTCTCTTTGCGCTATCAGAGCTGTTGGAATCGTGGAGCGTGGGCCGTGCGCGGCGTGCCATCGCCTCCTTGCTAAAGCTCACGCCACAAACCGCCTTGGTCAAAAATGCTGACGGCAGCTCCAAAGAAGTGCCGGTGGCAGAAGTGGCAGTCGGCATGGAGATCAGCGTGCGCAGCGGCAGCAGCGTGCCGCTAGATGGTGAAGTCGTCACGGGTGACTCTGCCGTGAATCAAGCGCCCATCACGGGCGAGTCCGTGCCGGTGGAGAAGAAGCCCGGCGATACCGTGTTCGCGGGCACGATCAATGGCGAAGGTTCTCTCACCGTTCGAGTGACGAAAGCCGCCAGCGACTCCACGCTCGCCCGCATCATCAAACTGGTCGAAGAAGCCGAGGAGCAGAAAGCGCCCACGCAGCGCTTCGTGGACAAGTTCGCCACCATCTACACACCCGCTGTGTTTGTCGTCGCGCTATTGGTTGCCCTGCTGCCGCCCTTGGTCACGGGCGGCGCGTGGTCGGAGTGGACGTATCGCGCCCTTGTGCTTCTAGTCATCGCCTGTCCCTGTGCGCTCGTCATTGCCACGCCCGTTTCCATTGTCTCCGGCCTCACCGCCCTGGCACGGCGCGGCGTGCTCATCAAAGGCGGCGCTTATCTGGAAGCCGTGGGCAAGCTCCGCGCCCTCGCCGTGGACAAGACCGGCACCATCACGCAAGGCCGACCTCAGGTCACCGGCGTCACTCTTGTTGGTGACATCACTGAAGAAGAAATCATGCGTCGTGCTGCTGCCATCGACGCACATTCCGAGCATCCTCTGGCGAAAGCTGTCGTTGCTGCGGCTCAGAGCAAAAGCATCACCTGGAACGAATCCACACAGTATCAATCCGTCACCGGACGTGGAGCCACCGCCGTCATCGACGGCCACCCGCACTTCATCGGCAATCACAAGATGGCTCATGAGCTGGGCCTGTGCAGCCCGGAGATCGAGGCGCGGCTTACAGAGATCGAGAACAAAGGCCAGTCCCTCGCCATCCTCGGCCACAGTCCGCATGAAGGCTGTGCCGGTGCCATCCTCGGCATCCTCAGCATCGGCGATACCATCCGCCCCGAGGCCGCCAATGCCCTCACCCTTCTCCATGACGCGGGCATCGAAAAAGTCGTCATGCTCAGCGGTGACAATCAACGCACCGTGGACGCCATCGCGCGCACCGCAGGCATTGATGAAGCCTATGGCGACCTCATGCCTGAGCAGAAGATCGAGCACATCCGCCGCCTCATGGCCGAGCATCACTACGTCGGCATGATCGGCGACGGCGTGAATGACGCCCCCGCGCTCGCCCTTGCCAGCGTGGGCATTGCCATGGGTGCCATCGGCAGCGACACCGCCATCGAGACCGCCGATATGGCTCTCATGCAGGACGATCTCACCCGAGTGGCCGAGGCCATTCATCTTGGCCGCCGCACGCTCCGCATCATCCAGTTCAACATCACCTTTGCCCTCGCTGTGAAGGCCGTCTTTCTCATCCTCGCCTTCACCGGCCACACCAGCCTGTGGCTCGCCATCCTGGCGGATACCGGCGCGACACTGCTCGTCATTATGAACGCGCTCCGGCTCCTCGGCGGCACGACAAACCTCAATCCGAGTGCTTCGTGAGCAAGCCTTCGCGCAAAAAGAAAGCCGCCATCGCATCGACCACTTTGTCCCCGCGTGACAAGGCTATGCTCATTGGCGTGCCGATCCTGCTCCTCGCAGTTCCGGCCCTTGTGATCCACTTTTCCTCCCTCCACCAGCAACACGCTTCCGTTTCCAAAACCGTCGAAGGATGGAAGACAGTTTACCACCTCGACGACGAGCAGGCCGAGCGCATCAAGCAGATCGAACTCGACTTCCACGGCAGCGGCAGCCCCTTCAGCATCAAACCCGCCCGCACTCGTGACGATAAGCACCGTCACCATGAGGAAATCAGCCGCCTGATGTCCCCTGAGGACGGTGCGCACTTCATGCAAGCGATGGAGAAAGGCGCGGACAAGCATTGAGCCGCTGCTCAGTGCCCAGGACACCAGTAATCCTCACCATGACCACACCAGCGGTGACCGTGATGATGGTGATGATTGCCGCAGAATCGTTCACAAAGGTGCATGACGGCGGCGCGGGCTGTTGAAGCTGCCTTTTGCACCACATAGGCTGCCTGAGCAGGCATTGCGGCAGAGACGAAGAGAGCAATCGCGAGCGTGATGCCCATGACGGTGACTTTGGTGAAGAAGCGTGAGGTAGATTTCATGGATGGATCGGATGGATCTTCCTCGGACGAGGCATCATCTTCTTTATTCATAGCATCTGTTTTTTTGGCCGATTTCCACTGCGAAAATCAGGTCATCGCCATGATGAAGACCGGCAGCCTCACCAAGCATGTGTGCAAATCCTGTGGCGGCGCTCTGCGTCACTGCACGCAGCATTAAACAACATCAATCACCCCTATGGGCCGTCTGTGATTGATTTCGCAGGCGGCTCATTGCTTCATTGCAAATCAGGGAACATCCGTTTCCGCTCCAAGATGACCGTTGCGGAATAGCCATGAGGCAGATTGATAAAGCGCGATGCTGTCTTCGAGGCGCGATTGGGACGCTGCGGACGAGTCCTTTGCCAACGAACCTTGCTTGAGGTCCACCCTGCCAAGAGTGAACTCCTGCTTCGGCTTCAACATCGCCAGCGTGCCGTCGGTGATGTAGGCGATCTTTTGGTAATTGGAGATGAAAATACGCTCATGATCCGAAGTGTAACCGGGAGATAGCACATCCTGGCCGAAGGAGCGCGTGGTGTAGCTCCAGTTCATCAGCCCGAAGAGAGTCGGAGCAACATCAATCTGGCTGCACAGGTGGTCATAGGCACGCGGCTGGATGATCTGCGGATTCCAAATGATGCAGGGAATGTGATACTTGGTCACATCCAGCTCGGTGCGACCAGCACTGCCGTGGCAATGATCCGCCACGATGACGAAGAGAGTGTTGGAGAACCAGGGCTTTGACTTCGCCTTTTCCAAGAAATCACCGATGCACCAGTCGGTGTATTTGACAGCGGCTTCACGGCTGCCTTGTGGCAGATCAATGCGGCCTGCTGGAAAGGTGAACGGGCGGTGGTTGGAGACCGTCATCACATGCATGAAGAACGGTTTGCTGGCAGCATAATCGGCATCAGCCTCCTGCGTGGCCCAGCGGAAGGCATCCTCATCCGCCACGCCCCAGGCATTTTGAAAGGTGATGTCCTGCTGCGATTTTGTGCCACGATCAACCACGCGGTAGCCGTTCCTGGAAAAGTAGGTGTTCATGTTGTCGAACATCGCATCACCGCCATACACATAGCTCGTGTCATAGCCACGGCTGCGGAAGACGGAGCCAACCGTGAACAGATTCGTGTTTTTCGGCCGCCACACAATCGACTGACCCGGTGTGGGCGGCACGCTGAGTGTAAGCGCCTCCAAACCCCGGACGGTGCGGGTGCCGGTGGCATAGAGATTGGTGAACAAAAGACCTTCATCCGCGATGCGGTCGAGACGGGGCATCAGTCCGGCCTGGGCTCCGACCTCCGCGCTGAACTGCTTCAAAAAAATGGCACTGAGACTCTCCACAGAGATGAATACAATGTTGTGCCGCTTTTCCTGCCCTGTGTGTGTGATGAGACGACGCAGATCGTGCGGATCATCGCTCACGGGCGGTGTGTCGGAGAGGGTGAGTAACTTTTTAGCGCGAGCTAGCGCCACCTCGGTGTCCTGCTTGAGGTAGAAGCGCTCGAAGTCGATCTCGCTCTCCCAAAACGCGGCGCAAAAGGCATACGGCCCGTCCTTCGCCAGCTCCCGGTTGAATTCATCCGCGAAACGCGGGAGCTGAGACTGGCTACAGACATTGGAGATGCCCACCACAATGATCGTGGCAGCCAAGATGGGAACAACGCGCCGCCGCCACGCGGCATCCCCCTGGCTGATCCAGCGCACGGCCCCCAGCCGCCACATCAGCCACACGAGACCCGCAGCCACCAGCCACAGCCCGGCGAAAATCAGCGGCATCGGATAGGACTCCTGGATGTTGTCGATCACCTCCTGGGTGAAGACGAGGTAGTCCACCGCGATGAAATTGAACCGCACCTGAAACTCGTCCCAGAAGAACCACTCCGACACACCGATGAAGATCAGCACCACGGCATACAGTCCCAAAAGCACTGCCACGATCCACTTCGCCGTCTTGCTACGCCAAAGTGCTGCGGGCAGCAGCATCGTGAGCAGAATCCACGGCACCACCGCATAGCAAGCTGCCAGCAGGTCATACCAAAGGCCGAAGCCAAACGCACTGATCAGCGAAACATCCCATGCCACCTCATGCCGTGCCTGAAACAGCAGTGCTAGGCGGGTAAGGAAGGCGATGGCAAGAAACAGGCAGACGACCATGAATGCTCCTCGCCCCAGCACTGAGCGCGGCAAGAAACGAGAGACGAGCGCGGGAGGTAATGGAGGGATAGGCATCGTGTGAATGGGTGAAACAACACCATCAGCCACAGACCGTGTTTGCCGAATGACACCCCTGTCATGCAGATGAAGAATCTGTCATTTATCCCCTGGTCAGCAGGTCGGCAGATGACAGCTCTTTCATTTGCGTCCGTTCCCGCCCTCCTTGTCTTGCTATCCATGCGCCTGCTGATCATTGAGGACGAACGCAAAACCGCCGCCTTGCTGCGTGACACGCTCACTCAGCATGACTGCGAGGTGATCTGCGTCCACGACGGCAGCTCCGGGCTGAAAGAGGCGCTGAATCCGGGCTGGGATGCGTTGTTGGTGGACATCATGCTGCCGAAACTGGACGGGCTGAGTCTGGTGCGTGAACTGCGTGCCAAAGGCCATACGACGCCGGTCATCATGCTCTCAGCGCGTGGTGAGGTGGAGCAGCGGATCGAGGGGCTGGACGCTGGCGCGGATGATTATCTGCCGAAGCCTTTCGCCATCTCCGAGCTGCTGGCGCGGCTGCGCTCCATCGTCCGCCGCAGCACCCGCCAGCGGTCCGTCGTGTTCAGCGTTGCCGATTTGAGCTTTGACCAAACCTCGCGCGAAGTGCGGCGCGGCGGCAGAAAGCTGGAACTCTCCTCCCGAGAAAGCCTGCTGCTGGAATGCCTGTTGCGTGCCGAAGGCCGTGTGGTGAGCCGTCGCGACATTCTCGCCAGCGTGTGGGAATACGATTTCGATCCCGGCACGAATCTCGTCGATGTCTATGTCCGTCGCCTGCGTGACAAGGTTGATCGTGACCACACCCCGCCCCTCATTCAAACCCTGCGCGGCCTCGGCTACGCACTCCGCACCGAGCCATGACCCTGCGCCGTCGCATCCTGCTGTTTTACTCGCTTACGCTCAGCTTCTCGCTGGTCATTGTGGGCTACTGGAGCTGGTTTGAGTTTGAGGAGCAGCAAAAAATCATCGTGCATGGCGGCGTGCAGGCCGCGCTGAAGGAAAGCCCGTTGCAGGAGGCGTTGGAGATCATCTTGTTCGGCGGCATCCCCGCCATCCTCATTGGCATCATCGGTGGCGCTTTGCTGATGCGGCGTGCCTTGCGGCCTATCGAAGATCTGACTCAAGTCCTGGAGAAAACAGATGTCTCCAATCTCGCCGATCCCGTGCCGCGCAGTGGCAACGGCGATGAACTCGACCGCATGACCGCTGTATTTAATCACATGAAGGATCGCCTCGGCGCGGCCTTCACTCAGTCGCGTGAGTTCACCCTGCACGCCTCGCATGAGTTGAAAACGCCGCTCACCATCCTGCATGGCACCCTGGAGCAAATGCTCGGTGAAACCGCCTCGCCCGAGCTGCTGCGTGAGCACGTTTCATCCATGCTCGAAGAAGTGCAGCGGCTCTCCACCATCGTCGGTCAGCTCGCCTTCCTGGCAAAAGTGGATGCAGGCCAGCTCACGGTCTCTCATGAGCCTCATGCGCTGGATCATCTGGTGCGTGAGATCACGGAGGACACAGTCATTTTGGCCGCGAGCGCGGGCATTTCAGTCACACTGAGCGTGTGTGCCGAAGTCACTGTCTCAGGCGACCGCATGCGCCTCCGCCAGCTCTTGCTCAATCTGGCCGACAACGCGGTGAAGCATAACGTGCGTGGCGGCAGCATCACGTTTTCCCTGCGTCAGCAGCCAGACCACGCCTGTCTGGAGATTATCAATACCGGCCCTGTTTTGCCGCCTGAAATGCGTGCCCGTGTCTTTGAGCGCTTTTTTCGTGGCGACATCTCCCACGGCACTGAGGTCGAAGGCAGCGGCCTGGGCCTCAGCATCGCCGAGTCCATCGCCCGTGCCCATGGCGGCACCCTCGTCATGGATGCCACCACCGATGACCGCACTCGCGTCACACTCACGCTTCCCACCACCGCTCATTCCTGACGAACATGGTTATTTACCGCGCCACTTTTTGCCTCGCACTGCTGCTCACTTCTTGCGTGAGCTACAAAGCGAAACCGCTTACCGCAGAGCATGCCAGCGCAGACTTTTCTGCCCGGACGCTGAGTGATCCTGGACTGAAAGCCTTTCTGGCAGAGCAACGATCTGGCGGCGGTTCATGGAACGTGAACCGGCTGGCGCTTGCGGCGGCGTATTATCACCCCGACGTGGCCCTGGCTCGTGCGGAGGCTGCGGAAGTCACCGCAGCGATCAAAACCGCGCAGATGCGCCCGAATCCAGTGTTCACCTTCGGCCCGCAATTTGCCAGCAACAACGTCAACACCATCACGCCATGGTTCTTTGCACAAAGCGTGACCATTCCCATCGAAACCGCCGGTAAGCGCAGCCGCCGCACCGAGCAGGCGCTCGCCGCCGCAGAAGCAGCCCGGTGGCGTGTTTCTTCCAGAGCATGGCTGGCACGATCCCGTGTGCGCGCGGCGATGCTGGAGCTGCACAGCGCCCGTGAAAACATCCGCCTCCTCGGCACGGAACAAAAACTCCATGACGAGGCCATCAAGAAGCTCACCGCGCAGATGGACGCGGGCGATGTCTCGCCTTTTGAACTCACGCAGGCTCGTTTGATGCTCAATCGCACCCGGCTGGCCTTCCAGGACGCGCAACGCATCGCCGTGACGAGTGAGGCGCGGCTCGCCGCAGCAGTCGGAGTGCCGTTGAAGGCCATCCAGGCTGTGCAGCTCGACTTTACGGCCTTCACTGGCCTGCGTGACGTCAGCAGCACTGCCGGTCGCCGACGCGCGCTCACTCAGCGCGCGGATTTAATGGCGCTGCTCGCGGATTACGCCGCCGCCGAGTCCACGCTGCGGCTGGAGATCGCCAAGCAGTATCCCGATGTGCGGCTGAGTCCTGGCTACGACTACAATGCGGGGCAGAACCGCTGGCAGCTCGGTTTGAATCTGGAGCTGCCCCTCAATCGTAATCGCGGCCCCATCGCCCAAGCCGAGGCCAGGCGCAAAACTGCCGAGGCGCGCTTTCTCGCCCAGCAAAGCACGATCCAGGGTGAGATCGACATCGCGCTCGCATCTTACCAAGCCTCGCGTGCCAAGGCCAACACGGCCATGCAGCTCGCGCAAGAAGCAGACTCCGCGTCTGACACCACGCAGAAGATGGTCGAGGCGGGCAATGTCTCCGCGCTCGAACTCACCCGCCGCCAGATCGAGGCCAGCGCCGCGAAGGTCGCGCTCATGGCTGCCAACATCGAAGCCCAAACCGCCGCCGGTGCGCTGGAAGACGCCATGCAATCCCCTCTCCGCTGATTTTATGAAACGACTACTTCTTATCTCACTGCTCGCCACGCGACTCCATGCCGCTGATTCTGGCGGCTCCGCGCCTGCCACCATCACGAAGGAAGGCGATCTCGTCATTCTCACGCTCAAGCCGGAGGCTGAGCAGGCCTTACGCCTCAAAACCATCGCAGTCGAAAATCGCACCGTGCCCGCCATGCGGCTGTTTTCCGGCGAGATCGTCACACCGCTAGCTGCTGTGGGCAAACCTGTCGCGCCCGTTCTAGGTGGCACGCTGGATGAAGTTCTGCGTCTCGCTGATCTCCAAGCCGCCGCAGATGGACGCATCCTCCAAGCCCAAGTCCAAATGGATGCCGCCAGGATCGCCGTCGAGCGCGCGCAGAAAATGCTCAGCGCCGAAGCTGGCAGCGTGCGTGGCGTCGATGAGGCGAAGGCCACGCTCGCACTCGCCGAAGCCGCCATGACCACCGCCAAAGCCCAGCGTGATCTGCTGGGCGGCACCCTGGGTCAAAACCCGCGCCGTTGGGCGCGTGTCGCCATCTACAGCGGCGAATCACCGCTGCTCGATCCGCAAGCCGCCGCAGTCATTCGCTCCTTGGGTGCATCATCCACCTCTCAAAACGCCAAACCCGTCGCCGG
Source organism: Verrucomicrobiaceae bacterium (assembly GCA_016795465.1). Lineage (GTDB taxonomy): Bacteria > Verrucomicrobiota > Verrucomicrobiia > Verrucomicrobiales > Verrucomicrobiaceae > Prosthecobacter. The sequence continues at coordinate 36,604 of JAEUHK010000101.1, read as the reverse complement.
GCCGCCGACCGCCAATGCGCTGACCAACACCATCGACTGGTATTACGAACTCCCTGCTGACACCGCGTTGCGGGCAGGTGAACGCATCGCCGTCGAAATTCCCACGCTCGAAAGCAAGCTCGAAGCCCTCATCATTCCTTTCAACGCCGTGCTGCATGACATCCATGGCGGCCAGTGGGTCTATGCGAAGACCGCTGAGCACACTTACACGCGCAAACGCATCCAAGTGGCACGCCTCGCTGGTGCCGATGCCGTTTTGACCACCGGCCCCGCCGTCGGCACACCAATCGTCACCGATGGCAGCGCGGAGCTGTTCGGCACGGAGTTCATGACCGGGAAATAACGCCATGCTGAATTCCATTGTCTCCTGGGCGCTGAACATGCGCGTGCTCGTCGTCGCTGCGGCGCTGGCGCTGTTGTTTGTCGGCATCAACGCCACCCAGAACGCCCCTCTGGATGTCTTTCCTGAGTTTGCGCCGCCGCTGGTCGAAGTGCAGACGGAAGCGCCTGGCCTCTCCACCGAAGAAGTGGACTCGCTCGTCACCGTGCCGTTGGAAAACTCGCTCAACGGTCTGCCATTCCTCAAAACCTTGCGCTCAAAGTCGGTGCTCGGTTTGTCCTCGGTGGTGATGATCTTCGACACCGGCACGGACATCCTCAAGGCGCGGCAGTTGGTTCAGGAGCGTCTGAATTTAGCGCAGAACCGGCTGCCCGCCGTCGTGAAGCCGCCAGTGCTGATGGCTCCGTATTCGTCCTTGAGCCGCGTTTTGAAAGTAGGGTTGACCTCGAAGACGCTCTCGCAGATGGAGATGAGCGAACTAGCCCGCTGGACGATGCGCCCACGGCTCATGTCGGTCAAAGGAGTCGCCAACGTAGCGATCTGGGGCCAGCGGGACAAGCAGTTCCAGGTGCTCGTCGATCCGCAGAAGCTCCGCGCTGCTGGCGTGACGCTGGATGCCATCACCAAAGCCGCAGGTGATGCTGCCGTGATCAGCGCCGGTGGTTTTGTCGATACGCCGAATCTCCGGCTCAGTGTCGCACAGCTAGCGCTCATCACCACGCCGGAGGATCTCGCACGGACAGTCGTGGAGTTCCGCAATGGAGCGCCCATCCGCCTCGGTGATGTCGCGGAGGTCAAAATCGGCCATCCCGCGCCGATTGGCGACGCCGTCATCAATGATGGAGATGGCATCCTGCTCATCGTCGAAAAGCAGCCGTGGGGAAACACGCTCGATGTCACCACCGGCGTCGAGAAAGTGCTCGAAGAACTCAAGCCAGCGCTGCCAGGCATCACCATCGACAGCACCATCTTTCGCCCGGCCACCTTCATCCAGCTCTCCATTGATCATCTTACGGAGGCCCTGTGGCTCGGCTGCCTGCTGGTGGTCGTCGTGCTGGCGTTGTTTCTTGGCGACTGGCGCACGACGGTCATCAGCATCACCGCCATCCCGCTTTCGCTCGCCATGGCGCTGCTGCTGCTCGGCTGGCGCGGTGAGACCATCAACACGATGATCCTCGCCGGACTCATCATCGCCCTTGGCGAGGTCGTGGATGATGCCATCATCGACGTGGAGAACATCCTGCGCCGCATGCGCCAAAACGCGCTGCTGCCCAACCCGCAGTCGAAGTTCAAAGTCGTGCTCGCCGCATCGCTGGAAGTCCGCAGCGCCGTCGTTTATGCCAGTGTCATCATCGTGCTTGTGTTTGTGCCTGTGTTCTTCCTGCCTGGGCTTGCAGGCACGTTTTTCCGCCCATTGGCGTTGTCCTACATCCTCGCCATCACCGCCTCGCTCGCCGTGGCGCTCACGGTGACACCGGCGCTGAGCTTGATGCTGCTCAAAGTCAAACCTGGCGGCCACCGTGATGCGCTCCTCGCGCGTGGCATGAAGTCCCTCTATCGCGGCGTGCTGCCGCTCTTTGCGCACCGCCCGTGGCTGGCGGTCTTGATCTTGATCTCCGCCTTGACTGGCAGCGGCTGGGTCTGGCACACGCAATTAAAGGAGGAGTTCCTGCCCAGCTTCAAGGAGCGCGATTTCCTCATGCACTGGCTGGAGAAGCCGAACACCAGCGTCGAGGCCAGCAAGCGCATCACCATCGCCGCTGCCACGGATTTGATGAAGGTGCCGGGCGTGCGCAATCAAGGCGCTCACATTGGCCGTGCCGAGGTCGCAGATGAGGTCGTGGGGCCGGACTTCACCGAGTTGTGGATCAGCCTCGACCCCAACGCCGAATACGACGGCACGATCAAGAAAGTGCAAGCCGTCGTCGATGGCTATCCCGGCCTCACCCGCGATCTGCTGACTTTTTTGCGCGAGCGCATCAAAGAAGTGCTGACCGGTGCCAGCGCCAGCGTTGTCGTGCGCATCTTCGGGCCTGATCTCGACACGTTGCGCACCCATGCGGCGGAAGTCAGCGCCGCCGTGAAGGACATCCCCGGCATCAGCGCCCTCAAAGTCGAATCACTCACGTTGGTGCCGCAAATCACCGTCAAAGTGAAGCCCGAGTCCGCCGCGCTGCATGGCCTCACGGCAGGACAGATCCGCCAGGCAGTCACCACGCTCATCAGCGGGCGGAAAGTTGGCGAGGTGTATCAAGACCAGCGCGTCCACGATGTCACCGTCTGGAGCGTGCCCGCCGTGCGTGCCGACTACACCACGCTACGCGAGCTTTTGATTCAGACACCCGCTGGCGGCCACACCCGCCTCGCCGACGTGGCTGATCTCGCCATCGTGCCCACGCCGAACGCCATCAAGCGGGAGGGAGCCTCCCGCCGTATCGACGTGACCTGCAACGTCACTGGCCGTGCCTTGGGTGATGTCGTGCGCGAGATCGAGCAGCGCGTGGCGAAGCTCACCTTCAAACCCGGCCACCACCCCGAAATCCTCGGCGAATGGGCCGAAAGACAAACCGCGCAAAGCCGCCTCCTCTGGCTCGCGCTCGGTTCGCTCGCAGGCATCCTCGTCTTGCTCCTGGCTGACTTTCAATCCGTGCGTCTCACGCTCCTCGTCGCCCTGACGCTGCCTTTCGCGCTTATCGGCGGGGTCATGGCAGCATGGCTCGGCGGCGGCGTGCTCTCGCTTGGCTCGCTCGTTGGCTTTGTCACCGTGCTCGGCATTGCCGCGCGCAATGGCATCCTCCTCGTCAGCCACTACCGCCATCTTGAAAGCGAAGAAGGCCACGCCTTCGGCCTGCCGACCGTGCTCCAAGGCAGCGAAGAACGCCTCATTCCGATCTTGATGACCGCCGCCACCGCAGCGCTCGCCTTGCTGCCCCTCGTCCTCAAAGGCGATGTCCCCGGCAATGAAATCGAGCGCCCCATGGCTCTCGTCATCCTCGGTGGACTGGTGACGAGCACCCTGCTGAATCTATTCCTGCTGCCTGCATTGTATGCGCGGTTTGGCAGACGGCTTGCTTCAACATGAGAGTCTTATAACGAAGTTCATGGGCGTCTGGATAACCAGACGCCCATGGCGTCACAAATGAATCAAAACTTTTTGCTCAATGTTGTTTGCAATGATTCAGTGTACCGCCGCAGGAGCTGCACACATGCTTGGTGAGGCTTCCGGTTTTGAGCATGGCGATGACTTGGTTTTCGCAGTCGGGGCAGTCCATGCGAGAGGCATCACGCAGGGTGACGATGCCTTTGTTGCCAGGGCCGTAGCCGCTGGAGGGAGCCTGAAAGTGAATGGTGCGGCACTTGTCGCAGCTCACAGCGGCGGTAGGAATCGATGAAGGAGACTGGCAGGATGTCAGCAGCGCGGCGAGTCCGAGCATTGAGGTGAGGAGCAGAGTTTTCATAGGATATGTTGTCGTTGGTTTGTGTTTGGATGGAGGGCACTTACCCTTCATGGACGATCAACACCACGCGGCCTAAAATCCCTGATGAAGCGCAAAAAAAAGCGCATCACTGCGCAAACGACGCTCAAGCGGGCCGGAGGTCGGCGAGCATTTCTTTGAGCATCTGCCGTGCCCGATAGATGCGGGTTTCCACAGCTTTGATCGAGCAGCCGAGGGCCAGTGAAATCTCGTGCTGGCTCATTTCTTGATAGGTGAAGAGGTGCAGCGCCTCTCGCAAATCAGAGGGCAGGCTGGCGATGGCTTTTTCGATGCGGAGAGTCACTTCCTGCTGCTCGGCGGCTTCATCGGGGCTGGCGTCGTGGCCGGGGAGTTGCTGGAGCGTGGCGGTGCAGTCTTCGACGGACACTGTGGGATGCCGCGTGCGCCAGCGAGCATGATTGCGTCCGAGATTGGCGGCGATGCGGAAGAGATAGGTCGGAAACGCCGCCGTGGGCTGATAGCGGGCACGGCTTTGATAAAGGCGGACAAAGGTTTCCTGCGCCAGATCAGCAGCGGCCTCGGGGCTGCCAGTCATGCGGTAGAGGAAGGCGGCCACTTTGTCTTTCCAGCGGTGCATGATGCCGTTGAGAGCGAGGTCATCGCCATCGGCAAGGCGTTTCATCGCTTCGACATCCGCATCGGGAGGGCTTTCAGGCAGTGCGGCTTCGCTCATGGTTGGGGCCGGTTGCTGGCGGCGTCTTTGGCCGGGATGCCCAGCGTGTAGGGCACCATGAGGTCGAGATATTTCTTCGATTGGTCGGGCCGCAGGCAGGCGGCGATTTGATAGACATGCTCCAGCAGAGCTTCTTGGCACTCCATGGCGAGCTTGGCCCGCTCTTCGATGGCAGTGCGCATCTTCGCATCCACGCTGCTGCTGCGTCCGCTGAGAGCGAGAATGTCTTCGTTGGAAAGATAGACGCGGTGGCAGAGGTCTTCGCACTTGGGCAGGTAGGCCAGATGCAGCGCCTTCACCTTCTGTGTTTGCTCGGCATCCAGCCGCAGCCAGTTTTGCAGCCAATGCAGCTCGGGGAGCAGGCTGCCGTTTTCTTTGGGCATGGCTTTGGCTGACTCCGCGCTGTTTGTGGAGAGCATCAGCCGCGCACAGAGGAACATGCAGAGTCCGACGGCCACGGCGGCGGCGAGGATCACGATTCCCCGTTTCATGGCTCCACCCCCGTATGAGGCCGCACCAGCGGGTTCACAGTTTCGAGGTAGGCAAGTGCGCCGCGTTCGGTTTCGGACTGTTTGAGCATCACCACACCGGTTCCTGCGCCTGCGGCACCAAAGACGGCGATGGTGGCAAAAGCCACCGCTGGGCGGCCCAGAGAGGTGAGCATGCGCCGCACAAGCTCGGCCAAAAGAGAGGCCATGCTGCGCTGGTCATCCGCCTCGATCCGCGACCAGACCTCCCGCTCAAAAGCGGTAGGCAGCGACAGCTTCGCAGGGTGCTGGCGCAGCAGGTGGTGGAGTTCTTCGTCGTTCATGGTGGCGGTTGGTTAATGGGTTTAAACACCGGATGCGGCATTATCCCGCAGGATTGTGTTTTTTCCACTTGGCGGAAAATCTGCGGGGTTCCGCGTGGGCCGGGGTTTGTCGTGGCATGTCCGCGCTGCGTCTCATCATCCCTTTTCTGGCCCTCGGTGCCACAGCCGCTTTGGCCTGCGATACCTGCAAAGCCGCAAAGCCTGCACCCGGTCAGCGTGTCGTCGAATATGATCTGCACATCGCCAAGCACATCCAAAGCCCCGCTGGCAAGGCCGTCCGCGTGCTCGCCATCAATGGCAGCATCCCAGGGCCGGTGCTGCGTTTCCGTGAGGGCGACTTTGCCCGCATCCGCGTCCACAACGATCTCAAGAACGAGGAAACCTCCACCCACTGGCACGGCCTGCTACTGCCAAACAAAGAAGATGGCGTGCCGCATGTCACCACGCCGCCGATCAAGCCGGGCAGCACTCACACCTTTCAGTTTACACTGCGGCACAGCGGCACCTATTGGTTTCACTCGCACACGCACCTTCAGGAGCAGAGCGGCGTGTATGGAGGCATCGTCGTCGAGCCACGCGGCGGCGAGCCAGTGAAAGCCGACCGCGAGCAGGTGCTCATCCTCTCCGACTGGACGGACACCGATCCCATGGAGGTCATGCGGATGCTCATGCGCGGCAGCGATTATTTCGGCCTCATGCGGCGGAATTCACAATCCATCTTTGGTGCCTGGCAGCGTGGCAATTTGAAGGACTACTTCAAACGGGAATGGGATCGCATGTTGCCGATGGACGTGTCCGACGTGGGCTACCATGCCTTCCTCATCAATGGGCAGCGCCAGACCCGCATCGAGGGCCGCCCCGGCGAGCGAGTGCGGCTGCGCATCATCAATGCCTCCGCTGCCAGCTACTACCACCTCAGCTCCTCCGCCGGGCCTCTCACCATCATCGCCGCCGATGGTCCGCCGGTGCACCCCGTGAGCGTGCCGATGTTCCTCATGGGCATCGCCGAGACTTACGACCTCCTTTTGACCATCCCGCCGAGCGGCCAGCATGAGCTGCGCTTCACCACTCAGGATGGCAGCGGCCATAGCAGCGCTCTTTTTGGAAATGGAGAGCCGCACGCCCCCCCCGTGCCTCCTCGCCCCAATCTTTATCAAATGGACGACATGCTCACCCTCGCTCTCGAAGAGCAGGAAGATGACCCGCGTGCCTCATTGAACCTCCCACGCCCCGGATCGCCCTATCGCCTGCTCAAAGCCGTCCAAGACACCTCATTGCCAAAAAATCTGCCGCGTCGAAAAATCACGCTACATCTCACCGGCGACATGAATCGCTACATCTGGAGCTTCGATGGCAAAACCATGGCCCAGCAACCCTATGTGCTCATCAAAAAGGGCGAGATCATCGAGCTGGAGCTGGTGAACGACAGCATGATGCACCACCCCATTCATCTGCACGGCCACTTCTTTCGCCTGCTCATGGGCCAGGGTGCCCGCTCACCGCTCAAGCACACAGTCGATGTCCCGCCGATGAGCAAGCGCACTGTCGAGTTCGAGGCCAATGAAGCGCACGACTGGATGTTTCACTGCCACATCCTCTACCACATGATGAGCGGTATGGCCCGCGTCTTCCGCTATGAGGATGAAACGCCGAAACCCATCACCGCCGAGACCGCCGCGCCCCAGGAGCACAGTCTCGCCCACGCCAGCGGCCTCGGCGAACATCAGCACGACATGAGCTACGTCTGGGGAGCCGCCTCAATCCAAAGCAACATGAGCGAGGGCCTGCTCACCTGGATGAATCCGAAGAACGACATTCAACTCGCCTGGGAAGTCGGCTGGGAGCGCGTGGACAATCCCGAATACGAGATCGACCTCCTTTACCAGCGCTACTTCAACAAGAACTTCCAAGCCTTCGCAGGCTACCGCCTCACCAATCAAGATGACGCGAAGGATCGCGGCCTCATCGGCATCAATTACCGCCTGCCACTCATGGCCTGGCTCAATGTCAGCCTCGACACCGAAGGCGACGCCCGCTTCACCCTCGCCAAACGCTTCCAGCTCACTCCGCGCCTCGGCGTGTGGGGAGATGTCTTCTACGACACCGGCACCCGCTGGGAATGGAGCGCCGGAGCCGACTACACCCTCACCCGCCATGCCTCCCTCACCGCCAGCTACCACAGCGACTACGGCCCCGGTGTCGGCGTGCTCATCCGCTTTTGAGAGCCATCACGCTCTCGGAAAACCGAATCCAACCCAAACCCACATCCACCCACATGAAAGCCACCCTCCGCAACTTCCTCACCACCGCCCTTCTCGGCCTCACCCTCGCCGCCTGCACCGCGCCACAGCCCGCCGTGGCCGCTGAGAAAGCCAAACCCTACCCCCTCGCCAAATGCCTCGTCAGCGGCAACGACCTCGACAGCATGGGCGGCCCCGTCACCAAGGTTTACAACGGCCAGGAGATCAAATTCTGCTGCAAACCCTGCGTGAAGAAATTCGAGGCCAATCAGGCCAAATACCTCGCGAAGCTCAAGTAACCCATCAACGCTCCAGGCCATGCCCCTCGGTCGCCGGACGCTGCCGGGTGGCGCAGCCCATCACACATCATGAGCCTTCCCCAAAACTTTCCGCTCACCGGCATGAGCTGCGGCTCATGTGTGGCAAAAGTCACCGCACGCCTCCTGGAGCATCCCGACATCAGCGAGGCAGCCGTCACTCTCACACCGCCGGAGGCACGCATCGTTACCCGCGCTGCCTTGAGCAGTGCCGAGATCAATGACTGGCTCAAACCGCTCGGTAAGTATCAGGTCATCGAGCCGCCGCCTCACGCAGCGGACACCACCGCGCCACCAACGAAATCCGCACAGACTTACAAGCCCCTGCTCATCCTGCTCGCCTACCTGCTGCTCGTCATTGCCGCCGCCAGCATCGCCAGCGGGCATTTCCAAAGCATGGAGGCCATGCGACTCTTCATGGGCGGCTTCTTCATCGCCTTCTCCTTCTTCAAAATGCTCGACTTGCGAGGCTTTGCAGACGCTTACCGCAGCTATGACCTCGTGGCGAAGGCATGGCCCGGCTACGGCTACGTTTATCCCTTCATCGAACTAGTCCTCGGCCTCGCATACCTCGCCGCATGGCAGCCCGTCGCCGTGAACCTCGTCACCGCCGTCATCATGGGCGTCAGTCTTCTCGGTGTCATCAAAGCCGTCACCTCCAAGCAAACCATCCGCTGCGCCTGCCTCGGCACGGTCTTCAACCTGCCCATGTCCACCGTCACCATCATGGAGGACGGGCTGATGCTCGCGATGGCCCTCACAAGCCTATTTCTCCGTCATTGATTTGAGCATGCAATAAACGGCTAGTCCATGTCTGGACTCACTCCGTTTTTGCACCAGTTTGATTCATGCCCGAAAATTGCGTTTACTTCAAAAAGCCGTTCATTCCATCTACCCGCGAGCACATTCTTCAGGCTTGCCTTGGAGCGAGATGGAAAAGCAGCGACTTCTGCTCTCCTGAAGCCAACGCCTTGTTCGCAGGAATCGACAAGGCTCTTGCTGACACGGTTCAGGAGTTCAGAGTGCTGCTAGGTGCCGATGGAGATCACGGCCCGGCACCTGCCCTGAAAAACATCCCTGATGCAGCCGGGCGGCACTACACAGTGGCTTCCGGGGGAGATTTTTCCCTCACAAAACCATTTGTTAAGGTCGAGCCGCATGAAGACCCAGGCTCAGCACGAATTCATGCGGAGCTTCGTGATGTAAATCAAATCGAATGGGCCGCCGCCGAGATGTTCAAACAGGCTTCTGCGCTGGTTCCAGGCATCCAACTCAGCCGGGAGGATTTTGCCCGCTACATCCGAGAGCAGTCAACAATCAGCCAGACCGCCGTTGATTCACCATTGCACTTCCAGGTGAAAATGGGCGGTATTGAAGCATTGCGAGCAATTACCAAATCTGCTTTCAATCTCCTTGGTGTAAAAGCGCCTGAAATTGCTCTCCGTGAATGCTTTGATCCTGTCCGGGATTTCATTCTTCTCGGGACAGGTATTATGGAGAATTTTATTCGTTGGGGAACAGAGCCACCCATTCTCACTCCACGAATCGGGTCGGTCGATCATTTACTCGCCGTGTGGTCGGATGAAAAGGGTGTGTGGGCGCACTGCCAGCTATATGCGGCGATCATTCATCCGATCAGACTCAGCTCCACTCCAATTCCCGAAAAGCTGTCGTTTTGCTATCTGGTTGACCCCTTGCGTTCCGTGAACCCTTCTGAGAACAGAGATGCGATCTTCTCCCCTTCATGCATTCAAAATTTTGAGGCCGCACAAAAACTCCCCGGCAAAGCGATATGGGGAGCCATGATCCAGCGTGTCCATCCTTTGATTGCTCTGGCGCAGCAATTGATGATCTGGTCGGACTTCGATAAGTTTTTCGCAAAGCTGCTTAGCCAAAAGTGCCCTGGTTTACCTGCCATATTAAAAGAAGAGCTTCACCGTCGGTTCGGACAATACTTTGCCTCGCAATTGGGAATCCCGAATCGCCCTTTCTAGGCAGCGGAGATGACTTGATCGACAAACACGCGGAAGTCAGGATCAAAGTATCCTTTCCGTTGCTCCCACACAAACCTTGGGACGGGTCTGCCCAAAAAGTTTTTGATGTCCATTTCAAGTCCTTCCAGAACTTTTACTTCGCCACCTTGAATCGCCCGATACCAGCAGTGCAGGTGGAATAGGAGCAGCATGACAAACTGACTTTCCTCGGGAGTCACCGGCTTTGTATAGAGATCAGCCAGAGGATCACGAACTCGGGCGAGCTTGGGGTTTCCCTGGCTTTCGTCCCAAATGTCCCGGTGTTGTTCTGTCAGTCTGACGAGATTGGAAAGTCGTCTCGATTTGGTGTTTTCGCGATAGCTGGCAGCCGTAAAAGCCAAGCTGGAAATAATTCCAACAGCCGAGAGAAGGTCGAACGCATGATTACCCATCCACGATATGAAGCCGGGCATATTGCGCCCATCATATCATAAAGACCGTGCTTGATGCCAGTCGTCAGGCCTTGGCGGGAATGTCCCCTTTTGCGTCCACCAGGATGCGGCGCGGAACGCGGACGATTCTTTCATCGGGGCCACAGCCAGCAGTCGCGGGTAACAACGGCTTGGCAGCGTCCGTCATGTCGATGCCAATGATGGCAAAATCTCCGTCAGCGAGTTCCCAAATGTCGGGACAGTTTTCCAAAGCCGGGGTGCTTTGACCGTTGGCGTGAGGGTCAGGGCCGATGCGTCGAAGGAAGGTCATGGCGTGAGTGAGGGGTTGTGTTTCGGGGACATTATAACTGCTCTCATTTTGGAGGCAAGGCGATTTTCTGGCAAATGCTGCCGGTGAATAAGACCCTACACGGCCAGCGATCCAAAATCTTTTGCGAGCACATTCGTTCGCTCAGGACGAAAGCAGGCATGACCCAACGCGACCTCTCGCAAGCGCTCGGACGCGAGCATGGAATGGTGGCGCGAATCGAGCTGGGTGAACGAAGAGTGGACATGATCGAGGCTTTTGATCTATTTGAGGCGCTGGGAGCAGACCCGGAAAAAGAAACTGCGAAATTGATGTCGAAATTCAAAGACGCCAAGTGAACTCTCAACCCACTTACCTCTCATGTTTGGCCTCTGGAAAAAGCGAAAGCCGGAAGAACTCAAGCAGCCGACCTACGCGCTGATTGACGGGTTTGAAACCTCCACAGATGCTTTTTACGAGAGCATCGAGCATGAGCTGAGCGCCCGGAAGGTGCCGGGTCTTGAGTTGATGCGGCTCGATTACCGTGAAGGCGGCCTCCTTTCATCCAAACGTGACTACCTGCGCATGAGGCGCGAGCGTCTGACGTTTGATCTGTGTTCCGCCCCGTTTGGGACATCGTGGTTTTTCTCTTACCGCTTTTGTGAAATCCCCGCTCCGTTTCCTGGATTGCAGTTGTTGATCGTCGCCGGGCTGCTGACTGCCCTTGTTTTCGGTTACATCGCCCTGTTCGGAATGCTTTGGGGCGGGATCACCATCGGAATGACTGCGATTGGCTTTGCACTGCTGCTGCGCAATACGCTGACACTTGGTTTTGAAGATTTCGATGCCTGGCTTCTGATGGTGCCAGTTTTCGGTCGTGTTTATGAGGCACTGTTTCGCAAGGAGACCTTTTTCCGCCAAGACACGCGGTTCATGTATGTCGAAATGATGGAGCGGGTCATCCAGGACAAGATCAAGGAGATCACGGCTTCCGAAGGCATCGAAAAAGTGGAGTTTATTGAAGCTAGGCCTGACCTTCATCCGCTGCTCGCACGGATGGTGCAGGCTCCGATACGAACGAGCGCATGATAACGCCACACGAACAGCTCTCAGCGCAGTATTTGCAGTGGGAGCTGCGCGGACGTGGCTGGTTCGTGCATCAGGAACCCGTGGCGTTGGAACCGCCTTTTCAGCCGTTTCGAGGTTATCGTTTTCAAACTTCATCGGCTGCGGATGATCTGCGAAAAGCCTCGTTTGCCGAGAGGCTGCTGAAAAAGGCGGGGCGTTTGCTCAATCCTCCCGCGACTCCTGATGCGGAAACAGACGACACGGATTCCGAAAATGAAATCTCCACCTGGAGCCGGGATGAGTGCTCTGAGATCGCGCTGACTTTTCCCCGGTCTTCGCATCCAAAGCGGGATCATGCCGAGTCCTTCCTTCGCATGTGCCGGAGTTGCAACGAGCCGGTGGCCTTTGAGGCGTTGGCGGATCACCGCGAGATAGGTTTTCAATGGGTATGCAGCTCAAAGGATGAACCCTTTGTCAAAGCGCAGTGTGAAGCACATTTTTCTGAATGGTCGCCCCGAGATGGAGGTGCCCAGCTTGTTCAGACATGGGAGCAAACAGGCACCAGCTATGCTGCTGCGGAGATCGGTCTTGGACGTGATTTTCTGCTCTCCATCGAGACCGGCAAGACAGAGATGCTGTCAGGGTTGATCGCTGGCATGTCTTCGCTGGCAGAGGGTGAAATGGCTTTGTTTCAGGTCATTTTCGAGCCGGTCACTGCCGCCTGGGCAAATGGCATGGTGCAAGTTTCCACAAAGTCTGATGGAACTCCCGTCTTCAAAAACAGGCCAGACCTTGCGCGTGAAGCTGCCACGAAGGCAAGAAGTCCACTGTATGCCGTGGTGTTGCGACTGGTCACCTGCGCGGAAGATGGAAATCGAGCGTGGGCATTGCTCGCGCCGTTGGTAGCAACCCTCAATGCGCTCTCGCGGCCAGGCGGCAACCATCTCGTTCCGCTGGCGATGAACGACTACGCCTCCGAGGCGCAGGAGGAGGACATCCTGCGGAGACAATCGCATCGCTGGGGAATGATCCTCTCTCAGGAGGAACTGCTCTCTCTCATCAGACTCCCGGATGACCGCAGCCTGTCGAAAAGACTCCGACAGGATTCCGGGCAGACGAGAGCTTATGTGTCCGATACCTCAAGCGGCCTGCTTCTAGGATGGAACGTTCATGCCGGGCGGCGGCAGGAAGTCTATCTGACACCAGAGCAGCGAGTCAGACACCTTCATGCCATCGGTGGCACCGGCACAGGGAAGACGACATTCCTGGCGAATCTGATTCGACAGGACATGGAGTCAGGCCAGGGCTTCGCATTGCTTGATCCGCATGGTGATTTGGTGGATCGCCTTCTTTCCATCGTGCCGGAAAGTCGTTTGGATGATGTGGTGTTGATCGACGCAGGTGATGAGGAGTTCAGCGTCGGGTTTAACATCTTGAGCGCCAAGGCTGATTATGAAAAGACACTGCTCGCGTCGGATTTGGTCAGTGTATTTCAACGGCTGAGCACGAGCTGGGGAGATCAGATGACGGTTGTTCTGCGAAATGCGATCCTGGCCTTCCTGGAGCGTCCCGAAGGCGGAACATTGGCGGATGTGCAGCGCTTTTTGCTGGAACCCGACTTTCGAGCCAGCGTCCTCGAAAGCGTGCTTGATGCTGATGTGGTGTATTACTGGAAGAAAGGTTTCCCACAGCTTGGAGGCAGCAAATCCATCGGGCCTGTCTTGACCCGCTTGCAGACCTTCCTCTCCCCCAAGCCGATCCGCTACATGGTTGGGCAGCGGGACGCGAAACTCGACATCGCCGAGATCATGGACTCGGGGAAAATCCTGCTGGTGAAGCTCCCCCAAGGTCTGATGGGCGCTGAAAACAGTTACCTGCTTGGATCATTGATCGTCTCGAAGATTCAGCAGGCGGCGATGACACGCCAGCGAATGGCCGAAAGCCAGCGGCGGCTCTTCACCCTCTATGTCGATGAGTTTCAGAACTTCATCACGCCCTCAATGGCTGAAATCCTGTCCGGTGCCCGCAAGTATCGTCTCGCCCTCGTTTTGGCTCACCAAGAACTGGCTCAACTCGGAAGAAATGATGCCGTTGCCAGCGCGGTTCTAGCCAATGCCGGGACTCGCGTGGTGTTCCGGGTCGGCGACTCGGATGCTCGTGAGCTGGCAAAGGGATTTGCGCACTTTGAACCAGAGGCACTTCAATCTCTGTCCGTCGGCGAGGCCATCGTTCGGGTGGAACGCAGTGACCAGGATTTTAATCTGAGTGTCCCGGATGGCATATCTTCAGAACCAGGAAGTGAAGGACGCCAGCAGGAAGTCATCGCCCGCTCACGCTTGCGCTACGCCGTAGCTCGCAGCGAAATCGAGGCCGTCGAACGGTGGCGGATGTCTGAACGGATTTGTGTGTCTCCAGTAAAACGGGTTGAGCCGGAAAAGGCTGAAGCTCCCTCCTCCGCTGTCGAAGCCTCACCCACCACCCCTGAGTCACCCACGCCTCAAGCCCCGCCCGAGGTGACTGTAAACACTCCACAGGCTGGTGTGCCGGAACCCAAAGTGCCAGCGCCCAATTATGAATCGACGTCGCTCAGGGACGATCTGGAGGAACTCGGGCGCGGGGGTGACATTCACAAGGCCACACAAGCTGAATGCAAAACGTTGGCAGAGATGCGCGGCTTCAGGGCAACCATTGAGCGCAAGCTTCCCAACTCCCTCGACACTGTTGATCTGTATCTCGAAAGAGATGGGATGAGTATCGCCTGCGAGGTTTCCGTCACCAATACCCTCGAATATGAAATGAGGAATATCACGAAGTGCCTCCGGGCAGGCGTGTCACGAGTGATCGTGCTGACCGTCGATTCCAGTAAGCACCAGCGTCTCAGCGACGCAATCACAGCCCAGCTACCAATTGATCAACAGACGCGCGTTCTCTGCCTCCTGAAGGCCGATTTTGCGGCCTTTCTCGATTCGGTTCCCTTGGCGGCCAGCATGAACACCGCCGACCTTCCTGCCCCGGAGAAGCCCAAAATAGTCAAAGGCTGGAAAGTGAGAACCAATGCCGTGCAAACCACCGATGCAGAGTTAACAGACATGGAAAAACAACTTGTTGCCACTATGGCCGAAACCCTGCGGCGAAAGGCGACCAAGAAGCGAAATAAGGGAGGAAACACTACTTGAAGATATGTTCGTTTGACGATATGGGCAATGTATGAATAAAACATTGCCCAATTGCGATGAATTTACCAAGCGCGTTGGAATCTGGATCCGCGTTTCCACGGAAGAACAGGCTAACGGAGATAGCCCGCAGAATCATCGGAGTCGGGCCGAGGGATATGCAATCTCACGAGGTTGGAAGATTCTGGAGGTTTACGACCTCGCTGGAGTTAGCGGAAAGAGCGTGGCCGACCATCCCGAAACCAAGCGTATGATGGCGGACATCAAGAGGGGCCACATCCAGGGACTCGTATTCACCAAGCTCGCCCGTCTCACACGCAACGCCAAGGAGCTGATGGAGTTCAGTGACTTCTTTCAGGAGCACCACGCCGACCTCGTCTCGCTCGGCGAGAGTATCGACACAAGCACGCCAGCAGGCCGTTTGTTTTTCAATCTCGTTGGCTGCATGGCTCAATGGGAACGAGAAGAGATCACCGACCGCATCAGGAGTTCCGTCCTCATCCGCGCTAAGCAGGGCAAACCCCTCAGCGGCAGTGCTCCATATGGCTATACCTGGAAGGACAAGAAGCTGGTAGTGCAGCCGGACGAGGCCCCGATTCGCCTTTTAGTCTATAAGCTTTTCGATGAGGTCAAGCGGCTCAAAACCGTCGCCCGGATGCTTAACGAGCGAGGCTATCGCACCAGAAGCGGCAAAATGTGGTCGGACACGACAGTGCGCTACATGGTTCGCGACCCCACGGCCAAAGGCCTCCACCGCCAGAATTATAGCGCCAGTGTCGGCAAGCGAATGGTCATCAAGCCCGAAAGTGAGCACATCTTCAACGGCGTTGAGGCCATCGTTCCTACCGATCTTTGGGAACGCTGCAACGCTCACTTGGACGCTCGCTACGTTAAGCGTGAGCGCCGTCCAGGTAAGACGCCTGCGCACATATACAGCGGCTTCGTAACATGCCAATGTGGAGGCAAAATGTATGTGCCGATGAAGACGGCCAAATACATATGCCAGAAGTGCCGGAACAAGATTGCCTGTCAGGATCTTGATGAGATTTTCATGGAGGAACTGAAAAACTACCTTGTGAAGGACGAGAATGTTCGTGCCTACCTGGACAAGGCGGGTGCTGCCCTTTCCGAAAAACAGACGCTTTTGGAGCAACGGCGCAAAGAGACCAACAAGCTCGATGAGGACAAACAGCGGATGCTTCGACTCTATCTCGATGGCCACATCGGCGGGGAGGACTTCAAGGCATACAACGACCCCATCCTCGACCAGCGCCGCCAGCTGGATGAGGAACTCGTCCGGGTGCAGGCAGAAATTGATATCCTCAAGATCGACAACCTCTCAAGTGAACAAATCGCAACGGAGGCTCTCAACCTCCATTCCCGCTGGCCGGAGATGAGCCTTGAGGAAAAGCGCCGCGTCGCCGAGCTGATGGTGAGAAGCATAGTCGTGGGCGACGGCGACATCACCTTCAACCTGATACAGCTTTCCAGTTATCAAGATTTCGCAAATAAGCAAAGTAGCCATCTCGCTCCGTCGAGATGAGCCCTGTGCGATCGCCAAGACGATGACGTCGAACCCATCGAAAGCACTGAGTTCCTCTCGCGGAGCGAGAGGACTACTTTGCTTCGCCCGTTCGACGACGTGGGCTCTTTGCAATCACCTTCCGCGCCGTCTTGCCAGCGCTCCACTTTCCTTCGGCGAGCAAGCTCGACGGATGCTCGGGGATGCCGCGTTCTTGGCGATGAATCATGCCGACAACGGCATCGACGGCCATGCGGCCGATGAGGGCTGGGTTTTCGTCCATGCCACTGATGTTTGTGGGAGGATCAGGGATGGAGGCGGTGGCGAGACCGAGGTGCTTGGGGACTTCGAGGCCGGCTTTTTTCAGCCAGGCGGTGACTTGCGTGGTCCAGGAGCCGGAGACGATGACGGCGTCCGGTTCGGTCTCGCGGAACCACTTCATGAATGCGCTCGCGTCGAAGACATCGGCGAGCAGCGGCTCCAGGCGGTCGCTGGCGGTCTCGCGCTGGGCGATGAGGTAGCCGCTGAGGTAGTTTTGATCGACGCGGGCATTGCTGGCAGAGGGCAGCGCGAGGCCGATGCGTCGATAGCCGAGCGCATGAAGCTGATGCACGGTGTGCTTCATGTTCCGCGCCTGATGATTCATCACGACATGAAGCTGCGGCTGCCGCAGCGAGTAGCCGAGCGCGACGGCGGAGAAGGGTTTCAGGTCAAAGGCGAGCACGTTTTGCTTGTCCGGCAGCGGTGCGACGATGAGGCCCTGCACACCGCGGGCGAGCAGCACCTGCGCGGCACGTTTCGGCGTAAGGCCGGGCTCGTTCACCCAAAACGGCTCGACTTGATAGCCCAGCTCCGCAGCGCGTTTGCAGGCACCATTGAAATAGCCTTCCGCATGAATCATGCGCCGCCAGCCATCGGCGGTGGGAAAGCTCGTGAGCCATGCCAGCGTGCCCTGGTAGCGTTTCGCGCGGTTGTTGATGCGATACGCGTTCAAAGCGGCCAGCGCGGGGTCTGGCTGGTAGCCGTGCTTCTTCGCCAGCTTGCGAATATGCTCGCGTCGCGAGGCAGAGATCGACGGATGATCCCGCAAGGCCAGCGAGATGGTCATGGGCGAAACACCCGCGATTTTCGCGAGGTCGCGCTGAGAGATGCGGTTGGTCATGGTTGAAGGTGTGAACGCTGGCTGTGGGCTGCACTTTACAGGAACAACAACCCATCTGTCGCTGAAAAGGTCTGCGCGGCTCAAGATGGCGGCGCATGACAGAAAGCTCCTCGAACATGGATGTGATCGTCTCCGGCGGCGGACCCGCCGGGGTCGCGGCGGCGTTGGCGGCGGCGAGACGTGGGGCAAGGACGTTGCTGCTGGAGCGCTATGGGTTCTGTGGCGGGATGGCGACGGCGGGGCTGGTGAACCCTTGGGCGGGTCATGCGTGGCATGATCATGTGGATGAGCAGCAGGCACCGCGGGCCTCGCTCATTGGCGGCGTATTTAAAGAGGTGAATCTGCGGCTGCAGGCGGGCGGTGGATTTGGCTCGATGCTGTCGGACTCGGCGTTTGATGATGAACTGCTGAAGCGTGTCTATGACGAGCTGCTGCTCGAGGCGGGCGTGCAGGTGCGCTATCACAGCTATGTGTCGTCGCTGGTGATGGATGGGCGTCGCATCCAGGCGGTGAAGGTGATTTCGAAGGGCGGCGAGGAGACGTTTGCAGCGAAATGCTTCGTCGATGCCTCGGGTGATGCCGATCTGGCAGCGCGGGCAGGTTGTGCGTTCACGATCGGGCGACCGGAGGACGGGCTGACGCAGGCGATGACGGTGAGTTTTCGCATGGCGAACGTGGACAAGCGCGAGATGTACGCCACGGGCAGTCTGCGAAAGGCGCGGGCGCTGGTGGAGCCTTACTTCCAGGCGGCGCTGGCCTCGGGCGAGCTGCATTACCCGCATCGCAACTTCATCCACTTTTACGACTACCCGCGGGCCGGTGTGCTGCACTTCAACATGACGCGCATCAACTGCGTCTCCGGTCTCAGCGCGGCGGACCTGAGCAAGGCGGAGATGGAAGGTCGCAGGCAGGCGTATGTGCTCGCGGATTGGTTGCGCAAGGCGGTGCCGTGGTTTGCGGAGTCGTATCTGGAAAAGATCGCCACGCAGGTCGGCGTGCGTGAGACGCGGCACATCATCGGTCGGCACACGATGACGGCGGAGGACATCGTGGAGGCGCGGAAGTTCAGCGATGGCATCACGCGGTCGCGTTACTTCATCGACATCCACAATCCCGCCGGAGCGAAAGACGTGCATCAGGTGGATGGCGAAAAAGGCAAGGTAAAGACCGGCTTTGGACCGCCTGCGGACGATTTTTATGAGGTGCCGTTTCGCAGTCTCGTGCCGCTGGATTGCCCGAACCTGCTCGTGGCCTGTCGGGCGCTCTCCGCCACGCATGAAGCGGCCGCCGCTGTGCGTGTGATGGCCACGATGCACGGCATCGGCGAGGCGGCGGGCATCGCGTGTGCACGGGCCTGCGAGCAAGGCATCGACGTGGCGGACGTGACCGGTGAATGGGTCCGCACGCAGATCCCCTATATGCACGAGGGGCCGGATTTTGGTGCTCCGTGGCAGCGTCCGACCACTCTCAACACTCAAGCCTGAAACCATGAACGTGCACTGGATCGACCTGCTCGTGATCGCGGCTTACTTTGCCGTGACGCTCGTGGTTGGCCTGCGCTTCTCGCGGAAGAATCGCAGCACGGAGCGCTACTACCTCGGCGACCGTTCGTTCCCCGGCTGGGCGGTGGGATTGAGCTTCATTGGCGGCACCATCAGCTCGGTGACCTTCACCGCGTATCCGGCGGACAGTTTCAAGACGTCGTGGGTGCGGCTGCTGCCGAATCTCGCATTTCCCATGGTCGCGCTGCTCGCGGCGTGGCTCTTCGTGCCGTTCTTTCGCGGTGGACGCGCGAGTTCGGCCTATCACTATCTGCATCTGCGCTTCGGTGCGCCGGTGAGTGTGTATGCGGCGCTCGTGTATCTCGCCGCGCAGGTCGTGCGCATGGCCACGATCACGTATCTGCTCGCCGTGCTGCTCGCGAATCTCCTCGGGCTCGATCTCGTGCTGTGCGCGGCGCTCGTTGCGGGCTTCACCGGCTTGTATGCGACGAAGGGCGGCTTTGAGGCCGTGGTGTGGACGGAGGTGCTGCAAACCATCGTGCTCATCGCGGGTGCGCTGGGTTGTGTGCTCGTCGTGTTGAATGCGGTGCCCGGTGGCTTTGCGGAAGTTTGGGCGCAGGCCGTCGGCGCGGAGAAGATTTCGTTTCGCGATCTGAATGCCGCCACGGGAGCGCTGGAGCCTTTGTGCGGTGGCTTCTCCTTCTCGGAAAAGACCGCCGCCATGCTCATGCTCGTCGGCGCGGCGCAATACATCGCCGGTCAACTCGATCAAGACACCGTGCAGCGTTGGTGCGCAGCGAAATCGGCCAAGGAAGCCCGCAAATCCATGTGGGTGCTCGGGCTCGGCGCATTGCCGATCTGGACCACGTTCATGTTTCTCGGCACCTGCCTGTGGGTTTACTACCAGCAGCATCCCGACGACCTCTCGCGCGAGGTGCTCGCGGGCACGCGCAAGGCGGAAGACATCCTGCCGCACTTCATCATCACCGCGCTGCCGCATGGCGTGGCAGGCCTCGTCATCTCCGCCGCGCTTGCCGCAGGCATGTCGAGCCTCGGCACCTGCGTGAGCGCCGCAGGCATGGTGTGGGTGAACGACCTCTACCGGAAGCACCTCGTGCGCGACCGCGATGACGCGCACTATTTGACCACGGGCAAACTCACCTCCGTGATGCTCTCGCTGCTCATGATGGGCGGCGCGGTGCTGTTTCATCTCGCCGATGGCAAGACGCTCATGGACACCTCCATCACCGTCACCGCGATGTTCGGCGGCGGCATCGCAGGCGCGTTCCTTTTCGGCATCCTCACGCGTCTCGGCGACCACCGTGCGGTGCTCGCGGGCATGGCCGCCACGCTCGCCTTCACCGCGTATGCGGCGCTGATGCAGTTCAAAGTGCTGCCTCGCACCTTCGATCCCTACTACACGGCCATCCTCGCGAACGTCGTCATGTTCGCCGTGTGCTTCTTCGCCTCGAAGTGCCTGCCCGCGCCGCCTCGCGACCTCTCGCGGCTCACGCTGTGGGATCGCGAAGAGTCGCCCAACCACGACACTCCATGAAAACGATCCTCACACTGCTTTTTGCCTTCATCGGCCTCGCGCAGGCGCAAACGCCCGATGTGGCGCATCGAGTCGTTTATCATCGCGAAGACGAGTTCGCCGCTTGGCCCGCGAATGAAGGTCTGTGGAGCTGGGGCGATGAAATCCTCGTCGGGTTCAACGTCGCGAAGTTCGAGGAACGCGGCGACAAACACAGCCTCGTCGGCGAGATGGGCGTCGCCTTTGCCCGCAGCCTCGATGGTGGCCAAACGTGGACGGTGGAGCGTCACGCGAACGTCCAACCGCCCGCGAAGTTCGCCAGTCCCTCGCGACATCAGGCCTTGTCCGGCGGCATCGACTTCACGCATCCCGATTTCGCGATGAAACTGCGCGGATGCTTCTTTTTCACCTCCACCGACCGTGGTCGCAGTTGGCAGGGCGCGTATCGCGTGCCCGACTTCGGCCAGGACATGGACGCACGCACCAGCTACGTCGTCACCGGCAAGTCAGCGTGCCTCTTTTTCATCCCCTGCACCGTGAATGACGGTCGCGGCACACGCATCCGCTCCTGCGCGGTCGAGACCACCGATGGCGGCAAGAGCTTCCACTTCCTCTCGTGGATCGGCCCCGACCTGATCGATTCCTTGCCAAAGAAGAGCCGCACCCAAGAGCCCTACCTCTCCTCCACAATGCCTTCCGTCGTGCGCCTGGATGATGGCCGACTCGTCTGTGCTCTGCGCAATCGCATCGACCGCGGCAAGTGGACCCGCATCGAGGAATCCACCGATGGCGGCCACACCTGGAAGAGCGTCACCACGCTCGAAAAAGGGAGCACCAATCCTATCACGCTCCTCCGCCTCGGCGGTGATCGTCTCGCCGCCGTCTATGGGAATCGTCGCAGCGTGCCTTGCCAGCTCAGCGCCAAGCTCAGCGACGACGGCGGGCGCACCTGGAGCAACGAAATCACCCTCCGCGCCGACGGCCGCAAATGGGACCTCGGCTACACCCGCGCCGCCCTCCGCCCCGATGGCCGCCTCGTCATCCTCTACTACTTCAGCACCAATAAGATCCCGCAGCAGCACATCGAAGCGACGATCTGGAGGCCGTGAAGACGCTCGACGAAGGCTTACGCGTTTCGGTAAGGCGCGGTGTATTTGCCCTGCTTGTCGGTAATGCCGTAGCGGACGAGGTCCGCGCGGAACTGAGCCTTTGTCTGGCTCCGCAGCACGGCCATGCCGTATTCATGCCACTCGTCCGTCATGTAACCGGGATAAGGCGTGGATGGCTTTGCTGGCTTCCTGCCGCCATTTGCACGGACCCGTGCCGCGCCGTTGGCTGGCTTCCTGAGAGTGCTTCTGCTTTGGAGGTTTGGCATCGCTAGAGACGGATTTGCGGTTTGAAGTAGCCCAAGATGCAACCGGGATCGCGGACGGCAATCTGGATGTGGGATTTTCTGCGAATGTCAGACCCGGCAAACGCCGGTGTGCCCTCTTGAAAGACACCCCTGACACTTTGAAACTTCACATCGAAGGCTTCCTCGAGCTTGGGGATTCCGTAATTGATCACAGCGCAGTCGAGGAAGTGCAGTGGGCCCTTGTTGATGGGCAGAGGCTCAGGAGCCAGGCTCGCATAACCTTGGAAAGCAGCCTCCAGCTTGTCGGTGTTTCTGGTATCGAGCAGGTCGAAGCAATTGCCGAGATGAATCACCGCACCGATCACCGCTGGTTTTCTGATCCGCGTTGGATTCCGCTTCTTCTGCTCGACTGCCCACTCCAGCGCACGCTCCGGTCCGAACTCCCAGAAATAGATCCCGTAGCCCAGCCAGTCGTAGTCATTCTCGCTGGCAGACAAAGGCTCGCCGGTCGCCAGCACTCGCTTCACCACGGACTCGTCGCAGCCGTGGTAGGCGATGATGGTGCGCTGGTAATCGAAGTGATGCACGACGCCGACTTTGACGCGTGCAGTCACTTTGCCAAGCAGCGTTTCATCTTCCCTGAACGACTTTACAGGAACAACAGCAACCCGGTCGTCAGCCGCGTCGGCAGCTCGCATGATGGTGAGGCCGCGTGGGATGCGCGGGACTTGCTTGTTGTATGAAACGCCTTTGCCTTCTCGCTATCTTCCTGCTCACGCTGACGACCGCACACGCGGAGGTTTCGCTCAAGGCTTTGCTGCCTGATGACAGATCGCGGCCGAATCGCGCGGCGGTGCTTCTCCTTGGCGAAAATGATCACGCGAAGGCCGTGCAGGACGAATTGCGAGACATCGCGACGATTCATCAGGTCCAATCGAGTAGCGAAATCACCGCTGGGGACTTCGAAACGCTGCCAAAGCGTGATTGGCATGCGATTTGGCTTTCGGGTGGCGATGGGATTGTGGAGCTGAAAACGGCGCTGAAGGCCAAACTGGCTCCGAAGAGCGATTTCGTCGTTTCTGGGGCTCAAGACGATGCCAAGGCACTCGCGGCCAAAATCCGCGTTGAGTTGCTGAAAGGCTCCACGCCTTGGGTGGAGCTGCCGAAAGGCGAAAAGCGTGATCCGGCGAGATTGCTCGTCGATGAGGCACTGCTCGCGAATCCCGATGCGTTGCCCGTCGTGCCAGCACGCACGGCGACGGTGTTTCGTGCGGAAGAAGGGCAGTGGCAGTTCAATCTGCATTCGTTCATCGCGCATCATGCGGGGAAGTTCTGGGCCATCTGGTCCTCGGGTCGCGTGGATGAGGACAGCAGCAGCCAGTTCATCCGCTTTGCCACCAGCACGGATGGTCAGCACTGGAGCGACAGTGGCGTCGTCGCGGGCGATCCCGATGGCGAAAACGGACCGCAGCGCTGGCTCGCGTCCGGTTTGTATGTGGATAACGGCACGCTCTACGCGCTCGGCTGCCTGAATGAAGGCGACCGCGATGGCAAGATCTGGGCGAACGCGAAACTTGTGCGTCTGAAATGGACCGCGGAGGGCTGGAAGGACGAATCCATCTTCGCCGACAACTGCATGGTCTATTACCCGCCGCTCAAAGTGCAGGGCCGCGACTTCTTCGTGTGGCGCGATGATGCCGCGCACTTCTTCACGGCTCGTTCCTTGCCGCAAAAGGGCCAGTGGGAGGTGAAGAAGCATCCGAACTTCCCGCCCGACTATCGCCTCAGCGAAACGGCCGCCTTTGCGGATGCCGAAGGCATGCTGCACCTCATCATTCGCGACCAGGGCAAGACGAAGCGCCTCTACCACTCGCTCAGCTTTGATCACGGTGACACCTGGACGCTGCCGGTGAAGACAAACTACCCCGATGCCGTCAGCAAGAACTTCGCGGGCCGATTGAAGGACGGTGCCTTCTTCCTCATCAACAACCCGAAGACCAGCGGCCTGCGCGACCCGCTCACCATCAGCTTCAGCCGCGATGGATGGACCTTCTCGAATCCCAAAATCCTCCGCCGCGACTCGCCCGCGCGTCGCTATCCCGGCAAGGCGAAAGTGGATCACAGCTTCCAATACGCCGACGCCATGGAGCGCGGTGGTCGCCTGCACGTCATCTACGCGGTGAACAAGGAAGACATCGAAATCTCCAGCTACGACCTCGCCGAGCTGCTGAAGCCCTGATCGCAAAACACACGCACCGCCATGTTCATCGTCGAATCCTATCCTCTCGCCATCGCCCTCTGCGTCATCACGATGATCTGCTGGGGCTCGTGGGCGAATACGCAAAAGCTCACGGGCGAGCAGTGGCCCTTTCAGCTCTTCTACTGGGACTATTGTATCGGCGTGCTGCTGCTATCGTTGGTGCTCGCCTTCACGCTCGGCAGTCATGGCGAGGGCGGACGCGGCTTCCTGCCGGATCTCACGCAGGCGGAGACACGGCATATCGGCTCCGCCTTCCTCGGCGGTGTGATTTTCAATCTCTCCAACATCCTCCTCGTCGCCGCCATCGACATCGCGGGCATGGCGGTCGCGTTTCCGGTCGGCGTAGGACTCGCGCTCGTGCTCGGCGTGGTCACCACCTACCTCAGCACGGGCGAAGGCAACCCGCTCATGCTCGGCGCGGGCGTCGCGGCCATCGCGATCGCCATCGTGCTCGATGCGCTCGCTTACAAACGCCTCTCGCACAACGGCACCGCGCCGATGAAAGGCATCGTGCTCGCCATCGTCGCCGGATTGCTCATGGGCTTCTTTTACAAATACGTCGCGCAGGCCATGAGCGGCATTGATGCGGCCACGCGGGCGCTGGAGCCCGGCAAACTCAGCCCTTACACCGCCATCGTGCTCTTCAGCAGCGGCGTGCTGCTCTCCAGCTTCGTGTGGAATACCTTCGCGATGTGGCGGCCCTTCACCGGAGCCCGCGTGAGCTTTCCCGACTATTTTACCAAGGGCACGCCGCGCCTTCATCTCATCGGCGTGCTCGGCGGCATGATCTGGAATCTCGGCATGGCCTTCAGCATCATCGCCAGCACAAAGGCCGGTGCCGCGCTCTCGTATGGACTCGGCCAAGGCGCGACGATGGTCGGGGCGCTGTGGGGCGTGTTTGTGTGGAAGGAGTTCAAAGCCGCGCCGTCCGGCACCAGCAGACTGCTCGGCGCGATGATCGTCTTCTACCTCTTCGGCCTCGCCATCCTCATCGCATCGAAAAACTAAACCCCGCCTCGTCTCATGCCCGCCTCACCTCTCGTCGTCCTCGGCAGCTCGAATACCGACATGATCGTGCGCACCCGCACGCTGCCGCGTCCCGGTGAAACCGTGCTCGGCGGCGAGTTCATCACCGCTGCGGGCGGCAAAGGCGCGAATCAGGCCGTGGCCGCGAGACGCGCGGGTGGCAGCGTGAGCTTCATCGCCCGCATCGGCAGCGATGCGCTCGGCGATGCCTCCCTCGCGAGCTGGCGCGGCGAAGGCATCGACGTGACACACGTCAGCCGCGATGCCAAAGCCGCATCCGGCGTCGCCCTCATCCTCGTTGATGAAAAAGGCGAAAACAGCATCGCCGTGGCCGGTGGCGCGAATCAACGCCTCACGCCCGCGCATGTGAGAAAGGCCGCGAAAACCATTCGCCATGCCCACACGCTGCTCATGCAGCTCGAAACCCCGCTGCCCACCATCCAGGCCGCCGCCGAGATCGCCGCAAAAGCCGGTGTGCGCGTCATTTTGAATCCTGCACCGGCTCAAACACTGCCAGCGGAGTTGCTCCGCCAGCTCACCATCATCACGCCGAACGAAACCGAGGCCGAAACCCTCACCGGCATCCGCGTTCGCAGTGAAAAAGACTGCCACCGCGCCGCGAACGCCCTTCAAAAAGCCGGCGTGCGCCATGTCATCATCACGCTCGGAGCCCGCGGTGCCTTCCTCGCCATGGACGACGGCACGCGACTCCTCATTCCGTCCTTCCCCGTCCAGCCCGTCGATACCACCGCCGCCGGCGACACCTTCAACGGCGCCCTCGCCGTCGCCCTCGGCGAAAACCACCCGCTGCCCGAAGCCATCCGATTCGCCAACGCCGCCGCCGCCCTCAGCATCACCCGCCTCGGCGCCCAACCCTCCGCCCCGAAACGCCGCGAGATCGTGGCGTTGCTGCGTCGCCACGCCTGAATCCCAAACACAATGCTCAACTCATGAAACACCTCCTCGCCATCCTCGCGCTGCTCCATGGCTCGCTCGTTCTAACACACGCCGAGCCGGTGCGGCTCATCTTTGACACGGACATGGGGAACGATGTCGATGATGTCATGGCGCTCATCGCGATTCACACCTTGCAATCGCGGGGCGCATGCGAGTTGCTGGCGGTCACGCTGACGAAGGATCATCCGCAGGCGGCGGCGTTCACGGATGCGGTGAACACGTTTTATGGCCGACCGGACATCCCCATCGGAGTCGTGCGGGATGGCGGCGCGAAGGAGCCGGGGCGCTTCAACTTGCTGGCCGACGAAAAGAACGCCGATGGCACGCCGCGTTACCCGCATGACCTCACGAGCGGCACCGAGGCACCGGAGGCGGTGGAGTTGCTGATGAAGACCCTCGCCGCGCAACCGGACCACAGCGTCGTCATCGCTCAGGTCGGCTTTTTCACGAATCTCGGCCGCCTGCTCGATGCGCCCGGCGGACGCGAACTCGTGGCGAAAAAGGTGAAACTGCTCAGCGTGATGGCGGGGGCTTTCCAGACGGTGAACTTCGAGACGCGGTATCTCGAATACAACGTGCGCATCGACGTGCCCACCGCGGAGAAGGTGGCGAAGAAATGGCCCACGCCCATCGTGTGGAGCGGCGTTGAGATAGGCCGCGCAGCCCCGTTTCCGCACGAGGTCATCGAGCGCGACCTCGACTACCTGCCGCATCATCCGCTGAAGGAGGCCTACATTCGCTACCTGCCGATGCCGCACGACCGGCCTACCTGGGACCCAACGTCCGTTCTGTATGCCGTGCTGCCGGATCGTGGCTACTTCGATCTCTCGCCGCCGGGCACCGTGACCGTCGAACCAAATGGCGCGACCACCTTCCGCAAAGGCAAGAATGACAAAGGTCTGCACCGTTTCCTCACTATGACACCCGAGCAGACCGCCCGCGTGCGCGAGGCCATCGTGCAGCTCTGCGTCGCGCCGCCAGATACCTTCAAACCGACACGCAGTTCGCCCGCGAAATGAAACTCACGCTCGTCCTCCTCATCTCCACTGCGAGCATGCTGCGCGCTCAAACCATCGCGCCGGGAGATCATGCCGAGTTTCCACTGCGTCCGCTGCAGGCAAAGGCCGTGAAAGGCGCACCGGCACCCGAAGCTGAAAAAGTCACCTTCCGCATCGGCAACTACGACGACCTCGGCCTCAACCGAACCATCGAAAACATCCAAACGCCCACGCTCACCGTCTATCGACCCGAGAAAGCCGCGCATCGCAACGCCGCGATGGTCGTCTGCCCCGGCGGTGGTTATGCGATGGAGGTCATCGACCGCGAGGGACATGCCATCGCTCGCTATTTTGCCGCAAAAGGCCTCACGATGGCTGTCTTGAAGTATCGACTGCCCAAAGCGGACACCTTTGAAAAAGGCCTGCCCGACAGCCAGCAAGACGCACTTGAAGCCATCCGCGTGCTCCGTCGCCACGCGAGCGACTGGCAGATCGATCCGCAGCGCATCGGCATCATCGGTTTCTCCGCGGGCGGCCATCTCGCCGGCAGCACCGCGATGCTCGGCGAGGCCGCCGACGGCTCTCGCCCCGACTTCGCCGTGCTCATGTATGCCGTCACCCTCATGCACGGCGAGTCCATGCACGCCGGCTCCCGCGAGCGCCTCCTCGGCCCCGCACCGAGCGAAGCCCGCATCGCCGAGTTGTCCCTCGAAAAGCGGGCCCGCCCCGGTCTCCCGTCCTTCTTCCTCTGCCACGCCACCAACGACAAAGTCGTCCCGCTGCCGAATGCCGAACTCCTCGCTGAAGCATTGCGTAAAGTGAATGTCCCGGTGGAGCTTCTGATCGTGAACTCCGGCGGCCACGGCTTCGCCTTGGGCCGCGATGAAGAATCCGCGAGGTGGAAGGACAAGTTCCTGATATGGTTGGATGCTTTGCCATGAAATTCCTTTTCCTGCTGTGTGCCATCCTTGGCGGCCCGATCCTCGCCGCCGAGCCATCCATCATGCTTGCAGGCCCGTGGGTGCCGGAAAACACGCACGAGATCGACTTCGCCGCGCTTCCGCGTGTGCCGATTGAGCATGTCGTGATCAGTGACGTGAGGGCTAAAGGCGCTGATCCGGCCAAGCTCGACAAAAAAGCGGGCGGTGTGAACCAGCACAACTACCTCGCACATCATGACGGCCAGTTTTGGGCCATGTGGAGCGATGGGCCAGGCATTGAGGATCGTGTCGGGCAGCGGGTGAAGTTCGCCACGAGTGCCGATGGCTTGAAATGGAGCACCCCGAAGTTCCTGACGCCGATTCCGCCGAATTCGGGGCCTGATTCACCCCATTACGGCATGCGCACGGACAAAGGCATGCGCTGGATCTCACGCGGCTTTTGGAAGCGCGAGGGCGAATTGCTCGCGCTGGCCTCGCTCGATGAGGCGGCGGGCTTTTTCGGCAAAAGCCTCGAACTGCATGCTTTTCGCCTTCAAAGCGATGGCACCTGGCAAGATGCGGGCGTTGTCTTCGACGACACGATCAACAACTTCCCGCCGTTGAAGCTCCGCACGGGCGACTGGATGATGTCGCGACGCATGCATGACTACAAAAAGAGCGGCGTTCACTTCCTCGTCGGCGGCGTGAAGTCACTGAGCGACTGGCAATCCTTCCCTGTACTCGGCAGCGCCGCCGAGTTGAAAGCGGAAGAGCCCGATTGGTGGATTTTGCCGGATCAGACGCTCGCCGCCGTCTTCCGCGACAACCGCCGCAGCGGCTTCCTTTACCGCGCCTTCTCCAAAGACGATGGTCGCACCTGGAGCACGCCGGTGAAGACCAACTTCCCCGACGCCACCTCGAAAATCAGCGGCCACCGACTCCGTGACGGCCGCTATGTGCTCATCTCCAATCCGAACCCCAAGAAGCGCGATCCGCTCACGCTCTCCATCAGCGAGGATGGTCTCGTCTTCACCAAGATGCTCTACCTCGTCGGCGGCCGTCACATCGACTACCCGCACGTCATTGAGCACGGCGACAGCCTGTTCATCGCCTTCGCCGGCAGCAAGCAAAGCGTCGAGGTGCTGAAGGTGAAGATCGCCGACTTGGATGCGGTGAAGATGCTGGAGAAGCCGCTCGTCAAGTAAGGCATCTGGAAGTGTTTCGAAGTGTGCGCAGTTGCATCGTGGCTATGGTGCGCGCTCTTCACCCGTCTTTGCCTCGAATGAAATTCGTCATGGTCTTTCTACTCCTGTTCTCAGTGTCGGACGTTTTTGCCCAGAACATCGAACAAGCCTGGGACATTGTCTGGACCCGCTTCTATCTGCCAAAGGTGCAGACCTTTGGCGATTACCTCAGCAGCTACGAGAAGGGCAAGGAGCAGGCGCATTTGCCGACGGCGGAGGAGGTGAAGCGGCAATATCCGAATCCCTGCGGCTACAGCACGGGCATGGAAGACGGCGCGATCCTTGGCGGCGCGATGCTGAGCGTGCTGTGCGATCGCTTTGCGGTCACGAAGGACGAATCGCTGCGCGCGAAGGCCGCGAACGTCTTCGCGGGTTTGCATCGTTGCGTCACGGCGCATGGCGTGAAGGGCTTTGTGGCGCGGAATGTGTGCCCGGAGGATGCCACGAGCACTTACATCAACTCATCGCGCGATCAGGTGACGCACTTTGTTCATGGTCTGTGGCAGTATTTTCACAGCCCGCTGCCGGATGAGGCGACGAAGCAGCAAATCGGCGTGATCCTAGCCGATGTGGCGGAGCGGATGATCGCCTTTGTGACGCCGGAGAACGACTTCGACTTCTGCCGTGCGGATGGCACGCGTTGCCCGCTTGGCATCTGCCGCATGTGGAAGGTGCAGGCGCATGAGGCGGCGCGGCTGCCAATGATTTACGCGGCGGCATGGGATGTAACGAAGGATGAACGCTATCGCGTGGAGTGGCGCAAATACGCTGCAGAGGCGATCGAGCAGTCGGCGAACCCCGGTGAGAACAAACCAGCCTATGCGCTGCTGCAGATGCAATGCTCGCTGGAGCTTCTGCATGCTCTGGAGCCTGATTCGGCACTCAAAGCGCAAATCCACACGCGCATGCTTCACGTTCGCGATCTCGCCGCGAAGCGCTTCACGAGTGTTTTGGCCCAAATTGCCAAAAAGAGCTCTGAGGAGATGCGCATGCTCGGTCCTGACTGGCGCAAGGTTCCCGAGTGGAAGAACCAAAAAGGCTATCCGAACCCTCAGTGGGGGCCGTTTCGCGAAATCTGGCATCTCACTCGTGAAGCCGGTGAATCCGCGTTGATTCTGATGATGATCGATTCACCGACGCTGACGAACGAGCAGCAAGCCGCGCTGAAAAAGCTACTCGAACGCTTTGATTACACTCACAATGCGAGCTGCGGGCTTGTTTACCATCTCGCCGCCTATTGGAAGGCGAGGCGGCATGGGCTGATGGCGGGATCATAGTCCGCTGAGCTTCAGTGTCTCGGCAGTGAGCTGGGTTTGAATGAACTGCAGCACATCGTTGTGACCGCCGGGAGAGGGATGAAGGGTGACCTTGCCCGGATGCGCGGCGGCCAGCTCGGTGCTCATGCGGATGGGGATGAGGTTGTCGTTGATGCCGTGGAAGATGGTGAAGCGGGCCTCGGGATGCTGGCAGACCGCGGCGAGGGTCTTGCGGTTGTCGAAGCGATGAAGGTTGAGGTAGCAAAGCGGCCAGCCGATCACCTGGCGACCCATGTCGGTCATGCTGGTGAAGGGTGAGATGAGGATGCCGCGATGAATGCCGAGGTCCTCCGCGGTCATGAGGGCTGCCGCGGCACCGAGCGAATGGCCGATGACCTGGCTGCGTGAGATCAAAACCTCGCGTGGCAGCTTCAATCGCACGGCGAGCTGATTCAGCGCGGCCACGCTGCTCTCGCGGATGGCTTTTGGCGTGGGCCTGCCCTCGCATTCGCCGTAGCCGGGGTAGTCGATCATGAGCCAGGCGAAGCGTCCATCGGCGATGCCGGCGAAATGCATCCAGTCGAGGGCGAGCGAGCCATTGCCGGAGAAGGCGATCCAAAGCGGCGCACCATTTTCGGGGCCGCGATAGGGCGGTCGATACCAGGCGGTCTGCCTGCCCTGCGAGGTGCGGTAGGTGAGGCGCTCGCCGCGGTTGTTTTCGAGATGCTCGGTCATGCCGGGCTCGTTGGGCCGCGGATGGTAGATGAGAGACGATTGGCAGCTCAGCAGAAAGGCGACTGGTGTGAGCATGGCGATGAGCGCGAGGCGCAGAAGGCGTTTCCAAATCGGGTGCATCAGTCCGGCGAGTAGGTTTTGGTGGTGACGCGATCGTTCTCAATCTTCAAGAGGATGCCTTCGCAGTTGGGCTCGGTGTGGCCGGGCTCCGGGTGCATGAAGAAGTTCAGGCTGCTCTCATCTTCGAGGAAGAGGATGGGGCGCGAGCGGGGTCCGCTTTCGGGATAGTGCTTCTCCAAAAGAGTCTTCACATCGTCGCGAGACATGCCGGGCTGGATGGCGGCGAAGAAGTCTTTATATACGCGGAACCGCGGATCGACCCACTCCGGGTAGCTGACCATCACCACGAGGCCTGCTGGTGCGGCCGAGGCGATGCCAAGCATGATCAGAAGGATCTTCAGCGCCACGCCGCGGCATCGAAAGGCTCCGGCGAGCATCACGAGTGCGATGACGAGCCCAAACAGGGCCAGCCAGTGAATCGGATGCAATTGAACGCTCATGCCTGATTGTAGGCAAAAGAGGCTTCATCTGGCAAGCGGGCACAAAAAAGCCGGGAATCTTCGTCCCCGGCTTTCGTGATCGTTTTCGTGAATCGATTACTTGGAGCTCGCGAGGACGCGTTTGATGTCCTCAGCCTGCTTGTCGGTGCTGGCGGCGTAGTCCTGCCAGACGACTTTGCCATCCTTAACAAGGAAGCAGCTGCGCTTGGCGAGATTGAAGAGGCCTTTGGCGATTTTTTCGACTTTGAAGGCGGCGACGATCTTGCCTTCGGGATCGGCGATGAGGTCGTAGGGCAGGGTGAACTTGTCTTTGAAGGCTTTTTGGGCGTCGGGCTTGTCAAAGCTCACGCCGAGGACCTGAACGCCGTCCTTGGTGAGATCGGCAAAGGCATCGCGGAGGGAGCAGGCCTGCTTGGTGCAGCCCGGCGTGTCGGCCTTCGGGTAGAAGAAGACGACCGTGGGGCCCTTCTTGTAAACATCGGCGAAGTTGACGGTGGCTCCGTCTTGATTGACGCCGGACACGGCGGGGGCGTCGTAACTGACCTTTTCACCTTCTCCCGCTTTCGCGGTGCCGAGGAAGGTGCTGAGGATGGCGGTGAGCATGAGGAGGCGCGTTTTCATGGGGTTGCTGGCGTTGGATGGGAGGAGACTATTCAATGCTGACTTTCACGCCAGGAAGGGCAGCGGCGAGTTGTTTTACGCCGGCCTTCGTGGCCTTGGATTGCCAGAGGTAGATGTTTTTGAGGCTCTTGATCTTGGCGAGGTGCTTCAGGCCTTCATCGGTGACCTGCGTGCCATACAAATTGAGCGTGTGGAGGTTTTTGAGGCCGCTGAGCGATTCGAGCCCGGCATCGCCGATCTTCGTTTGGCGCAGATCGAGCGTCACGAGGCGCGGGAGCTGGCCGATGGTCTTCAAAGCGGCATCGGTGATGACCGTGCGGCCGAGATCGAGGGCCACGACGTTCTCCTTCAGCGGCAGGATGCTCTCGATCTTGGCATCATCGCACTTCGAGACCCCGGTGAGGAAATCGACGCGCACGAGCGGGCTCTCGACTTTCACGGGAGCGACCTGCGCCCCGGCTTTTTTGGCGGCTTCGAGCACGGCATCCGCGAGCGGCTTCACTTCTTTTTCAAGCTTGGCGAAGAACACATCGTGCTCGCGAGGCTTGAACTCGCGCTGCGCCTGCGTGGCGGCACCGGCGGGCATGCCCTCGGTGTTTCCCACCCAGCCGCCAAAATCCGCGCCTTCCTCGATCCACTTCTTCAGCAGGGCGATCTCCTCTTTCGTGAGGTCATCGCCCTTCGGCGGCATGTGGGCGTCGTCATCCTTTGGCAGCATGACGGACTCGTAGATGCCGCTCTTGTCCGGCGCTCCGGCGGTGAGCACCGGGCCGTTTTCGCTGCCCTTCACGATGGCCCAGGCGGCGTCGAGGCGCAGACCGGCCTTCGGCTCTTTCTTCTTGCCGTTCTCCTCATACGGAGCGCGATGGCAATCGACGCACTTCTTGGTCAGGAAGGGAAGGATCTCCTTTTCGAAGCTCACCGCTCCAAAAGCAGGGGCTGCGAGCAAGAGGGAGGCAAGAGGGAGCAAGGCAGGGCGTGTCACGGCGGGAAGATTGGTTAGGGGCCGAGGGAAACGCTTGCCTGCCTGCCTTGTTTCAGGGAAATAGGAGCGGGCCAACCCCCGCACAGCCATGAGCACGAAACGCGCCGCCGACATCGAAGCCGACACCCTCCTCCGCCGCAGCACGCTGGCCATCGTCATGGGCGGTGGCGCTGGAACACGACTCTTTCCTTTGACCAAGGACCGCGCCAAGCCGGCCGTGCCTCTCGCGGGC
The DNA here is from genome assembly GCA_016795465.1 of Verrucomicrobiaceae bacterium. Classification (GTDB taxonomy): domain Bacteria; phylum Verrucomicrobiota; class Verrucomicrobiia; order Verrucomicrobiales; family Verrucomicrobiaceae; genus Prosthecobacter. The sequence continues at coordinate 2,906 of JAEUHK010000101.1, read as the reverse complement.
AAGTACCGCATCGTCGATCTGCCCATCAGCAACTGCATCAACTCCGGCCTGCGCCAGGTGTATGTGCTCACGCAGTTCAACAGCGCCTCGCTGAACCGCCACCTCAACCGCACCTACCGCTTCGACCAGTTCACGCGTGGTTTTGTCGAGGTCCTCGCCGCGCAGCAGACGCCCGATGGCGAGCGCTGGTATCAGGGCACCGCCGACGCCGTGCGGCAAAACATGCGCTACTTCCTCGAAGGCGATCACGAGCACTTCCTCATCCTCAGCGGCGACCAGCTCTACCGCATGGACTTCCGCAAACTGATGCGACAACATGTCGCCAATGACGCGGACATCACCATCGCCACGCTGCCGGTGAACGAGCGTGACGCCACCGGCTTCGGCATCATGCACAGCGACGAGACCGGCCGCATCACCGAGTTCGTCGAGAAGCCGAAGGACCCCGAGGTGCTGGCCAAACTGCGCATGTCTGGCGACATCGTGAAGTCGCTCGGCATCGACGGTGACGAGCCGCGTTACCAAGCCAGCATGGGCATCTACCTCTTCAATCGCAAAGTCCTCGAAGAGTGCCTCGACAACAAGCACAACGACTTCGGCAAGAACATCATTCCCGCCGCCATCAGCGAGCGCCGCGTGCACGCCTACAACTTCCACGGCTACTGGGAGGACATCGGGACCATCCGCAGCTTCTTCCAGGCGAATCTGGACCTCTGCCAGACCGTGCCGCCGTTTGATTTCTTCGACAGCGTCGCGCCCATCTTCACCCACAGCCGTGCCCTGCCCGCCAGCAAGCTGAACGGTGCCACCGTCCGCCAGGCGCTCATTGCCGATGGCTGCATCATCACCGATGCGCATCTCGAAAACGCCGTCATCGGTGTCCGCTCCCGCATCGAGACCGGCACCACCATTCGGAAGTGCATCGTCATGGGAGCCGATTTCTATGCCGGCGCCCGCGGCACCGATCCAGACCGTCCGCCTCCCGGCATCGGCCGCAATTGCCGCATCGAGCGGGCGATCATCGACAAGAACGTCCACATCGGCGACAACGTGGTCATCACTCCCGAAGGCAAGCCCGACCACTTCGACGGCCCGAACTGGTACATCCGCGATGGCATCGTCTGCGTGCCGAAAGATGCCGTGATTCCTGATGGAACGTGGATTTGATCCGCGGAGAGCGTGAACGGTGAAAGTTGCGAGGCGTTCGGGCCGCTTGTAGTGGCCCTTTCTCGACCATGAAATCTTTCCGCCTCAAACGCCTCTTCAACGCCAAGTCCAATCGCTGCTTCGATGTGGCCGTGGATCATGGGTTCTTCAACCAGCCGGGCTTCTTGCAGGGCATCGAGGACATGCGGACGGTGGTGCAGACGCTCGTCGAGGCGGCGCCGGATGCCATCCAGCTCACGCTGGGCATGGCGCGGCATCTTCAGGAGATCCCTGGCCGTCACAAACCGAGCCTCGTGCTGCGCACGGACGTGGCGAACATCTATGGGAAGACCTTGCCGGAGAACCGCCGCTTCAGCCTCATGATTGAGGACTGCATGCTGCAGGCGGTGCGCTATGACGCATCCTGCGTGTGCGTGAATCTTTTCCAAATTCCCGGTGCTCCGGAAGTGCATGCGGAGTGCGTGGAGAACATCCTCAAGCTCAAGCCGCAGGCCGATTACTACGGCATGCCGATGATGGTGGAGCCGCTGGTGTTCCAGCCGAATGAAAAAGCCGGCGGCTACATGGTGAATGGCGATGAGACCGCCATCACCTACCTCGTGCGTCAGGCGGTGGAGTTGGGTGCGGACATTATCAAGGCGGACCCCACGGACGATGTGAGCCGCTACCACAAGATCATCGAAGCAGCCTCCGGCATTCCCGTTCTCGTGCGCGGCGGAGGTCGTGTGAGTGATCGCGAGATCCTCGAACGCACGCAGGGCCTGCTTCAGCAAGGCGCGGCGGGCATTGTGTATGGCCGCAACGTCATCCAGCATCCGAATCCGAAGGGCATCACGCGGGCGCTGATGGCGATGGTACACGATGGCGCGGGCGTGGATGAGGCTTTGGGCCTGATCTGAAGCCGATGGAGGATTGGATTGTGGCGTGTTGGAGGACGGAAAACAAGACTCCAGCTCTCCATCACTCCAACGCAGCCACAAAAAAGCCGCGACGCGCTTTCGCGGGTCGCGGCTGATGGATTCGAGAGATCGGATCAGATGATCTCGACGGCCTGGCGGCCGTCTTTGGCGTAGTCCTCGGGCTTGTAGCCGGGGATGGCGATGGGATACCAGCCGTTGGCGTCCGGTTTGACGGGAGCTTCCGTCTCGGGCGTGACGATGGCGGGCATGTGCTGCACCTTGGAGTTGAGCGCCTCATCCCACTTGATCTCCTTGCCGGAGTAGGTGGCCATGCGGCCCATGATGGCGGTCATGGTGCTCTCTGCGCCGTAGTAGGCGTTGTTGAGCGGCTTGTTGTTGATGATGGCATCCTGCAGCGTGTCGTGCTCGACCTGATACGGATTCGGATCGCCGCCGGAGCCGCCTTTTTTGCCCTTCTTGCCGCCTTCGTCGCCGCCGCGGGCGGGGCGATACTTCCAGATGGTGTTGCCCTTGTGATCGACGGCGTAGCACTTGCCGCTGTTGTCGAGGTACACCTTGCCCTTGGTGCCGGTGAATTCCTCACGCACGTCCGGCTTGGTGTTGCTCTGGTGACGGCACTGGCTGTTGACGCGCACGCCGTTGGCATAGGTGAACTCGACGTAGTGGTGGTCGTAAATCTGGCCCCACTTCTTGTCCACGCGCTGCTGACGGCCGCCCATGCCGGCGGCGGTCTCCGGATGGCCACCGATGATCCAGTTGGCGACGTCGATGTTGTGAATATGCTGCTCGTTGATGTGGTCACCGCACAGCCAGGTGAAG